>NZ_SDOY01000144.1 GCF_004117935.1 Streptomyces roseicoloratus | reverse complement strand
TGAAGTTTCCCCGTGATCTCGGACACTCGTTCGTTATGCCGCGAGGGCGTGTTGGTGCCGCTGTCTGGTCTCGGCCGGGGTGAGGTAGCCGAAGATCTTGTGCTTGCGTAGGCGGCGGCGGTTGTAGAAGGTCTCGATGAAGGTGAAGACCTCGGCGCGGGCGGTGGCCCGGTCGGGCCAGGTCCGGGTTCCGATCTCTTCCTTGAGCAGGGCCCAGAAACTCTCCGCCGCGGCGTTGTCGAAACATGATCCGGTGCGTCCGCAGCTCTGTCGCAGCCCCAACTCCCGTATTCGATCTCTGAATTGCGTCGATGTGTACTCGCTGCCGCGATCGCTGTGGATCACGCATCCCGGCTCCAGGCCGCCTCGGCCGTAGGCCATGTCGAGGGCGTCGACGACGAGCTCGGCGCGGTGGTGGTCGGCCATGGCGTAGCCGACGACCTCGCGGGTGGCCAGGTCCAGCCAGCAGGCGAGGTAGAGCCAGCCCTCGGCCGTCGGCAGGTAGGTGATGTCGCCGACCAGCTTGATCCCGGGACGCGCGGCGTGGAAGTCGCGGCCGATCAGGTCCGGGGCCGGCTTCGCCTTCTTGTCCGGCCGGGTCAGTGAGCGGTGCTTGCGGCGGGTGACGCCGCGGATGTCGCGCTCGCGCATGACGCGGGCGATGCGCTTGCGGTTCACCCGCCGCCCCAGACGCCGCAGCTCGGCGTGGATGCGCGGGACGCCGTAGGTGCGACGGGAGGCGATGTGGAGCACGGTGATCTCGTGGGCGAGCGCGTCGTCGGTGGCCTGGCGCTCTCGGCGGGCGGCCTCGCCCTCGCGCCAGGCGTAGTAGGAGGAGCGGGTCACGTGCAGCACCCGGCACAACAGCACGATCGGGTAGTTCGCCTTCTCCGCATGGATCAACCGGTACAACATGGTCACCGGTCGCTCTCCTTCACGAAGAAGGCCGTCGCTTTTTTCAGGATCTCGATCGTCTGCTGCTGTTCGCGGTTCTCCCGCCGCAGCCGCTTGAGTTCCTCACGCTCCGCGCTGGTCAGCTCGCCCGGGACGCCCTCGCCCTGGTCGGCCTTGGCCCGGCGGTACCAGCCGCGCAGGGACTCGGAGCTGATGCCGAGTTCCCGGGCGACGGCGGTGACCGTCTTGCCCGAGGAGTCGACGAGCGCGATCGCGTCCCGCTTGAACTCCTCGGTGTACCGCTTCGTGTACTTGCTTCCCACCTGGTGCTACTTCCTCTGGAACCTCAGATCCCAGTCTCCAGGTGTCCACGATCAAGGGGAAGCTTCACTACGCGTTCCGGATCATCGTGGATCTGAACGAGGCGTTCCGCAACGACGACGACCTGTCCTGCCAGCGCACGTTCTTCTTCGACCGCAACGCGCTGGTGACCATGTACAACAAACGGGACTTCGACTGGGACTTCAACGGCGACGGACGCCACACCCTGCGGGTGAAGTACGCCGGCGAGCGACCGGTGTTCCCCACCGGAGCCCTGAAGTACCTCACCGTCGACGACGGCGCGACCGCTTGGAGCGCCCCGGTGTCCCTGGGCTGGAGAAGCGCCTCACCCGCGTCCCTGGTCTCCTTCGGCGGCAAACTCCACTGCATGTACGTCCGCCCGGGCGACCGCGCGGTGATGTGGAGCAGCATGACCAACGGCGCGTGGTCTCCACCCCAGCGCGTGAACTCCTGGTCCAGCGACTTCGTGCCGGGCCTGGTCGCCTTCAAGGGCAGGCTGTACGCGACGGTCATCGCGCTGAACGGCGACGTACTTCTGAGCACCTGGGCCGGAAGCGGGACGGCGTGGAGCACCACCACCCGCCTCGCCGGGACGGCCAAGTCCGACCGGGCCGCGTCGATGTCCGCGAAGGACGACTACATCTACGCCACGTACTACACGTACAACTGGCAGAGCTCCTGGAGAGGGGGGCAGATCGCCTACTCCTCCGACGGGCAAACCTGGAACCAGCTCTACCCGTGGCCAGCCGCCCACGAGACCGCCCACAGGGCGTCCATGACCACCCACGGCGACAGGAACTGGTTTGCCTTTCGCGAGCACGACGGAGTCAACACGGTCGCCGAGATGCTCGGCATCGTCTGTGACTACGTGCACCCGCCGTCGGGCTGGAACACGCCGGAAGGCCCCACCCTGGCCACCCACAAAGGCAAGGTCTGGCTCGTCGCCCGCGGCAACGCGGGGCACATCCACGCCCTGAACACCCCCAACCGCAACAGCCCTTGGGTCCGCATGCCGAACGCCGACGTCGGCGCGATGGAAGGCGAACCCGGCGTCACCTCCCACAACGGCAGCCTCTACGCGATGTACCGCTAGGCAATCTCGTTTGGATCAGCGGGCGGACCAGAGGAAGATGCCTGCGATGTGGAGTCCGGCGAGGTAGATGGTGGCGGTCTTCTCATAGCGGGTGGCGATGCCGCGCCACTGCTTGAGGCGGTTTATGCACCGCTCGACGGTGTTGCGCTTCTTGTATGCCTCGCGGTCGAAGGCGGGCGGCCTGCCGCCGAGGCTGCCGCGCCGCAGCCGGTTCGCGCGCTGGTCGGCCGGAATCGGAATCACTGTGCGGATACCGCGTGCGCGCAGGTGGTCGCGGATCGCACGCGAGGAGTACGCCTTGTCGGCCAGGACCACGTCGGGCCTGGTGCGAGGCCGTCCGCGCGGTCGGGGGACGCGCAGGCGAGCCATCACCGCGGTGAAGGCGGGAGCATCGCCCGCCTGGCCCGCGGTCAGCACGAAGGCCAGCGGCCGGCACCGGCCGTCCGCGGCGAGGTGGATCTTCGTGGTCAGCCCGCCGCGGGAGCGTCCGATGGCGTGGTCGCCGGGCTCGCCGGCCGGGGCCCCTTTTTGCGGGCCCCGGCCGCGTGCTGGTGCGCACGAACGATCGTGGAGTCCACCGACACGGCCCAGTCGAGGTCCTCGTCGGTGTCCGCCTGGGCCATGAGAGCGGTGAACACCCGCTCCCACGTGCCGTCGAGAGCCCACATCCGCAGCCGGTTGTAGACGCCCCGCCAGTTGCCGTACCTCTCCGGCAGGTGCACCCATTGCGAACCGGTCCGGAACTTGAACGCGATCGCGTCGATCACCTCACGGTGATCACGCCACCGGCCACCGCGCTTCGGCGTCCGGTCCGGCAGCAACGGCTCAATCCGCGCCCACTGCGCGTCAGTCAACGACACACCCAGACCAACGAGCAGAAGATCCCAACGAAACTGCCTAGCTGCCACTCCTGCTGAACCAGGTACGCCCGTGCTCTAGACAGAGCCCGTGGTCACTGTGCGGCGGGATGCGACGCCTCGAAGCTGTTCGGTTGCATGCCGCCAGAGCCACAGAGGTAGCCGCCCCCGCCAGTGGTGGCGGTGAGATCGGCGAGACGCTGTGATCGGTCCGGCCGAGCGGGGTGCCGGCTGCTGTGCAGAACGCGGCGCTTCCACCCAAGGGAGGAGGATCCGTGTGGACTCTTCGGCTACATCGACCGTCCTGCCGGCCCGCCTGAACTGGAGAAGGACGGACTCCAGCTCGTGGCGGAAGAGCGGCCAGTCGGGGCAGTCACCGTAGTGCTGCGCCAGCATGAGCATGACCCGCCGGCGAGACCGTTCCGGGTCGACCAGCACTGCTTCCCCCACCAAGGTCGACCGACCGCGCGGAAGGTGCGTGGGGATCGAGAGCCACTGGTGCCGCACGGGATCGGACGTGCTGCCCAGGCGGGCACGGTGTTGGTAGTCGCGGCGGGCGAACTGGAGGTCGTCCAGGGCGATCCAGTAGTCCGCCGCGAAGATTTTGGCGAGGGTGCTCAGCCGGGGGAAGAAGTTGGGCTGGTGAATCTCGCACAAGCCGCCCGGCGGAGGCTCGTCAGGCGCCGATGAGTCGGCTGGTGAAGCCGGCGTGGACGAGGGACTCGTACGCGGCATGTACGTCCTCCGGGACATGCTGCTCGATCGCGAAACCGAGCGTCGGGTACTCGATGATGCGTTGGAGGTCGCCAACGAGCATGTCGATGACGAGCTTTTCGTCACCGATGCTCTTGAGGTAGTCGTCGAATTCCATGGGCTCCGAGGCGCAGGTCACCTCGACCTCGGGCCAGACCTTGCGGGCCGTGGCGTGGGAGCGGCGCTCCATGTACGGCTTGGAGACGAGCAGCACGGACTTCGGGTGGAGGTCGGCGGAGGCAAGCAGCGTCCGGGAGAAGTCGATGTTCTGGCCGGTGTTGCCGGCGTTCGGCTCCACAAGGATCGCGCTGTCCGGGACCCCGAGCGTCAGGGCGTGCTCGCGGAAGTGGACGGCTTCTCCGCGGGGGAAGACCTTGGCGGTGGTGGGGCTGTTGCCGCCGGTGAACACCACGGTGGGAAAGAGGCCGGCGCGGTAGAGCTCCGCTGTGAAGCCGGCGACGCCGAGGTCATGGCTGCCCAGGCCGATCGCGACGTCGACGGGGCGGACGTCGTGTCGCATCTGGTGGAAGTCCCAGACCAGCTTGGCGTTGTGGATCTGCTCTTCGTTGATGGCCGGCTGGTTGTCGGTCACTCGCTCGTCTCCCTGATCACCGTCGTGTGGGGCTGGATGCCCCGTCGGCCGTCCTCCGGATGTCCATGATGCTGCGTAGCTGGTGGGTGAGCCCGTACTGGGCCGCCTGCTTGGCGGCGTCATCGAGGACGTATAACCCATCATCCAGGGTGGCCGGGTCGGAGAGCAGGATGTGGCCGTACGCGGTGTCCAGACGTACCCGCTGCATGGGGGATTCCGTCACGCCCGTGCTGCGGGCGACGTCGATGAGGCGCAGCGCGGCGTCGAGGTTGCCGGACCCACGGTGGGCGAGTGCGAGCTTCTGCTGGGCGACCGACCAATCCTCCTGCTCGGAGAGGTCTTCGAACTCGCGGATCGCCATTTCCATCACGCGGGCCGCGTAGTCGTGGTGCCCGTCCTTGCTCAGCGCCGTACCCACCCACAGTCGGGCACGGGCCCGGTCGCGAGCAGCGAGGCGTTCGTCGCCGGAGAGGTCCTCATACTGACGGGCCGCAGGCTCCAGATCGCCGGCCATCTCGGTGATCACCGCGAGCGAGAGGTCGAGCTGCGCGACCCTGCGCGGAATCTGCAGCTGTGTGTAGAGCGAGCGGGCACCGGCATACGAGCGCTGGGCTGAGAGCGGCCCGACGACGGCGCCTTGGTCCCTTTTCAGATCGCCCTGGAGCGCAGTAGCCCGGGCCAGGAGGTACAAGCCGCGTTCATCCAAGTCTGACGTGCTGTAGCGAGACGTCCACCGGTGAAGCAGGTCCGTGGCGAAGGCGAAGTTCTGGTGTGACAGAGCGACGACGGTGCGCTCGATGTCCTCGGACCACGACTCGTACTCCCATGCCCTCGGGCGGGGAATGGTGACTCGCGCGACGCTCGCGGCGGGGTCGCCTGCCTCGCCGAGTTTTGCGAGCTCCGTCTCGAATCGGACATGAGTCGTGGCATCCGCCTGGGCGAGGGCGGTGTCGAGGATGGCCTGGCTCTCCGTGTTGGGGCGGCGCGTCGCCCGGTGCTTCTCCCAGTTGCTGATCGTGTTGACCGCAACGCCCAGATGCTCGGCGTAGCCGCGCACGCTCAGCCGGAGGGCCTTGCGGAGGGCAAGTGCCTCCAGTCCGGTCCATTCGTGAACGGTCGCCACATGCCTCTCCCTTCCGTTGCCATCGAAGCACGGGGGCCACAGCAGGAGGGGCAGTTGTGGGACAGAAGTGGGACGGGCGTGGATTCCCCGATCGCCGCGTCACGGCCAGGCTCGGAGTGTCACTTCACCCGAGCCCGATGGACGGTCATGATCATGGAACTCCTCACGGAGCAGCGGAACGTCACGGGGCCGCTCGTGTTCGGATTCCTCCGGCTCGTAGGAGTACCCGCCCGCCGACAGAAGGCACTGGCGACGACGATCAGCGACTACTGCCGCCGGCACGAACTGACGCTGGCCGCTGTGTACATGGAACGTTGTTCTTCGACGTCCTCGGCCTTCGTCGGAATGCTCGACGCCCTCGTGGTCACGCGACCGTACGGCATCGTGATCCCCGCGCCGTCCCACCTGGGGCCCAGAAACATAGCGGCTGACCGTCGGAGTCGACTCGCCGCCGCGGGAGCGCAGATCCTCCTCGTCCGGGGCGCTCAGTCCACAGCGACGAGTGGTTCAGCGCCGGCACCTGCCACAGGGGGTGCCACGTCGTGAATGGCACCCAGAACCAGCTCGTGCCGGCACCGACCGCCATGAAGACCTGGCTGGTCGCAGCAAGCATCCGACCAGGCTCCGGTGCTTCGTCAGCGTTCGCCGGCGTCCCGCCAGTAGTCCGCCAACATCTCGCCGGGCCACGAAGGCTGCGTGACGGTGCCGCGCGGGAGGAACTCCTTGAAGACCGCCACCAGGTCGATCACGAGCGTGCCCTCGTCCGCGTCCAGATCGGTGACGTGCAGGTCCCGTCCATCCACGCGGAGCAGCCGGGGAAACGAGACGCCGAGCCTCGCCGGGCGCCGGTGATTGTGGTGCACGAAGGTGCCTGTCGCCGGCCACGCCGGATTGTCGCGTGGGCTGCGCGCGTGCAGTGCAACGTCCTCGGGCGAGCCCAGATTGAAGAACCAGGTGACCTGGAGATGCGAGAACTCCTCGATCCCCTGCAGCGTCTCCACCGGGAACTCCGGGCGGAGCCGGATGATCGACTCCACTCCCCCCTTGAAGTCGTCGAGTTTCCCTGTGTGACCTCCGACCACGTCGGCGATCACCGGAACCTCGATGGACTCTGTGGACACGGACTCCCTCTTCTCGGCTCGCAGCAGGGCGATTCGGGCACTCGTACGAAGCCTCGGTTCGCCGCGATGACGCCGTCAGGCTACTCGTTCGAGTACGGCCTTGGCGCGCTCGTCGATCTCCATCACGGCGCTGATTCCACGGTGACGGAAGGGGGAGAGCACTCGGCGCATGTTCACGACGGCGTCGCGGGCCCGACCCGACTGAACCCCTTCCATGACGTCCAGAGCCTGTGCCCACGTGGTGCAGGCGGCTTCGACATTGCCCCTTCTGGCCTGGACAGTTCCCATGTACCCCAGCGTCACGGCGTGGGTTCTGCTGAAGGTGTCCGCCTTCCTGGTCAGGACACTGTTGTCGAACTCCCTGAGCGCCCCTTCGAGGTCGCCCAGCGTCCACAGCGTGCGGGCGGTCTCGTGGGCCAAGGAGGCTCGCTGGAAGAACCAGACCCGGTGCGGGTCTCCGTCACCGGGTGCCGCAGCAGCGAGATCGTCCTCAGCCCGGAGGAGCGCGGCGATCGCTTCCTGCCTCTGCCCGTTCGCGGCCAGGCTTCGCGCCTGCACCACGCAGAGCAGAGCCCGCTCGCGGGGCGTTGCCAGGGTGTACCGCTTGCGCTCCACGGAAGCGGTGGCGAGGTCCACGGCCGCCTGCGGGTGTCCGAGGTCGGTCGCCTGGTGCGCCATCGCCCTCAGGATGTGTCCCGCCAGCGGGGCGTCGTCAGCTTCGGCCGCCAGTTTGAGCGCCAGGCTGAAGTAGCGTCGCGCGGCCTCGTGGTAGGAGGCGTCGAAGCTCATCCAGCCAGCGACGTACACCGCCTCGGAGGCGGCGGCGAGGAGGTCGCGACGCGTCTCCTCGCTGGTGAAGCCCCCGCCGACGTACCTCGCAACGTCGTCCACGAGGTACTGGTGAAGAGCCGTACGGCCGTCCATCCCTCCGTGTCGCTGGTCTCGCCGGGAGAAGAACTCCGTCATCTCACGGACGTTGCCGACCTCGGCGAGCCCGACTCTGCGACCCGTGGCGCTGTGGCGAGACCTCGCCCGCTGAGGGGCCTCGTCCCACCATTGCTGCCCGGGCAGGGCCAGCCCGCCTACGGAGTAGGCAGCGCCTGCGAGCAATTGGCGGCGTTCCAGGTCCACGTCGCTCCTCCCAAGGTCCACCAGCGCGCTCAGCGTATCCACGTGCCATTCGGATGCCTGTGCCGCTCTATCGCCGGGCGTCGAGAGTCCGATCTCGGTCGGCGTGACGGGGCGTTGAAGTCGTCGGGACAACGCCTCGCACAAGATAGCGGGCGCTCTGCCCGAAGGGTGCGTCCCTGCCACCCACATAGCAATGTGCGAACGGCTCGTTCCGAGGAGTTCCTGCGCTCCGACCTCGGCCGCCACCCTCACGAAGGCGGCCGCGATCTTGGGCTGCGACCAGCCCGTTTCCGCGATCGCGTCGGCCAGCTTCACGTTCCGCTCGCGCGCCATCGTCTACCTCGGTTCACCAAAACGATCTTTGACGGGTTTGACGGTCTCCGGCGCCGTCCGGAGATACCGCCTGCATGGGATTCACGGTTCGCTCGGTGTCAACGAAACCACCAACTACCGCTGCCCGAGAGGAAACCGGTGATTCCCAGCCACTCGACGCGTGCCGATGTCCGGACGGCTCCGGGCAGCCTCGGATCCCGCTCCTCTGCATCCGAGGGACCGAGCGCCGGCCACCTCCTGCGGCTCCCGTGCTCGTCGAGAACTTCCGCCATTTCGACACCTCCGACACCACCGCCGGTCGAGTCCTTCAGGGACTCCGGCACGAGCTGTGAGAAGGCGAGCATGGAGCCCATCGAGAGCCTCGGAAGCGTCATCAACGCCCCCGAGCATCAGCAGAGTTTGACCCTGGTCGCCAACGATCGGGCACCGGGCAGGGCCCGATCGTTCACCCGCCAGACGCTGAGGGCGTGGGGGGTTGAGGACCTTATGGACGACGCCGTGCTGATCGTCAGCGAGCTCACCACCAACGCCGAGCGCCACGGTCGAGCTCCGGCAGAGAACGCCGAGGTGCGACCGGGTGTGGAGGGCGAGCTGGCCGATGAGATCACGCTGACCCTTGCCGTCCAGGCCGACGTCGTGGGAATCGAGGTGGAGGACAACTCCCCGGAGCCCCCGGCCCCGAGGATTACCTCCCTCTACGCGACCAGTGGCCGCGGCCTGTTCCTGGTCGCCGCGACGGCCGCCGCCTGGACCGCCTGTCCCAAGGAAGACGGCAGCGGTAAGCGAGTGATCGCCTTCGTGCGGCGCCACAAGGCCACCGTCCCTCACTGACCCCACTCCCCTGGAGATCTTCGTCATGCCATCACGGCCTACGCCCCCGACCTCACCTCACGCCAGCTGGAGGTGGTCGAACACCGGCTCCGGAGCACCGCGCGTGCTGCTGCTCGACCTGGACGGTGTGCTCGTCGACACGCGCCCCGTCATGGAGTGCGCCTGGCTCCGTGTCCGGGAGACTCACGGCCTCGACGTGCCGTTCGAGGCGTACGAGCACCATCTGGGCAGACCCTTCGCCGACATCATGGAGCGGCTCGGAATCGGGGACGCCGAACTGATTCACCGGACGTACGCGGATGCGTCCACGGCTGCGTCTCACCTCACCCGGCAGTTCGAGGGCGTCGCGGAGGTCCTCCACGCCTTCGCCGCCGCGGGCTGGCTGCTCGGGATCGTCACTTCCAAGCCCTTGGACCGCGCGGCCCCTCTGCTGGCCCGGCTCGGCGTCCCGTTCGCCACCGTGCGGACGCCGAACGGGGTCGGGCGCGGCAAGCCTGCGCCGGATCCGATCCTGCTCGCTCTGATCGACCTCGGTGCCGACCCGGCCGACGCGACGTACGTGGGCGACATGGCGGTCGACCAGGAAGCGGCCCACCGCGCCGGTGTCGCGTTCGTGCACGCGGGCTGGGGCTACGGCCGTCCGAGCGCCCCCACCCCCGAGATCGCCGAATCCCCGGCGGACCTTCTGCGGTTCCTCGAAACCGCCGTCCACAGAGCTCCGTTCCTCGAAGGGAGCCTGCTGTGAAGACTCCGGGAGGTAGTGCTCTCGGCATCGTCCGTACCGAGTTCCGTGGCCAGCCGCTGTGGGCGCTGGTCGGCGAAGGTGCCCTCGCAAGCATGCGGGCCGACGGGATCACCACGGGTGATCTGGAGACCCTGCCGCTCGACGCGCACCGCGTGGAGGCGATGGTCGACCACGTGATGAAGGAGCTCGAGGCGTACGGCGCCGACCTCGCGAGTACACCGGGCGGTGCCGGGTGGTTGTACGCACAGCATGTCCCGACGCGACGCCTGGTGACACAGCTCGTGCGCAAACTGCTGGCTGTCAACACCTGGGAGCCCTTCGCGAAGGCTCCGGGACCGCTGGGGCTGGCACCGTACGAGGGTTTCGTCGGATTGCGGTCGAGCAGCTCCCGGGAGTACCGGGCCTACACCGTCACATGGTCCGGCGTCGCGTACGTACTGGGAGCTGCGGCGCCGTACAACCCGCTGCGTTCAGCGCAGTTACGCGGCCTTCCCCCTGTCTCTTTGGCCACCGCGATGCCGAGCCCACCTCCGTCGGAGCTTCCGCAGAGCGACGTCGTCGCGTTGTCGTGGTCCTCCCGGCACGTGGGCACCCTGCTGCCCGTTCTCGACGAGCTGGCACGCACCGGCCGGACGAGTCTCGTGATCGACCTGGCCACCGATCCGGCGGACCGATGCCCGGTCCCCGAAGCCGAGGGCGTGAGCCTCTGCTCGCCCCCGGCCGCACTCCTCAACGTCTCCGGCAACGTGGACCGCCTCCGCCTGCCGGACGACGATCAC
Source organism: Streptomyces roseicoloratus (assembly GCF_004117935.1). GTDB lineage: Bacteria > Actinomycetota > Actinomycetes > Streptomycetales > Streptomycetaceae > Streptomyces > Streptomyces roseicoloratus. The sequence goes on along the minus strand of NZ_SDOY01000144.1, from coordinate 209,826 downwards.
GTCGTCCAGGTGGAGGAGCACAGCGTTCGCCTGGCGCGACTGGTGCGGCTCGTGTCGGTAGTCCTGGAGACGAGCGGGGGATGCACCCAGCCGTCATGGCGGTCGGTCATCCGAACGGAGACGTGGCTGGACGGAGTGCTCTCCAGGGTCCGGCCCCACACTGTTCTGGTCAGCAACGACACCAGCCCCCTGGGCGCGGTCGCCGTGCACACCGCAGGCCGCCACGGCATCAACACGGTCCACGTCCAGCACGGCGCGTGGACTGCGGAGTCGGTCGCGTGGCCGGCAGTGCACAGCCGCGACATCGTCGTCATGGGCAAGCGGGACGTCTCCCTCGCGAAAGCCTGGGCGCGCCATCCGAAAGCTGAGGTCCACGTCCTGGGCCAGCCCCGCTTCGATGCGCTCGCCGGACTGGCCAGCGAGACTCAACGGCGCTATCTGGAGAACCTGCTGGCTCCTGGCACGTGCAAGAGCCCCACCCACATCGCGGTGTGGGCCTGCCAGCCATTCGGACCCGATCGACTCGCGGCCCAAGCAGACCTTCTCCTGGACGGCCTCTGGAGGGCCGATGGCGATTGGGGGCTCGTCATCGCCCCGCATCCCGCGCAGAGCATCGACGTCTTCGCCTCTCTCCTCCAGCGGGACGGCAAGCCTCTCGTGGCCGTGGCCGATCCAAGGGTCGGCGCACGGGGCTGTCTCGCCGGCGCCGACGCCGTGGTGAGCGCCTATTCGACGTGTGGCATCGAGGCAGCCCTGCTCGATGTGCCGGTCCTCGAAATCGGCTCGCCCGGAGAACACAGGCTCGGACTCGCGGAGCACGGTCTCGCGCGGCGCTGCAGCAGCGCCGACGACGTCGCCGACGCGCTCTCCGAACTGCAGGGTCCGCACCATCCGGCCGCCCAGACGGCGAAGGACGGGGTGTGCCGGTGGCGCGGCGACAGCGCTGCGCAGGTCGCGCAGCTCGTCCTGCGCCGCGCCGGCCATCCCGTGCGCCACATTCCCGTACCCGACGAGGCCCACGGCACCGATTCCGGTGTGCCGCAGGGCGAAGGAGTTCCTGTCCGATGACACACCTGACCGCCGACAGCGTCGCCGAGCTCTTCGTTGGTGCCGTCGCCTTGGCCACGTCCGGCGAGCGCATCAGCCCGCGTGGCATGGCGACCCGCGAGGTGCTCGACGTCCACATGTGCCTGACGCGGCCGCGGGCCCGCCTGCTGTACGCGCCTCCGGCGCGCGTCATCAATCCCGCGTTCGCGGTGGCGGAGACCGTCTGGCACCTCTCCGGTTCGGACGCCCCGTGGATCTTCGACTACAACTCGCGCCTTCGGCAGTACGCCGACGACGGTGTCCTGCGCGGCGCGTACGGGCCGCGGATGCGGAAGTGGGCGGGCACGGTGGACCAGCTGCGCCGCGTGGTCGAGATACTCAAAGAGGACCCCGACTCCCGCCGGGCCCTAATCCAGCTCTACGACCCGGCCCAGGACGCCGCAGGTCACAAGGACGTGCCCTGCACGCTCGGCTTCCGCTTCTACCTGCGCGCCGGCCGCCTGCACATGTCGACCACGATGCGGGGCCAGGACGTGTGGATCGGCATGCCGTACGACCTGTTCTTCTACACCACGCTGCACGAGCTGGTGGCCGGCTGGCTCGGCGCCGAGCTGGGCGAGTTCCACCACCACGTCGGCTCCCTGCACATCTACGAGAACCACCTCGACCAGGCCGACGAGCTGGCCTCGGTCACCGCGAGCGCGATGATGCCGGACCTGACCACGCCGTGGGACGGTTTCGACGGCCTCCTCGACCAGGTCCGGGCCCGGGACGTGACCGGCCATCCGGGCTGGGACACGATGGCCGAGACGCTGCGCAGTTATCGGCTCTGGAAGGACGGCCGACGTGACGACGCGGGACGGCTGGCCGACAAGATCGAGGGACCTCTCGGTCAGGCGCTGGCCGCTTGGTACGGCGAGTTGAGCAGCCGGACCGGGACCTCCCCCGCGCGCGAGAAGGCGGGGACGAGGTGATGGCCGCCGTCACCCGTGTGCCCTCGGTGATCCTCGGACTGTGCTCGTACACCCACGACTCCTCCGCCGCCCTCCTGGTGGACGGGAAACTGATCGGGTTCATCGAGGAGGAGCGGCTCTCGCAGCAGAAGCACACCAAGGAGTACCCGCGCCACGCCGTCGAGTGGCTGCTGAGCGACGCCGGGCTTTCCGCCGCCGACGTGGACGCCATCGCGTACAACTTCCAGCCCGCCCGCTACCTCGCCGAGTCCCCGGCAGCGCTGCGCCTGGCACTGTCCGCGACGACACGCGACCGCGCGCTTCCGCGGGCTCGCGGCTTCGCCAAGGTGGCCGTGCGCACGCAGCTGCGCACGCGCGCCCTCGGCCGGCGGTTCCCCACCGCCCGCGTCTCGCCCGTCCTGCATCACCGAGCCCACCAGCTGGCGGCCTTCGCCGCGTCCGGGTGGGACGAGTCCGCCGTCCTCGTCGTGGACAGCCTCGGCGAGCGGCAGACCACGACCATCGCCCGCGGGCACGACGCGCTCCGCCCCTCCACCCGCACCCTGGAAGCGATCAACGATCCCGCCTCCCTGGGGTACGTGTACGGCGCGGTCACCGAGCATCTGGGGTGGCGCCGCGGCGACGAGGAGGGCACCGTGATGGCTCTCGCCGCCCTCGGCGACCCCGAGCGATTCCGGCACCTCTTCGCGTCGGCCGTCCGCACCACGCCGACCGGCTTCTTCCTGGACCCGGCCTACTTCCCCCCGCGAGTGCTGACGTCCGGCTACCCGAGGACGTCTCGCCGCTTCGTTGACGAGACCTGCACCGAACGGCACCCGAGCGAGCCGCTCCTGGACGTCCACCGGGACCTGGCTGCGGCCCTCCAGGAGCGCACCGAGCAGGTGATGCTGCACTTGGCCCGCCGGGCACGGATGATCACCGGCTCGCGCCGTCTGTGCGTCGGCGGCGGAGTCGCCACGAACTGCGTGAGCATCGGCCGGATCATCGAAGCCGACATCTTCGACGAGGTCTTCGTCCCGCCGGCCCCCGGCGACGCCGGGACCGCGATCGGGTCCGCCATCGCCGTACACACCGACAGCCGGAGCCGACGGCCGGTGTCCGGTGTCGCCCGGGCCTGCTACCTCGGCCCGTCTTACCAGTACCAGGCCCTCGACCTCACGCCGTGGCCAGGGCTCCAGCAGAAGTCGCTGGGCGTCGAGACCGCCGAGTTCCTCGCCGACCAGCTCGCCCACGGCATGATCGTCGGGCTCTTCCAGGGCCAAGTCGAGGCCGGGCCCCGCGCGCTGGGGAACCGCTCGATCCTCGCTTCTCCGCTGGAGCCCGGGGTCGTGGAGCGGCTGAACGCCACCGTGAAGTTCCGGGAGCCGTTCCGCCCCTTCGCCCCCATGGTCCTAGCCGAGCGCGCCAGCGAGTTCTTCACCCTGGGCCAGGAGGCGCCCTACATGTCGATGGCGTCCGGCGTGACCGACAAGGCGCGTGAGCACGTGTCAGCCATCGTCCACGCCAATGGCACCTCGCGCCTCCAAACCGTCACACGGTCGCAGAACGCGTTCATGCACGAGGTGCTGAGCGCCTTCGCCCGCCGCACCGGGGTGCCCGTGCTGATCAACACTTCACTCAACGTCAAGGGCAAGCCGATCTGCGGGACGCCGGCCATGGCCCTGGACTGCCTGGCCAACTCCGGGCTGGACGCCCTCCTGCTCGAAGGGCGGTGGATCACCAAGTGAAAATCGGATACAGCTTCTGGGGCTTCCTCGGCAACGGGATCACCGACACACCGGACGGGGGCCGCAGCCACCGCCGCCCTCTGATCGACGCCCTCCTCGCCCGCGGGCACGAGATCGTCTTCCTGCAGGCCAACCGCGACCTGCTCGAAGCCGGCGACGACCTCCGCGGCACCTACGCCTTCGACTCCGGCAGGCCGGACATCGACGCCCTGTTCCTGGAATGGCGCTGGGCCGTCGACGGCCGCAACACCACCGCCTGCGACGCCGAGGACCACACCTGCGACCTGCATCGCCAAGCCGAGCTGATCATGCGGTACACCGTGCGGCGCGGGACACCGACCGTGATCTGGGACAAGGATCGCAAGCTCCGGCCCGAAAGCATGTGGCGGCGTTCCCCGCGCACTGCGGTGTGCGAAGCGGCCCTCGAACCGACGCCGGGCGCCCACCGTCTGCTCTTCCCGGTCGAGGACCGCCTCCTGGACCAGGCGGATCCGGCCGAGTTGGCCTCGAAGCGCCGGGACATCGTGCTCGGGTACGTCGGCAACCAGTACGACCGGGACGAGCCCTTCGACCGCTTCTTCTCCCCCGCTGCCGCGTGCTTCGACCACCTGGTCGCCGGCAAGTGGACGAGGACGAGCCGCTGGCCGCACGTCCGCTTCCTCGGCAGGATCCCCTACGAGGCTGCTTACGGCGTCTACAGCCGATCCCTGGCCACCGTCCTCATGCTGCCCGAGCGGTACGCCACGGTCGGGCAGATGACGCAGCGCATCTTCGAGGCGGTGCTCGCCGGCTGCCTCCCGCTCGCCCCGGCCGACATCCTGCACGTCGATCGGTTCGTGCCCGCGGACCTGATTGTCAGGTCGGGCCGTGAGGCGATCGAGCGGCTGTCCTACCTCCAGCGGATCGCCGGCACCCAGGAGCACGCGGACCTGATTGCGGCATGCCTGAACCGCTTGGACCTGTTCCGGATGAGCAGGCAGGTCGATGCTCTGGAGGCTGTCCTGGCGACGGCCGTCGGCCCCGTCGCGGTGGAGCGGGGAGCGGCCTGATGCAGCTGACCCCCCAGGCCGTGACGCCTGGATCATCCGAACGTGTCCCGCCGGGCGGTCCAGCCGGGCATCCGATCGACTCTACGCTGGAGCACCATGAAGAAGGTCGCCATCGTCGGCTGCGGAGGCAGCGGCAAGTCGTTCCTGGCGCGCGAGCTGGGCAGGATTCTCGACGCCCCGGTGACGCACCTGGACGCCGCGTTCTACGACGACGAGTGGAACGCGCTGCCCTTGGACAAGTTCGCCAACCTGCAGCGGGAGCTGGTCGCGCAGCCGAGGTGGGTGATCGACGGGAACTACAACTCGACGCTGCAGATCCGACTCGACGCGTGCGACACCGTGGTCCTGATGGACGTGTCGACCGTGGCGGCGCTGTACGGGATCTTCTCCCGGCAGATCCGACACGGGGCCGGGCACAAGGGCAACGGGGTGCACAACCGCATCAACTGGGGCGTGATCAAGTACGTGGCGACGTACCGCCGCAAGATGCGCCCGCGCGTCATGTCCAAGATCGAGGAGTTCGCCTCCGGCCGGGCCGAAGTGGTGCTGCTGACCAGTCGAGGTCAGACGCGGCGCTGGCTGCGGAAGGTCGCCGCCGAGCACCGCTGAGCACACCGCACCCCCGAGGGGAGGGTGCGGCATGAGCATCACCAACCCCTTCCTGGACCCCAGCCGCCAGGCGGAGCTATACGGCCACGCCTCCCGGCTGGCCGGGCGATCCAACGCCCTGCTGCGGGCCAAGACCGCCGGTCGGCCCGTACCCGACGCGATCGTCCGATTGGTACGAGCGCACCACGAGCGGCCGGATCGTCTGGGTCTGGTGCTGGACGTCGGCTGTGGTCGCGGCACAAGCAGCATGGCCCTCGCCGAGCAGCTCCGGCCGCGGCACGTCATCGGGCTCGACGCCGCCTCAGCCCTGATCGAGCAGGCTCGCCGGCGCGCCCGTCACATGGCCGGCCTCCACCTGAGCTTTCTCCGGGGCGACTTTCACCAGGTCCCCCTGCCGGCCAGCTCGTGCGATCTCGCCGTCGCCGCGTTCTGTCTGTACCACTCGACGCACCCGGCGACGGTGATCGCGGAGCTCGACCGGGTTCTCCTCCCCGAGGGCCTGGCCGTGCTCGTCACGAAGGACCTTGACAGCTACCGGGAGATGGACGAGCTGGTTGCCGCCGCCGGTCTCGACCTGGGGGCCACCGGGCACGAGAGCCTCTACGTCTCGGCGCACAGCGGCAACCTCGCCGACCTGGCCGCCCCGTCGCTCGACGTGCTGCACGCAGAAGACGAGGAGCACCGCTTCACCTTCGACGGCCACGACCACGTGGCCGAGTACCTGGCCACCAACCCGAAGTACCACCTGCCTCCCGGCCTGTACGGCAACCCGGGTGCGCTGGCAACAGCCCTGCGGGACGTCCTACCTGATCAGCAGCTGACCACACGGTCCGTCGTCACGTACGTCGTGGCTCGGTCCAAGGGAGGCCGATCATGACGGCCGGCCGTTTCACCAAGTACTACGAGACTCCCGCACGGGTCACCGCCGCCGTCCGCCACCATGTCTGGATCGCCGAGCACGCGACTCCTCTCCGACAGCCGGCCGTGACAGGTGTCGGGCCGACCAGCGTGACGTTCGAACGCGTCGAGGGCCGGCCGGCCCGGCCGGAGGATCTGCCGCTCCTGGCGGAACTGCTGGGCAATGCTCATGGTGCCGCCTGGACCAGCGACCTCAGGTCGGCCCCACTGACTACGCCACACCGCTTCCAGGACGGCACCGCGTTCGGCGACTACCTGGGTCCCCGGCAGGCAGCCCTGCGGCGGCGGCTGGAGCAGGGGTACGTGCCGGACAAGATCGCCCTGCACACGATGCTCACTCTGCTGGAGAAGACCGCCGAGGGGCCCACCGCCTTCTACAAGGACTGCAACCCCCGGAACTTCCTCATCAAGGAGACCGGCGCCGTCTACACGGTCGACACCGACGACCTCACCCTCGCCCCACTGGCGTACGACCTGGCCAAGCTGATCGTGACATTGATCGCGACGTACGGACCGCTGCCCGAGGGTGCCGTCGTCGAAGCGCTGGCGGCTTACAACCGAGCCGCCGCATGCCATGACGTCCGACTCGGCACCACGGGCCGTGAACGGCTCGACGACTTCGTCACGCTGCACGCCGTCCTGACAGCCCCGTACGGCGGGCGCAACGGCTACCGCCACGGCTGGCTGCCCGGCCATCAACGACCCCGAGGTTCCGCATGATCACGACCGAACTCGTCTTCGTCCGCCACGGCGAGGCCCAGTGCAACATCGACGGCGTGGTCGGAGGGCCGCGCACGTGCACCGGACTGACCAACCTCGGCTATGCACAGGCCGAGCAGGTCGCGTTACGGCTCGTCGCCGAACACCGGGAGAAGCCCTTCGACGCGCTCTACGCCGGCCCGCGCATCCGCCTGCGTCAGACCGCCGAGATCATCAGCCAGGCCCTCCAGATCCCGATGCTCGTGGACGAGCGCCTCGACGGTCCGGTGCACGGCGCCGCCGACGGTCTGCCCTGGAGGGACGTGAAGAACGCCGCCGACGGCGGGCCTCATGCCCACCCCGACAGACCGTGGGCCGAGGGATCCGACACCTGGAACGGCTATCTGGAGCGCGCCGGGGGCTTCCTCCAGCAACTCCTCGATCGGCATGAGGGCGACCGTGTCCTGTTCGCGGCCCACGGTGAGACGGTGATTGCCGCGAACACCCTGCTCCTGGGAGTTCCGATCGGTTCGCCGGCGGGGTTCGCCGTGTCCCACGGCTCCATCACGCGGTGGCAGCGCCATCTCAACCGGCTGGGGCAGCAGCGGTGGATGCTCGACGGGCACAACGACACCGAGCACCTGACGACTCTGACCGCAGCGGAGACCGACTCGTGATCGCGGCCTTCGACGACCCGCGCATCGAACTGGCCCGCGAGACGGTCGGAGCTGTCCGAGTACTCGCCGACCCCAAGCTCCCACCCCGCCTCCTACGCCTGGCGGACAGCCGCGGACGAGAGTTCTTCGCCAAGCACCACGGCGAGCGGGAGCGCTACTTGCGGGAGGTCCACTCCTACGGCGAGTGGGTGACCTACCTGAACGGCCATGCTCCCAGGTTGGTCGCTCGCCGGGACGCGACGTGCACGCTGTTGCTCACGGCCCTCCCCGGTGCGAGCGCGGACTCGCTGGCCCCGGGATCACCCGAGGAAGAGCAGGCGCACTACGAAGCCGGCCGAGCGCTGGGGACTCTCCATCACACCACCGTGATCCCGCGTACTGGTGCGATCGGTGCGGAGCTGGCACAGCGTCTCGGTTCGTGGATCGACCGGGCGGACCGGGCCGGCCTCATCTCCATGGCCGAGCACCACCGCCTGCGTCGCAGTGGGGACGTCCTGGCGAACACACTCATGGACAGTGCGGTGTGTCACCTCGACTACCAGCCCCGGAACTGGCTCGTCGGCGCCTCCTTCGGGCTCTGCGACTTCGAGCACATGCGTCGTGATGCCCGTATCCGCGACTTCGCGCGGCTCGAGTTCCGCCGATGGCAAGCGGCGCCCCAGCTCCGGATGGCGTTCTTCGCCGGTTACGGCACGCCGCTGACCGATACCGAGCAGCGCCTGCTGGAGTCCTTCGGTGCCATCGAGGCGGTCACCTCCCTGGTACGCGGACACGAGCAGGACGACCTCACCCTCAGCACCCACGGCCGCACCGTCCTGGCCCGGCTGACCTGACATCCCCTCCCTTCACTCTGGAGACCTCTGTGTCACAGCACCTGCCCCACGTCACCGCCGCCTTCCCGCGGAGAGCGGTGGTGACCGGCGCCGCCGGCTTCATCGGCTCCCACCTCGCCCACACCCTGGCCCAGGCCGGGACCGTCGTCATCGGCGTCGACCGCCGGAACCCGGCCGTCGACCCCACGGCCGCGGCCAACCTCGCCCCGCTACACAGGCTCCCCGGATACGTCCACATCACCGCCGACCTGCTGAACTGCGCCATCGACCCGCTCCTGATCGACGCGGACGTGGTCTTCCACCTGGCCGGGATCCCCGGCGTACGCCCGTCGTGGGGACCGCAGTTCGGCGAGTACGTCGCCTCCAACATCCTCGCCACCCAGCGCGTGATGGAGGCCGCCACCCGGATCGGCGTTCCGCGACTGGTGGTCGCCTCATCCTCCAGCGTGTACGGCCCCACCAGCGGCGGTGCGAGCGTGGAGACGGATCAGCCGCGGCCCGCGTCGCCCTACGCGGTCACCAAACTCGCCGAGGAGCAGCTCTGCCTGGCGCACGCCGCGCAGGCCCACTGCGCCACCAGCGTCGTCGCCCTGCGGTACTTCACCGTCTACGGTCCCCGGCAGCGCTCCGACATGTTCACGCACCGCGCCCTGAAGGCCGCCCTGACCGGCCGGCCGCTGCGCCTGTACGGAGACGGACACCAGCGCCGGGACTTCACCTACATCGACGACGCGGTCTCCGCCACGATCGCGGCGGCCACGACGTCGAACGCGAAGGACGTGATCAACGTGGGCGGCGGCTCCAGCGCCTCACTGCTCGAAGTGATCGGCATCGCGCGAAGCCTCGTGGGCCGCGAGATCGAGGTGCACCAGGACAAGCCTCGGAGCGGCGACGTCCTCACGACCCGCGCCAACCCCGGACGCGCCCACGAGGTCCTGGGGTGGCAGCCTCAAGTCGACCTCCACAGCGGAATGCGCTCCCACATGCAGGCCCTCGCCGCCGAGCCGGCCGTGTACGGCCGGGCGGCATAACCAGCCGTAAGGAGAACGCCGTGGCCGCCACCACAGCGCAGCAGATCGCAGCACGCCACCGCATCGCCATCATCCCTTGCCGGTGGGGCTCTTCCCGATTTCCGGGTAAGCCCCTGGCCCAACTCGAAGGCAAGCCCCTGTTCTGGCACGTCCACCAGCGCTGCCTGGAAGCCGAACGCCTCGACGGTGTGGTGGTCGCCACGGACGACGAGCGCATCGAGGAGGTCTGCCACCAACTGGGCATCGCGTGCCTACGCACGGGAGAACACCTCACCGGCACCGACCGCGTCGCGGAGTGCGCCGAACACCTCGCCGCCGATGCGTACATCAACGTCCAGGGCGACGAGCCGTTCATCGCCCCGGCCGCGATCGACGCCGTCTCCCAGGCACTGGACGACCTGCCCCCTGGCACCCTCGCGGTGAACGCGTACACGGAGCTGGACAGTGCCGGCGCCGTGCTCGACCACAACGTCGTCAAGGTCGTCGTCGGTGCCGGCGGGAACGCCCTGATGTTCTCCCGGAACGCGATCCCCTACCCGCGAGCGGGCCGCCCGACGTACCTCCGCCAGCTGGGTCTCTACGGCTTCACGAGCGAGGCTCTCCGCCTCTTTCGCGATCTCCCGCAAGGGCCGCTGGAACGAACCGAAGGCGTGGAGATGTTGCGCTTCGTCGAGCACGGCCACGCCGTCCAGATGCTCGCCGTCGTGGACGACGGCGTGGCGGTCGACACGCCGGAGGACCTCGTGAGGGCCGGCGCCATCCTCCAGTCCCTACGCATATGAGGAACCTTGATGAGCAACGACCCGTGGAACACGATCCGCACGCTTGCCGCGCTCTTCACCCAGCTCGACGCCGGACGCGGCATGACTCCGGAGGAGCAGTGGACCCTGCAGGTCCTGAAGATCTCCGAGGAGGTCGGCGAAGCCGCCCAGGCCGTCATCGGCGCCCGAGCGACGAACCCCAGGAAGGGCCACAGCCACACCTGGGACCACGTGCAGGAGGAAGTGGCCGACTGTGTGATCACCGGCATGGTCGCCCTGGCACGGATGCGCCCCGCCGACGCCCCGGACTACTTCGCCGCCGTACTCGCGAAGAAGGCTGCGAACTTCCTCCCCACGTCGATCGGAACCGCTGAGGACACATAGCCTCAGCGGCTGCCTGTCCGACGACTTGCGGCTTGGTGCGCCACACCCAAACGCACCAAGCCGGAAGGCTCCGTCAGAGCTCGTCAGTCGGATCCCACACGTACGGCAGGGTGTTGTCGGCTTCCCACAGGTCCCGGTGAATGGCCTCAAGCAGCTGGATGCGCTGCTTCAACTGCGGCACCAGTTGCTGGATCCGGTCGACCGCTTCCTTCGGCTCGGCAGGGAGGACGGTGCGCGTCAGCAGCATCATCTCCCTCCTGGCGTCCTTGTTGATGGCCGCTTGCGGCACACGCACGATGACGGTGTAGGCGTCGACCTCGGAGATCCCCCACTGCCCGTCGGCGTCCCGGACGGCCCAGATCACGGAGTGGGTCGACGGGGAGAGGGTCAGCTGTGTGTCGGGGCCGATCATGGCGCTCAGCACCGGAAGGTCGACTCCGTCGTCGCCTGCGAGAGCAGCTGCCTCTGCCGCAGTGACGACCGACGGCCTCTTGGTCAGCGAGTTGGCGATCCGGCGCCTGGAGGCGTCGTCAAGGGACTCCGCCGGCGTCGAGGTGGGCATCTCAGGATTCGCGTTCTCGGCCCAAGCGTTACGCGCCCCGCCCAGGGGGTCCGTCTCGGTGTCTCCTTCGTCGCTCCACCACGTGATCACAACGAGTCGGCAGTCGGGCAGACTCGCCGGGTAGAGGACGTGGGAGACAACGTCGACGGTCTCCCAACCGAGCGCGGGCAGGGACATCTTGAACACGTGCCCGTCCCGGTTGACGGAGTGGCCGGCGTCCCCCTCCCATATGCGCGCCACGTCAGCATCCTTACAAACGTCGCCGATCAGCCCGAGCAGCTCCGGGTCGTCGCCGTGCCCGGCGAGCGCGTACTTGAGCATGCGTACGTAAGCAGCGACGTGCTGGTGCCAGTCGTGGTACTGGACACGGGCCTCCTGGCTGGTCAGAGCCCAGCGCATGAGGTTCGCGCCCGGCTCCATCACCCAGGGCCACCACTCAGCCATGGCTTGGTTGTAGGCGAGGATGTTCCACTTCGCGTCGCACAGGTAGGTGGGGTCAGGCATCTGCTTGTCCACCAACAGGCGCAGCGCGCTGCGCACCCGGGAGTCGCCGCCGGCGTCCGGGTCTGCGGTGTTGAGCTGGTTGTACAGGAGCAGGGCGTGATGCTCGTCGCGGTCGAGCTGCAGCAGGTCAGCCAGGTTGTCGCACTGCTCGCGGTCCAAGCGGCGGGCGGTGGCCCCTCGCTCCAGGTCGCGGTACCAGCGCTCCGACTTGAGGATCGCCCGGGCGACCTCTTCCTGGGTGACGACGCGCCCTCGCCGTCGGCCGGCGGCCTTGCGCCAGGCGCGGAGCTGGCCACCGAATCCCATCACCTGGCCGGCGGTCGGTGTTCCCTGCGCGTCGCCGAGGGGGGTCTCCTGGCTTTCGCTTCCGTCGCCGCCGGACCGGCTCCCCTTCGTGCTCATCTGAGCTGTCCCCTCTCCATCTACACGTGTACTTGTCCGAGAAGGCGACACTGCCTAGATCGAGGCGCACCAAAAAGGGGCCGCCGCAATATGCGCCGACCCCGCCCTCAATCTCCCTACTCCAGAGTACGTGATCGTTTTCGGGCCTCTTGACCAAGATCGAACCTCTGTGGCGGACACCACTTTTACAAGTGGAGGTTGTTTATAAATAAACCACAACGAGTGCGCCTTCGCGGCGAATCGGGCATTCGACCGGCAGATAATTTCCGGTTTCGAAACCGGAAAAAGATTGCCGCTTTTTCGCATGGGGCATACCTGACGCCTCACTTCCGATTCCTGCGACGCATCGCCATCCCAGACGGCCCATCACATCACCAGCAGGATCAGTGGAGTTGGACACGCGAAGGGGAACGGCAACCCTTCACGCCTCCTGTTCTACGCGCGTCACACCCTTGGGTCTGGCTCGTTGACGGAGGCGCGACGGGAGGGCTTAAATCCTTCTGACCAGCTAGTTCAACAGCCTGTTCGTGACACGTAACACAGGGGTCGGATGGAAATGTGGCACCGGCCACATGCCTACCGCTCCATCACTGACGCAAGCCCACGTCACGTTGCAGGCCGTATATCCCGGCAAGCGCTTTGGGAATAGTAGAGAGTTCTTGAGCCAAGTCTGGATCTTGACGAGGCCCCTGCGTATGTTCGTCGTCCCCGCGGCGGCCGCACCGGGAGTAGTGAGCAGAAGGAGCAGCGTGAGCAACAACCGGACCACATAGGTCCTCAAACAGCGGCGGCGTCCAGGAGCTGGAACTCCCCGACGCCGGACGCCTCACTGAGCAAACCCGCCCCGGCAAGGGCGGAGATTGCCCACCATCACCACGCTGGTCCCTTCCGACGGGGCACGCCAGCGCGACAACACTGCAAAGGAGATTCTGGCATGCCCTCTTCCCTGCGCGAAAGGCCCGAAGGTCCGGCCTGCACGGCCATCTCCTTCCCGCCGGGCCTCATACGGCCTGGATCTAACCGACGCCTGGCCGGTCTGCCGGCCTGCTCCCGCCCGTCGCACGGGAGCGATCGATGAGCGGAGAAGCCCGCGAGTGGGTGTGGGAAAGCAGCGAGAGCAAGGGCACCGCGCGTCTGGTCCTCCTCTCGATCAGCGACCGGGTCGCCGACGAGCAGTGCGTCGCCTTCGCCTCCGTGGCCAGCCTCGTGAAGCGTACGAACGCCTCGCGGACTGCGGTGCGCGAAGCTCTGGACCGGCTCCTGGCCGGCGACGAGCTGGAAGAGCTCGTCGACCTCGAAGGCCCGCAGCGGAGCACCGTCTACCGCCTGCCTCTCGCAGCCAAGGCTCTGTCTCAGGGCGAGCCCATGGCCGATGCTTCGCCTGCGGACGAGGCGATCCCGGAGCGGCCCCTCCATCTCTCGGCCCTCCGACGGTACGGAATCCGGCCCAGGAACGGGACCGATTCCGACCCCTCACCCCGGATCCCGGCACGTAGGGATTCCGACCCCTCCCGCCGGAATCCGACCCCCCGACGGGTCGGATTCCGGCCCCCGGAAGGAACGGATTCCGACCCCCAGAACCGTAGTGAACCGAAGGTAAACCGTAGGAACAGCAGTTCTACTGCCGCGACCACGGCCGGCGAGTGGCAGATCGACCCCGCCTCGCACACCTGGGCTCTCCAGGAGGGCCACCTCGCCCGACTCGGCGAGCACGGCCTGCAGGCCGCCGACGAGAAGTGGCGAGCGCACCGAGCCACCTGGTCACGACGTTCGGCGGATGTCTGGGCCGCCGACTGGCGGGCCTGGGTCGCCCGGGAACGTTCGGCTCGCCCGAACCTCTACGCGCTGCCCGGCAGCGCTGCCGGGCCCGCTCCAGCAGGCCGGATGACCCGAGCGGAGGCTCACACCGCCGCTCTCCTCGCAGCCCTCGAAGAGCCGACCGGAACGGAGTAGCACCCCGTGGACCGACGAGAAGTCGCCGCAGTCCTGGCCTACATCGGCCGACTCGACCCCCGCACCATCCGCACCGAGACCGGCGAGGCCCGCGATCAGATCGCGCAGTGGCACGAACTGCTCGCGGACGTGCCCCTGGCCACAGAGCACGGGTGGGACGCCCGCGCTGCGATCAGGGCGCACATCCTCGACTCGCCGTATCCGATCCTCCCGGTCGATGTCGCCCGCAAGTGGCGCTCTCACCGGCGCGACCGCCTCGGTCGGCACACCGATCCGACGCCGGCCACGGATCCGGACAACATCTCCGCCTGGCGGGCTGAACTCGCAGACCGCCGACGTGCCGTTGCCACCGGCACCGCCGCGCCCTCGACCCACCAACAGATCACCAACGGCCGAGTCCACCCCGACCTGGAGACCCGGCTTCGCGCAATCGGCTCGTGCATCCCACCGGCCGTCCGCACGGAGCTGGCCCCTTACCGGCCCGCCCGCGCAGCACGTGAAGCGGCCATTGCCCAAGGCCACCCGGACTACCTCAGTGTCCGGTGCAGCTGGTGCCACGCCCAGGCGGGCGAGCACTGCCGCAGTCGGCGAGTCGGCCCCGACGGAGGCGCACGCGGCAACGCCCCGCGCGCCACGCCGCACCCCAGCCGAATCGAGCTCGCAACCACGAAAGCCCAGCAGCCGGCCATGGCGGCCTAGCCGCCCGCCGGCGGCACCCTACGCGCCGAACCAGGTGCCCTACGACGCACCCGGCGGGGTGATGCCCGCTGCCTCAACCTCCACCCGACCCGGGCGGATCCGGCCCCTCCCTGCGCCGTAGCCGCCCTCGATACCGCGTCCGGCCACCAACGGCCCCGCCTCCCGCCGGCCGACGCGAGTGACCTCGGAGACTCACCTTGCGCACCATCACCACCCACGAAGCACCCGCGACCTCCCTGCGCGGGATCGCCGACACCAGCTGGCACACGCGCGGCGTGTGCCACGGCATGGACCCCGACGACGCCGACGCCACCTTCTTCCCGCTGCCCCGGGACCGCGAGGCCATCGACGAGGCCAAGACCCTGTGCGCCCAGTGCCCAGTGGTGCGCGACTGTTTCAACTACGCCCTCGACAACAGCCTCAAGGAAGGCATCTGGGGCGGCCTGACCGAGGCCGAGCGCCGCCCCTGGCACGACGGCCTGCATCAGCGGCTCGACTACAGCCGTGTGATCGCCGTCTTCCACGGCCGCGACGTTCACCTCACCGCCGCCGAGCGCCACGTCGTCGTCAATCACGCCTACGCCCGGGGCTGGCGCGCAGACCGCCTCGCCCTGGCCCTGCAGGTCAGCTACGAGCACGCCCGCGACCTACTGACTCAGGCCGCAAACGCCGTTGCCGACCGCGACCGCTACCACGGAGTTCCGAAGTCGCGGATGAAGCGAACGACGCGCAAGCCCGAGAGCAGCTCACCCCCGACAATCCAGCCGGTGTCCCGGCCGGTCCGCACAACCTCCCTGACCGCCTCGCTCGGAAAGGCCGCATGAGCCCCGACCTGTCCTTCGGTGTCATCCCAGACCTGCCCCTTCTCCTCGCGATCGGCATTCCCGGTGCCGCTGCCCTCGCTCTGGCAGGCTGGGGGATGCGGCGCCGGGGCTCCATACGCCGGATCCGACGGTCAGGCAGTCCCGCGGTGAAGGTCGCGGCCATCGCGGCCATCGGCTGCACCGCCTACAGCGCGGACACGAGCTGGCGATTCGCCGCCGACTACCTCGACATGGCCGGCACCACCGAGCGGGCGGGAATGTTCGCTGCCGCCGAACTCGCCCTGTTCGCAACCGCACTGATGGCCCGGCAGAACCTGGCCACGCAGGGAGCGCCCGGCCTGCCGGGCACTCTGGTCTGGGTGATCACCGGAGTCCAGGTGATTCCGGCGTACGCCGAGAGCGGGCCCGTGGGCGGCACCGTCCGGGCCTTCGTCGGCCCGATCATGGCCGCGATGCTCTGGCACCTCGCCATGGGCATCGAGCTGCGCCTACGCACGCCCGACGCCACTTCCCACGGCCTCGTCGCGACCCTGGGACGGGAGGTGCGCGAGCGTCTGCTGTCCCGCCTCGGGATCGCGGCGCGAGACCGCGACGCCGCGCAGATCACCCGTGACCGAGCCACGGCCCGCGCGGTCACCCTCGCCGCCCGCCTCGCAGAGCTCACCCCCCAGCGGCAGCAAGGCTGGCACGGTCGGCGCCTCGCACGGCGTCTGTCGAAGGCGATCGGCCGCTCCGCAGTCGGCACCGATCCAGCACAGCGGGCCGAACTCCTCGATCAGCTCGCCGCGCGCCGACACGCACCCACCCTCGCTACGGTCCCCCTCCCCTCCCCCTGGTCCCCGCCACACCACGGCCAGGTCGCCGGCGTCGAACAGATCGGAAACCGGGAACTGACCGACACCGAAGCGGGGACCGACACCCATCGGGACCGGGGACCGACGGACACCGAGCCGGGGACCGACACCCATCGGGACCGGGGACCGACCGACGCCGAGCCGGGGACCGACACTCACGGAGGCCGGGGACCGACCGGTGCCGAGCCGGGGACGGACACCCCCACGGACCGGGGACCGACCGACGCCGAGTCGGGGACCGGCCCCGGGGACCGGGGACACAAGGTCGCCCGTCGGCGAAAGCCGACCACCAGGGCCAAGCCCACAGGCAGCGGCGTTGGCCGGACCCGCAGCCGCCCGGCCCAGCACCCGTCGCGCGAGCTGGAGGCGGCCGTCGAACAGCTCGTGAAGCAGGTTCAGCCTCACGTCCCCGCCCTGCTGGCGCGGGACGGCAACGAATCCCTCACCCGAGTCCAGCTGCGCGAGATCCTCCGTCGTGAGGGCCTCCAGGGCGGCCGCAACGAACGACTCAGCCTCGTCCTCCAGCAACTGCGGAGTGAGGAGAGCAGCGCTACGACAAGGAGCACCGCCCGATGAAGACCTGCCACCGCTTCGATGTCATCCGCAAGGGGTACGAACGGGAGATCGGCTTCCTGAACGCCCACTCCCAGCGGTACGCCGGCAGGCCGTCTGCCAAGTCCAGTGCGCATCACGCACTCTCGGCGAAGTCCCGCATGGCCAGAGCCCTGAGCGGCCACGTCGAGCGTTGCCTCGAATGCGGCTGACCCAGCGAAACCGCAGCTCGCAGCCCGCATCCCGATCCTGTGGCCCGGCGCCGCGCCGGGCCACCGCCCCACTTCAGGAGGTCCCCATCGACGCACTCCACAACCGCTCTTCCGCTGCGACGACCGCCGAGGCAAGCGCCTGGGCGGACGTGCTCGTCCGCCGGCAGCTTCTGCACGCCGCAGTCCGGGCCCCGACCGGCCAATGGCTCGTCCAGCACAAGCCCGACGGTCCCGTCCGTGTCCTCGCGGGACCCGCCGACGTCGTCGATCTGGCCGCCGCGATTCAGCACCGTATCCGCTCCACGAGGCACCGAATCCGATGACGCACCCGTACGAGAACGACAACACCCCGGATCCCGGTCCGAACCACAACTCGGTCTCGGGGAGAGCAAGTTATCCCCTTGGATACTCCGCCTTGAGCGGAGTATCCAAGGGTTCCCCCACCCCTCCGGGGCAGGGGAACGTCCGGCGCCGGGGGTCGCCTGACGAAGAGGCCGCGACCGAGGGCGGATCGCGGCCAGGAGGACAGGAACGGGGTGCAGAGCGTGCCGAGCCCGATCTCGTCCCTCCGACGAATCCCCGTACCCGTCGCCGTAAGTACCAGCGCCGCCAGCGTCCCCACGTACGCAACACGCGCTTCAGCGACGACGAGCTCGCCCGTGTGACCGCCGGCGCTGCCGCCGCCGGTCTGACCGTCGCCGGCTTCCTCGCCCGTGCCGCCCTCAGCGCCGCTCGCGACCTCGACCGAACCGCGAGCGCGGTCGCCGGAGAGCGAGAGGTGATCGCCGAGTTCTTCGCCGCCCGCCGGCACCTCGGCCACGTGGGCAACAACCTGAACCAGCTCACCCGCGCGATCAACGCCGGAGCGCACCCGCCCTCGCTCGACGCGGTCCTCGTTGCCACCGAACGGGCCGCCCAGCGCGTCCAGCACGCCACCGACCGGCTCCTCGCCCAGAACTAGGAATACGCGACAGGCATGATCCCCAGGATCCAGAAGCGCGGGCAGCGCACCCTCGGTCTCCTGCACTACCTGTACGGGCCGGGCAAGTACGAGGAGCACACCGACCCGCACCTGGTCGCGTCCTGGGACAGCAACGCGCCCGACCCAGGGCGCCACGAGACAGCCACCCTCAAGCAGCTCCAGCAGCTCCTGGACCAGCCCCTGGAGAACATCGATGCCTCCGAGCGACCGACGAAGCACGTGTGGCACCTGTCCGTCCGTAACGCGGCCGAGGACCGCCTCCTCTCGGACAAGGAGTGGGGCGCCATCGCCCATCGCATGGTCGCCGCCGCCGGAATCGACGACCCCGAACGGGGCGGGGCGGGATGTCGCTGGGCAGCGGTACGGCACGCCGACGATCACATCCATATCGTCGCCACCCTCGTCCGGGAAGACGGCTACAAGCCCGACCTCAACAACGACGCGCCCCGCGTCCAAGCCGCCGCCCGGGCCTTGGAAGTTGAGCTGGGGCTGCGCCGCCTCAACAAGGGCGACGGCACCGCTGCGCAGCGGCCCACCAGCGCCGAACGCCACAAGGCGCAGCGCCAGGGGCGCGAGCGCACCGCGCGGGAGGAACTGCGCGAGACCGTGCGCCAAGCGGTCGCCGGCGCGACGAGCGAGGCCGAGTTCTTCGACCGGCTCGCAGCCGCCGGCCTGCTGATCCGCAAGCGGATCGCCCCGTCCGGGGACCTGCTCGGGTACAAAGTCGCGCTCCCCGACGACCGCAACGCCCAAGACGAGCCGGTGTTCTACCCCGGTGCTCGGCTCGCGCCGGACCTGTCCCTGCCCCGCGTCCGTGAGCGCTGGGCCGCCGGCCCTCTCGACCCCGAACCCGCGAGCGCGGAGCCGTCGACGCGTCCGGTGGCGAGCCGTCCGGCGGCGGCCCGTCGGCAGACAGCCTCGGCCGCCTGGCAGGCAGTGCTGATCGTCGAGGGCGGGGACGACACAGTCGCCGCCGCCCACATCGCGGCGGCCGGCGAGGTCCTCGACGCGCTCGCCAAGACCTCCGCCGCACACACCCGCAGCGCACTGCACGAAGCAGCCTTCGTGTTCGAGCGCGCCTCCCGCTCGCACGTCCGGGCCGAACGCGGGCACGACCGCGCCCTGCGGCAGGCCGCCCGCGAACTCGTCCACGGCGGCCCCGCCCTCGGCCGCGGAGAGGACGGCGCGACCACGGCGATGGCTATCGACATGCTGTTCTTCCTGATCACCGCCGCCGCTCACTGGCACGCGAAGAAGAACCACACCCAACAGGCCGCTGCCGCTCAACAGGCCGCCCTGCACCTGCGTGCCGCATACGAGGCCGCCGCCGCCCAACCCCTCGGCGCGCTCTACCAGCGCGGCCGACATCTCGCCCATCCCGTGCAACAGCGACAGACGGCGCTGCTGCGCGAGACACTCCCAGAGCTGGCCGAACAGATCCTCGCCGAGCCCGGCTGGTACGCCCTCGCCGCCACGCTCAACGACGCCGAGGCCGCAGGCCACGACCCGGTCTCGTTGCTCACCGAGGTCGCGGGGCGGCGGGAGCTGACGAGCGCGGAATCGGTCAGCGACGTGCTCGTGTGGCGGCTTCGCCGCTCCGCGGACCTGCCCGCTGACACCGCTGACCAGGTGCCGGCCGGTCGCGCAGAGGGGACGTTGACGCAGCGTACGAAGGGGTCGGCACGCGCCTCGTTGGAAACTTCGCGCCGCAAGAAATGACTATCGACTCTGTGAATAGAACCTGGTCAGGGGCTTGTGGCACGGTCATGATGCATGCACGACGAGACGAGGGAGGACCACGGGTGTTTCACCGGATACGCCGGCGCCGCACGGACCAGGAGATCACCGCGATACAGCGGCAGCAGGCGGAGATCGCAGCGTGGCTGGCCGTCCAGGTGCCGCCCGTCGACTCCTGCCAGCCGAGTGCAGCCGACGTGGGGCTGGCCACCGGCCCGACGGCCAAGGTGGACGACTTCCTACCGGCGGATCTCCGGGTGCCCAGCCACGACCAGCTCGAGGGCCGCATGATGCCCCGGCCTCACCCCCTCGTCATCGACGATGAGGTCGTCGCCTGCGCAGAGTGCGGGGAGTACCGGGACTGGCTCATCCTCTCCACCCGCGATGAGATCTGGCTGCGCTGCCGTGCCGGACACCAGCAAGTCGAGCCTCGGCTCGACACCGCCTGGTACAACCGCACCGCAGGCCCCGCGGACACGACGCACGCCACCTTCGAGGACTGCCTGCGACACCTCGGCCACTGACCCCTCCCCTACGACCCCACCGGTCCCCCGGGCCCGCACTGTCCGACCTGTCACCGACAACACAGGGGTCCCCATGCGTGCTCGCGTCGTCTCAGTCCTCGGCCTCACGGCCGTCACCGCCCTCTCCGTACCCGCCTGTTCCACCACCTCCCACAGCCCCACGACGCCTCCTTCCGCCTCCGTCGCTCCCACCGGTGCGCGGGCCGACAGCGAGGCACTACTGCCCTCGGCGGCGCTGGAGCCGCTCCTGCTCGACGAAGGCGACCTCGGCAGCGACTACACCCGCAAGAACGAACGGCCCGCCCGCTACGACGACGTCACCGTCCTGGGCTGCCCGGACCTCGACGAACTCGGCGGCAACGCCGCCAGCGGCGGCTCGCTCACCCTCCCCCACAAGGCGAAGGCGTCCTTCACCTACGTCGGCGGCGGCTCGGAGGTGTCCGAGGAGCTGTACAGCGACTCGGCCGACAAGTTGTCGGACAGCATCGGCCGGATCTTCGACGCCATGACCGGCTGCCCCAGGTACCAGGTCCTCACCGGCAGCACCGCCATCGACATCACGACGCAGAAAGCGGCAGCCCCCCAGCTCGGCGACGAGCAGTGGAGCCAGCTCCCGACCTTCTCCGCCGGCGGGCGGGACTCGGTCGTCAAGCAGACTGCGATCCGCACCGGGACCATCCTGGTGATCGTCTCCGGCTCGCCGGCCCTCGTCGACCGACACGTCAGTAAGGCGCTGTCCAAGGTGACATCCGCCAGCTGACGTTCGCTGGTAGACCGTCGGCGCGAAGTGCCAGATCGTGAACATGAAGGAGCGGGCCCCGGTGTGGTACCGGGGCCCGCTCCGTGTTGTCGGCGGTCAGTTGCAGCAGTCGCAACCAGGGCGGCAGCCGCAGGCGTCCGCTTCGGCATCGGCCGACGACGGGGCCAGGGTGGAGGACGTGGGCGCGCAACAGCCCTTCCCCTGCCAGGCGTCTCGGCCTTCCTTCATGGCGATGGCGGCGATGACGAGGGCGGCAATGGGGTCGGCCCAGGACCAGCCGAGGGTGGCGTTGAGGACCAGGCCGAGCAGGAGCACGGCCGAGAGGTAGGTGCACAGCAGAGTCTGCTTGGAGTCGGCGACCGCGGAGGCGGAGCCGAGTTCGCGGCCCGCGCGGCGCTGGGCGGCGGACAGGAACGGCATGATCGCGAGCGAGAGGGCGGCGATGACGATGCCGGGGATGGAGCGGTCAGCCTCGCCAGTGCCGGTCAGCGCGCGAACGGCGTCGAAGGAGACGTAGGCGGCGAGCGCGAAGAAGGAGACGGCGATGATCCGCAGGGTGCGGTGCTCGCGTGCTTCCCGGACGGCGTGGTCGCGGGCGGAGAACTGCCAGGCGACGGCGGCAGCGGACGAGACCTCGATGACGGAGTCGAGGCCGAAGCCGATCAGAGCTGTGGAGGAGGCGATCGTGCCGGCGGTGATGGCGACGATCGCCTCGATGACGTTGTAGGTGATCGTGGCTGCGACCAGCAGGCGTATGCGGCGGGTGAGCGCGTCACGGCGGGCCGGGGAGGGACCGAGGGATATCGATATCTCGGCGGCCATGGTCAGCAGCAGCCCTTCTCGTCGGCATCGACGCAGATCCGATCGGTCTCCACAGCCACCACGGCGGTGCGCAGGTCGTCCAGCGCGTGGCCGAGGCGTTCGTCCGCGAGCTCGTAACGGGTACGGCGGCCGTCAGGCACGGTCACGACCAGACCGCAGTCACGAAGGCATGCCAAGTGGTTCGACAGCCGGGTCCGAGAGACGCCGAGAGCGTCAGCGAGGTCGGCCGGGTAGGCGGGGGCATCGCGCAAGGCGAGCAGGATGCGGCAACGGATCGGGTCGGCGAGCGCGCGGCCGAACCGGGCCAGCACCTCGATATCGGAGGCAACAGTCAGCACACCATGACAGTACACAGAACGCTGAATTCAGGAAACCCTGGATTGATGGTGATGCGATGCACCTCATGCCCTGGCGGCGCGGAGCCCACAGCACTGTCGGCCACACTGCGAGCAGTCTGGACAGCGCTCGACAAGGACTCCAACCGAGCGTCTTCCACGGCCGGCCGTTTCGCTCGCCGGCGAAGGCGGCGAACTGTTCGCGGGTGCGGCGGGGACAGGTCAGCGCGATCGGGGAGGTACGAGCCCGGCTCCCTGAACCGGGAGACCGGGCTTCGTTCCATGTGGAAGCGTTCAGCCGGCCGGCGCGCGCAGGAGCCTGTCGTGGGTGCTTTCGGGCAGCACGCCGCGCAGGACCGGTGCGGTGGAGCTGACGGAGGCGGCGAAGCACGCGACGAGGTCGTGCGGCACGCTGGCGCTGAAGGACGCGGCCCACAGGTAGGACTCCCCAAGAGCGGGTTCCGCCCACGCCTGCCATCCGACCGGACCCGCGACGTCGGCCCCAACAGTGAGAGCGCGCGGGTCAGCGTCCTGGATGAGGGGCGGAACCTCGCCGAGGCTGAGGTGCGAGGTGAAGGTGGGGTCCGTCGCCCCCGCGTCGGGCTGGTCGATGTCGCGGAGCCAGCCATGCGCCGTGACGGCGTCGAGGACCAGGTCGGGCCCGGTGAACGCGGTGGCGGTTGCCTCTCGGGCGTCGAGCGCGACGAGGAAGTCTGCCAGGACTTCGCCCGGGACGTCGGTGGTGAAGTAGGCCGACCACTGAGCGAGCGGACTGTCGGTGTCCGCGCGGGCAGACACCTGCCAGGCGACCGGAAGCTCGCCCAGGTGGAACGGCTCGTCCGGCAGGGCCCATTGGGCCCACCGAAGGGTGTCGGGGCTGATGTGAAGGACGGTGCTGCGCAGGACCTGCCGGTCCTCCGGCGCCTCGTCCGGCTCCTGACGTCCACGGACGATCGCGAGGCTCGTCCAGCCGAGGGCGGTGAGCGTGTCCGCGACGGTGTCGTAGAGACGTCCGTCGTCACCGGCCAAGTGTCGGGGGCCGACCCAGTAGCGGGCCTGGGCGCTGCTCGGGGTGGATGGATTGAGCGGGGAGTTGCGGTTCAGAGGCGCCTCCAAGGGCTGTGTACGGGCTACTGCCCGCCGACCGGGCAAGCAGAACGGCGGAGGCGGCGCGGGGGCGCCAGTACGGGCGCCTGCCAGGTGAGGGCGACGGCCACCTCGGGCGGCAGGGGACCGAACTGGCTGTCCTCGCCCCGCCCCTCGGCCAGGTAGACGACGGGCTTCTCCTGCTCGTCCAGGGCTTCGACGATCCGCGTTGCCCGGTGGGCCATGGGGAAGAAGGGGTTCATCGCCAGCCGCAACGGCGCGCTGCGATCACACGCGGAGAGGCAATCGATGAGGTCGCCGACGGTCATCTCCGGTCGTTCCACGGGGCAGTCTCCTTGAGTTCAGGGGCGTCTTGGGCAAGGCGGACTCTCGAACCGCCTGATGCGCGGGGGACTCGAGGATCGCCCCTCAGAGGGGCCGGGAGGTCTCCAGCACACGAGCCACGGCGGCGGCGACAACGTCGGCCGGCGTCTGGGTGTCGAAGGCGATGCTGTAGCCAGGGACCTTCGCGGTGCCGGTGACGGCGATCTTCCATCCCTCCCCATCGGTACCGGGGCGACCGAGCGGATACCAGCCGAGGTAGAAGCGTCCGTCCTTCGAGCTGACGTGCACATCGGCCCGGTCGTCCACGACCACGTGAAAGTCGGCCGCGGAAAATTGGTCCATCACGAGCGTGGGCTGGCCCGGGCCGAGCTGCCACTCGCGCAGTCGCAGGGCCTGGATGGTGGTGGAGAATCCGGGGCTCGCAGGAGCCACGGTCATGGGCCTTCACCTCACTGACCTGTGGGTTTTCCGGGAAGGTCGTCTACGTTGACATGCCCCTGCACCCGTTGGCCAGTCTTTCGTGGATCCTTCCTGTCTGCCCCAGGCGAACTGTGTCCCTTGTCATCCAATCGAGGCGTTTGACAGCGAACCAAGCCATTCCGCCTTCTGTGACAGTGAACCTAGTCGTGCGGGGTGAGCACGCTGGGGGTGTTGTATGGCTGTACCGGCTGGGACGGACGGGGCCGTGCCGTACATCGAGGTGTCGTGCGTGGACGCCGCAGGCCGGCGTCGGCGCCGTCCCCTGGCGGGGTGAGAATGTCGCCCGCGGCATCGGCCACGGCGGTACGGGAGTCTGTGCCGGAACGGCATGGGCCTGGCGTCGTCCCTGGAGACGCGAGGCATGGCGAGTGGTATCCCTTCCCCCGCGCGCTCGCCGTACCCCGCGGTGGCCGCCCGGTCCTGCCGTCCTGTCTGTCAACTGCCGTGGAGCATCTCGCGCATGTGAGCGATCTCGGCGGTCTGGGTTTCGATGATCTGGTCGGCGAGGTTCTTGGCCGGGGTGTAGGCGCCGTTCTGCTTCTCGGTCTTGGCCATGGTGATGGCGCCTTCGTGGTGTTCGATCATCATGGTCAGGAACATGGTGTCGAAGGCGCGGCCGGAGCCGTGGTCGAGGTCCATCATCTGCCGGCCGCTCATCATCCCGGGCATACCGCTCGTCTGACCCATGTCGTCGTGCATGCCGTACATGCCCCGGGGGACTTCCTCACCCCATGCCGTGAGCCAGCCGGTCATGGTCCGGATCTCGGGCTCCTGCGCCTTTTCGATCTGGTCGGCGAGGGCCTTCACATCGCGCGTCGCGGCGTGGGTCTTGGCCATCTGAGACATGGCGATGGCCTGGCGGTGGTGCGGGATCATCTGCTGGGCGAAGGTGACGTCGGCCTGATTGTGGGCGCCGTCCTGGGCTGTGGCGGGTGCCTGGGTGAAGGTGGCGGGCGGGGTACTGGCCGGGGTACTGGTGCCGTCGCTGTCGCAGCCGGCGAGGACGAGACCGGCGGTGACGGCTGCCGCGGCCGCGGTGGCGGCAAGACGGCGGCGGGCGGTGCGGGTGGCGTTCATGGCGTGCCTCCTGCGGTGCGACCGGTGTGATGGAACAGGGCGGCGGCGGCCAGGGTGAGGCCGGCCAGCCAGGCGAGGGCGAGGAGCAGGGCGGCGGCGGTGTCGAAGCCGGGAGTGAGGGCGGCATCCGTCAGGACGCGGACGGCGCCGTATCCGGGAAGGGCGTGGGCCCAGTCGAGCGGGGTGGGACGGAGCATGGGGCTCTGTTCGATACCGAGGTCGATGAAGGGGATCAGGAAGGCGATGAGGATGCCGCCGAGGCGTCCGAAGAGGGGGCCGAGCAGGACCCCGATCAGCGCGTAGGTGAGGGCTATGAGGATGCTGGCGGCGATGTAGCGGGGCCAGTTGCTGGCGTCGAGGACGGTGGCGGTGACGGCGAGGGAGGCCGCGGTGGCCGCGAGTGCGCCGAGGACGACGACGGTGAGGCGGGAGGCGAGCAGCGCGGCGGGGCGCATGCCGGCCAGCGCCAGGCGCCGGTCGGCGGCGCCGGTGGCGAGGACGGTGAACAGTCCGGTCATGGCGGCGAGTGAGCCTATGGCGATGGGGGCCATGGTGCCGCCGTGGATGTCGGGCAGCCACGCCCGCACCGCGCGGTCCATGCCGTTCTCGGGGACCCTCAGCGTGGTGAACTCCTGCGGTGTCGTGGCCACCGCGAGGAGGACGAACACGACGGGCACGGCGACGAGCAGCACCCACAGGACCCGGTTGCGGGCGGCCTCCCTCAGCCCTGCCCGCACCGCGGCGGACGTCTGCGCCCGCAGAGAACCGGGCCGGGCTGTGCGGCGGGCGGAGCGGGGCCGGCTGGTGGCGGTGATGACCGTCCAGGCGACGGCCAGTGCGACCGCGGTCCAGGCGAGGGCCCAGCCGAGGTCGCCCAGCCGTCCGCTGTGCCCGGAGGGCAGGTCGACCATCCACAGGGTCACGTAGTGGGTGGGCAGGATCCGGGTGAGCGGCCGGTCGGCGGCGCCGAGGACGGGGCCGAAGAACACGTCCAGGATCCACACGAACAGCACGAGCACGGTGCCGTTGACCGGGTTCTTCACCAGGGCGCCGATGACGGCGCCGATGCCGAGGTAGATCACCGCGTACATCACGGTGCCGGCCACGACCCGTCCCGGCTGTTGGCCCCATCCGGTCCGTACGGCGAGGGCCGCCAGGGCCGCCGCCGCAGCGAGCAGCCCCAAAGCCAGCCCGGTCACCATGCGGGCTGCCACGAGCCGGTGGGGCGCGAGTCCGGCGAGGACGAGGCGTCGGTCGGCGGCGCGGGCGCCACGTAGCTGGAAGTACATCGCGATGGCGGCGATGAACCCGGCAGCCCATCCGGCGGTCGCGGTCTGCACGGCCGGCCCGCCGGGGCCGCCCATCAGTTCGGCCGAATCGGCGAGGGGACGGGAGGCCACGACGACGAACACGATCGGCACGAGGACGAGCACGAGCAGGTTCACCGGGGTACGGGCGGCATCAGCGAGGAAACGTCGCACAAGCAGGGAAGCGGTCATCCTTCCACCGCCTTGCCGTCGCGGAGGTGGACGATGCGGTCGAAGCGTTCGGCGTCGGTGACGAAGTGGCTGACGATCAGCACCGAGCGGCCCGCCCGGCGGCGCTCGGCGACCAGGTCCCAGAACTTCAGATAGGTGTCGAAGTCGAACCCGGCGTACGGCTCGTCCAGGAGCAGCACCTCGGGGTCCGCCAGGAGGGCCAGGCCCAGGTTGAGCTTGGCCAGGGTCCCGCCCGACAGCCGGTCCGCGCGGGTGGCGGCGTACCGGCCGAAGCCGAGCCGCTCGTAGATCTCGGCACGGGTGGTCTGTTCGGCATGGCCGGGCAGACTGTACGCGCGGCCGAACAACTCGAAGTGTTCGTCGCAGGTGAGCCGTTCGTAGACGACGGGATCCTGCGGGCAGTACCCGATCCGCCCGCCCCGGGCGATCGTGCCGGCATCGGGGGCCAGCTCTCCGACGAGAATCCGCATCAGGGTGCTCTTGCCCGAGCCGTTCTCCCCCACCAGCCCGACCACCTCTCCCTCGGCCAGCTCCACGTCGACTCCGCGCAGCACCAAGACAGCTCGGCGTACCGGCCACACCCCGCGCCGGTACGACTTCACGATCCCCGCAGCGGTAAGCACGACCCCGTCGGGCAGGCGGCCGCTCACGGCCGGCCCCGTGAACGGCGGCCCCGCGCGGCAGCCGTGTCGCGCAGCGTGTCGGCGGCGGCCCAGACCAGCGCGGCGGCGATGACGATGGCACCCCACACACCCCAGGCGGCAGCGGAGGCGTCGTACGCAAGAAGCACCGGCAGCGGGAGCAGGCCCCCGAGCGACAGGACGAGGGCGAGCCAAGGCCCGGGATCACGCCGCCGGCGCTGATAGGCGAGGCACGCGGCGACTGCCGCCACTGCGGCAGCCAGCAGGACCCAGGTCAGCACCGCCACCACTGCTCACCTCCGGGCGGTACGCCCGCGCGGATCGGAAGCACGCCGCGGCGAGGGCGGCACGGGCGATGTGTGATGCCGCAGGCGAGGCCAGAACGCGGGGGTCCGGGCCACGTAAACGTTCCACTCGTCGCCGAAGCGAGCGGCGACCTCGCGCTCCTCGCCGCGGGCGAGGCGGACGTAGACGTACACCAGTACCGGGAACATGATCAAGGTGGGGATGGTCGGCCACTGGAGCAGGAAGCCGGTCATGACGAGGAGGAATCCGTCGTACTGCGGGTGACGCACCCATGCGTAGGGACCCGTGATGGCCAGCCGGTCGTGCTGGGCGGCTTCATGCAGGCGTCTCCAGGCGGCGGCCAGGAGCCAGAATCCGGCGGTGATGGCAACGTAGCTGGCCAGGTGGAACGGGCTGAGGTGCGGGTCGCCGGACCAGCCCGTCAGGTCGTTCCACAGGTGTCCGCCGGCGTGGGTGTCCTTCAGGAGGGGGAAGGTGCTGCCGAGCCAGCTGCCCAGCAGGTAGATCGTCAGAGGGGCGCCGTACATCTCGGTGAACAGGGCGACCATGAACGCGCTGTAGGCGCCCATCGCCCGCCAGTCGCGTTTCGTCTTCGGGTGGAAGAAGCTCGCGGCGAAGACGATGAACAGCAGGGTGTTGAGCACGACCAGTGGCAACAGGCCGTACGCGGCGTCAGCCATGACCGCCTCCGACGTGCGTCCGGGGTGGGGAGGCCGCATACCGGTGTCCGTGGGCGATGGCCGCCATACGCCGCTGGTAGGCGGCCGTATCGATCCGGCCGCGCAGGCGCACGGCGACCAGACGGCTTTCGGCGGCCTCAAGGGCGGCACGGCGGCCCCACAGGCGGGCGAGCGGCGGGCAGCGAGACTCGTCGGGGCCGATCATGCGGGCGGTGTCGTACACGATGCCCGCGATCATCAGCCCCGCGGCAACGGTTGCGATCACGGCGATCACGGAACTCACCCCGGCCCTGATCCCGGGTCGCGGGTCAGACGCGGCCGGATCCGCTGTGGTCGTCATCGTGGCGGTGCGACTCGTGGTCGTGACCGCCTTGGTCGCGCATGCCGCGCATCATGAAGAACATCATCAGCGGGCACGCGAGCGCGATGCCCAGGATCGCCAGGGTGCCGACGGGGACACCGAGAGCAAGGGCGCCGACGACGGCGATGGCCACGGCGATGGCGTACAGGCCCCACTGGTTCTGCTTCATCACGGGCCTCCTTCTTCACTTCTCATCGTCTCCCCAGTCGGCGGATGGGCAGAGGGGCCGGACGGTCCCCGCCTGGGGCCGGACGGTCCCTGCCTGGCAGGAGTGGCCCGGGCGGATGCCGCGCGGGAGGCTGGAACAGCAGGGCGTGCGAGGAGGCGAGTGGCCGTGACAGTCGTAGACGTGATCATCGTCGTGGTCGCCGCTGGGCTGATCGCGGTGCTGGCCTGGTACTTCTTCGGCCCGCGCAAGGCGGGCACGGCCCGGCTGGAGGGCGGGGTGCAGCGGATCGACGTGACCGTGCGGGGCGGCTACAGCCCGAACCTGATCAAGGTCCGCCAGGGCACCCCGGTCGAGCTGGTCTTCGACCGGCAGGAGGCCGGAGAATGCACCTCCCGCGTCGTCTTCCCTGATCTCAAGGTCGGGGCCGGTCTGCCCGCCCACACCCGCACAACCGTCCATCTGAACCCCGACAGGGCCGGCACCTTCGGCTTCGCCTGCGGCATGAACATGATCCACGGCACCCTCGTCGTCGAACCCACCAACGGCGCAGCACCTGAAGAACCGGGCGCTGAGCCCGGCGAAAGCGCGGCACCGAGCGCCGTGGAGACGCCGGCCGAGGCGGCGGAGGCGGCCGACATCGCCGAGCGCCAGGCGGAGATCAAGGACCTGACCCGCCGGGTCGTCGTCGGCGCTGTACTGACCGCGCCGGTCCTGTTCGCCGTGATGGCGCACGAGCTGTTCGGCGCCGACTGGGTACCCGGCTGGATGCTAAACCACTGGTTCCAGCTCGCCTTGATCACGCCGGTCATGCTCTACACCGGCTGGCCCGTGCACTCCACCGGCTGGCTGGCCCTGCGCCACCGGTCGGCGGACATGAACTCCCTGATCACGCTGGGCACTAGCGCCGCCTACGGCTTCAGCCTGCTCGTCACCCTCGCCCCCGGACTGCTACCCGAGGACGTACGCGAGGTGTACTTCGAAGCGGTCGGCGTCATCCTCACCCTCATCCTGCTGGGCCGCCTTCTGGAGGCCCGGGCCAAGGCCGGCACGGGCGAGGCCATCCGCGCTCTGATCGGCCTGCAGGCCCGCACCGCGCGCGTCGTACGCAACGGTGGCGAAACCGAGATCCCGGTGGACGAGGTGGTCGTCGGGGACGAGATCGTCATCCGCCCTGGGGAGAAGATCCCCGTCGACGCCGAGGTCCTCTCCGGCTCCTCCGCCGTGGACGAGTCGATGGTCACGGGGGAGCCGATGCCGGTCACGAAGCAGGCGGGCGACGGTGTCATCGGCGCCACCGTCAACACCACCGGTTCCTTGCGGGTGCGCGCGGCCAAGGTCGGCGCGGACACCATGCTCGCCCAGATCATCCGGCTGGTGCAGCAGGCCCAGGCGTCCAAGGCCCCCATCCAGCGCCTCGCCGACGCGATCTCCGCCTACTTCGTCCCCGCCGTCATCGCCATCGCGATCGGCACCTTCGCCCTCTGGTACACCCTCGGCCCCTCCCCGGCACTGACCCTCGCCCTGGTCTCCGCCGTCGCCGTCCTGATCATCGCCTGCCCTTGCGCCCTCGGCCTGGCCACTCCGCTCTCCGTCATGGTCGGCACCGGCAAAGGCGCGCAGGCAGGCATCCTCATCCGCTCCGCCGAAGCCCTGGAAACCGCCCACAAGATCGACACGATTGTCCTCGACAAGACCGGCACGGTCACCCAGGGCAAGCCCGTCCTCACCGATGTCCGACCACTCGACGGCATCGCCGAGAACGATCTGCTCGCCCTCGTGGCCGCCGCAGAGGCCGACAGCGAACACCCCCTCGCCCAGGCCATCGTCTCCGGCGCCCGCGACCGCGGCCTTCCACCCCTGGCCGCGACCAGCTTCGAATCCATCACCGGAAAAGGCGTCCGCGCCACCGCCAACAGCACTTCCGTCCTGGTCGGCACCGCACGCCTCCTCCGCGACACCGGTATCGACCCGTCCTCCCTCCATCCCGTAGCCGAGGACCTTTCGGCCGCCGGCAAGACGCCCGTCCTCGCCGCTGTCGGCGGCCGACCGGCCGGGGTCCTCGCCGTCGCCGACACTGTCAAGGGCGACTCCGCCCAGGCCATCACCGCTCTACGGCACCTCGGCACCGACGTGGTCATGCTCACCGGCGACAATGCCCGCACCGCCGCCGCCATCGCCGCGCACGTCGGCATCCCGCGCGTCCTCGCCGAGGTGCTGCCCGAGCACAAGGCCGACGAGATCCGCCGCCTCCAGGCCGAAGGCCGCACCGTCGGCATGGTCGGCGACGGCATCAACGACGCCCCCGCCCTCGCCCAGGCCGACGTCGGCCTCGCCATCGGAACCGGCACAGACGTCGCCATCGAAGCCGCCGACATCACCCTCATCTCCGGCTCCCTCACCGGAGTCGTCACCGCCATCCGCCTGTCCCGCGCCACCATGCGCAACATCAAGCAGAACCTGTTCTTCGCCCTCGTCTACAACGCCTTCGGCATCCCCATCGCCGCCGGCGCCCTCTACCCCCTGTGGGGCCTTCGCCTCAGCCCGATCATCGCTGCCGCCGCCATGGCCCTGTCTTCCCTGTCCGTCGTCACCAACTCCTCCCGCCTCCGCCGCTGGCGCCCCACACCGCCGACCGAAACCGACACCCAGCCCCAGACCATCGAACCCCAAGTCGAAACCTTCCACGACCAGCAGGCCACCACAGCGGCCGCCGCCCCGAACCACGAGCCTGATGCCCACCCACGCCAGGACGACAGCGAGGGAGTCACAGATCCGGTGTGCGGCATGCACATCGACCCGGCATCCGCAAGCGAGCAGCGGCACACCGACACCGGCACCTACTACTTCTGCTCCACCCGCTGCGCCACCAGGTTCGACGCCGCCCCTGACCTCTACACCGCCACCGCCGCGAAATGAGCAGACGGGACAGAGAGCAACCGCGCCCACGGACGGCCGGCTAACGACCGACGACATGGCCAACGACGAATCGACACGGGGTGTGGACCTGTGGCTTCTCGAACGCGGCCGGCCAACTACCAGTCGTGGTCGCCCTGATGGCAGCCGTTCCCTGGTCAACGACCAGGACTGCCTGACGGCACCACTCTTCTACATAGCCACCGTTGCGGGTTCGGGCACCTTGCCATCCAAGCTAGTCCGCCCAGGTCAGGTGGTACGTCCACGACTAAGTTGGATGGCAAAGGACAAACTGGGTCCGTACGTGGCCCCTACAGGTTCCCCAACCCCGCCGCCTTCAGGCGTGCCGTCACCACCGGTACGGCGTCACGAGTGCACGAGGCAGGCGACGGCGTCCCCGACACCCTTCAGCTCGACATACCCGACTTCGCCCCCTTGGCACAGACGCGTGTGCCCGCATACGCGCCGGTGGTGCCACTTTCCCTGCCGCGCGTCGGCAGTGCACTGACCAGTTCACGCCGCTCGGCTGCGGCAGCCACCGCCCGGGCAGCCGCGCCGACACACCGGTGTCACGGGCTCGGCAGGTGGGCGCCTCCGCCCGGTAGATCCACTTCGGTATGCCCCTCTCGAGATTTCCACCATCAAGGCCCTCCGGAATACCCCCCGGGGGTATATGGTTCTGATCAACGTCCTGAACGGACAACGCCAGAAGGCGCATCACACCAGTGGAGATGCCATGAAGAATCACACCGGCCACGGCCAGACCAATCACGGAGTCCACGGCGGCCACGCTGGCCACAGCGGAGCCCAGCCCGGTGGGCTGTCGGTCTCCGAGGACGGGTACACCCTCGAGCTCGACTCGACGATCCTCACCGCCGGCGTGCAGCCGGTCAGCTTCCGGGTGATCGGCCCCGACGGACAGGCGGTGACCGAGTTCACGGCCGAGCACGACAAGGAACTGCACTTCATCGCTGTCCGGCGCGACACGGCCGGGTTCCAGCACGTGCACCCGGTGATGGACGAGAAGGGCACGTGGAGCGTCGACCTGACTCTGGAACCGGGTGACTGGAGGTTCTTCGCCGACGTCCACCCGGCCAGCCGCAACGGGACCATGACGCTGGGGATCGACGCCGCAGTCGCCGGGCCGTACGACCCGCGGCCGCTCCCCGAGGCCACCGGGATCGCGCAGATCGGCGAGTACACCGTCGCGCTCGACGGCGAACTCCTGCCCGGCGAGGCGAGCGAACTGACCCTCACCGTCAGCCGGAACGGCCGCCCCGTCACCGACCTGCAGCCCTACCTGGCCGCGTACGGACACCTGGTGGCACTGCGGGTCGGTGACCTGGGCTACCTCCACGTCCACCCGGAGGGCGAACCCGGTGACGGCACCACCGCGCCGGGACCGGAGATCGCCTTCATGGCGGTCGCGCCGTCGGCCGGCACCTACCGCCTGTACCTGGACTTCCAGCACAACGACGCTGTCCGGACAGCCGAGTTCACGGTGCGGACCGCCACGGCCGCTCCCCACTCGGACGCGACAGCCCCGGCCGCACCCGAGCACAGCGGCCACCACCACGGCCACCACGCACACCACTGACCGCATGAACGAAGCCACATCGGAAGGAGCGTCATGCCCCGCCTGACCCGACTCACGCCCGACACGGCGGTCGGCGCCTCGCGCGACCTCCTCGCCGACCTGGTCTCCCGCCATGGCCAGATCGGCGACATGGTCTCCACGATGGCGCACTCACCGGCTGTACTGGGCGGATACCTCCAGCTCAGCAGGGCCATGGGACGAGCCAAACTCGACCGCAAAATCAGCGAACGAATCTCGATCGCCGTCCAGGCACTCCAGGGCTGCGGGCTCTGCCTCGACGCGCACGTCAGTGCCGCCCGCTCCATGGGAGTGGACGAGGAAGAGATCAAGCGCGCCCATGCGGGCACCTCGGCCGATCCCGCGATCGCAGCAATCATCGCCCTCGCCCTCCAGGTCTATCGCGAGCCGACGTCGATCACCGACGAACAGGTCAGCGCGCTGCGTGAGCACGGCTACAGCGACCGGGCGATAGCCGATGTCGTCGGCGTCGTCTCGCTCAACATCCTCACCGGCGCCTTCAACCTGCTCGCCGGCCTCACACCGGGGAGCGACACCGGTGCGTAGAGACACCCCCGCCTGTACTCGCGGGGCACGGCCTCCACCCCGGGGGCGTGCCCCGCCGCATGGATACGGAAGGAACCCGCCATGCGTCTGTTCGCCATCCGCGACTATCGCCACCTGTTCAGCGCCCAGGTCATCGCCCTGTTCGGTACCGGACTGACCACAGTGGCCCTCGGCCTGCTCGCCTACGACCTCGCAGGACGGCGCGCCGGCATGGTCCTCGGCACCGCCCTGACCATCAAGATGGTCATGTACGTGGTCATAGCCCCTCTTGCTGCCGCGTACGTCGACCGGCTCCCCAGAAGAACTCTCCTGGTCCTCCTCGACGTGGTCCGCGGTGCGGTGGTCCTGGCACTGCCGCTGATCACCGATGTCTGGCACATCTACGTCCTGATCGGCCTGCTCCAGGCCGGCTCCGCGGCGTTCACCCCGACGTTCCAGGCCGTCATCCCCGACATCGTCACGGACGAGTCCGACTACACGCGTGCCCTGTCCGCCTCCCAGGTCGCCTCCACCATGGAGAGCCTGCTCAGCCCCGTGCTGGCAGCCGTCGCCCTGACGTTCATGAGCTTCAACTGGCTCTTCCTGGGCACCTCCGCCGGATTCCTCCTCTCCGCCCTGCTCGTCTTGTCGACGCGCATCCCCGACGCCCGCCCCAGTGCCCACACCAAGGCATGGGACAAGGCGGCAGCGGGGATCAGGACCTTCCTCAGGACGCCGCGGCTGCGCGGCATCATGGCGCTCAACCTCGTGGTTGCGGCGGCAGGGTCGATCGTCGTCGTCAACACCGTCAACTACGTCCGTGACGAGCTCGGCGGCTCGCAGTCGGACGTCGCTTGGATGCTCGCCGCGTCAGGCACCGGAACCCTCCTGGCCGCCCTCGTGCTGCCCCGCGTTCTCGACCGGATCGCCGCCCGCACCGTCATGGTGACCGGCGCCGGAGTCCTCGTCGGCGGCACGACCACCGCTGTGACGCTGATCGCGGCCGGCCTGACCACATGGACCGGTACGGCGATCATCTGGACTGTGATCGGCATCGGCATGGCACTGATCATCACGCCGACCGGCAAGGTCCTGCGCGCCTCCGTCGGACGGAACGCGATCCCCGAGGCATTCGCGGCCCAGTTCTCTCTGTCGCACCTGGCCTGGCTGATCACCTACCCCGTCGCGGGATGGCTCGGCACGAACGTCGGCTTCACCCTTGCCTGGTCCGTCCTCGTACTCCTTGCCGGAGCGGGAGCGATCGGTGCCCTCCTCCTGTGGCCGCGCCACGACGGACGAGAAGCCATGACCAGCCCCGTGACACCCGCCCGGCACGCGCCCAACATGGACCGGTCCACCCTGTCCAAGGCCGCGTGAAGCGCACTGGCTGCCTGCGTCGTACACAGCAAGCGCTGCTGGCCAGACACACCGAGAAGGCCGTGGTCGCCGTCCCACTCCACGCGGGTGGCGGCCATGGCCTTCTCCTGCGAGACCGAGCGCGCGAAATGGACATCACAGCGGGACGAAGCTCTGTGGACAACCGAGGGCGGAGCGGAACCGGTGGTCAGAGCGATGCCGGTGGACGAGCCTCTGTCACTAACGTTCAACCCCTACGGCCTCGGCAGCCGCCTGAAACCCGAGGACGCCGCTGAGTTCCAACAGCGGCAGATCGCCGACTGCGACCTGGCGGAGGGTGTCGCAGCAGGAACACGCGCCCCCTTCGAGCGGCTGCGTGCCGCCTTCGCCTACGGCGTACTCTGCTACGACGTGTAGACCATGGTCGGCAACCAGGCGCTCCTCATCTACGAGCAGGCGTTTGCGCGACCGTTTCATGGAATGGTGCGCTGGCACCATCACCTTCCGCTTCTCCCAAGGCCCGGACGCCTCCTTCCCCGTCGCGTCGTACGACGACGTCAAGAAGCTCGCGGACAGGATGGCGCGGCGACGCGCGAAGCTGGTCGTCGCCACGAACACCGTCGAGTTCAACGGCGTGCTGCACGGCCTTCGCCAGTGGGCGCGCATGGCAGGTCTACTCCGCGGGCGGCGCAGTCGCACGATCGAAGACGCGCTGGCCAAGCTGCGCAACCACGTTGCCCATCCCTCTGGCCATCATGTCGACAGCTCCGTTGGGGCAGCCCGGACAGTGCGGGACCTGGCGGAACTGATCAACCAGCTGTGGGGGCGGGCCACTCCCGGCGGGCGCCTGTACCCGGCATCTCTGCACCGGGGGATGGCTGTGCTGAGCTGGAATGGTTCCGGGCGGGCGCGCATGGAACCCGCCGGAGCACTTTCCGTTCCGGACCCAACGGAGGAACAAGAAAGCGACGACTACCAGCACGTCGTGGTGCGGGCCATCCCCTTCATCCCGAACAGCCGCTGGAATGACGATCACTGGGCGGAGTTCGACACCCGCTACGAGACCACGCGATTCCCGACGGAGTACTTGTGGGGCCCGGCACCCGCGAGGAGGCCCGGGCGTGGCTGGAACACGAGCGCCCAGAGGGGGACAGCGTCGATTTCACCGACCGAGTGTTCCTCATCCAGGAACACGAACGCCTGCTGCCACCGATGCGGCCGGCGGTAGCAGCCGGGCTGCTCGAAGGCGAACGCGTCGGGGTATGGCATGCCGTGCGGGCCGACTTCCCCGATGACGCCTTCGCGCACGTCCGAGGTTCCGGGGCTCGCAGCGCTGGCCACGTCTGACTCCCTGGAGACTGTCCTGCCTGTTCCGCTGAAGTCCTGGGCTCTGGCTCCTACGACGAGGCCCTTCGCGCCACAACAGCCGCTCTCGGGCCCCTCCAAACGGTACAGCTTCCCGCCGTGCGGCTCCCCTTGTCGATCTTCTGGCCCGACCGGCCGTGAGCCGTGCACGACACAGCCCGTTCCTGAGCCGGTAGCGCCACCGCTGATGGCGCAGATATCTGGCCGTTTCTAGAAATGCGCGATCGCTCAGTTACGTCACGCGTGCGGACTGTGATACGCCTAAGGATCTTCGGCTCGCTGGCCCTCCCTGGGGCTCGCGGTGTGCGTTACACAGCTTGGGGGTGGTTGTGGTCGACGTGGCGGTGGACGCGGGGGATGATGCCGATGACTTCGTGCATCCCATCTTTCAGCGAGCGCCTGGGGAGGACGGGGGAACCGACACCTCTCGGCTGTATCGGTATCAAGCCGAAGTGGCGGCCCAGGCATGTCTGGCCATGCTCACGCGGGACGAGATCGAGTTCGTCGTCTGCGAGTGGCACGAGGACTTCGTCATCGCCTTCAAGAACGGTTCCGTCGAGCTGGTGTCAGTGAAGCACCGCCAGTACCACCGGACCCTGTGGAATGTAGGCGACCTGTGCAAGGACGGGGGCCTCGCTCACCTGTTCAACAGCTGGCGCGCATGTGGTTCCGCAGACAACGTCCGACTGCGCCTCACGACGAACGGCGCCCTGAACACGAGCAAGGGAAATGCCGCTGTACTCGCCAAGATGTGCGGCCCGGAACCGGAGGTCACTACCGGCGTCGATGCTATGGCAACGACCGTCGCACAGTACTTCCTGAAGATCCGTTGGAAGCAGCCGTACCCGCACATTCCAGTGGTGACCGAAACCAAGAAGATGACTGACATCGTCATCCCCGATGGCTTCGTTGCCACGATCAAGCGCTTCCTGGCAGTGCTGCACATCGACTACAAGAGCGTCCCCTCCTCCCGGTTCATCACTGACCACAACCTCCAGCAGCTTCTTCGGCCAGCGATCCTGGCTCTGGAGTTGAACCACGTAGATGAAGGAGCCACCTACCGGCGAATCGTCGAGCGCATCGAGCAGGCCAACCGCGGCGAGGGCGAGCGCGGCCAGTTGGCCGAGTACATCGCGACGCCGAGCCGGGTCCTCCACAACGTGCAGATGCAGCAGCGCATCGCGCGCCGGACGCTTTACCCCCACACCGTGCGCGAGGAGTTCGTCTACCGCGAGCTCACGGTGCCGACATTTACTCCCGGCCGACTCCCGATGGTCGCTCCCGGGGGAGCGAATCTCCGCAAGAAGTTGGTACGCGGGCATGTACCCGCTGATGAGGTCGCACACGCAGAAACCCTGCGCTCGGCCTGGTACGTGGCATGGGCGGAGCACCGCTCGGGGTTACCCGGCGACAGTTCCGACCTTGCGAACATGCGCTTGGAGGTGTTGGACACCGCCTTTGACTGCCGTGCGGATGCGCAGACCGAAGCGGCGGAGGGCAGCCCGTACGGGGCGAGGATGAACAGGCTGCTGAGGCAGCGGTTGACGCCGGAAGCGATGCTGGCAACCCTGCCGTTCAAGATCAACTCCAAGCATCTTCGCGGCTTGGCGTATCAGCTGTGCGACGACTGCGACTACTACTTCTCCGACGTCTTCGATGTCTCCGAGGAGGAGGCGTCGTGAGCAACGCCTCCGAGCGTCTGGCCTCCGAGGCGCGCATCAAGGGGCAGGCCCGCAGCGAGGAACGCCGTGAAGCCCACTATCACGAGGCAAGGGTCCTGTTGCTGATCGACCGTTTCACCACGGCGCGCACGGGCTTGGCGGGACTCACGAAGCTGGCCAAGCTCGATTTCCTTCTTCGCTATCCGGCGATGCTGGAGCGCCTACTCAAGGAGAGCGGCCACACCTGGCCCCGCGGCACGGAGCCCACGGCCGCGGAGCGACGGGCGGTCGAGAGCCGCATGACCCGCTACAAGTACGGGCCGTGGGATCAGCGCTACTACAGCGTCCTCGGCTCGCTCGCGGCCCGTGATCTCATCACGTACGGCGAGGGCGACCGGGCTGAGTTCCGCATCACCGCCTCCGGCGCCATTGCCGCGGCCACTCTGTCCGAGACACCTGAGTGGGCGCTCGTTTCGCATCGGACAGCACTCTTGAAGAAGCACTTCGACAAGTCTGGGTCAGCGCTAAAGACCCTCATCTACGAGCGCCTGCCCGACGCGGTGGACAGGCCCTGGCGAACGGAAATCTGATGGCGGTCCACCTGAAGTTTCTCGCCCTGACCGTCACCACCGCCGACGCCGAAAAGACGTACCGGTTCGACCAGCCGGCCACCGTGATCAGCGGGCCGAGCGGCAGCGGCAAGTCCAGCCTTCTCATGCTGCTCAAGCACGCTATCGGCGGCGACGCCATCCTGACGCCTGCCGTACGTGACCACGTCCACTCGGTGTGCGCGGAGATCCTCGTCGGCGACGAGCACGTGGCGCTCAGGAGGATGATCGGCGAGGCCGGCAGCGACCGAGTAGACGTGCTCGACCCGGTCACATTGGATCTCCGCGAAAGCCTCATCATCCGCGCCGAAGAGGGTCAGACGACCTTGTCCGACCGACTGCTGAGCGCCCTCGGCTTCCCCCGTGTATCGATTCCCGTACGCCGAGAAGGCAAAGCGGCCAAGGCCAACATGACCTTCCAGGCCCTGTTCGCCTACGTCTATCTCGAAGCGATCTACATCGACACCCAAATCGTTCGCCACCAGCAGTCATACTTCGACGGCATGCGTCGAGCCCTCTTCGAAGTCATTTTCGGCCTGACGGACAGCGTGCTTCTGGATCTGAAGCAGCGCTCGGCACAGCTCTTGACAGACATGAAGGCGAAGACCGCTGAGCACGAGAATGTCAGCAACTTCCTGCGAGAGTCGGACTCGCGCAGCGATGACGCGCTCCGTGCGGAGCTCTTTCAGCTGCGCGAGATGCTGACCCTCGCCGAAGGAGCCCTCGGTGCGCTGCGCTCGGAGCTGGAGGAAAGCAGCGCGGCTGATGCCGTTCTCCGCCTGGAGCTTCGTCAGGCCGTCGCAGCGGCGAGGGACGCCAGCCAAGAAATCGTGGCGGCACGCGAGCTGCTCGAGGCGCGTGAATCAGTGGTCGCTCAGGTCGAACTCGATCTCCTACGGCTGGACCGCTCGGCGTCCGCGATTGAGAAGCTGTCCCCCTTCGACTTTGTCATCTGCCCACGCTGCATGCAGCGGCTGGAAGGGCGACCGGTCCAAGAAGACCACTGCATCGTCTGCCTGCAGCACGACCCCCCGGACGAGTCCGTAGACCCCGCAGCCATCCAGGAGGCACGTGAGGCCCTGGAGAGGCAGCTGCTGGACGCACGAGCAGTTTTAGATGCTGATGCACAGGTTTTTACAGCTGCTCGCGACCGGGCCCAGCAAACCGACTTTCTCGTCACCACCCTCCGACGGGAGCTGGACGCGCAGACCCGTGACGTCGTCGCGCCTCGTTTCGACGCGATCGCCAGCTCCAGCGCCCGCGTAGCCGCGCTCGGAGCGAGCATCGACGCCGTAACTCAGCTGCGCGATGCCTGGGCTCGCGCGCGGTCCATCGCCCAAGAGGTCAAGAACCTCAGAGCAACGCGCACACGCGTCCAAGCTGACGTCAAGACCCGCTCCCTGGCACTCGCCGCCCGCGGACAACTGGTCGACGACCTGAGCCAGGAATTCTTCACCCTGCTCGCCGAGCTGCACTTGCCTTGGGTACAGACGGCGG
The DNA here is from genome assembly GCF_004117935.1 of Streptomyces roseicoloratus. GTDB lineage: Bacteria > Actinomycetota > Actinomycetes > Streptomycetales > Streptomycetaceae > Streptomyces > Streptomyces roseicoloratus. Next base: position 169,211 of record NZ_SDOY01000144.1, on the reverse strand, counting down.
TCATCGATCCGAAGACATACCTACCAGTGATCGATGGAAGCCCCTTCGAAAGCCTGCAGGCTTCCGGCGGCGGGATCACGACATGTGTGAGCATCGCCTACAGCCTCGCACTGCTTGAATTCGGGCTCACGCACCCCGACGTCCTCGTCCCCTCACTACTGATCATCGACTCTCCCCGCAAGGCGCTGGGCAACAACCCGGACGACCAGGAACGTGGGAACCGCATCTACGGCAGTTTCAAAGCACTCGCGGATACCTACGGCGATCGCGTGCAGCTGATCATCGCCGACAACGACACAGCTCCCGTCCCCAGTGACACCTTCAGCACCATCTCCCTCGACTACAGCCACCCCATGGTCCCTGGCGTGACGCACCCTGGCCCCGAGCACACCCACCGAGCCGAACACAACTACGAGGCATAAGCCCCAGCCGGGGCCGCTCCCGAGGAGGCCACCGGACCTACACCAGCCGCGACAGGTCTACACCAGCGCACCGTCGGCACCGGCTGAGGCGTACAGCAGCGCCTGCTGCCTCATCCACGGTTCCAGGATCGAGCGGTCCCCCGCGCCATCCCCGCCAGTCGGGCTGATCGCTAGTCGACGGGGCGCGCCATTGCTCGTCGGCGGCAGGCGGTCAGGTAGAGCGCGCCGCCGATACCGAGCAGGCTGCCCGCTCCTGCCAGGAGCCAGCGGGTGGTCTCGGCGCCGGTGTGAGCGAGGCTGCCGGACGGCGGGGCGGACGGGGGCTGTTGGGTGGGCGGTGCCGGGGGTGTGGTGGGCGACGGCGGGCTCGGCGGGGTGGCGGTGTCCGCGAGGGTGACAGTGACACGCTCGCCGGGCTTGGCGACGAAGGCCACGGGCTGGGAGTCGAGTTGGTAGCCGTTGGGGGCAGTCATCTCGGTGGCCCAGTAGCGGGTACCGGCCTTGAGGGTGACATCGAGCTTCGCTGTGGCGGTGCCGTCCTTGCCTGTGGTCAGGGCGAGGAGCTGCTTGCCCGGCCGGTGCTTTCCATCCGGGCCGACCTCGTCCGTACGGACGTTGATGACCGCGCCCGTCAGCGTCTCGCTGGTGACCTTGTCCGTCTTGCGGAGGAGCAAGTCGGCCTTCTTGAAGGGGTCGATGACCACGAGCGGGTTGGCGTGGGCGGTGCGGCCCTCGGTGATGGTGACGTCCTGGTCCGGGGCGAGGTCGTGGATCGTGTCGCCCGTGGACGTCTCGCGCAGCCGGTAGGCGCCGGGCGCGATGCCGTCGAGAACGAGCATGCCCTTCGCGTCGGTCTTGCCCTCGGCGACGACCTTGCCGGCGGAGTCGAGCAGATGGAAGGCCGCCCCGGTGAGGACGGAGCCTTCGGGGTCCTTCTTGTGGATCTCCACGCCGCCGGGCGCTGCGGTGACCTCCACGGTGGCGGTGTCCTCGGCCGTGGTGGTGGCGCCGGCCAGCAACATGCGCTGGGCAGCGGGGTTCTGCGGGGTGAGGATTTTCAGCTGGGAGCCGGGCAGGCCGGTGGCGGTGGCCCGCACTGTGGCCTTCCCGGTCTTCCCCGCAGTGAACTCCCAAACCCCGGCGCCCTGTTGGTTCGTGGCGACCTGGCCGTTGGCGGTGCCGGAGCCGGACTCGGCGAGCTGCACGGTGATGCCGGGGACGGCGGCGCCGGTGAGCGTGGAGGTGACCTTCACCTCCACACTGACCTTCCGGCCGGTGTGGGTCTGGGTGACCGACGGGCTGATGTGCAAGGCGTACGGGCCGGCATACCGTTTGGCCTCGTCGATGTATCGCAGCGCGAGCGTGCGTGCCGTCGGCGAGACCACCGGGTAGGCGAGGCGCTGCTTGCCCCGGGTGCCGTCGATCCCGTACGTGCCTCCCGCGAGCCACTCGTAGACGGCCGCGTCGACCGCGGCGGCCTGAGCGTGGTCGCGGGTCTGCCCGTACCGGCCGATCACGTACGAGGCGTATGCCAGGTTTTCGCGGGGCACCGGCTTGCCCGTCACCGAGGACGTCCAGGACGTGACCACCGTCGGGTCGCTGTACCCGCCGGAGTCAGCCGGCCCCTTGCGCTCGGGGTCCGCGCAGTAGGTCTCGGCGTTGCCGAAGACCTTTGGCCCGGGCGGGCCGTACGCGCCGATGTGCGAGGCGCCGACGTTGCCGTCCGAGTCCGGGATCGTGTATCCGGGGCCCAGCGGGCTCGGCGCGGGGGCGGCCTGGGCAGGTGACCAGGCCAGAGTGCCGGCCGCGCCTGCGGCGATGGCGACGGCCAGGGATCGGACGGCGACGCGGACGAAACGGGCGTGCACGAAGGTGGTGCTCCTTGACGGGTGGGGCGAATCGGGGAAGGGGTGGGTCAGCGGACTCGGCTCGTCGGCGGACGTGTGGCCGTGGTCCACCGGGGGACGCTGCGTGTGGCGAGGGCCGGTGCGCGGCGAGCGGCAGCGGCTCGCTGCAGGTCGCGCGGGGTCGGTGCCGGGGACCTGGGCGGCAACACTGCGGTGAGCTGGGCGTGCTCGGGCAGCGAGGACAACATGCTGTCCTTCCAGCGCGGTACGGGCGCCGGGTCGGAGACGCTGTCGGTGATGGCCCTGACGAGCGCGATCGGCGTGTGCGTGGACGCTGTGGCGTACCAGCGGGCATAGCTCGTCTTGGGGCCACCCCACAGGTACCACCGCGCCTCCAAGGTGGTGAGTTCCTTCTCGGCGTCGAGGTCGCCGGTGGTGTACTCGATGCCGGCCAGACCGTCGGGGGTCTGGAGTTCGAGGACGCCCCAGCGCGGGTGCTGGATCTCCCAGCCGCGCTGGATCAGCGGCACCATGGGCTGGAACGCGTCGAGTTCCTCGTTCTCCGGGTGGGGCGGGGCCAGGTACGTGTGCGGGCCGGCGGTGTACGCCTTGGCCAGGGCGGTGGTGAACGCGGCGACGAACTCCGTGGGCGCCATGTCGTTGAAACACACACCCCAGACGGGCGGACCGAATGTGTCGCGGTACGCGCTGATGCGCCACAGTCCGTCGTCCTCCCCCTCGGGGAGGAAGCCGAGCCGGACCTTGCGGTCGGGCGCATTGACGTACGCGTTGCCGAGGTCGTCATGGCTGAGCTCCCAGCCCAGCGCGAACAGGGGTTGAAGAGCGGGGTCCCCCGTCGCGGTGCTTCCGGCCAGGTAGCGGGGCGAGACGAAGACGTCTCCGTCGACCTCCGCTGCGTCCTCGGTGCGGTGGTTCATCGGGCCGCCCGGGTCTCGACGGTGATCTCCTCGGCGACCAGTTCCAGACGCTCGTTGACCTCGGCCGTGTCTCGGCCGGTGACGATATAGAAGCCGACGCGGCCGGTGAAGAGGTCGCCCTCGGGCGGCAGGACGAGCTGGTCGCCGACCGCGCGGATCCACGTCACCTCTCGCAGCCACGGAGCGTGGGCTGCGAACGGCTGGGTGATCCGGCGCTCGGTGAGCACACCGGAGGCAGCCGGGTAGAGCATGCGGATGCCGGCGGCCCGGCGGTGGGCCGGCGTGAGGTCGGGGGCCCGTCCGGTGGCGAGGTCGGCGGCGATTCTCGGCAGGTCGATGCCCGTGGCGAGGTGCACGAGGTGGCCGATCATGTCGCCACCGATGCGGGCGTTGACCTCGATCAAGCGGGGACGGCCGTCGACGAGGCGCATCTCGACGTGCTGGATGCCGTCGGTGATTCCCAGAGCCTTGATCGCAGCGACGGCGACAGGACCCACCTGGGGCAGGAGAGGGTCGCGGGCGTCGACGGTATGCCCGGTCTCCTCGAAATAGGGGGCCGGCCCGAGGGACTTTCGGGTGACGGCAACGGCGGTGGTCACGCCGCGGTGGGTGACGCACTCGACGGAGATCTCCGGGCCGTCGAGGTACTCCTCGACCAGGATCGCCGTATCCTCCCGGCTCTGGTCGGCTCCGGCCGCGGCGAACTGGAAGGCGTCGGGGAGGGCTTCGGCCCGGTCGACGCGGATCACGCCGATGCTTCCGGCGAAGGCGGCGGGCTTGATGACGACGGGGTACCCAATGGTCATCGTCGCGAGGCCGGCCTCGACCAGGGAGCGGGCCTTCATGGAAGCGGCCGACGGGACGCCGTGGCGGGCGAACAGCATGCGGGCGGTGGCCTTGTTCCGACACGCCTGCATCACCTCCACCGAGTTCGCGGCGAGGCTGAGAGCGCGGGCGAGCCGGGCCGTGGGGACGAGGTGCCACTCCGACCAGGTGACGATGCCCGCGACCTCGTGGCGCTCGGCCAGAGCACGGCCGGCGGCGAACAGAGCGGTTGTGTCGTCGAGGTCGGCAACGACGTGGTCGACGATGAAGGGCTTCTCCCACGACGGCTCGGTGCCTGTGATCAGGACGACGTCGTACGCGGCCGCGACCTGCTCCAGGCAGTAGCCGCGGTAGGTGCGGTCACCAGGGGCGACGACGAGCACGACGGGACGAGCGGACAAGACGACTCCAGGTGTGCGAGGGGGACGGCGTGGACGAGGGGGAAGTCAGGGGGTGCGGCGGCGGCGCAGCTCGAACACGGGGGCCCACTCGGGGTGCTCGGCGATCAGCTGCCTGACGTAGAGGGCCGTGAAGTTGTTGTTCAGGCCGTGTACTCCGTGCGGCAGCCGCCACCGGAGCGCTTCGAAGTGGGCCTTGAGGCTGATGCGTGTGGCTCCCGCCGTCAGCCGCTCGCGGGTGAGTCGTTCCAGGGCCCGGTAGACGTGCGGGTTGCGAGCGTCGAAGGCGTGGAACTGCTCGGCGATCGTGAGGCGGGCCTCTCGGCGGCGCGGGGCCAGGCGGGTTGTGGGCATCGGGGGAACTCCACGAGGACGAGTCGGGTCAGGCAGCCAGGGCCTGGTCGGTGCGCAGGCGGGCGAAGGCGATGGCCAGGCCAAGGGCCTGCAGGGCGGCACAAGCGGTGATGACGTGGCCGAGCGCCCAGGACGGGGTCAGGGCGGTCAGGACGCCGGCCAGGGGAAAGGGCACCAGGAGGACGAGGATGGTGGCCGACAGGGTGCTGCCGAACACCGCCGGGGGGATGAGGCGGGAACGCAGGGTGCGCAGGACGACGGTCATGCCGCCTTCGCCGGCCATCAGGACGGCGACGAGGACCAGGTACGAGAGGTAGTCGGGGGCCTGGGAGACGGCGAGGCAGGCGAGCGAGGCGATTACGGCACAGGTCGCTCCCACTCGCCACAACCCGAGGCGGTCGATGGCGAACCGGCAGACGGTGACGGCTAGCAGGGTGGCCCCGGCAGCGGCCGACCAGACGATGCCGACGGCCGTGGTGGACTGGCCGTAGTGGTCCACGACGATCACGGGACCGGCAGCCTGAAGGAAGCCCGTCGCCAGGTTGGAGATCGTCAGGCCCGTCACGAGCCAACCGAGGGCGGGCAACGACCGGATGGTCCGCAGCCCGGTGATCAGCCCGGCGCCTGCGCGCTGCTTCGGCGCCCGGGCGGGGGCGACCACCGACGGCGGGGTACTCAGGGCGAGCAGGGCGGCGAGCAGCGAAAGGGCAGCGATGACGGCCAGCATCCGGGGTGGTCCGGCGAGCAGAAGCAGCGCGCCGAGCGCCGGTCCAGCGAGCGTCGCGGTCTGGTCGATGCCCAGCAGGACGGCCTGGACACGGTGCGCCCGCTCCCCCGCCACTCGGCCGGCGGCGGCACCCGCGGTCTCGGCGGCGATGTAGCTGAACTCGGTGAGCACTCCGGTGGTCGCGGCCAGGGCCATCACCGTCACGGTCGCCACGATGCCGACGGGGTGGAGGACGAGGATGATCGCACCGGCGGCGATGACCAGGGCGCGGCCGAGCGAGGCGAGGAAGAAGACGACCGAGGCGCCACGGCGGTCCACGACCGCGCCCGCCCATCCGAACGCGGCCAGGCGAGGCACCCACTCCAGGGCGAACGCGATACCGGTCAGCGCGGCCGAGCGGGTGGTCGCAAGAACCAGGAGCGGGATGCCGTACGTGGACATGGCGAACGCGAGGGCGTCCACCGTGCGCGGCAGGTAGATGCCGCGCAGCAGTCCTGCAGTGTGGAGGGCGTGCCGGGGTCCGGCGATCAGGTCGGTCATCGTCGCTTTCGTCAAGGAGCGCAGCCCGCCTCAGCGGGATGGAGGAAGAGAAGAGCCGGTCAGGCGAGGGACTGGCACACGCCCTGGGCGGATGCCGCACGGCTGTGGGATGCGTTCCGAGGTCGGTGACCCCGCCGGTGGCCGGGTTACGCCGCCTGCCGCGCGCCGTCGAGAGCATCGGTGGCCGAGAGGTCGGCTCCGCCATGTCCGGCGATCCACGACTCCACGGCGGTCTTCGGACCGGTGAGGCTTTCGGCGGCCTCCAGCGAGACCACGAGACCGATCTCGCCGTTCCGTTCCTGGCGCCGCCCGGATACGTCGGCGCTGCCCAGGAGCTGGAGGGTGGCTCGTACCCGTGTCACGAAGGTGCTGGTGACGCCCGGGTAGCCATGGGCACGAGCCCAGCGGGCGGCTTCGTCGTAGACCTCGGCCAGCTGAATACCGGACTCGGTGAGGCTGAGGCCCTGTCGTGTACGGACAAGGCCGAGAGTGTGCGCCTGCTCGGTGGCGTGCCGGAGCTGATGCGGCGAGAGATCCGGGAGGGTACGTGCCAGGCCGCGGGGCGGGATGGTGCCGTTGTCGTCTATCTCGGTGACCAGACGGATCAGTTCGGGTGAGGCCAGGGCCGAGCAGGCCCGCCCGAACTCGTCGCAGCGGCGGGTGGAGGTCATCGACGCGCACCTCCTGCCTGGAGCGTCGTCTGCATGCGAGCCGGGTTGGCGTGGGAGAACAGGTCGCCATAGGCAGGTCGTGCCGGTCGGGTGGGCACGGCCGGCTGGGGAAGGCGGGGCCGGTGGCTGGTCCAGTGCTTCGGGGCCGCACGCGAAGCACGGTCCGCGTTCCCCCAGACCGGGTGCTGGGCGCCGGAGTCGAGGGTTCGGCCGGCAGACCAGGCCGACAGCGCCCCGAAGACGCGGCCCAGGCCCTCGCCGGATGACGACAGCCGATAGGGCTGACCGGGGCCGGCGCTCACCACGAGCCCGTCGTCGGCGAGTTGCCGCAGGGGCGGGTAGATGTTCGTCCAGTACCCGTCGGGCATCACGATCCTGGCGACGGCCCGCGCGCTGCTCTCCCCGCGGGACTTCAAGACCCACAGGATCGCGGCGGCATGCCGACGGGTGAGCAGGGTGAGGCTGTCCTCGACGTGCTCGATCGCGGACAGGGGCTCGTCCGGCTTCTCCAGGAACTCCTCTGCCCAGGAGGCGATCACGGGCAACACCGGCAGCAGCGCCGTGCCCCGATCGGTGAGACCGTAGGTGACGTGCCGCGACGTGTGCTCCGTGCGCTCGACGAGCCCTGCATCGCTGAGGGCCCGGAGCTTGGGGTGGAGCTGGCCGCTCAGGAGCCAGGGCATCTTGTCCGAGATCTCGGTGTAGCGGAGGGGGCCGGAGCCCAGCGTCAGCAGGATCCGGACGTTCCATCGCGGGGTGATCATGCCGAGGGTTTCGGTGACGCGGGCGATGTCGGCGTCGCTGCCCGCGGGCAGACCGGTGGTGGCCAAGGGAGTACTCCAGGGGGTGAAAGAGCCGCGCCCGTTCGGCTCAGCGGCTCGGGGCTGTGGTCGCGGTCGCCGTCGGCGGTGCGGGAGCCACGGAGACGGCCGGGGGCTCACACGCGCGAACTCGTCCCAGGCTGTTCAGGACCGCTGCGGCGGTCTTGGCCTGGGCGTCCCGGGCGGCAACGGCTTCAGCGATGCGGCGAGCGCAGTCGAGCAGGTGGGACGCCTCATGGACGCCGATGCCGCGCTCGGGTTGGACCAGCTGTAGGAGCCGGTCACGGTGGAGGGTGATGGTCCGCTCGGCGAGGTCCAGGTCGTGACGGCTGCCGAGTAGGGCGGCAAGCATGCCCGGGGGTTGGGTCTGAGCGTGGATCTCGAGTGTGGTGAGCGGGGCGCCGTACAAGTCCTCAATCCGTACGGCAAGTTCGGCGGAAGTGAGAGCGGTCGATCGAAGGGCTTTCACGGTCGGCGGCTGTGGGCCGCCCGGACACGCACAGGCGCCCGGGCGGCAACGGCCGGCGGCAGCGTGGCCGTGACGGACTGCTGGGTGCGACGCACTGCCCGGTCCTGCTGCACGTACGGAGGCATTGTGCGCAGCAGGACGTCCAGTGATCGTCGGTATCCGCTGCGGGCATCGAGTGCCGCTTCGAGCCACTGGGCGTCCATCCGAAGTTCGTCGGCGGACAGTTCGTTCATGTCCCGCCCTGGCGACATCGCCTCGTGCACGCGGTCCCGAATGCGAGCGACCTGCTCCTCGACCACGACGAGGAAGGAGCGCAGCTCCAGTGCGCGGGTCAGAGCGGCAGACGGGTCCGGGCCGGCGGCCAGTTCATAAAGCTCCGTGACTGGGGCACCGAAAGCCTCGTGGAGACGGGCATCCTGGCTGCACGGCTTGGTCCGCACTCTCACCGAACCACCACCCGGGGCGGCACAGACACAGGTGCGGAACGCGTCGCCGGGCGGGTCGGTACGGCCGGTCCGCGCCGCGTCAGGCGTTCGGCCTCCACATCCTGCTGGCCGCCGGCGTTCGGCTCCAGCAGGAGCCGGAGGGCCACGGCTCGGCCGTCACGGATCGTGACAGCAGAGTCAACGCGGTGAGCGAGAACCAGCGTCGGGTCGTCGACCTCGCTGGGCTGGGTAGCCAAGGCGGCGAGGAGGTCGTCCTCCGCCCGCTCCAAGGCGGCCTGCGACTCGGTGAGCAGCCCATGCCAGCGCACGACAACGGTGGCCTCCCGATGGGCGTTCGGCGCCGCTTCGACCGCGGCCTTGAGCGCGTCCATGCTCAGGCCGAAGCGCTGCTCGATCTGCTCGGTGATCGGGCCCACCACATCCCTTATGCCGTCGGACACGGGCAATCCCTTCTGATGAGAGTGGAATTCGACAGAGAAGGTCAGTCGAGGCACATGTAGACGTCGCGGTAGACGTAGGTGCCCGACACCCATCCCTTCACGCCGGTGGTCCGATCGGTGATGTAGTGCCAGCCGCCGCTGCTCTTGTGGACGGTGAAGGAATGCCCCCGGTAGAGGATTCCGACGGCGGTGGATTTGGTGGTGGCCTTGGAGCGGATGGTGACGGCGCGGGCGCCGATCACCCACGGTCCGGGCCGGTCGCAGTCACGGATCGACGGCAGAGCGGCGTGCGCGTTGCTGCGGAGTGCTGCCGGTGAGCCGGTGGCCGAGGCCGCGGTCACCAGCGGCAGAGCGAGTGCTCCGAGCATCGCGGTGGCTATCGCAATTCGGGTGGAGCGCATGCGGAATGAACCTCCATGGAGGAATGGGACGGGAGAGGTGCGGCCCGGGGATTCCTCCCTCAGCGCCGGTACAAGAGTCCGCAGATTCGCCGGTTTGGCTAACCGGCGATCCTCGGCTATCTTTCGCGCGCCCCAGCCCGTGGGAGGGTCAACGGCGGCGGCCCGACGGGCGGCCGAATGGGGTCGGCGGTACGGCTCCCCACGTCTGGAGGGAGCGGGCCGTTGGTGTCACGGACGGCAGTGGGCCTGCGCTGCCGGCAAGGCGCTCCTCGTACCACTGCAGCGCGCCCTCGGCGGTGGCGAAGCCCCCTTCGCGCAGGGTGTGTGTCCAGGTGTCGGTGTCCACGTCCTCCTGCAGCACGCGGAAGGGGGACGGGGCTCGTTCGTCGAGCGCGCGCAGGACGACGAGGGTGAGCATGGAGTCGGGGTCGTCGTTTGTGTAGCTGGTCAGGAGGGCGAAGCGGTCGCCGTCGCCCATGAGCCGCTCTTCCAGCACTCGGGTCGTCTCATCGGCCGGTGCCGTACCTGTGCCGGGTGGCAGGCGGATAACGTCCGGCGGGCAGCCGCGGGAGATCAGCCAGGACTGGGCCATGACCGGCAGAGGAAGGTAGGTGTGCTCGAAGCGGAACGTCCGCGCCGCGGGATCGCGCTGCAGGTGGAGGGCGACGACCTGCGGCTCGCCGGGGATTCCGTAGGTGGTGGTTCCGTTGTGCAGGACGTAGTAGCTGGCCGAGTCCTCGTCCGTGTGGTGCTCGGCGAGCACGGTGAGCATGTCCTGCTCGATCTCGATCGCGTGCCAGAACGCCTCGTCGGTCTGTTCGTCAGCAGCCTCGAAGCCGTCGAGGCGAAGATCCAGTTCGGGTGGGGGCATCGGGCCTCTCGGTGAGTCGGGGTGAGGGTCATCGACGGCTGTGCGCCGCGCTCGGCCACGTCCCGGGTCGAGGTGCGGTCGGCACCGCCGCCGCGCTGCCGCGGTGACTGCTCGCCAGAGCCGCGCGGCCTGGCGCGGTGAGCGCGACCGGCTGTCCGGTGTGCACCGGGTGGCTCGTGACTCGGGAGACAAGGCCCAGGGATTCGAGCTGTTGGAGCCGCGCGTACGGGATCCGGGTACCAGAGGCTGTGGCCACCGACATCCGGCCCGTCAGGAGGTGCTCGTACAGCTTGGCGCCGCCAGCGATGGCCAGCAGCGCTGCGTAGTCGGCGGCCGTCATCGGTTCACCGGCGGCCTGCTGTGCAGTGCGGGCGGAGCTCTCGATTGGCTCCAGGTCGGCGAGTACGAGCCGCGCGACGACGGCGCGCTCGTCGGCCGCTTCTTCCAGCTGGCCGACCGTACGGCCGATGCGCTGCAGCAGAGCGGCATCGACGGGGAACTCGCCGCTGGAGAGCCGATGCAGCAGCGTGCGGTGGAACCTCACGGCGGTCTCGGCCTTGACCAGCGCGCGATGCCGGTCGACGAGAGCGGTTTGCCGCTCGTCAAGGATGCCTCGGTCGCGGTGGGCCCAGAGCGTGTCGACGTCGTGGCCGGTGGCCGCTTCGATACGCAGGTCGAGCGACGAGACCGCACGCCGTATCGCTCCCGGTGGAAGGTCAGGGGGCATGAGGTTCGACTCCTGTCGTCATCGGACGTAGTGCTGCGTGACACCGAGGGCGGGGCGGGGCAGGCCCGGCATCGCGGAGAGCAGCGGTGCCGGCACCGGTACGGGGCCGTGGGGCGAGAGCTGCGGCGAACGCGAGCGGGAGGCGTGGGTCCGGGCGCTCAGCGGCCGGCGCGCCATCCCGAGGCGGTGCCCGACGGTGTCGTAGATGTCGTTGCGCGCGCGTGGTCGTACGGCGACGACGTGGACCTCGCTGGAGTGCTGGGCGGTCGATGGGGCCGGCCGCACGGCGTAGACAACCCTCCACTCCTTGCGGGAGTCGACGAGGAGCTTGCGGTAGCCCGACAGGTCGCCGGTCAGCTTCGTACCGAACAGCTGGGCGTTGACCACGTCTTGCAGCTGAGCGAGGGCGAGGTCACGGATGTCTCCGGGAGCCTGGAGGAGGTCGGTCAGGGCCCGCGGATCGAAGGACAGGCCGAAGACCGGACGGTGCTCGGGCCCGGCCATCACGCCGCCAGGTCCAGGTCACCGCCGGGCTCGTCCGACTTGTCCGCAGTACGGGCCGAGGGCTTCGGGCCGGGCAGGAGACGGTGCGAGGGTCGGTCCGGGGAGGTCATGCAGGCCGACAGCGGGCCGCCCGGTCCCCGGATCGCGGCGATGGTGTGAGCGAGGAAGTCCCGGTGCCACACCAGCATGCCGGACAGCCCGGTCTCCGGGTCCTTGTGCTGCTGGTAGGCGAGCCAGAGCGCGTGGAGCCAGGCGACGACGTCGTTGTGCTCCTGCCACTGCAGGCACCACGGCGCCGCCGTGGTGACCTCGGCTCCGTAGACGGGAAGGAGGAAGTCGTCGACCCAGTCCGACAGCGCGTCGAGCTCGTCCTCGTACGACTCGCCCTCCAGCTCCAGGATCGGCCGGGGCTGCGGCAAGACAGCCGGTGCCGACCCGCCTGGTCCGGGCATACCGAAGGCAGCGAACGGCGATGGCGAAGGCATGGGTGCGGAGGCGAGGTCGTCGAGCTGCCGGGCCTGCTGCGCCGACTGCTCCATCAGTTTCCGGACGCTGGCCTCGATCCCTTCGAGGTGGGAATCCGGAACGCGTATCGGTTCCCTTTCCCCAGCCTCTTCGGGGTACGCGGTTTCGGGCATGGAAGGGCGGCTCCTTGAAGACCTCGACGAATAGCTGGAGTTGGAACGTCAGGCAGTCAGGCCGACGTCGTCCTTAGTGAGGGTCTGGCGGATGGTCTCGGTCAGACGGTCGGCGGCGATCCCGGCGTAGTGCGGGGTCTTCTCAACACCGATGAATGCACGATCCTCCAGCAGTGCGGCCACGCCCGTGGAACCGGATCCGGCACAGAAGTCGAGGACCGTGCCACCAGGCGGGGCGATCTTGACCAGCTCCCGCATCACCTCGACGGGCTTCTGCGTGATGTGCTGCCGGGCCTTTCCGGACGGCTGCGACGCGCTGTACAGGCCCGGCAGGTAGACCGGGTTGCGAGAGCCGTCGATCGCTCCCTTCGAGGCCCACACGATGAACTCACAGTTCTGCGTGAAACGGCCCTTCTGGGGCCTGGCCTGCGGCTTGTGCCAGGCCAGCACTCCGCGCCACAGCCAGCCGGCCGCCTGGATCGCATCCGTCGTGACAGGGAGCTGACGCCAGTCGGTGAACAGCAGCGCGGTCCCGCCGTCCTTCGTGAGCCGGTGGGCCTCGGTCATGGTCTGCGTGAGCCAGAAGCCGTAGCTGCGCTGGTCCATGTTCTCGCCGGTGAAGTCGGCGAGGGTGTGCATGGCGTCGGCGGACGTGTACTTCTGCTTCGCGCTGCGGCTCGTGCGCTCCTTCGCGGTCCGGCCTCCGCTGTTGTACGGCGGGTCGGTGATGACGGAATCGACGCAGTCGTCCGGCAGGCCGGCGAGGACGCTGAGAGCGTCGCCCTGGTGGAGAGAAAAGGACAAAGGGGTACCCCGGTTCGAGTGCGGCGAATGGGTGGAGACAGCTCGCTCATAAGAAGTCCTGCGGGCCGGAGTTGGGCATGCGGAAGCCCAGGGGCACGGAAGCAGGAGGAGCGAGGAGAGTTCCAAAACTCTAGGTGCAGAACGCCGGTCGACCAAGAAGGGGATGGAAGAGGGGTCGCGTTCCGACCCCTTGTTGCCGACTTTTTGGCCGACCGGGATTTCGGCCCTACTGTTTTGGAACCGCCCGGCGCACACCGCCGATGGCTCATCCCACCCTCATGCCTCCTGGAGCTCTCCCTGCTCCGGCATGCCTGAACCGATTCCGGCGCGCGGTCCGAGCGGCAACTCGCCCGCACGCCCGGTCTCTCCTGATCACCCGCCTCCGGCCGCCGCGTCCCTTCCGACCGTCATCACGCGTGCACGGCAGGCCGGACCTCGCACCCTCAAGGACCGTTCTGTGACGTCTCGTTACCCACCCCCGCCCGCAACCCGACTCGGACGAGAGAACCGCTCCGGATGAAGGTCGTCGCCGCCGGCATCGGCGTCGTCTTCCTCTCCCCTCTCCTCCTCGGCGGCACGGCCATGGCGATGGCCGCCTCCAGCGATGCCGTCCAGAGCACCGGCTCGATCGGCCAGTGCCTTCCCGACCTCGACACGGATAAGGTCGCCGATCAGGTGACCCGCGTCCTCGACGGCGCGGACGCCACCGACGTCCGCATCGAGGGCCTCGACCTAACTGGCGAGCAGATCCCCCACGCACAGACCATCATCGCCACCGGCATCAGCCTCGACGTGCCCAAACGCGCGCAGATCATCGCCCTCGCCACCGCCATGCAGGAGTCCCGGCTGCGGAACCTCGCCTACGGTGACCGCGACTCGCTGGGGCTGTTCCAGCAGCGGCCCAGCCAGGGCTGGGGCACCGCCGAGCAGATCCGCGACCCGGTCTACGCCTCCGAGCAGTTCTACAAGGCACTGCTGAAGGTGAACGGCTGGCAGCAGATGACGGTGACGCAGGCCGCGCAGGTCGTACAGCGCTCTGGCTACCCGGACGCCTATGCCCAGTGGGAGCCGCTCGCGACCGCGCTGCAGAAGGCCGTCGCCGCAACCTTCCCCCGCGCCGGCCGCGACCGCCCCGGCAAGGGCACCGACGACAAGGTCACCCTCTCGGGCTGCAGTACGGCGGACGGCTCTTCGTTCGGGCCGATCCCCGAAGGTGCCGTCCCGAAGGGCTACACGATCCCGAAGGGCACCGACCCGCGGGCCCGCACGGCGATCGTCTGGGCGATGCACCAGCTCGGCACGATGTACCAGTGGGGCGGCTCGTGCGCGGCCCCGCACGGCCCCGACCCGATGGGCCGATGCGACTGCAGCTCGCTGATGCAGCGGGCGTACGCCAAGGCCGGAATCAAGCTCACCCGCACCACGTACACGCAGGTCAACGAGGGTAAGCCTGTCTCGGCGAAGAGCCTGAAGCCCGGTGACCTGATCTTCTCCCGGGGCACCGCCGCTCGGCCCGAGCACGTCGGCATGGCGATCGGTCAGGGCCTCGTGATCGAGGCGCCGAAGACGGGCAGGCCCGTACGGATCACGCCTCTCGCCGACTGGGACGTCCTCGCAGTGCGTCGCGTCCTCTGACATCGCGCCCGTCGCCGCCTTTCCACACCACGGGCGGCCTGTCCTCCGCGCTCGTCGCGCTTCTTCCCTTCATCTCCCGCCTCCCCGCCGGGCCCTCGGCCTGCGCCCTCAAGGAGCTTCCCCATATCCATGCCGTTCGCTGACCGCGTCCTCCACCTCGCCTACGACCCCGGCATCACCCCCCAAGGGCGGCGGACTGCCCGGCCTGTCCGTCCTGAAGAACGTCGTCTCCAGCATCAACATGTTCGGCCTCATCGCCGTGGTCGGCGCGCTCGCCGTCTCGCTCGGCGTGTGGGCCTGGGGCCACCACACCGGCGGCCACCAGGCCGAGGCCAACGGCAAGAAGGGTGCGCTCGTGGCGGCGGGCGCCGCCCTCGGCCTGGGCGCTGCCAACGGCATCGTCACCTTCTTCAGCGCCCTAGGGTCGCAGGTCCACTGATGCTGAAATCATCCTTCTCCCGATCGGGCTACGGCACGGGCTGGTCGTCAACCCGCAGGGCCCTGCTGATCGCCGCCGTACTCATCACCCTGATCGCCGTCTCCGGCCTGGCCGCCACGCTGACCGGTCAAGGCGACCGTCCCCCCGAGTCCGCCGGCAGCCCCGCCTCATCATCACCGAGCAGCACGACGACACCGGCCAGCAGCGGGAATCCGCAGGCCAGTACGGGTTCGGTACCTGCACCACCACGGATCGCCGATCCCGTCGCCTTCGCCAAGCGGGCCGCGGCCATGCTCTGGTCCTACGACACCCGCGACACCACCCGCGATGAGCAGATCGCCGGCATGGAGCTCTGGATGACGAAGGAGTCGCAGTACAGCGACTGGCTCTCGGTCTCCGCGCAGGTGCCGGACCCGACCCTGTGGTCGCGTATGGCCGACCAACAGCAGCACGCCAGCGCGGCCATGGCCGACGGCCACTATCCGGCGGCGTTCAAGCAGGCCCTCGCAGAGGATCCGGCCGCGATCACCAAGGCGTACATCTACGCCGTAACTGTCACCGGCAAGCAGCGGATCGCATGGGTCAAGGGCGGCGGTGGGGCGGAGGACCGCTCCGTAACCCTCGCCGTGCAGTGCCGGCCGTCCCACGACTGCTCGCTGGTGGCCATCGCCCCGCGCGTCGCGCCCTGACCCACCCTGAACGAAAGGAGGGACCACCTTCATGGGCTTTTGCGACCTTCCCCTCGCGGGCACCGTCTGCGCGGTCGGCGATGCGGTCGACTTCGCGTCCGACCCGGGCAAGGCGATCGGCGACTGGATGGCGAAGTCCGCCGGCGAACTCGCCGCCACCGCAGCCGACCTGGCCGCCAAGGCCGTCAACGCCACGACCAACGTGGACCTTCGTGCCGGGTGGTTCGTCGACAACTACGAACTACTCCTCCCCATCGGGCTCGTCCTGCTGGTCGCCACGTTCTGCGCCCAACTCATCCGGGCCGCGGTCCGCCGAGACGGCCAAGCCCTCACCCAAGCGTTCACGGGAACCGCCAGCGGCGTGCTGTTCTCGTTCTGCGCCATCGCGTTCACCACCGTGGCCATCGAGGTTGTCGACGCCCTCTCCGACGGGTTGTTCAAGGCCGCGCATCTGGATATCGAGTCCGCGGTCCGGCGGATCGTCAAGGTGGGGCAGATCGCTGCCCTTTCCGGGCTCGGCTGGCTCGTCACCGCTCTCGTCGGCCTCGGCGCCGCGATGGGTGCGCTCCTGTACTGGTGCATCATGATGACCCGCAAGGTGGGCATTCTGCTCATGGTCACGCTGGCTGTGTTCGCGGGCGCCGGAGGCGGCTGGGAGGTGGCCCGCCGCTGGCGGCGCGGGTGGATCGAAGCCACCGCCACCCTGGTGGTCTCCAAGCTCTTGATGACGATCGTGTTCGTCCTCGGTATCGCAGCAATGGGTAAGACCGAAGCGGACGACGGCCTGGCCGCGCTCGCCGACGTCATGGCCGGCATCGTCATCATGGTCTTGATCCTGTTGTGCCCCTACGCGACCTTCAAGTTCGTCCACTGGGCGGCAGAGGGATCGGACGGAGAATCGCTCCACCGCGCAGGCGGCGCTGGCGCCCAACTCGCCAAGCAGCACACGGAGAAGGCCACGCGTAAGGCCGCCCAAGTGGCGGCCACCGCCGGAACCGGTGGTGCCGCGGCCGGCGCAGGTGCTGCTCCACAGGGGCCCGATTCAGTCCCTGGTGGGGGCGGATTCCCCGGCGACATCGCCTCCAACCCGACCGGTGGTCAGGAGAGTTCGCAGAGCGCCGGATCGGGCGTCTCTCCCGGTGGGGACGCCGCGCTGTCCAGCCTGGAGAAGGCGGCACAGCCCCCGCCGACCAGCGTCTCCGACGACACCAGCGGCCAGTTCGGCGGCAGCACTGGACCGAGTGGCTCCGGGACCGGCGCCGCAACCGGCCAGGGTGGCGGGTGGCAGTCCACGCCGCCGTCGACCAGCCCGCCGCCACAGGGCGCCCCGTCCACGTCTGACTCGGCGGCCGGGGCCGGATGGTCGGCCTCCCCGCCCCCTCCGGCCGGCCTCTGAGCTTCTGATCCGCTTAACCCCGGGGCGGGAGGCATCCCACACCTCCCGCCCCGGGGCGACCACCCCGCGCACGTCTGGACCGCCCACTTGTCTGATCTCTCCGTCGCCCCGGTCACGGTCAAATTCCCTCACCGGTCCCGCCGAGGCATTCTGCTCGGCCTGTCCCTTCCCCAGCTCGTCCTCGTCTCGGGGGCACTGGCGCTCCTCCTCGCAACCGTGCTCTCCACCGGGCTGGTCGGCGCCATCGCCCTGGTTCCGCTGTGGGCCGCGGTCGCCGCCCTGGTCGTGGTCCGCCGCGACGGCCGGTCGCTGATCGACTGGGCCCCGGTCGTCGCCCGCTACGCCCACCGCCGACGTACGGGACAGACGCTCTGGCTCGCCCGGCCTGTCTCCCGCCCCCGGCAGGACGGCGTCCTGCACCTGCCGGGCACCGACGCTTCGCTCAAGGTCGTAACCCCCGGTGACTCCGCCAACGGCGCCGCCGCCGTCCATGACCCCCACGGCCAGACCCTCACAGCCATCGCGCGGGTCTCCAGCCGCGCCTTCGCCCTGCTCGACCCTGCCACGCAGAACCACAACGTCTCCGCATGGGGCCGCGCGCTCGCCGGCGTCGCCCGCACCGGTCATGTCGCCACCGTTCAGGTCCTGGAGCGCACCGTGCCGGACTCGGGCGACACCCTCGCCCGTCACTGGGCGCAATACGGGCAGGCCGACGCCCCGGTCGCCGGGCAGGTGTACGCCGAGCTCGTCGCTTCCGCCGGCCCGACCGCCGCCCCGCACGAGGCGTACCTCGCCATCTCCCTGGACCTCAAGGCCGCCAAGCGCCTCGTCTCTCAGGCCGGCGGCGGTCTGAACGGCGCTTTCACCGTCCTGGAGCAGACCACCTCCTCGATCGCCCAGGCCGCCCGCAGCGCGGGCCTGACAGTGACCGGCTGGCTCAGCACCCGGGAGATCGCCGGTGTCATCCGTACCGCCTACGACCCCAAGGCCCTCGGAACCCTGCAGCAGTGGTCCGAGACAGGGTGCGCCGAGGCGGACGCCGCAGCCGCCGGCCCCGTCGTTCAGGTCGAGGAGTACGACCGGATCGCCACCGACTCCGCCCGTCACGCCACCTACTGGGTCGAGGACTGGCCGAGGACCGAAACCGGCGCCGGGTTCCTGCACGGGCTCATGTTCACGGCCGGAGTGCGGCGGACCCTGTCCCTTATATACGTGCCGCAGGGGCTCGAGTCCGCGCTGCGCGACGTCCAGCGGAAGAAGGCCGCGATCATCGCCGACGCCAGCGAGCGTTCACGGCGCGGGCAGGTCGACTCCGAGGCCGACTCCGTCGAGTACGCCGACGTCAAGCAGCGCGAGCGGCAACTGATCGCCGGACACGCCGATGTCGCTCTGACCGGACTGCTCACCGTCACCGCCGAGACAGACGCCCTCCTCGACGCGGCCTGCGCCCAGATCGAGACCGCCGCCGTCACCGCCGGAGTCGACCTGCGCCGACTCCTCTACCAACAGCCTGACGCCTTCGCCCTCGGTGCCCTGCCCCTCGCCCGCACCGCCCTCTGACAGCGGCGGCCTCGAACCGTCGCTGTTCCCTCGCCCTGTCCCCCGCCCGGTGACAGGAAGGAATCCCTCTTTTGCGCACAAGCTCGCGTCCCGACGACGCGCACCCCTACCTCCGGGCCGCCAGTGCGGGCATCCGCCATCACACCCGTGTTCTCGCTCGGACCGTGCAGGCGGCCGAGCACAGGACGGCGGTGGACCGCGCGCACCTCGACGTGCTGCACGCCCACCTCACCCAGGTGCACCAGTTGCTCGACCAGCTGTCCGATGCTGTCCGTCCCCCGCACCCGGCAGCCGGCCGTCACCTCGCCGCGGCGCGTACCCGGCTGTGGCAGGCCATCGCCGAAGTCCACTCCGCCTTCCACCTCCTGCCCACCGTCTCCCGCGACCGCACCGACGCGTCGGAGTGTCACCCCGACCGTCTGACGGAAGGCCCTCCGGTGCTGACCATCTGCCAGCGCCACCTCGCCGCCGGGCACAGCGTGCGCCGCAAGACCACCCCAACCGACCTCAGCAGCCCGCTCCCCGCGCACGCCACCGCGTGCGCCCGGTGAGCGGAGCACGCCGGAGAGAGGGCCCCCGATGAACCACCGGCCCGCACGCCGAGCCCGTCGCGCCTCCGCTTCCCCACTGTTCACGCCCCACACCGCCGACCGCGCCAGCCGAAGGGCGGCACGTCGGCAGCTCGCCGAGGCCGCCGCCAAGGCCCGCGCCGAAGCGAGCTCCCACCCTGCCGGTACCGAGCCCGCCGAGCAGACGATGCCGTCTCCGCTCTATCCGCCGAGCGGGCGTCCGGGCCTCGCCTCCGCCCGCGGCGGGAGGCTGAAGCTGCCGGCGCACCGCATGACCACCGCCACCGCCTCGGGGGCGTATCCGTTCCTCGCCGAGGGCGGTCTCGGCGCCGAGGGCATCTACATCGGCCGCGATGTCCATGCCGAAGCCTCCTTCGTGTTCGACCCGTTCGCCCTCTACGGCCGCGTCGAAGGCTTCACCAACCCGAACATTCTTCTCGCCGGCGTGATCGGCCAGGGCAAGAGCGCTCTGGCGAAGAGCTTCGCGCTCCGGTCGGTCGCCTTCGGCTACCGGATCTACGTCCCTTGTGATCCCAAGGGGGAGTGGACGGCCGTCGCCTCCGCGCTCGGCGGCACGTCCGTCGCCCTCGGTCCTGGCCTGCCCGGTAGGCTCAACCCCCTCGACGCCGCGCCCAGACCGACCTCCGTCCCGGAAACGGACTGGGCGGGCGAGATCCGTAAGCGCCGCCTGCTCCTGCTCGGTTCGCTGGCACGCACGGTCCTGGGGCGGGACCTGCTGCCGATGGAGCACACCGCGCTGGACGTCGCCCTCGACACCGTCGTGACACGAGCCGCCGCCATCGGACGATCCCCGCTACTCGGCGACATCGCCGCGGCCCTCAACAATCCCGACCAGCTCGACCACGTGGCGGGAACCATGTCCGGGCGTCTCGGGGAAGCAGCCCGCGACCTCGCTCACGCCATGCGCCGCCTCGTCCACGGCGATCTGGCCGGCATGTTCGACGCCCCGTCCACCGTCGTCTTCGACCCGAACAGTCCGATGCTCACCATCGACCTGTCCCGGCTCGGCGGATCCGGCGACGACACCGCCCTGGTCCTCGCCATGACCTGCGCCTCCGCCTGGATGGAATCCGCCCTCACCGACCCGCACGGCGGCAGGCGGTGGATCGTCTACGACGAGGCGTGGCGTCTCATGCGTCACCCGGGGCTTCTCCAGCGCATGCAGGCGCAGTGGAAGCTGAGCCGCGGCCTCGGCATCGCCAACCTGATGGTGATCCACCGGCTTTCCGACCTGTTGACCGCCGGCGATGCCGGCTCTCAGGGCCGCGCCCTCGCGGAAGGGCTACTGGCCGACTGCTCCACCCGCATCATCTACCGGCAGGAATCCGACCAACTCAACGCCGCTGCCTCCCTGCTGGGCCTGACCAGCGTCGAGACCGAAGCCATCGCCCACCTCAACCGCGGGCGCGGCCTGTGGAAGGTCGCCGGCAGGAGCTTCATCGTCCAGCACGTCCTGCACCCCCATGAACGGGCCCTGTTCGACACCGACGCCCGCATGCACTGAGAACCGCCCGAGCAACACCGGTACCCACGACGCTCCGAGGAATTCAGATCACTCACGGCGCCCAACCTGCTTCCCCAGCCGACAGCACCCCCACCGAACCGGATGGCCGATACGTCTACGGTCGGGCCGTCCTCGCTCTGACCGACCAGCTCAGATCCTCCCGCTCGTACGAGGAAGCCGCCGCCCTCACCGACCAGATCCTCGATCCCATCGACGGCCTCCTCGAACGACTGCAGGAGTTCTTCGACGCGGCAGGCGAGAAGGCCAAGGAAGCCGGGACCGAAGATGGACTGGACCTGCACGACGACCTCGCTCACGCAGCCCGCCAATTGCGCCGCATCGGCGAAGACCTCCACGTCGCCACCGACGTAATGCGTGTCCTCGTCCCGGCCCAGCCTGCCGCCCCGTCCATGCGAGCCGATGGGCTACCGCCCATGCCTTCGCCTTCGGGTTCCGCTACCGGCCGTACGCGCTGAACCCCACGCGGCGCCCTTGCTCCGGCCCGACTCCCCCAATGTCGCCGGCCTTACCCCGGCCTGTGCGCCCGCCCGCTGAGCTGCACCACCGTCGAGAAAGGCCCGCCTTTTGGATCCTGGCACCCACTTCGTCTTCGGGACACACGACGACCACGGTTTCGTCGCCTCGTTCACCTCGTCCACGCCCGCGCATCTCGCCCACTGGTTCCTCGTCCGGGAGCAGTTCGAGCCCGTCCCCGGTGAGCCCAGGCTCTTCCGACTCACGGATCCTGAGCACGACGGGTCGCGTCGCACTCGCCAGGCCGTCCACGACCTGCGTCGGATGGGCTACGCCGTGCACGCCGACTTTCTCCTCGACCCGGCAGCCTCCGCCGGCCCGCTGGGCCCGGCCCCGCCTCACGGGCTGATGGAGCGCCGCAGCCGAATCGCGCAGGCCGCCGCGGCCCGCTCACCGCAGCGCCAATCGTCGCCCACCACGACACGACCCGGCGCGCGGCTGATCCCTCCGAAACCCGACTATGCGCCGACCGTCCACCTGACGGCGTCGTCTGGGGCAGGGCGGAGCCGATGACGCCCAGCAGCGAACCGATCGGCATCACCCGCGGACGAGGCGGCGAGGTCGAGGTGAACGGCGGGCCCACCGACTCCTTCGCCACAGCAGTCCTGCAACGAGCTGGATTCCTCTTCGAACCGTCCCTCCGCGGGCCCTGGATCCATCTGCCGTTCGACATGGGCGAGGCATGGGAGAACGAGCACGCAACCTGGGCCGCCAACATGCTGACCGCCGCCAAGTACTACGTGGAGCTCGACCGGGCGCTGTACGCGCCTCGCATCGGTGCCACTCCGCCATCAACAGGTAGCCGGTCCACGCTGACGATGACCTCACAGCCGTCGCCACCCGTCGCAGCCCACCGCCCCCACCGTTGACCAGCCCGGCTCAAGGAGACCGCGCCTTGACTTCTGTCTCCACCGTCACGCTCCATCTCAGCGGGCAGGACACCATCGTCGGCCTGCCTGGCGGAGACACCTATCAGTGGGCCGAAACCGTCCTGGCCATAGCGGGCTTCCCCCAGGAGGACGACGGTCTGCACCGCCTCCCTCTGGGCGACCCCAACAAGGCCCGAGCCTGCCTGAGCAGCCTTCAGCAGGCCGCTTCGGGCCTCCATGTAAAGGTCGTCACCAGCCCCCACCGGTTCCTCGGAGATATCGCCTCAGGTGTGGCCTCCCACTTGCCCGGTGCCTGGGAGGCCACCATCGAGCGGTTCCCCCAGAAAACGAATCAGGACGGCCTCACATCCTGGCTCTGGAACACGGGACCTCTGCTGGCCACGATGACGGACTACCGCGTCCCCTGTGCCGCGATACTCCGCGACGGCGCCGGCACCGAGCTTCTGCTGGCCCAGCGTCCATGGGACGGCCAGTACCTGGCCGGAGCGCTCCTCCCGAGCCCCGACCACCTCAACGTCACCGGTCCGGCTCCCCGCTGCGTCGCCGCGCGGACCATCTCCGGCCTCGCAGCCAGAATCGGCGCCTCT
The DNA here is from genome assembly GCF_004117935.1 of Streptomyces roseicoloratus. GTDB lineage: Bacteria > Actinomycetota > Actinomycetes > Streptomycetales > Streptomycetaceae > Streptomyces > Streptomyces roseicoloratus. Next base: position 146,544 of record NZ_SDOY01000144.1, on the reverse strand, counting down.
CTTCTGCCCGAGTACGAGCATGCTGTGCTCATCTCACGGCTGGAGGAGGCCGAGGAGGACCTGTGCTGGGTGGGGAACCTCGAACCCGGTACCGGTGCCGACAGCGATCTCAACGCCGCACTCGACCGATTCCTGATGCACGCGCCGCCCGTCATAGACCTTCTGCGCCGCGGGAAGGGCCCGTCCCTTTCCGCCGGCCAGACGGCCCTCGTGGACCGCGTCGAGGCCGGCCTCGGCGCGGCCGCTGCGGGCGAGGGGACTGACGCCATGGCCGTCTGGCTCGAAGACGGCGCGGACCTGATCGAACTAGCCCGCATCGTCGCCACCACGCTGGCAACCGGCGCGCGCACAGGCGTCTCTCCTGCCGTGACTCCTCCGGCACCGGCAGCCGCGACCGGCGTTGTCCGCCGCCGCTGACACACGACCATCAGGCTCGTGTTTCTGGGGCACCAGCTCCGGCTCCGTCACCGCGAGCTGCACGAGGCTGCCGCCGCACGCGCCGCAGGGCGTCGCACGCCCTGCGACCCACTCATCCGCACAACTGGCTTCCGAATCCGACTTGAGGAGATCACTTATGGCTGTCCGTACGAAGTGGAACGTCGATCACCATTGCGGCCACCAGGTCATCCACGACCTCTCCGACCGTCCGGCCGACCGGCGAGCCGGCTTCGTCCGCTGGCTCGCCGGCCGGGACTGCACAGACTGTTGGAAGGAGGCCCGCGACGCTGATACCGAGTCCAAGGAGCAGTGGCTCGCCACCAAGCGCGCCGAGGAGCAGCAGGCCGCCGCCGAGTGGGCCCAGAAATTCGACATGCCGCCTTTGGAAGGGCCCGAACGAGCCCTGGACTGGGGCGGGCGCTCCCGCCACCAGCTGATGACGGCCGCACACACCGCACTCGTCGCCGAGGGCACGTGGGACGAGACCGACTGGACGGAGCTGGAGGAGAAGGCGCGCGCGATCACCCGGGCCGGATGGTGGATAGACCAGCGCAACGCGGAGGGCGCTGACCTGCTAGAACTCCTCGACGCCGCGGCCGACGACGACCGGGAAACGGAGAACCCGTTTCGCTGACGGCGGCGAAATATAGGCGCCGATCGCCGGTTGGCCAAACCGGCGATCCTCCGGACCCTTGTTCCTCACACCGCCACCCCACTGTTCAGAAGGACCTCGCGTGACCGATCCCAGCTCGCCCCCGCGCACCCCGGTACTCGCGCCGACTCCCGACCCGATCACTCCGGACCGGGACGTCACACACCGGCACTTCCAGGCCGGCGAGCAGGTCGTCGTCCTCAAGGGCGTGGCTGACGGGGATCTCTGGGGGGACGCCATGCACATCGTCGCCCCGTCCTGGCACACTCCGACCGACGAGGACGGATGGCGGCTGCGCGATGCGACCGGCGGCCAGCAGTCGTACATCACCGCCCACCCCCGGTACATGGTCCACCTCTCGCGCCGGTGCCCTGACTGCCTGATCTACCTGCGCGCCCTGGAGGACCACCTCCTGCCGAGACACCCCTCCGCCGCCCTCATCGACTGCGGCTGGTACACGACCACAGAGCTGAACCAGCTCGTCCACATCGACGACGCCCGGGACGGGCGGTGATCCCCCGCGTCAACGAGCTCCGCTCAACGGGTACGCCCGGCGAAGTCACGCGCAGTAGGCCGCAGCTGGGAGAACCCGCCTCGTCGGGCCCAGGATCACCTCTGCTGGCGAACAGGCCGGCAAGTCGGCTCGCGCTCAACTCACCGACAGTCGGCTCCACGTCGTCTGGTCCGGCCTCTCCCGCTCCCGCAACAACCTGGCCGACCGGCACGAGCCTCACCCCACACGGCAGGAGTGCACCGCCGAAGTCGCCTCGGGCGAAACCGAAGCTCCGCAGTCTGCGCCTGCCCACCACCGTCCCGGATCGCCCCCGCCCCCGTCCCGTCACCGCTGGCCCCACCGTTGCTGGCCGCAGGCGGTGACTTCCACCGCTCTCTTGAGGTGACCATGCACGACCCCGACGACTCCCTCGCCTCGTTCGCCTCTGTTCTCGCCGGCGAACTGCCCGGGAGGTGGACCAGCGAGTACCACCCCGACCACGGAGGCCACGCCAACTACGACGACCTCACCGTCGACGTGTGGGACATGGACCAGGTCGCCGAGGCGACGGCCACGTACATCGTCGACCACTGTGCCGTCCTGACCCGCGACGATGGCACCCGGCTGTTCGTCATGGACCGCAAGGGTCGTGGCGAAGGCTTCCTCATCGCCGCCCTGGCCCCGGGCGCCCTCCCCGTCGCCGCGTACCAAGGTGTCCGCGAACCCGACGGCATCGCCGTGCCCGAGGATCCCTTCCGCGCGGCCGAGGACGTCGTCCTCAGTCTGCTGCCTCGTTACGACAAGGCCCTCGCCCAGGTGCGGCACAACGCCTCCCGCCTTGCCTCCTCCCCGCCCCACGGTGCGAACCTGGTGATGGCCTGGTCCGGCGACGCCCTCGTCGTCGCCCCGCCCGAGCGGCCCGACATCGCCGCCGTCCTCGCCGACCACGGCTTCGTCCACGACGCAGACAAGGGCCTGCTCGTGCTCGCAGGCGACGACTCGTCCCGGCAGGCAGCGTCCGTACGAGCCGCTGGTACCCGACTGGCCGAGCTCGGCATCGGTGTCGTCCTGCGGCACCCGACCCGCACCACCCTGGGCACTACGGCCCCCCGGACCGCCTCCCCACTGACGTCGGCCCCGCAGCGCGGCCGGTGACACGTCCCGTCTCGCCCCAACCCCGTCGTCCCCTTCTTGGAGTCCCCGTCAGCCCCGCAGCACGTACCTCTCCGCCCCTCACGGCGACCCGCAGGCCCCGCCTTGCCGCAATTCTGATCCGCCGCTACCTGCACGCCTGCGTACTCAGCGGCCCCGACCGGCCCACGCCACTCGCCGGCGGGCGTCCCGAGGCAACCTTCGACGAATCCCGCCGCCTCGCGCAGGTCGGCTGACCACTCCGCACCGCCCCGTCCCTGGAGACCCATGCACGACCCGACGCCCTACGCGATCCATTTGGCCGACAGCATCGCCATCCAGCTCGGACAGCTCAGCGAGCACCTCGCCCAAGCCTCACCCCAGCAGGCCGCCCGGATCCTCGGCCAGGTCCTCGACTTCGACGACGGGATCCTGGGGCGGATCACCGGTCTGATGAGCACTGGGTCGCAGTTCGCCAAGACGCACTCCGAGCGGGGCATCCTGCCGCCCGAGGTGTGGCTCGCCGTCGGCCGCGCCGCGAACGAGCTGGCCGCCGTCGGCCGTGACTTGGACGAGAACGCCAGCACCCTCCGTGCCCTCGCCGAAGCCCCGGCGCCCACCCGGTCGGCTTCGCCGACACCGGTGGCCTCCGCTCTGGTCGTGAGGCGGCGCCGATGAGTAAGAAGCAGCATCCCGGCTGGGGAGCGGGCGAGCAGGCTGAGCAGCACTACCTGGTCGAGCCCCGCCACCTCGCCGGAGGCGGAGACATCCGGCACGTCTCGGAGTTCCTCCGTGCCGCCGGATGGACCGACCGGTCCAGGACCGGCGGGCCGCTGGTGTTCACCAGCCCAGACCGTACGGTCCGCGTCGACTACAACCCCTTCGTCCGACCGGGTGGCTGGACGATTGCCGGCGAGGCCAACGGCCATGAGCCGGAGTGGAACGTCACCTTCACCCCGCAGACCCCCGTGGAAATCGTCGCAGGATTCACCGATGCCCTCACCAAGTCGCGTTCCGCGCACGCCCCCAACCCGTGGGCACCACTCCAACAGCACGGCTGGGAGACGGAGCGGGCCCAGCACTTCACCGCCGTCAGCCCAGACCGGAACGCATGGTTGCAGTTCCATCAGACCGGCGAGGGCCAGGCCCACTGGTGGGCCGGCGCCCGGACCGAGCACGGCCGGACCTGGGACGCCGTGCTCACCCCGAGCACACCGATGCACCTGATCGAGGCGTTCTCGGCCGCGCTGGCCGACCCACAGCCGGTGATGCGCCCCCGCGGAAACATCCCGCCCTCCCGGTGGATCCGCACGACCTCGGTGTCGGTGCGGCCCTCGGAGCTCGGCGCGTGGCAGCAGGCCCGGATAGCCGCCGCCCGCGCCGCGACCTGGGCCCGCAACTCCTGGGCATCCGCCAGCCCCCGCACCCGTACTCCCCTGCCCCAGGCGTACGCCGCGGCGGCCCGTGCCGCCCATGGAAGCCGCTGACCACCGTCCCCACGTCACAGGAGACCTGCCCTGCCCCCACCGACCCGCACGCCCTCCGAAATGCACGGCCTGTTGCTGCGGCAGCTGGAGCTGTTCCTGATTGAGTCCCGGGACATCCTCGCCGCCTGGGACGCCTACTCCGATGAGCACACAGATCCCGATGGCTGGCCGCACGACCCGCTCTCGTACGGCCAACACATGATGCGGCGCGATGCCGAGACCTGGCGCTCGTTTAACCGGATCCGCTACGCAGCGCGCAAGATGCTCGCCACGGCCGAGGTCCAGCTGCAGCAGCTAAACCCCGGTGCCATCCAGTCCCGTTGGGTGTGGCAACTGACCGAACTCACTACCGCACTCACACAGCTGGAGAAGCTGCAGGGCGAGTGGCTGGAGACTCGCGACGCGTTGTCGAGCGAGGCAGTGCCGGGGACCGAGGAGTTCGACGACGCCGTCGCCGAACGTAACGAGGAGGCGTGGTCCTCCCTCGACACCTGGTCCGCCCAAGGCCAGGCCCTCATCGAAATGCACGCCCTCGCTCTCACGGCCCCGTCCCGGATCCTGACCTCCTCCCCAGGCCCCGCCCTCTCGCCGAAGGGCGTTGGTCATACGTCGGGGAGGCGAGGATGAGCAGCCGCGTCGAGCAGGCGTTCATCTCGCCCCGCTACCTCGCCGGCCCGGGGAATCCGGCCTGGGTCACCGTCCCACTTAACGAGGCCGCCGGCTGGAGCCACGGCCACGACCCGCTGATGCCCCAGGTCGTTCTCAGCAGCCCTGACCAGAAGACGCTGCTGCGCCTCGAACCCACTCCGGACGAGCCGTGGTGGCGCCTGACCCACTCCGGCGGCTCCAACGGGCCCAGCTGGTACGCATCCTTCGGCGCCCGCACCCCGGTCGAGCTGATCGCGGCCGTCACCGACTCCCTCACCGACCCCGGCTTCAACGGCAGAGCAGGCTCGGATCCGAACGAGCCGTTGCTGCGGGCCGGATGGGGCCGGGCGAAGGAGGGCGGTCTCGCCTCGCCGGACGGCATCGTCCGAGTCGAGCGCTTCAACTACAGCGGCAGCGCCCACTGGTCCATTGAAACGGCCCTCAGTCGGGATCCAGAGCACCAGATCTGGCAGGCTCGCTTCGGGGACAGCGCCCCCGCCCGCCTCGTCGCCGCCTTCACCCGGGCGCTGTCCGATCCCGAACCGCTGCGGCGCTCGCCCGAGCAGCGTCCCGCCCTCGGTCGCAGCCGGATCACGCTCCGTTGGCAGGAGTGGCCTGCCGAACAGGTCGGCTACGCCCTGCGCGAGCGCGTCGACTTCCTCGCGTCCCGTCACGCCGGCACTCCCCCACCGCCGCCGCCGCCCGCGCGGCCGCTGGCGCCCCGTCGCCGCCCCCGCTGACACCACCGCACGCCATACGCCCCGGGCCCGCCCCCCCCCCGTTCAAGGAACCGCCGCCCCTTGCCCTCTTCCTCCTCGTCCAGCTCCGACGGTTACGACATAGCCCTGAAGATCCTCATCGGCGCTTTCGCCGTCGGTCTTCCGCTCGCCAACATCGCCTGGCTGGCAGGAAATCTCACCGCCTGGGCAACCAGGTCCGACCCGTGGGCGCCGTATCAGCCGACCCACGCCCTTCTCCACCCCGAACAGCTCTGGCCGGACGCCGGAGAAGCGTCCCTGCTCGTCGGTACCCGAATCATCCCCATCGCCCTGACACTCTTCCTCGCCGCCACCGTCGGCGTCCTGTGGCTCCGGTACAAGAATTCCTCCGGCGGCCGAAAGAAGGTCGACGGGATGGCGAAGGCTCGCGACATCGAACCGCTGCTGGCGAAGGCGATCGAGGCCAAGGCCCGCTCCCTGCGCCCGAGTCTGAGGAACGCCAAGGCCGTCGCCCCGGTCGACACCGGCATCCTCCTGGGCAACCTCCAGGGGACGAAGCACGAGGTACGGATGGGGTTCGAGGACGTCGCCGTCGCCATCATGGCCCCACGCTCTGGCAAGACCACCTCCCTCGCCATCCCCTCGATCCTCGCCGCGCCGGGCCCGGTGCTGCTCACCTCGAACAAGGCCGCAGGCGACGCCTACACGACCTGCCTCGATGCCCGGCGCCGGGTGGGGCGGGTGTGGTCGATGGACCCGCAGCAGATCGCCCACGCCGAGCGGGCCATGTGGTGGAACCCCCTTGCCGACGCCAAGACCCTCGACGGGGCAGGCAGGTTGGCCGGCCACTTCCTCGCCGCCTCCGTCGACGCCTCCCAGCAGGGCGACTTCTGGTCCAAGGCCGGCAGCAACATCTTGTCCCAGCTGTTCCTGGCCGCGGCGCTCGACGAGCGGCCGATCACCGACGTGATGCAGTGGCTCGCGTTCCCCGCCGACCGTACCCCGCTCGACATCCTGCGTGACCACAAGTTCAGCGCGGTCGCCTCCCAGCTCAAGGGCACCGTCGAAGGTCCGCCCGAGACACGCGACGGCATCTATGAGACGGCGCGGCAGTACGCATCCGCCCTGCTGAACAGCGAGATCGCCGCCTGGGTCACCCCACAGAAGGACATCCCCGAGTTCCGCCCGGCCGACTTCGTGACCTCGAACGACACCCTCTTCCTCTTGTCGAAGGACGGTGGCGGCGGAGCGAGCGCCCTGATCGCGGCGTGTGCGGACTCTGTCATGCGGGCCGCGACCGCCCAGGCCGAGCGGGCCGGCGGCCGGCTCGACCCTCCGATGCTCGCGATCCTCGACGAGGCCGCCAACGTGTGCAAGATCTCGGACCTCCCCGATTTGTACTCGCACTTGGGGTCCCGCGGGATCATCCCGATCACCATCCTGCAGAGCTACCGGCAGGGCCAGAAGGTATGGGGCGACGCGGGCATGGACGCGATGTGGAGCGCGGCCACCGTCAAGGTGATCGGCAGCGGCATCGACGACCCGGACTTCGCCGACAAGCTGTCCCGGATGATCGGCGACCACGACGTCGAAACCACGTCCACCTCAATCTCCGACTCCGGCAAGTCGACCTCGGTCTCGATGCGGCAGGAGCGAATCCTGCCTGCGGACGCAATCCGCGCCCTGGCAAAGGGTTCCGCCCTGTGCCTGGCCACCGGCCTGCGCGTCGCGATGCTCGACCTCCGCCCCTGGTACCTCGAACCCGGGGCCGACCAGCTCGCTGCCTCCTCCGCCCGCGCGTCCAAGGCGATCACGGCCCGTGCCGTCGCCAAGAGCGCCCCGAATCAGGACGACTACGGCCGGGCCGCGTAGCACGCGAACGACACTGCATGGACGACGGCTCTCAGTGACACCGGTCGCGCCGTGGGCAGCCAGCACCCACGGCATGCCACCCCTTGCCATCCCGTATGCCGATCAAGGAGTTCTCTTCTTTGACTCGCCCCTATCCGCTCGGCCCAAGCGGCGAGGAGCTCTGGGCCCTCACCCGTTACCTGCTGGCCTCCGGCAATCAGCTCGACGACCTCAAGCGGCGCGGCACGGCGCCCGAGCGGCTGCAGGACGCGGTTCGTGCAGGCGGCGCGCTTCACCAGACCTCACTCCATGCCGCCGGGCTGCTGGCCAAAGCCGCCCTGAGCGATGCGACGACCACCGTCGACGGCCTCGCCGCCGTCTCGCTCCTCCGTCGCCTTGCCGAGGCCACCACCTCCGCCGCGTTGCGCGCGGCCGAGAGCATCGCCGCCCTCGCCCACGGCGACACCTCTACCGCCGATCGCCTTCTGGAGCAGGCACGAGTCCACCTGCACAGGACGCCGGTGACCTGCCAGGAAGTCGGCTCCGCCCTGCTCCGGCACGACGGATACCTCTACGCCCAGGCGCGCGCCGCTCGGGAGAACCTCGGTCCGAGCGGCGGCACGGTCAAGGTCAGCGAGGCCCAGCGGAAGGGTCTCGCCTCGCTGGCGCGGGGGGACGGTGTGTTCCGTGAGGCCCGCCACAGCCTCCGTGAGCTGGAGAGTCCTCTGAACGCCTCCGTTCGGACCGCCACCATCGACGCGCTCGCCGCGAAGAAGTTGCTGACCCTCACTCCCCTCGCGGGCCAGCAGGGCCGGTCCGCCATCCGGCTCACCTCCGCGGGCATCCAGACGCTCCTCGCCGCCTCTCCCCCGAAGCCCGGCGGCCGCCCCGCCGTCACGACGTCGGTGCCGAACGCTCCGAGGCCGACTGCCCGGACGAGCACTCGGCGGTGACGCCACGCCGCGGCGGTCGCCCAAGCGCACCGTTCGGCTCCTGCCCTGCCGCGCGGCGTAGTGCCCCCGTCCTGCCCGTGACTGACCCACATCGGCCCGCCACCGGCCCGGGTCACTGATGGCCCCACGCTCCAACACAAGGACGTCCCTATTACCGCCACGCCCCAGTTCCGTGCCATTTCCCTAGGTGCGGGAATCCAGTCCAGCGCCATGCTCGCCCTGTCTGCGGAGGGAATCCTCCCGAAGGTCGAATACGCGATCTTCGCCGATACCGGATGGGAACCAAAAGCGGTCTACGAGCATCTCGACCGCCTCGAACGCGAGATTGCAGAACCTGCGGGAATCCCGATCATTCGAGTCTCCTCCGGAAACATCCGCGACGACGCCCTCAACCCGGATCACCGCTTCGCCTCGATGCCCCTCTACATCCTCAACCGGGACGGACGCCCCGGGATGACGAGGCGCCAGTGCACCGGGGAGTACAAGGTGAAGCCAATCAAGAAGAAGGTCCGAGACCTCCTCGGCTACCCGTATCCAGCACGGGTCCCGAAGGGCGTGTTCGTCGAGCAGTGGATCGGCATATCCACGGATGAATTCCACCGCGCCAAGGACGCGGACGTGAAGTACATGCGTAATACGCATCCGCTCATCGACATGAACTGGTCACGTTCCGACTGTGTCCGCTACCTCACGTCGCTCGGCCTTTCAGAGACCCCGAAATCGAGCTGCCTCGGCTGCCCCTTCCACGGCAATGCCCAGTGGCGGAATATCCGCGACAGCTCCCCCGAGGAGTGGGCGGATGTCGTGGAGTTCGACGCGGCAATCCGAAAGGGCAACGACCGCGCGAACGTCAGCGGCAACAAGCTGCTCGGTGAGGCGTTCCTGCATCGCTCCCGCGTCCCGCTCGACCAGGCGCCGATCGACCATGTCACCGCGGGCGAGTGGGCCGCACGGCAGCAGGACCGCGATTCCGCCGCAGAGCTGGAGCGGGTCGTCGACGACGGCTGCTCCCCGTGGGCCTGCCGTGGTGAAGTCGCGCCGACCCAGGACAACTTCGGGCTCACGACGTGAAGCGCCTTGTCCTGGACCTTTTCGCAGGCCCAGGCGGCTGGAGCCACCCCCTGCGCGTCCTCGGCGTCCGGGACATCGGCCTGGAATGGGACGAGTGGGCCTGCCGCACCCGCGCGGCAGCCGGTTTGCTGACGATCCGTACCGACGTCGCCGCCTACCCGGTGTGGCCGTTCACCGGCCGGACCCGCGGGTTCATCGCGTCACCGCCGTGCCAGGCGTGGTCGATGGCCGGCAAGCGGCTCGGCCTGCTCGACCAGCCCCTCGTCCACCAGGCCGTCGCCGACCTCGCCGCCGGACGGGACACCCGCGAGAAGCTCCTGGCCGCCTGCCGCGACGAGCGCTCCCTGCTCGCGGCGGAGCCGATGCGCTACCTCCACGCTCTGAACGCGGTCGGGGAGCCGGAGTGGATCGCGATGGAGGAGGTACCCGACGTCCTACCGCTGTGGAAGCAGTACGCAGCGATCCTGCGCTCCTGGGGGTTCTCCGTCTGGTGCGGGATCCTCAATTCGGCCGACTTCGGCGTCCCGCAGACCCGGAAGCGGGCGATCCTACTCGCCTCCCGCGTCCGCACCGCCGAACCGCCCACGCCGACACATGCCCGGCGAGCAGAGCCGGAGTCGCTGTTCGGGGCGGGCCGCGAGCGGTGGGTCTCCATGGCCGAGGCCCTCGGCTGGGGCGCCACCGACCGTCCCGTCCCCACCGTCTGCGCCGGCGGAGGACCGGGCGGCGGCCCCGAGCCGTTTCCCTCCGGCGCCCGCAAGGCCCTCTCCGACGCCCGCGACCGAGGCACCTGGAAGCCCCGAGCGGACGGGGTCGTGCCGCGGTCCCAGCGGGAGGGATCCTGCTGGGACGCCCGACACGGCACGCGCGAGGACCGGTCTGCCGATGCCCCGGCGCCGACGTTCGCCGCCGAGGCGCACCGCTGGTCCTGGTCGCTGCGGAGCAACAACCAGGCCAACGCGACGGTCCGTTCCATCGACGAGCCTGCTGGAACCCTCTTCTTCGGGCATCGAGCGAACGAATGCACGTGGGTTGCCGCCCCTTCGCCCGGCACTCCCGCCGGAGACGAGTCGGCCGCTCCGGAGCCGATCCGGATCACCGCCGCCGAGGCCGGCCTCCTCCAGACCTTCCCCGCCGACTATCCCTGGCAGGGCACGAAGGGCCCGCAGTTCTCCCAGATCGGCAACGCCGTCCCGCCCCGGCTCGCCGGCCACCTGCTCGCCCCTCACCTCGGCGTGCCCTTCAACCCCGACGACTTCGCCCTGGCCGCCTGATGCAGCACGCCTCCGACCCCCACGACGACGAGGTCCTGTACGACCCGCCCGGACCGGCCCCTGTGCACTACGCCGAGCGTGCCCTGCTCGGCGCCCTCCTTCTCGAACCCGCCCTACTCGCCGACCTTGAGCAACTCGAGGTCGATGCGTTCTCCAACGCCTCGCACGGGGTTCTGTTCTCCGCGATGCGTCGCGTGCCGATCCCCGAACCTGTCCGCCACCAGGCCGGACCGTTCTGGGTGAATGCGGTCCTGGAGGCGGCGCTGCCGGATGCTCGTGGCCTGACCATCTCCTACCTGCACACACTCATCTCGGCCTGCCCTCGGCTCGCGCACGCGCACGCGTACGCCGCGATCATCCGAGCCGAGCACGCCCGCCGAACCATCCGCCTGCACGCCGAGCACCTCGCGCGTGACGCGGCCGACACCGCCCTGCCAGACCGGGCCACAGCCGTCCTCGCGCGGGCGGACGGGCTCGCACGGCACCTCGACGAGCTCTCCGGGCGCTTCCCCGCCCACCCCGGTTCCCTCCCCCGCACCACCGTGCTGCAGGCACCAGCTGGTGGCACGGACGAGGAAGTCCTGGATGAGGAAAGGATGCTGCTAGCGAGCGCCGCAGTATCGCCATCGGCCATCAAGGAGATGCGCTGGCTGGCCGCCGACGACTTCTCCCTGTCGACTCACGGCGCGCTCTGGCAGTGCCTGAACTCCCTGTCCCACCGCGGAGATCCGGTCGACCCGGTCACCGTGCTGTGGGAAGCGCAGCACCGCGGGCTCCTCGCGTCGGGGCTCGCGCCGGACGAGGTGGTCACGCTCATGTCCGCGCCGGCGGGCTCCCCGGAGCACTGGGGTACGAGGGTCATCGAGCGGGCCCTGCTCGCCCGTGCCGGAGAGGTCGCCCGTCGAATCGGCGCCTACACCGACGACCCGGCGACCACAGTCCACCAGCTGATCACCGGCAGCCGCCGCGCGCTCGCCGACCTGACCGCCATACGGACTCGCTGGCACCGGGCCACCACCCCACTGGCCACGCCGGCACCAAGGGCCAGCGTCGCCGTATCCGCCCGTGCCGGACCGCAGCGTCCGGGCACGACCGCCGCTGCCGTCCGCTCCGCCTCCACCCGGCGAACCGTCGGCCGGACCCCATGACCGAAGGCCCCGCATGCCCTACGCCCCGGCCGACGCACACGTCCGCCTCGACCGCCACCCCACCCACACTCCCGCCGTCGTCGCCACGACATCCGGCCCGACGAGCGACGCCGCCCGCTCCCACCTGCACGACCTGGGCTTCCGCAGCACCGGCCCGAACACGATGATCCTGGCCCGGATCGACCGTGAGGAGCCGTACTACGCCAACGCCGCAGCCGGTCAGCTCCGCCGGCACGGATACACCGTCGAGGTCACCCCAGAGCTCCAGGAGGAGATCGACACCGAGTGGACCTGGCCTGACTATCCCCTGCCGGGGTGCTCCCGCGAGGACATCCGCAAAGTGAGCGCCGCTGCCCAGCGCCTCCACGACGACATCGCCGCCGGCCGCCTGCTCATCCACCTCCACGCTCACGACGGCCCGGCCACCGTCGCCGTCGCTACCTACACCAGCGGGATCCGCCGTAGCCTCCACCTCCACGGCGAGAACCACCTTCGCCAGATCTCCAACGCCTACGCCGACGAAGCCGAGGCGGTCGCCGACTTCCACCGTCTGCACTCCGCCGCCGTCCGCCCGGGACCCCCGCCGCTCACCGACGTCGAGAAGTCCGTCCGCAAGCTCCTCACGTCCTCGGTCCTGACAGGGGCAAGCGGCCAGGACGAGGCTCCCGCCGAGATCGTCACGAAGACGCCACCGGTGCCTACGGCCGGCCCCGGCGAGCACGAGGAGTTCCTGAACATCTTCCTGAAGTCGAACACGGACTGGGAGCGGTACCGGACCTGGAGCGATGAGACGACGATCGTGAACCACGAGTCCCTCGCCCTGCGTGCCGAGTTCGACCACGAGGCCCGGCACCGCACCGACACCGCCTGGACGATCGCGGCCTACGAATCGCCGGTCGGCGAACGGCTCTGGTACAGCACGATCACGGCCACCACCCCGGTCGCCTTTGTCCGCGCCGTCATGGAGGGCCTCACCAACGCACCGTGGTCAACCGCCGAGGCCCCGTACGGACCGCTTCGCGAAGCGGGCTGGACTGAGGACGACACCTCCCGCACGACCTGGCGGGCTCCGGACCGCAGCCTTGCCTTCGAGCACAATCCGCACAGCGTCGACGACCGGTGGACCGCCTACGGTGGCGCCGATCCTAACCACCCCACCTGGGCCATCCACCTCTCCGCCACCACAGCACCCGACGTCCTCGCCCGGCTCACCACCAAGCTCATCGACGCCACCGCACTCGGCCGGGATCGGCCCCATGGACGAGAGACGCCCACCCCAGTCACTCCTCTGCCTCATCCGGCCGGACGCCCGCGGTCAGTAGCGCACCATCGCTGACTCGGCGGAGATGGAGCCCCTTCGAGGGCGACCTCGGCGGACCGAGATCGAAACGGCTCGGTCGTCGAGAGCGACCGTGTGCCTGAGAACGGACAGTCGGGGTCCTCGCGTAACGTCGAAGCGCAGGCAGATACCACACCCGAGTCGGCACGCGAATCGGGCCGCTCATCCGCACCGTACGCACTGAGGAGACGCACATTGAACCGCGACACCCCGCCCACCGCTGACGGCGGCAACGCCTTCTGGCAGGAGCGCCGGGTGTGCTTCCTCACCACCCAGCGGCCCGACGGCACCCCGCACCTCGTGCCCGTCGGCGTCACATACGACCCCGAAACCCGCATCGCCCGAGTCATCAGCGACGGTGCCAGCAGGAAAGTGCGCAACGTCCGCGCCGCCGGCCCCGCGGCCCGAGCTGCCGTGGGCCAAGCCGACGGCCAACGCTGGTGCACCCTTGAAGGCACAGCGGTGATCAAGGACGACCCCGAATCCGTAGCGGAGGCCGAGCGCCGCTACACCGAGCGCTACAAGCCCCCGCGGGTCAACCCGAACCGCGTCGTCATCGAGATCACCGTCACGCGCGCCATGGGCACCGCCAAGCCCGCTGGTTGGTGACGACCGCAGCGGTTCGAGCCGAGAGGTCGAGCCGCTCGTGGGCTACGCGGCCGTGGGCATTTCATGCTGCCGCGTAGCTCGCGCGGAACAGGTCCTGCGCCCGCTCCAGGTCTCGCTCGGAGCGCAGCTGCACCTCCAGATCGCCCGTGCCGTGGTGCCCGAGTCCGGTCACGTCCCGGGTGAAGCCGGGGACGAGTTCGACCTCACTCGGGTCGGCCTTCAGGTAGACGAGGAGCTTGGTCTTCTGCGGCGGGCAGACGCAGGCGAAGTTCCGTAGGCGCTGGTACGCGCGGTACTGCTTGCGCTGGACTCGGGTGATGCCGTCGCCGAGGCCGAGCAGAACCTCGTCGACCGCTGCTGCCAGCGCACCGAGCCGGCCATTGGCGGACGGATGCGTAGCAGCACCCTGACGCACGCGCTTCGACGCAGACGTTCGAGCCGAAACGGAAGCCACAGTCTCCAGACCGATCAGGTCCTTGCCGAAGAAGCGGTAGCGAACCAGGTCGATGCTGCGCCGGTGCTCGCGCACGGCATGCACGTCATAGCGGGTGAAGTCTCCGGCCACGCAGACCAGCCGAGGCGTGCCCCAGAGGACCTGCGCGGCGGCCGAGGCCCCGAGGCGGTCGCGGACCAGACGCCTGAACTCCTCTTTGTGGTCCACGAGCCACGCCAGGTAGAAGAGCCCCTGGTTGATCACACCGGGGTCGATCCCGCGTTTGTACTCCACAATCACCGGGGAGCCGTTCTCATCCAGCCCGAGCGAGTCGATCCGCCCACCGTGGACCCGCCCGGTGCTGTACTCGCTCGCCAGGAAGCGAACGCCCAGCATCGTCTCCATGTTCGTCTCAACGAGGTTCTGCACATCCGACTCGACCTCGGCAAGACGCGGCACGACCTCCGTCATGCCTCCATTCATCGCGTGAAACAGCTTCAGGACCAGCACCTCCCCCTTCTTTGCCAGGAGATCACTAACGCCGGTCGAAGTCTGAATTGTTTCCGTGAAGGACCTCGATCCTGTGAAGAACACGTGAGGATGCGGGGCCGCGGGTCTCGTGTCGACAGCCCGGTTATGGAAGGAGCATGAGCCGGGCTGCCTCAGGCGGTGCCGACGGCGACTTCCCGGACACCGGTCACTGCCGTGCTCCGGTCACCGGACGCCGGACGGCGATCCCATCGGGCATGAGCCGCTCGGGCAGGTCCGCCAATCCGGGGATCTGCTCGATGTGATGGACCCCCGGGCATACGCGTCCGGTGAGGAGTGTCCGGCTGACGTGGGCGGCCACCAGCCCTGACACTCGGCTTTGGCCATGACCGGTGAGCGCCCAGGAAACACGCCGGCCGTCGCGCTCGGCGTCGGCTCGAACCGCGAAGCCGTCGCCGCCGATGTGCACACGGGTGAAGACACTGGTGAGCAGGCTCTGCTGTCGCACCAGACCGGTTCGGCGCAGTGCGAAGAGGGCGGCCGTGAGCGGGCGGGAGTCCAGGCAGAGGCGAGTAGTCGCCTCCGCGACGCCGAGGGTTTGCCTCAGGGTGTGCTGGTCGGAGAAGGGGAAGTGGTGCGCGGTCCGCGTGCCGTAGCCGGGCAGCTCGATCCGCCGCGGGCGGGCGGTGACGGGTTCGCTCAGACCGGCGACCGTCCATCGCACGGCGTCGTCCCCGTGCCGCTCCCCCGTGCCAAGCAGCACGGTCAGGTCGATGCGCTCGGCCCCACCGACCTCCTCGTGGACCCGCAGGGCGAGCAGATTGGTCAGCCCGGGCGCGAGGCCCACGCTCAGCACCGCCGCGGCCCCCGCTCGGGCAGCGAGGCCGTCCAGGTCTGCGACCGCTTGGAGTAGCCGGTGGTCGGCACCGACATCGACGAGGTGAATCCCACGCTCGAGGCAGAGACGCGCCGGCCCGGCATCCGGTGGCTCGACGCAGAACACCACCACCGCGACGTCACCCAGCTCGTCCAGCACCTTCGCGAAGCCTGCCGGGTCGGTCAGGTCTACGCGTACCCCGCCGAGCCGCCGGGCGCGGGCCTCGTCCCGTCCCGCCGGCACCACCCGCCCCGGGAACCAGACCGAGAGGGCCTCCGTCACGACTCCGCCCACGGCGCCGTAGCCACCGACGACGAGAACCCGGCCAGTCGACACACCATTCGCTGTAGTCACACTCCAGTAAACCACGCTGTAGTCTCACTACAGTGAAATACATCCTGCGATCACGAAGGCGGCGGCACTGGTGACTGCACCCCTGACTCGGGCCGAGAAGGCGCGCCGCACGAGGCTGCGGATGATCGACGCCGCGACGGAGCTGTTCACCGAACGAGGTTGGGCACGGACAACCGTGGAGGACATCGCCCGCGCCGCTGAAGTCGGTGTGCAGACCGTCTACTTCACCTTCGGAAACAAGCGGACCCTGCTGAAGGAGGTCCTGGACACCGCCATCGCCGGCGACACGGACCCGGTCGCCACGCTCGACCGCCCCTGGGCCCGCGAGATCCTCGCGGAGCCCGATCCGGCGACCCAACTCGCCCTGCAGACCGTCGGCGCGCGCCACATCCTCGAACGCGCCGCATCCGTCCTGGAAGTGGTACGCGGCGCGGCGGCCGCCGATCCGGAGCTCGCCGAGCTGTGGCGGGCGAACCTGCACCAACGACACACCGTCCAACTGCGCTTCGCGCAGTCCCTCGTCGACAAGGTCGACTCCGGCCTCCGGGACGGTCATGACGCCATGTCGGCCGCGGACATCGCGACAACCGTGCTCGGCCCCGAGACGTACGGTCTCCTGGTGAACAACCGAGGATGGTCCGCGTCGCGCTGGGAGCACTGGGCGACGGACACCCTCGTACGCCAGCTCCTGCCCTGAGCCCTCCCGAACGGTGCTCCAGGCGCTCCGACGCCACTGCCTCAATCGAGGAGGTGGCGTCATCGCGCCATCGCGTCTTTACGCAACGGGTGCTGCTTGGCCAGGGGTTGGGCTCTGCATCAGGATGATGCTCGCGGCGTGGCCCCGGCGGCACGGGAGTCAGCGCCCGAACGGCAAGGACCGGGCGTTGCTCTGGAGGCGCGAGGCATGACGAGCGAATCCCCCTCCCCCACGCGCTCGGCGTACCCCGCGGTGCGCGCCCGGTCCTGCCGTCCCGCGCACGAGGAATCAGGAGCACCGCAACGGGTGTCGCGATCATGGCGATGAGCAACCTTGTGACCACCCTCCGAGGTCAGCCCGCTGCCCCGCCTCCTTCCGCTCTCCACCGACCCACTATCGCGCCACGGGCGTCGAGGGCTGCGGGGCCGTGATTGCAGGACCACGAGCACCCGCCTAGCGTGGAAGGGGAGGAGACGCTCTCCGGAACGCCGACAGGTCTGGGAGCTCCGACACTTCCGGATGCGCAGCTCATGATGGACGCTTCCCGGATGATCCGGACAACAGCACGCCGGCCAGTCCCGGGCCATGGCCTGCTGCAGAGAGTGCACGACCAGCCCACCGGCCGTCGCCTTGCGCTGCACCCTCCTCGGAGCGCACGCTCCCCGCCCCGACAACGCTCCCCCGCGCCGCTCGTCACCTCGGGCGGACGTCCCAACAGGAGGAGCACGTCATGACATGGACCATCGCCGGCAACTACATCGCCGGTTGCTCGTGCGCCTTGGTCTGCGGCTGTGCCGTCGATGCAAAGCCGCGCGACGCGAAGGGCCGGGAGGAGTGCCTGGGAGTAGGTGTCTTCCACATATCCGAGGGCCAACTGGACGACGTCGATCTGTCCGGTGTGGACTTCGCGCTGTACAACGAGTTCCCGTCCAATCTGACATCGGGCAACTGGAAGGTCGGCATCGTCGTGGACGGCGGCGCGAGCGACGACCAGGCGGAGGCGATCGACACCATCGTCTCCGGCCGCGCGGGCGGACCGTTCGGCGAGCTGTCCCAGTTCTTCGGCGAGTACCTGGGTATGGAGCGGGCTGACGTCTCGCTCTCGGACGGTGAGAAGCCCCGCCTCTCCGTGGGCGGCCGAAGCGACATCGAGTTCACGGCGCTTCGCGGACCCGACGGAACACCGACCACCATGAAGAACGCTCTATTCGGCTTCTCGCCGGAGTTCACGCTCGGGACCTCCAAGGGCCGTTCCGACGCGTTCGGCCTGGCCTTCGAGGGCGCGTACGGCGAGCTCGGCGACTTCTCCTTCTCCACCGAACAGGCGGAGGGCGCTCCGACGGGTCGAGGGTAACGGCACACGGACGGGAGCTCTACATACCCCCGGGCATCGTGGGATCCATGGGGGCCCCATCTGCTCCGAGCCCAGGGAGAAGCCAGTCCTGGAACGGTGCGAGGACAGCGAGGAAGGCGAGGACCAGGAAGGCGATTCCGACCGCGCGGCCGAGCCAGGGACCGTAGCGCCACAGCTTCTCCAGGAAGATGACCGCGGCCAGCCCAGCCATGGCCGCGACGTTCATCACCCCGAGCGGGATGAGCACGATCATCAGTCCCCAGCAGCACCCCAGGCAGTAGAGCCCGTGATGGGCACCGACCCGGAGGTCACGCAACCGGGGCCGGAAACGCGAGTACCGCAGGAGCTGGAACATCGGGGACCGACAGTGCCGGAGGCAGACCCCCTTCAACGGCCCCAACTGCTGCACTCCGGCAACAAGGAACGCGCCGGCACCAATCCAGCGCCCGGCATCGGGATGGTCGCGCACCAGGTCGGCCGTCAGCGTGAGCAGGCCGTACGCGGCGAGGCCGAAGGTCGTCCATACGAACAGATAGCCGCCAACGAACGCCGTGGTGCGCACGGCACGGACCACCCCGGATGACTGGCGCCCGATGGCGTGTCCCCAGGTGATGGCCACCGGCGCCACCGAGGGAAACATCATCGCCACCATCATCACGAGCCACAGCAGCAGGAATACGGGGAGCGCCAGCCCCATCGCGCCCGGGCCCATCGCCATGCCACGCGCCTGGCCCACAGTCAGCGCCCATGCCAGGGCGGCGAGCAGAAACATCAGCACCCAGGCGAAAGCCAGATCCCGCCTCGGCAGCAGAGCGCGAGAGTCGACGGCCGCCGAAGGCGCAGCGCGTGGATGCGGCATGGCGCTCCTCCAGAAGGACACGCTGACGTTTCCAGCACAGCACAGATCCGGATCGTGAGCGCCCCGAGTCACCGCGTATGGCCATCACCACAGCTCACCATACCCCCTATGGGTATTAATTCACCCCCATCCGGCTTGCATCGACAGGACCGTTGGGGGTATACCTGTCTCAACGAGATACCCCAGGGGGGTATCAATCTCCGAAGGCCCAGGAGGCCCCCATGTCCGCGCACTCCACCACCTACAAGGTCGTCGGCGTCAACAGCGGTCACTGCAAGGCGATCGTCAGTGGCGCGCTCCGGGAGCTCAACGCCGTCGACACCGTGCAGGTCGAGATCTCCACCGGACTGATCACCATCAACAGCGCGGTGGAGCTGGACGACAAGCTCATCGAAGAGACCGTCGAGGACGCCGGTTACGACTACGTCGGCCGCGCCTGAGTCCCGCCTTCACCACGAGGAGCTAGTCATGAGCACCCCAACGACGGCCGGGACCGCCCAGGTCGAGCTCGCCATCGGCGGCATGACCTGCGCCTCGTGCGCGGCCCGTATCGAGAAGAAGCTCAACCGCATGGACGGGGTCGAGGCCACCGTCAACTACGCCACCGAGAAGGCCAAGGTCACCTTCGACGCCGACATCGACGTCGCCGCCCTGATCGCGACCGTCGAGGCCACCGGCTACACCGCCGCCGAGCCCGCGCCGCCGAAGAGCGCGGCCCCCGGCGCCCCCGAGGGCCCCTCCGACGAGGAGAAGGCCGACGAGGAGCTGCGGCCCCTCAAGCAGCGGCTGGTCACCGCCGTCGCCCTCGCCGTGCCGGTCATCGCGATGGCGATGGTCCCGGCCCTCCAGATCGAGTACTGGCAGTGGCTGAGCCTCACGCTCACCGCGCCGGTCGTCGTCTACGCCGCCTGGCCCTTCCACAAGGCCGCATGGACCAACGCCAGGCACGGCGCGGCCACCATGGACACCCTGATCTCGGTCGGCACGATCGCCGCGTTCCTCTGGTCGCTGTGGGCGCTGTTCTTCGGGACGGCCGGTACGCCGGGGATGACGCACCCCTTCGAGTTCACCATCGCGCGTTCCGACGGCGCCGGGAACATCTACCTGGAGGCCGCGGCCGGCGTCACCGCCTTCATCCTGGCCGGCCGGTACTTCGAGGCCCGCTCGAAGCGCAAGGCGGGCGCCGCCCTCAAGGCGCTGATGCAGCTGGGCGCCAAGGAGGTCACCGTCCTGCGGGGCGGCCAGGAGGTCACCGTACCGACCGCCGACCTCCAGGTCGGGGACCGCTTCCTGGTCCGCCCGGGCGAGAAGATCGCCACCGACGGCACCGTCGTCGAGGGCTCGTCCGCCGTGGACGCCTCCATGCTCACCGGCGAGTCCGTCCCGGTCGAGGTCTCCGTCGGCGACTCCGTCACCGGCGCCACCCTGAACGCCGGCGGCCGGCTCGTCGTCGAGGCCACCCGCGTCGGCTCCGACACCCAGCTCGCCCGCATGGCCAAGCTCGTCGAGGACGCCCAGAACGGCAAGGCCGCCGCCCAGCGCCTCGCCGACAGGATCTCGGCCGTCTTCGTACCCGTAGTCATCGCGCTCGCGCTCGGCACCCTCGGCTTCTGGCTCGGCACCGGCCAGGGACTCACCGCCGCCTTCACCGCCGCCGTCGCCGTCCTGATCATCGCCTGCCCCTGCGCCCTCGGACTGGCCACCCCGACCGCCCTCATGGTCGGCACCGGCCGCGGCGCCCAGCTCGGCATCCTCATCAAGGGCCCCGAGGTCCTGGAGACCACCCGCAAGGTCGACACGATCGTCCTCGACAAGACCGGCACCGTCACCACCGGCCGCATGACCCTCATCAAGGTCCACACCGCCGAAGGCACCGACGAGACCGACGTCCTGCGCCTCGCGGGCGCCCTGGAGCACTCCTCCGAGCACCCGATCGCCCAGGCCGTCGCCACCGGCGCCGCCGCCAAGGTCGGCACGCTCCCCACCCCCGAGGACTTCGCCAACATCCCCGGCCTCGGCGTCCAGGGCATCGTCGAAGGACACGCCGTCCTCGTCGGCCGCGAGAAGCTCCTCGACGAGTGGGCCATGGCCCTCCCGGCGGAGCTCAAGGCCGCCAAGGACACCGCGGAGAAGGCCGGCAAGACCGCCATCGCCGTGGCCTGGGACGGCGAGGCCCGCGCGGTCCTGGAGGTCGCCGACGCCGTCAAGGAGACCAGCCCCGAGGCCATCCGGCGGCTGCGCGCCCTCGGGCTCACCCCGATCCTGCTCACCGGCGACAACAAGGCCGTCGCCGAGGCCGTCGCCGCCGAGGTCGGCATCGACGAGGTCATCGCGGAGGTCATGCCGCAGGACAAGGTCGACGTCGTCAAGAAGCTCCAGGCGGACGGCCGTTCGGTCGCGATGGTCGGCGACGGCGTGAACGACGCCGCCGCGCTCGCCCAGGCCGACCTGGGCCTGGCGATGGGGACCGGCACGGACGCCGCCATCGAGGCCGGCGACCTGACCCTCGTACGGGGAGACCTGCGGGCCGCGGCCGACGCGATCCGGCTCTCCCGCAAGACCCTCGGCACGATCCGCTCGAACCTCTTCTGGGCCTTCGCCTACAACGTGGCCGCCCTGCCGCTCGCCGCGGCCGGACTGCTCAACCCGATGATCGCGGGGGCCGCGATGGCCTTCTCCTCGGTCTTCGTCGTCGGCAACAGCCTCCGCCTGCGCGGCTTCCAGGCCGCCGACAAGTAAGCCAGTAGGCAAAGAGGGGCGGACCCCATGGGGTCCGTCCCTCTTCCTTGCTCCACCGGTCACTCGCCCCCCTGATGCACCATGCAGTCTCATGAGCCACGCGACTGTCGCGATCTTGGGTGCGTCCTCCCGAGGATCTCTGATCGTGATCAGGTGCCCGCCATGACGTGCTCGGGCCGGCTGCCGTCAGAGTCCCATGGTGGGTTTCACCACAGAGGGCGCCCTGCGTCGGTTGATAGTGTCCCGCGCGGAGGTCGAACGTGAACGCGAGCAGAGACGTACGCACAGGCGGTGTCCTGGGGCGCCTCCTGCTCGTCGGAGTGCTCGCATTCGCCGCGCTCGTCATGCACACCGTCTGCCATGCGGACGGCTCGCCGGTCCACGGCGTGTCCGCCACCCCGCACGGCGCGGGACACTCCCACGACGAACCTACGAGTGACGGCTCATCGCAGCTGTCTGCTCAGTACAGCCATTCGTCGACGGTCACCAGCCCGTCCAATGGTTCGGACATGTCCTCACTGTGCGTCGGAGCGATCAGCAGCTCGGCGGCCGCTTCACTGCTTCGGCCTGCGCTCCCCCGTCACCCCGGCTGGTCGCCTCCGAGTGGGGCAGCGTTCGCTCATTGGCTTCGGCCCGCCCCATTGCCGCGAGTACTCAGCCTGGCCCGGTTGCCGGTCCTACGGGTATAGACCGTCCCGTGCTTCCGCCAGCGGCTCCCCGTACGACCGACACACGAGGTAATTCACTCATGCCTTCCTTCACGAATCCGTTCCGCCGACCGCGCACCCGCTCACTCTTCGCCGTAGGCTCCGCTGCTGCGGGTGCCCTCCTCCTTGCCGCCTGTGGTGACGGGACCACCTCCGAAGGCGCTGCTGCCGGGAGTGATGGCGTCAAGTCGGCCCCGGCCCTGCACAGCCACATTCACGGACTGGGGGTCGACCCGGAAGACGGCAGGCTCTACGTGGCCACCCACGAAGGAATCTTCACTCCGGATGGCGCTGGGAGCCCGCAGCTGGTCGGAGACAGCAAGGACGACTTCATGGGCTTCACCGTGGCCGGCGCCAAGACCTTCCTGGCCAGCGGCCACCCGGCCCCCGACAGCGATCAGCCGGCCGACCACGGGCTGATCAAGAGCACCGATGCCGGAAGGTCGTGGAAGAGTGCCTCGCTCCAGGGCGAGGCGGACTTCCACAGCCTGGACCACGCCCAAGGCGTCATCTACGGATACGACAGCACACGCGGTCTACTGCGGGTGAGCAAGGACGGCACGAGCTGGCAGAACCGTGCCCAGTTGCAGGCTCTTGATTTCGCGGTCAATCCGGCGGACCCGAGCCAGGTTGTCGCCACCACGGCGGAGGGCGTTGCGCGGAGCACGGACGGAGGTGCAACCTTCGGACCCGGCGAGGGAGCGGGGATGGAGTACCTGTCCTGGGGATCGCCGAGCGCGTTGTTCGGCGTCGACTTCACCGGCGCTCTGAGCATCAGTTCGGACGGCGGCGCCACCTGGAAGAAGACGGCGACCGTGCCCGGAGGACAGCCCCAGGCCCTGACCGCCGTCGACGAGCGGCACATCCTCGCGGCCACCCAGGACGGGATCTACGAGTCCCAGGACGCGGGGAAGACCTTCACCAAGCGTCTCAATGTGGCAAGCGGCGATCACCACTGACGTACGGCGGTGCATCGGGCCGGCCCGGCAGTCATCGGCGAGCCCAACCTGATCTCTGCCGAACGCCCCAGCGACGCCCAACACGGCTGTCAGCGGGTGATGTCAGCCACACTGTTGAGTGCGGTGTCGATCTCTGCTGGGGTGTTGATGACGGCGGTGCCGATGCGGGTGTAGGTCAAGGTGGACAGCCGCACGCGGGCGGCGGCGGCGTGGTCGACGACCTGCTGATGGGTGTGGCCTGCCACGCTGAAGCAGGTGATACCCGCTGACAGCTCCGGGTCGGCGGGAGTGTGCACGGTGACCCCGCGGATGCGGCTCAGTCCTTGTTTCGCCCGGGTCGACAGCTGTGTGATGCGGGTGGCAACGCGTGCTCGGCCCAGCTGCTCATGCAGCGCCACTGCCACGGGCAGGGCGAAGGCATGCTCGAACGCCAGAAACCCGCCGGGCGACAGGGGCGCTGCTCCCCCGCCACTGATGAAGCTCACGAACGTGGGCCGCAGCTGCTCGAGGACATCCGGCGCCACCCAGACCAGCCCCGTGCCCCTTGGACCGAAGAGCCATTTGTGCGTTCCGGCGACCACCACGTCCGCGCCCAGGCGGGCGGCATCCTCGTCGACTGCCGCCAGCCCGTGCACGCCGTCGACGACCAGCAGGCACCGGTCGGCAGGACTGCGTCCTTCATTGGCCCGGCGCACCACCTCGGCCACCGCACGCACGGGCATCCGAAGCCCCGTGCTGGACTGCACCCAGGTGATCCCCACGATTCTGGTGTTCGGGCGTAGCGCCTCGCCGACCGCCGCTGCGATGCCGTCGGCCGTCGCGGTGGCCGGATCGGCGAACCAGGAGACCAGCCGCACCCTGTTGCCATGCTTTTCGGCGGCCAACCGAGCGGCGGTGCGATGGGCGTTATGGTCGTGCTCCGTCAACAGGAACTCTTGTCCCGGACGGGTCACGACGCCGTTGTAGACGACACCCAGCCCGATACTCGTGCTCGCCGTCATCGCGATGTCGTCGGCCCGGCCTCCCAGATAGGTCGCGAGCGACTGGCGAACCCGGGGCCATCCAGTCGGACCGTCGGGCAGCGCCAACCCCGTGGGTACCGACAGAGGATTGGCATCGACCTGCGCACTCAGATGATCCACCGCATCACGTACGACCTTCGGATGCGAGGCCAGGTAGAACAACGCGAGATTCGCCCATCCCGGCTCCAGACGAAACTGCGCTCGCAAGGCGTCCCAGTCCACGCCCCCATCGGGCGTAGTGACCGGCAGTTCCTGTGGTGTGGGCACGCTTGCCACGCCGGAGCCGGGCACGAGGGCGACCGCCACCACTCCCGCAGATCTCGCCAACAGATCACGCCGACTCGTCATCGACATCCAGCACCCCTTCACACCGCGACCGGCGACGCGGTGGCGGAATAGCTGTCGGTGCCCCTCTGGTGACGAGGCTACGCGAGGTGGCCGCGGGTGCCGACAACTCCATCACCCAAACGGCCTCTGGCAGTGGAGCGATGTCATGTCAGTCAGACATCTCTTCTTCCGGGCGAATCGTTTTCACTGTCCCGAACACGGCGAGTCTCGTCGAGCGTCTGATGCCGGACGAGTTGTGGGACGTGTTCCGGCGGGACCGGCGCCTGCCCACGCCTTTGGCGTTATCGCGCCATCGCGTGTGAACGCAATCCGATTCGCTTGGCCGACCCCGCGCGTCGGGGCAGAATTCTTCTCGCGGCTTGGAACCCAGCGGCACGGGAATCAAGCTCCAACAGCTAGGACCGGGCGATCCCCCTGCCACGTAGGAAACAACGAGCGGTACCTCCCCCGGCCGCCGACGTACCTACGCTGTTCGCCCGGTCCTACAGTCCCTCGAGCTCGTATCACGCAAAGGGGGATCAACCTCTGAGCCCCGCGAGCGACGCGACGAACGCGGGGACCAAGGACCTGCCGGCCGCACAGCTGAACCCTCAGGGACGCCGGATCCTCGATCAGGCCCCGGCCGGTGTTCCGGCCTGTCGACGCGCGGTCACCAGCCATGCCGTGCTCCGAAGCGCCACCCGGCCCTCTGTTTCGTGCAGTCGCAGCACGTCTTGCAGGGCGCTTCGAGCCTGGGCCTGTACGTCGGCATCCACCTGGTCGAGCAGATGGCGACCGGGGCCGGAGTCCAGGAGGAACGCCGCAGCGTCCTCGGCGCGCTCGCCCCAGTGCCCGTACGCCGTCACGTGCTCGATGCGGATGTCCGCGAACCCGGCGGCGGAGAGAATCCCGGTGATGCGGTCGGGATCGGACAGCGAGAACATGCCCGCGCCCGGCGTGCCGAAATCGCCGACCGGAAGGATGCCGCGCAGCGACGTCATAGCCGTGATCCACTCGTTCCCCTCCGGCTCTGCCGGGCAGACGAACGCGAGGCGCCCGTGCGGCCGAAGCGCGCGGCCGAGGTTGGCGAAAGCCGCGGAGGGATCGGCGAAGAACATCACGCCGTACCGGCTGATGGCCGCGTCGAACGTATCCGGGTAAAGGGGGTGCACCTGCGCGTCACCCTGCAGGAATTCGACGTTGGCGACGCCCTCGTCGCGGGCGGTGGCCCGGGCGCGGTCGAGCATCGGCCCGGAGAGGTCCAGACCCACAGCCCGCCCGGCCGGAGCAAGGCGGGCAGCGAGGCGGGTAGTCCGGCCGGCTCCGCAGCCGATGTCGAGTACCTGGGCGTTGTGGGCGAGGCCGACGGCGTCGAGCAGCAGCTTGTTGAAGCCGTCGTTCACGGCGTCCCAGCGGTCCTGATGGGCGGCCCAGTGGCGGCCTTCCGGGCCGTTCCACGCCTGCGCCTGCCCGGTGTTGACGATGTGTTCCATGCGGCACCTCACTAGTATGGGCGAGTGCCCAAACAGTATGGGCGAGCGCCCATACTGGCAATCCACTTCCGGAAAGAGGCGGTATGTCACCCCGCGGTGTAGCGATTCCCGACGTACGCGAGCGGCTGTTCGCGGCGGCGGAAAGGGTGGTGACCCGAGACGGGCCGGGGGCGCTCACGAGCAGGGCGGTCACGAGCGAGGCCGGAGTCGCCAAGGGGGCCCTGCATGCCCATTTCTCGGGCCTGGACGAGTTCATCGGCGAACTCGTCCTGGACCGCTTCGCCAGTACGGCACGCCAAGCCGACCAGCTGCCGTCACTGGTCGGCCAGGACACGGTGAAGGCCAACCTCGTCACGGTCACGGCCGCGCTTCTGACCTCGGTGAATCCAGCGATGGTCACCCTCGCCATGACCCGCCCGGCAGCCGCACTGCACACGCGCCAGGGGCTGGAGGCAGGGGCGCCCGCTTTCTCGGCAATCCAGGACTCCGTGACCGGCTATCTCGACGCCGAGAGCCGGCTGGGCAGGATCCCGTCCGGTACTGACACCGCAACCGCAGCTCTCGCCCTGGTCGGGACCGTGCACCACCTGCTGATGACCAGCGGCCCGAGCGGGCTACCGGAGCCCCTACAGACCGCCGAGCGCCTGGTCACCCTCCTCGTTGCCACCTAGCCCGTCGCCACGCCCACACAGAACCCTGCATCGGCACACCCATGAGGGGTATCGATCACCTGCTGAGCGGCTACCGACTGACACATGACACACTGTCGACCAATTATTTGACCAAACCAAATATACGCACCAAGCTCGCGGTGATGAGGTGGCACGGTGGGCGTTCCCGCCCTGCTCGGCCCCAGCGTCCGTGCTCCTCACCCACGCGTCCACTGCTTCTGGAGCCGGGGCCTACGGGGAGGCGAGGCAAGATGTCGGAGAAGCGGAGCATGCCCGGTCGTGCTTCCATCGGCTCGTTCGTAGCCCTCGGAGACAGCTTCACGGAGGGGTTGGGCGATGAGACCTCCGACGGTGCGTGCGTGGGGTGGGCCGATCGGCTCGCCGATCTGATGGCCCGCCGATCCCCGGTGCCGTTCCGCTACGCCAATCTCGCCGTTCGGGGTCGAGTCATCGACGAGATCATCGAGGAGCAAGTGCCGCGGGTAGCGGAACTGGCCCCGGACCTGGTGAGTTTCTGCGCCGGAGGCAACGACATTTTACGGTTGGGGAGTTCCGTCGACCGCATCACGGACCGGTTCGAGGAGGCCATCACAGCGCTCAGCGCCAACGCGAACACGGTGCTGGTCTTCACCGGGTTCGACCCGCGGGACACACCCGTACTACGTCGGCTGCGTGGAAGGATCGCCACCTACACAGCTCACATCCACGCCATAGCGGATCGGCACGACTGCGCGGTAGTGGATCTGTGGTCCTTGAAGTCCATCCAGCATCCGAGCGCGTGGAGCGAGGACCGGCTGCATCTGTCGTCCGAGGGGCACAGACAGGTCGCATTGCGAGCCGCTGAGGTTCTCGGGCTGGGGCCAGCGCAGAACGCGCGCGCGTCGGACGTACCGCAGCCTCCCGTACGTCAGCAGCTCCAAGACCTCCGGTGGGCCAAGGAGCACTTCCTGCCCTGGCTCGGCCAGCACCTGCTCGGCAGGGCCGCAGCCGAGGCCCTGGAACCAAAGCGTCCCGAGCTCCTGCCCTTGTAACGAAAACCACCATGGAGCGTCGCCGATGGCTGAAGTCGTCCATCAGCTGCCGGGCGTGCGGTGAATCCACCCGTCTCCATGAGAGCGGGGCGACCGCAAGAACTCGAGGAAAGGTGACGCGCCGCCTCGCGGGACCGCTGACCGCACACGGACGGTTCCGGGAACGCCCGCCTGCGCGGAAGGAAGTTCAACCGCTGCCATCGCCACTTGTGGCGGAGGCAGCCCCCATCCGTAGGTTCCAGCGCCCGTCACGGCCCGTGAGCTGAACAACGGCCAGAGGTGGAACGTCGATGCGCCAGAACGACTGCTGCGGTGCGCCCAGTGCGGACACCAACGCCGCGCGCACCACTGCCGGTTCGACCACGGCCAGTACGCGCCCGGCATCGTCCGGGAGGCCGTCCATCCATATGGCGATCCGGCGGCAGACCTGCGCCACCGATTCACCTCCGTGCGGCGCTGCGTCCGGATCCGACATCCACGCGGCGAGCCCGGCGCCGTCCTCGGCCGCGACTTCGGCAAGCGTCCGGCCGAGCCAGTTGCCCGTGTCGATGTCGCGAAGGGCAGGTTCGACGGTGACCACGTCCCACTCCAGAACCTCGAAGGTCTGAGCACAGCGCTGCGAGGGTGCCGAGTACAGCAAGGAGGCCGTGGCTGTGAGCAGAGAAGGGGCAGCTTCCTGAACCTGCCGCAGCGCCCGTTCGTCGAGGCGCACGTCTCCGAATCGCACGTCGCGTTCCACGGGGGCGGCAGCGCACAACAGCGTGAGCCGGACGGTCAAGAGGGTTCCCCTCCCTATTCACAGAAGTCCGGTCATCGTAAGGCGCCCGTCATGTGAGGGCTTTCGCACCCGATATCCGGTGCGCCTGTGGCGTCCCTCACTGCCCGCCACAAGCATCCTCGTTGAGTCTAAGCATCTAAGGAGCTTAGTATTCGCGGAGTCTTCGCGCAGCCGGTCGCCCATCCGGGGCGGCGGCGGAGGCGCCGCCGCGCCGGCTGTACGCCCAGCACGTCGGCGGTCGAGGAAGAAGGAGCTCCGCAGTGGCCTCCCACCGCCGCCCGAAGCAGTCCAGTCCGCGCTACACCGGCGTCCTGACCGTCACCGCCGCGGCGGCCGTGGCTCTGTCCACCCAGGTGGCCTCGGCCGACCCACTGCCCGACCCCAACAAG
The DNA here is from genome assembly GCF_004117935.1 of Streptomyces roseicoloratus. Lineage (GTDB taxonomy): Bacteria > Actinomycetota > Actinomycetes > Streptomycetales > Streptomycetaceae > Streptomyces > Streptomyces roseicoloratus. The sequence continues at coordinate 117,552 of NZ_SDOY01000144.1, read as the reverse complement.
AAGGGCGTCAAGGCGCAGGTGGACCGCCTCTACGAGGAGGCGACCCAGGCCACCGAGAAGTACAACGGAGCCAAGGAAAAGGCCGACGCCCTCAAGGAGCAGGTGGAGACCCTCCAGGACACGGCGGCCCGCAAGCAGGGTGAGCTGAACGAACTCCGCGACAAGATCGGCACGGTGGCCGCAGGCCAGTACCGTTCGGGCGGCCTCGACCCGGCCCTCCAGCTCTTCCTCTCCCAGGATCCCGACACGTACCTGGAGAAGGCAACCGCGCTGGACCGCGCCGGCGACCGGCAGGCAGCAGTACTGCAGCAGTTCCTCTCCGAGCAGCGGGTTCTCCAGCAGCAGCGGCGAGAAGCCTCCGGGAAACTGCGCGACCTCGACTCCGTACAGAAGGAACTGGGGAAGCGGAAGACGGAGATCCAGGGCAAGCTGCGCGAGGCCCAGCGCCTGCTCAACACCCTCTCGGCGAAGGAGCGGGCCCGGATCGCGGAAGCGGAGGACCGGGCCAACCGGGCAAGCGCGCGGGTCGAACTCGGCAACGAGGCGAGCGCCTCGGGGCGCGCCGCCGCGGCCTTCGCCGCCGCCAAGAGCCGCGTCGGCATGCCGTACGTCTGGGGCGCGAGCGGCCCGACCTCGTTCGACTGCTCCGGCCTCACCTCGTGGGCGTTCCGCCAGGCCGGCGTGACGATACCCCGCACCTCCCAGGCGCAGGCCGGCGTCGGGACGCGTATCAACTCCCTCAGCGCCTTGAAGCCCGGCGACCTGATCATCATGCGCAGCGACCTCAGCCACGTCGGCTTCTACGCCGGCAACGGGCAGATCCTCCACGCACCCAAGCCCGGCGCCCAGGTGCGGTACGAGTCGATCGCCCGCAGCGGCATGCCCTTCATGTGGGGCGTCCGCATCGGCTGACGCACACAGCAGAGGGGGCGCCGGTCCGAGACCGGCGCCCCCTCTCGCATGAACAGGCGTCAGGACGAGGGCGCGACCGCGCCCGGCTCCATGGCCCCGATCCGCTCGCCGGACTCGCGCGGCTGCAGCAGTCGCTCGGCCAGGATGCCGAAGACGAGACCGAATCCGGCCCACAGCGTGGCCTGGATGGCGAGCGCGGAGACGCGGAACTGCCAGACGACCGAAGCCGGGAAGTCCTTCGGCATCTCGGTGACCGCCGGCAGGAAGGCGTAGGCGAGTCCGACGGCGAGGACGAAGAACGCCCCTGCCCCGACCGACGCGTTCCAGTTGCCCAGACGGGACGCGAGCCGCTTGCCGACGATCACGGCGGAGACGGCGAGCAGCACGCTGAGCACCACCATGAGCAGGTACAGGGTGGTGCGCTGGCTGATCGTGGCCGGATCGCTGACCGCCGGTGGATTGGCGGGGTACTTGAGGAACGGCACGACGTAGAACGCGATCAGGCCGCCGAGGGACAGCAGCGCCGCGGTGGCGCGGGGTCCGAATGCGCCGATCCGGCCCAGGGCGAAGGAGTACGCCAGCGCGGCGATTCCGCCGAGGCCGACGCCGTAGACGAGGACGCCCGTCGCCAGACCGGTGGTGGATTGGGCCGCACGGCTGACCAGTTCCGCCCCCTCCTCATGGCTGTGTGCCGCCTCGTAGGCGATGCCGGCCTCGGTCGGCGGCTCGCCGAGGAAGTAGGCGACGCCCAGGGCGAGGAGGCCAGCCAGGAGACCGGCCACCATGCCGCGCGCGAGAAGCTTTCCGACAGTTGCGGAGTTCATGATGCTCGCAGCCCCGTCTCAGTGGCAGGGGAAGCCGAGCAGGTGACGGCCGTCGTGCACCCACTCGTGGACGCCTTCGCCGGCGAAGATGGCGGTGGCGCCCTGCTCGGCGCCGACGAAGAAGAGCGCGAGCAGCATCAGGGCCCCGAAGAAGACGGCCCAGGGCAGAATCGCCTTGACGGGGAGTGCGGCGGGGGTGGCGACGCTCGGCTGAGCAGCGGTCTGGGCCATGGCAGGACCTCCAGTGGGAACTCGCGTCCCGGTCGGATGGAGCTCGTACGACGAGGGCGAGTCTGACTTGCCCAGCCGCGCCGCTCAGGAGATGAGCGGCTGCCGCCGAGCACACAGTGGCGCGACCGTGCCGGATTCCCACCGGCTTCCGCCGCCCGTCGATTGACTTGTCCCGGTCAAGGTAGCCGAAGCCTCTCGAACCCACAACCAAACTTCTAAAAGACTTAGAAGGATAGATTAGGGTTCACCCATGACCGATCCACACGCCCCTGGGGTGGACTCAGCGGCGCGAGAGATACGCCTGCATGGCCCGATGCAGGGTCTTGTTCACCGCTCCTTGCAGGGGAAGCTCCCACTCACCGAGGGTCTCGACCACCTGACCTCCTGTGCCGAGCTTCCAGCGCAGCAGCCCGAACGGCCGCTCCGCGGGGTCGAGGGTGTCCGGCACACCCCGCATGTCGTAGACCGCCGCCCCCAGCGAGTGCGCGTCGCGGATCAGTCGCCACTGCAGGGCGTTGCTCGGCCTGACCTCGCGGCGGTGGTCGGCGGAGGCCCCTGTCTGGTACCAGGCACGCCGACCCGCCACGATCATGGTGTGGGCGGCGAGCACCTCGCCGTCGTGCCGTGCCAGATAGAGCCGCATGCGCCCGACCTCCTCCGCGTTGAGCGCCTCGTACTGCCGCTCGAAGTACGGAAGCGAGCGCCCCCGTCGGAACCCGTCGCGCCGCTCGGTGACCTGGAGCAGGTCGTAGAAGGCGGGCAGGTCCTCACCGGTGCCGAGGCAGGTCTCGACCCCCGCCGTGGTCGCCTTCTTGATGTTGCGCCGCCACTCCTGGTTGAGACCGGACCACAGGTCGTCCGTGCTGCGGCCGACCAGCGGAAGCTCGAAGAGGTACCGGGGCTGGGCGTCGCCCGCGCCGCCGTCGTCACCGCAGCGCCGCCATCCGGCCGCTCGCAGCCGGTCCGCCACGGCCGCCCCGACCGGCTCGACCACGTCCGGCAGCACGTCGCCCACCCGGCGCCCCGGGCCGACAGCGGCCTTGAGCGTCGCCCCGTTCCAGCGGCGGTATCCCAAAGGCGGCCCCATGCGTACCGCGAAGGCCCCGGCCGCCCGCAGGTGGTCCAGGAGCAGCTGCAGGACATCCATCAGCGCCGGGTCCGCCCAGTCGAGCACCGGACCGTCCGGGATGTACGCGAAGGAGCGCCGCGTTCCCGGCAGCTGGCGGTACAGCACCTGGGCGGCGGCGCGCTGACGGCCTGCCCCGTCGAACCAGCCGAGCCGCTCGGCCCGCCATCCGTCCTTGACCGCGCTCCAGGACGGCAGCTGGAGGAAGCTGACCTGGTCGCCCTGCGTACCTCCCGAGAGGGAGTCGAGGTAGGCCAGGTGCTGTTCAGCGGTCGTGGGCACGGTCTCCAGGGCACCGGCACGGTGGGTCATCTGCACCTCGGCGACAGCCATGTCGAAGGTCTCCTCGTTCTGGTCCTTACGCCCCCTGCGGGAGGGCGGCGGGATACCCCCGCCTGTCTCATGCACGCCCGGTGGCGCCGGAATGTGGCAGACGATTTCGCCGGCATCCAGGCAAATGGCTCGCCGGCGAGTGCGGCGTGACCGGGACGAGGCCGGCGGGAGCCGCCGGCGTCGGGAGCGCGAAGAGCGATGCGGGGAGCGGGCGCGGCAAGGCGCTGATGATGCTCGGCTCGCTCGCCTCCCGGATCACAGGCTTCGTACGGAGCGCGGTGGTCGTCGCGGCCCTGGGCACCGCGCTGCTCGCCGACGCCTACAACGTCGCCAACACGGTGCCGAACATCGTCTACATCCTGCTCATGGGCGGGGCGCTCAACTCGGTCTTCGTGCCCGAGCTGGTCCGTGCCGCCAAGGAGCACGAGGACGGCGGGGTCGCGTACACCGACCGGCTCATCACCCTCTGCCTGGTCGCACTGACCGCGATCACCGCTGTGGCCGTGCTCGCGGCGCCCTGGATCGTGACCGCGTACACGGACTACGCCGGCCCCCAGCGCGACCTCACGGTGGCCCTGGCTCGCTACTGCCTGCCGCAGATCCTCTTCTACGGCGCCTTCACCGTGCTCGGTCAGGTACTCAACGCCCGTGGCCGGCTCGGCACGATGATGTGGACCCCTGTCCTCAACAACGTGGTCGTGATCGTGGTCTTCGGCCTCTATCTGGTGGTGGCCGCGACGGCGACCGGAGCCGGCGAGGTCACTGACGGGCAGCTCCTTCTCCTCGGTCTCGGCAGTACGGCGGGAATCGCGGTGCAGGCCCTCGCCCTGCTGCCCGCCCTGCGATCCGCGGGCTTCCGGTGGCGCCCACGGTTCGACTGGCGACGTTCGGGCCTCGGCCGCCCGGTGCGCGCCGCGGTGTGGACGCTGTTGCTCGTGCTCGCGAACCAGGTCGCGTACTGGGTGGTGACCCGGCTCACCACGACGGCCGGACTGCGTGCGGACGCCGAGGGGATCACGGCGGGTGTGGGGTACACGGCATACAGCAGCGCGTACCAGCTCTGGGTCGTCCCCCAGGGGATCATCACGGTCTCCCTGGTCACCGCCCTCCTGCCCGTGATGAGCCGGGCAGCGATCGACGGGGACCCCGGCCGGGTCGGCGCGGAGCTCACCCGCTGCCTCAAGACCACAGCCGTGGCGATCGTCCCTGCCGCCGTCGTCTTCCTGCTCCTGGCACCCCGGCTCACCGGCGTCGCCTATCAGTACGGCCAGGTCACCGAGGCCGATGCACAGGCGATCGGCTGGGTCCTTGCCGCGTTCGCCCCAGGTCTCGCGGCGTTATCGGCGCAGTACGTTCTCGCTCGGGGCTTCTACGCCCTCGGCGACACTCGTACGCCCTTCTTCCTCACCCTCGTGATCGCCTGTCTCAACGCGGGCCTGTCACTGGCCGCGTACGCCCTGCTGCCCGCTCACTGGGCCGTCGCCGGCATCGCGGGGACGTACGCGTTGGCGTGCACGGCCGGTCTCGCGTGTACCGCGACGGTGCTACGACGCCGTCTGGGGCGGGGATTCGACAGCGCACTCGGTACCCACGTACGGCTCGCGGTCGCCTGCCTGCCCGGGGCCGGCGCGGCGCTCGCCGTCGACCGGCTGGCCGGCAGGGTGCTGGGCGACGGGCCACTCGCCGACGGCGGTGCCCTGCTGATCGGCGCGGGGTTCATCGGTCTGTCCGTGCTGCTGCTCGCCAGGCCGCTTGGCGTGCCGGAGGTGGATGCCCTTCTGGCACCGCTGGTGCGGCGGCTGGGGAAACGCGGCCGCCACCGTGCGGAAGGACGCGGAGGTGGCCTGTGAACGATCCCGCGCATGACCCCACCGAGCGGGACTTCGAGAGATTCTACGCGGAGAGCGTGCGGCGCATGGTCGTCGTCGTGTACGCGGTCACCGGCGACATCGGCGAGGCGGAGGACGCCGTGCAGGAGGCATACGCGCGAGCCTGGCCACGCTGGAACGAGTTGGCCGAGCAGGGAGACCCCACCCCCTGGGTGCGGACGGTCGCCCTGCGGCTGGCGGTGAGTTCGTGGCGTAGGGCCCGCAACCGCGTCAGGGCACACTTCCGGCACGGGCCGCCTGCGGACATTCCCGGTCTCGACCCGGACCACGTGGCCCTGGTCGCGGCGCTCCGGCACCTCGCCCCCGAGCAGCGCCGAGCCGTCGTCCTGCATCATCTGGTCGACCTCCCCGTGGACGAGGTGGCCCGACAGACCGGTTCGACCAGCACGGCGGTACGCTCGCGCCTCATGCGCGCCCGCCGCATCCTGAACAGCCATCTCTCCGACACCGCCGCGTCGGAGGCTCCGGCGCGCGTCCGCCCACGAGCGGTCGCGCCGTACCGGCCTCGACAGGAGGCGTATCCCCATGAATGACCACAGGCCCATGCCGCACGGCAGCGCACTGGATTCGAGGCTCCGGGAGTTCGCGGCCGAGGTCGATGCCCTCGTCGCCCCCGCCGGCGGAGTCGCGGACGTACGTCTCCGGGCTGTCCGGCGTCGTACTCGCCGCCGTACGGGGGCCACGGCCGTCGTCGCCGCCGTGGCGATCACGTCCGGCTGGTGGGTCCTCCCCCGCCCCACGGACGCGCCACTCTCGGCGCAACCCGACCCGGCAACCGGCCAACTGGTCGCGGCCGCCTCGATCCTGCCCTCGCCCAGCGCGGATCGCGGGTTGGCACCCAGGGCCCTGCTCTCACCCGCGGCTCTGCCCTGGAACGCGACGTACCGATGGCAGGCGGTCACGACCGGGGACGGGTCGACCGCGGCCCTGCCGAGCGGGGGAACCCACCCGTGCAGCCTCGTCTGGTTCTCCGGATCGAGTGCAAGGGACCAGATCGTCCGCACGTACAGCGGCCAGGGTCACGCCACTGCGCAGCACCGGATCGTCGACTTCCCCACCGAAGGCGAGGCCCGGCGGAGCATCGGCGAAGTGGCCGAGGCCCTGCGGCGGTGTGGATGGCACGGCGCCCAGACCACCGGAGAGGGCCACGGCCAGGACTTGCCGGTCGTGTACGACTACGCCTTGGCCGGCGACTCGGGAGCGCCGCTACGAGTCACGCTCGTCCAGTCGGATCACCGCGTCGCCGTGTTGGCACTGGGCGCGGGGCACAGCGCCGACCCGACGCACACCGATCCGCGCACCGAACACTGCCTGGGGTCGACGCCGGCCTCGCCACGGGGGCATTGTTGAGGCGTAAATTTATTTCTTAGTTGCTTAGTAGAGACCCTGACCGACCCCTCCAAATCAGACAATCGACCGAGCACCTGCACGACTTATTCACGCCACGTTTCGGATGGAATTCCGAACCACCCCGAAGAGATGGTTAAGATAACGGCGTGATTACAGCCCGGTCGCGCTCGCGTGCGCCGCACTCCCGCTCTTCAGCGGGGTTGCGACGTCTACTCGGCCTGGCCGCGCTCCTGTTCGGCCTGATGGTCGGGCACGGAGTGGACGTGGACGGGGCCGCGGTTGTCGCGTCGCCCGCGATGACCAGCGCTTCCCACAGCATTGATGGAAACTCCGGCGACCACGGTCCGGCGCACCCGGCACACGAATGCACGCCAAGGCCGCCGGAGGGAACACCGGCACCCAATACGCCGTGTTCCTCGCGACAGCCCGATGCGCCGTGCTCTGCCGGGCCCTGTATCCGGGCCAACACCCATGCGGTCGAGGCGCGCACAACGCCGTCGACTGCCCCGAGAGCCTCAACAGTCCTTCAGGTGTAGAACGCCCCGCCGCTCACACTCCCTGCTGCCCCCGCGCGACCGCGCCCCCGGGCGGCGAGCCGAGCAGCGCGTTCTGCCCCCCATGCCCCTGATCTCTCGCGGGTACCGCTCCCTCCTGTCGCATAGGGACCGAGACGGTACGGCCCCGCCCGGAGGAACTGTGCCTCGCCATCCCAACACGCCCTTAATCGCCACCGTAGTCGGCGCTCTGCTGCTGTCGGCATTCCTCTGCTTCACGCCTCTCGGCGAAGCCGGGCACCACCACTCCGTAGACAGCGGCGCCGTCACCACCACGGCACTCAGCCTCGATGCCGAGCGGACGGAAGACCGGCCCCCGCAGCAGCGGCACCACAACCACGGCGCCGACTGCGCTTCGCCGGGCCTCGCATCCCACACCCACCTCGCGACGCGGCACGTGCCCGATGTCATCGCGCTCGCTGCGCCCTTCGGCGACATCCCGACCGCGCCAGCCACCCAGGTCCGGAACCCGCCCGGCGACCGAGTGCCGATAGCCCGGTCAGGCCGCTCGACGCAGATCCGCGTCTGCCGGTGGCGCATCTAGACCGTTCGGCTCCCGGCCGTGCATGACGTGGCCGTCTCCCGAACGAGTACTTGACGCGCACCACCGAAATGAGAGCGGAACATGCACTCCTCGACCACCGACGTCACACCCCCCACCCGCTCCGCCCTGTCCGGGCTGGTAGGCAACACTCCTCTCCTCCACGTCTCGGAGCCGCTCGCCCCGGCGGGCCGCGGCTTCTGGGCCAAGCTGGAGGGCTTCAACCCCGGCGGCATCAAGGACCGCCCGGGTCTCCACATGGTCGAGCGGGCCCGCGCCCGTGGCGACCTGCGCCCCGGCGCACGGATCATCGAGTCCACCAGTGGCACTCTCGGACTCGGCCTCGCCCTCGCCGGCATGGTCTACGGACACCCCGTCACCCTGGTCACCGACCCGGGCCTGGAGATGTCCATGACGCGACTGCTGACCGCGTACGGAGCCCAGGTCAACGTGGTCTCCGAACCGCACCCCACCGGCGGCTGGCAGCAGGCCCGCCGGGACCGGGTCACCCAGCTCCTCGCACAGCACCCCGGATCCTGGTGCCCGGACCAGTACAACAACCCGGACAACACCACCGCGTACACCCCGCTCGCCCTCGAACTCGCCACCGAGCTCGGCCACATCGACGTCCTGGTGTGCAGCGTAGGCACCGGCGGACACTCGGCGGGCGTTTCCCGTGTCCTGCGCCAGCTCTACCCGGACCTGACCCTGGTCGGCGTCGACACCATCGGCTCCACGATCTTCGGCCAGCCGGCCCGCACCCGGCTCATGCGCGGGCTCGGATCGAGCATCTACCCGCGCAACGTCGCGTACGAACAGTTCAGCGAGGTCCATTGGGTGGCGCCGAGCGAGGCGGTGTGGAGCTGCCGTCAGCTCGCCACCTCCCACTACGCGACCGGCGGTTGGAGCGTCGGCGCGGTCGCACTGGTCGCGGGCTGGCTCGCCCGCTCCCTGCCCAAGGAGACGCGGATCGCCGCGATCTTCCCCGACGGCCCGCAGCGCTATCTCGGCACCGTGTACGACGACGACTACTGCGCCGCCCACGGCTTGCTCGACGGCCCGCCCGCGATCGAGCCGGACGTCATCGGCCGTCTGGACGAGAAGGAGGTCACCCGCTGGACCCGCTGCGCCACCGTGGTCGACCCCCTCACGCTCACCGATGAGGACTCGGCCGCCGACGACGTCGCCGACGACGAGCTCACGGACGCTGCGGAGGAGCGGGCCTGATGAAGGGCACTCTCTCCCAGTTCCGTTCGTACGAACGCAGCGTTCGACTGCTGATGGTGAATCAGTTCACCATCAACCTCGGCTTCTACATGCTGATGCCGTACCTCGCCGCCCACCTGGCCGGTCCCCTCGGGCTCGCCGGCTGGCTGGTCGGACTCATCCTCGGTGTCCGCAACTTCAGCCAGCAGGGCATGTTCCTGGTCGGCGGCACGCTCGCGGACCGGCTCGGCTACAAGCCGATGATCATCGCCGGTCTCGTCCTGCGCACCGTCGGCTTCGCGACCCTGGGCCTGGTGGACTCCGTGCCCGCGCTGATCGCCGCCTCCGCGGCGACCGGCCTGGCCGGCGCGCTGTTCAACCCGGCCACCCGCGCCTACCTCGCCGCCGATTCGGGTGAGCGCAGGGTGGAGGCGTTCGCCCTGTTCAACGTCTTCTACCAGGCGGGCATCCTGCTCGGGCCGCTCGTGGGCATGGTGCTGACCGGGGTCGACTTCCGCATCACGTGCCTGGTCGCGGCGGGCACCTTCGCCGTCCTGAGCGTGGTGCAGATCCGCGCCCTCCCGGCGCGCCGGGCCAAGGAGACGAAGGGGAAGGAGGGGCAGAGCGTGCTGGCCGAGTGGCGCGGCATTCTCGCCAACCGCCCGTTCCTGCTCTTCTCCGTGGCCATGATCGGCTCGTACGTCATGTCCTTCCAGGTCTACCTGGCGCTTCCCCTGGAAGTCCGACGTCTCGGCGGCGAGGGCACGTTCGGCACGGCAGCCGTGGCTGTCCTGTTCGCCGTGTCCGGGCTGAGTACGATCCTCCTCCAGACGAAGGTGACCGCCTGGTGCAAGGCCCGCATGGAGCCGGGACGGGCTCTCACCTGGGGTCTGCTCACCATGGGCGTGGCCTTCGTGCCCCTGCTCATCGCCTCGGCGGTTCCCGTACCGGGCGAAGGCATCGGCCTGTGGCTGCTGGCCTCCGTACCGCCGACACTCGCCGCGCTGCTCCTGGCCATGGGCACGATGATCGCGTATCCCTTCGAGATGGACACGATCGTCCGACTCTCGGGCGACCGCCTCGTTGCCACGCACTACGGCCTCTACAACACCGTCTGCGGAATCGGCATCACCGTGGGGAACCTGCTGACCGGAGCGGCTCTCGACGCCGCCCGGAAGGCCGGCCTGTCCGCGCTCCCCTGGCTAGCGCTCACCGCGCTCGGCCTGGCATGCACCGCCGCCCTGTACGGGCTGCACCGCACGGGCCGACTCGCCGAGCCCCAGGCCGAGGCCCGCCCGGAGCCTGCGACCGTCTGACCTGACACCCGCGGCAGGGGGCGGGCGCCCACAAAGCGCCCGCCCCCGTACCGCCGTGCCCACATTCGGGAGTGAACCTTGACGACCGTCCCGTCGCGGAAGGCACGCACCACCGTGCGGCTCCTTCCGTTCCGCGCCGTCCGATACGACTCGGCGCAGGCCGGCCAGCTGTCCGCCGTGCTCAGTCCCCCGCACGACGACATGAGCCCCGCCCACGCCCGGGCCCAGCGCGCCCGGCCCCACCACATAGCCCGACTGCTGTACGCCACCAATCCCCAGGACGCGGCTGGTCAACTCGAACGCTGGCTGGACCGCGGAATCCTGCGCCCCGACCCCGAGCCCTCCCTCTACGTCTACGAGCAACGACTCGGTCCTCGCCTCCTCCAGCGCGGCCTGATCGGCGAGCTCAGCATCGCCGGCCCCCATGCCGGTTCCGTCATCCCCCACGAGGACGTACAGGAACACGTCGTACGGCAGCGCGCCGCCCACATGTCCGGCCTGCGGGCCCAGTTGGAGCCGCTGCTGCTCACCCACCGCTCCACCGAGGGGACCGGCCGCCGCCTGGCGGAGTGGGTCGCCGAACACCCTCGCATCGCCGGCGCCCAGCTGGGTGGCGTCACGCACTACCTATGGCGATGCACCGACCCCGCCGATCAGGACCTCCTCACCTCCGAGCTCGGTGGAACGCGGGTCCCGCTCGTCGCCGACGGCCACCACCGCCTCGCAGCCGCCCAACGGCTCAGCCGCCGACGTGACGCCCTCCCCTGGCAACGCAGCCTGGCGCTGCTCGTCGACTCGGCCACCACCCCGCTTCGGCTGAGGGCGATCCACCGGGTCCTGCCGGGTCTGGACGCGGAGAAGGCCGCGCGTGCGTCATCGGGCGTCGCCCGCGTCCGGCCGCTTCGGGACGGGCCTCGGCTCCCCCGGCCCGGCGAACTGGTGCTCGCCGGAGATGGAAGTGCCTGGAGCGTGACGGAACCGCAGGCATCGGCCCTGTCCGAAGCGCTGGCCGGACTGCCGACCCAATGGCACGATCAGCCCGCAGCCGTCACCGACCGTCTCCTCATCGCGAGCTGCTGGTCCATACCCGACCTCCCCGGCGCCGTCGTCCACATGCATGACGCCGGCCGGGCCGTCGCAGCCGTGACCTCCCAGGGCACGGGCACCGCCGTGCTCCTGCCGACTCCCACCGAAGACGGGATACGAGACCTCGCTGAGCAGGGCGTTCTGCTGCCCCGCAAGTCCACCTCGTTCGGCCCGAAACCTGCCGCCGGGCTCGTGATGCGGATCCTGCCGCGCACCTAGGCACAGCAGCGGGGCACGGCCGGTGCCTACCTGCCGTGCCCCGCACACACGGACCGAGCTGCGGTCAGCTCTCGCCGAGCATCTTGTTCATCTGCTCGATCTCTGCCGTCTGGGCCTTGATCACCTCATCGGCCAGCTTGAGGGCGGGGCCGTACTTGCCCTCCGCCTTCTCCGTCGTGGCCATCTCGATGGCGCCCTCGTGATGCTTGATCATCATCTCGGCGAACATCTTGTCGAACTCGGCGCCCTTGGCCTGCATGAGCTCGTCCATGTCCGCCTTGCTCATCATGCCGGGCATGCCGTTCGCCATGTCGTGGCCCATGCCGGACATGTCGGCGGGGACCTCCTCGCCCCACGACGTGAGCCAACCGGACATGGTCTTGATCTCAGGGTCCTGGGCGCCCTTGATCTTCGCGGCCAGCTCCTTCGTCTCCGCGGACGAGGCCCGCGTCGGCGCCAGGTCGGCCATCTCCACGGCCTGGCGGTGGTGCTGGATCATCTCCTTGGCGAAGGAGACGTCCGCCGCGTTGTGGTCACCGGTCTGCGCCGGCGCGCTCGTGGCGGGCGCGGAGGACTCGGTTCCCATGGAGCCCATGTCGTGGCCGCTGGAGCCGTTGCCGCCGCAGGCGGCGAGCACCAGGGCGGCGACGCCGGTGGCGGCGACGAGGGCGGTACGACGGATCAGCTTGCGGTGCGTGTTCATGCGTGACTCCTGCGTTTGTTCTGGAAGGTAAGCCGGTAGGCGCCCGCCATGCCCGTTGGACGGGCCACATGGCGTACGGCGCCGCAGGCGCTTCCTAGATCCGCAGGAGTTGGAGTTCGTACAGGGATGGTGGGGCACGGCCTCGCTCGGCAGCGACCGTCTGCGTACTGACGAGCCCGTCGGCGGTCACAACCGGGCCGACGAGGCTCGGCCCAAGCGCGGGGAGAACGACGGGGCCCGCTACCCCGGCTGAGGCACATGTCGGATCGGCGTGCTCACCGCTCCCGCCGTGTCCTGAGCAATCGTGATCGCAGTGCCCCTCGCGATCGGCCTCGACGAACGTCGACGCGACGGCGGTGACGGAAGCCGTGGCGCCGCTCGCCTGCGCCGTCATCGGCCCAGGCCCCATGGCATGCATGCCCAGCAGCCCGACGAGCACGGCCACCACGAGAAGCCCCTTGAGGCGCAGCGCCCGCTGCGCCTCAAGGGGCTTCTCGAACATGGCCATGAGCCCATCCTAGGCACCGCATGTCCGTCGAGCGCGGAACCCCACGTGTACGCCCGTCTACTATGAAACCGAGTGCTGATCAGCGGAGAGGAACGGGCCATGCGCCGGCTGGGGGAACTTGAAGCGGAGATCATGGACCGCTTCTGGAGATGGAACCGCCCCGCCACCGTGCGTGAGGTCGTCGACGACATCAATCTGCATCGAGACGCCGCCTACACGACCGTGACCACGGTCACGACCATCCTCTTCCACAAGGGCCACCTCACACGGGCCAGGAACGGCCGGATCTGGCTGTACAAGGCCGTCGGCTCACGTGAGGCGTACTCGGCCGCGCTCATGGAGGACGGCCTGGAAGTCAGCGAGGATAGGCCCGCCGCTCTCGTGCAGTTCGTGGAGAACCTCGACGACGACGAGATCGCGGCGCTCCGGAAGGCCCTGCGGGACGTCGGACGACGGGCGAAGCAGTGAACGCGGCCCCCGCCCTTCTGGGGTACGCGGCCGTGGTGGGCATCGCCGCCCCACGCCTGATGGTGCGCAGCGCCTGGCCCCACCGGGCACCGGCCCTCGGAGCAGCCATATGGCTCGCCCTCATGGTGTCGTTCACGCTCGCGACCGCGCTCGCCGCCTCCCAGCTGGCCACGCCCACCGAGCATCTGCACGCCGGACTCGTAGGGTTGCTGCACGCCTGCGGCCTCGGTACGGGGGCCCCTGTGGCGCCCAACCCGACCACCGCCGACCGACTGGCCCTGGCGATGCCCCTTGCCGTCGTCACCGCGATCGTCGGCGCCTTTCTCTTCCACCTCGCCCGGGCAGGGCTGACGCGCGCTCGACACCGTGACCGGCTCGACAAGGTGGGAGTGCGCTCCGACCGTCTGCGGGCCACCGTCCTGATGCACGGCACGCCCGCGGCGTACTGCCTACCGGGGCTCCGCTCCCGCATCGTGGTGAGCGACGCCGCCGTGCGACTGCTCACGGAAGAGCAGCTCGACGCCGTCCTCGAGCACGAGCGGGCGCACGTCGCCGGCCGCCACCATCTGCTGATCGCGGCCGCGGAGGCGTTCGCCACCGTCTTCCCCTGGTTGCCACTCGCACGCCGGGCACGGGCGGAGATGGCCGTGCTGCTGGAGATGATCGCGGACGACCGCGCTCTGCGAAGCCACTCGCACGAGGCCCTGGCGACTGCGATGTACGAGATGGCCGCCGGCCGGGCCCCGAAGGGCGCGTTCGGCGCGGGGGGCTCGGCGGCCGTCCTCCGCATGAAGCGCATCCTCGGCCCGCGCCGAGCCCCTCACCCGGCGCTCTGGGGCTCGGTGGCCTCCGTCGCCCTCGCCGTCCCGCTGCTTCCGTTGCTGGTCGCCTGCCCGCCCGGCGTCTAACCGTCCGCCCACAGCTCCCACCGGCCGACGTGGTGACCGACGTCGCTGCCGTGGTTCTCCGCCCGAACGTCGCTCCCGGCGCATGCCGCACCCCGTACCGAGCGTGTAACCCAGGCTGGTTATGATCGCGCCGTGGTCACGGAACTCAAGGCGGCGAGGAAGCCCCGCACCCCCTCCTTGGTTCCCCCGTGGTCGCGTCTGCTGTGGCTCGGAGCACTACTCTTCGGGCTCTTGTACGCGCATGGCCTCCACGGCGACAGCAGCGCGGGGCACATCGCACCGGGAAGCGTCGCCGCAGCCCCCACCGCTCACGCCCATGAGCAGCACCCGGAGTCCGGCTACGAACACGACGGCGGCGAGGAGTCGGCGCACGCCGTACAGGACTGCGCGACCGGACAGCCCACCACAGGCGTCGACATCATTCCGCCTGCCGTGTCGATCCTCGATACGAAGCACGCTCTCGCCGGCGTCGCACGCACCGGTGCCGGTGCCGCCGCTGCGCGGCCGATGGCGGCTCTCTGTCCGTCATCGGTCGTACTGCGCATTTAGCAGGCACCCGAGGCGACGCGCGACACCTTGCGTCCTTGGGTCCCTCACCCAGCGGTCGCTGGGCTGTCCCCATTTCATGCCCGGAGCGCCGTCCCGCCGACAGGCCACGCTTCGGTTCCACTCCCTTGCACGGTTCGACGCCGCCCGCCTCCGCCCGCAAGGCCGCAGGTAGGCCGCCGCCGTGTGCCCTCAGTTTCCTGGAGGCTTTCGTGTCCCTTCTCACCGACCAGACCGCACCTCACCACCTCGCACCGCAGCCCGAGCCCGGAGGCCGTGCCGCCGGTCGCCGCTCCGCCCGGTCGCGCCGACGCAAGCGCAGCACGCCCCTGTCCGGTCGCTACATCGGTTACGTGCTGTACTTCGTCGGCGCCGGTCTGATCAGCGGTGCCGTGGTCCACCACCCGCTCGACCCCGCCCGCTACACAGTGGTGGCGATCATCGGTGTCTTCGTCTTCCTCCTCGCCACGTTGGTCAACGAGTTCATGCTGGCCCAGGACCGGCCGCCGTTCGCCCGCGCGCTCGTGGTGATCGGCGCCTCGCTGCTGCTCTCGTTCGGCATCGGCATGCTCAGCGGCGGACTCCAGCACTTCGAGGACTTCCCCGCACGCGGAGCGGTCCTCGTGCCGCTCGGCATCGTGGTCTCGTTCGTCGCCTTCGTCCTCAAGGACGCGGAGACCCCCTCGCGCCGCATCTTCAGCCCCCTCGGGCTGGTCGTCCTGCTCGTTGCCGGCGGGAGCTACTTCGGCCTGAGCACGCTGGCGGCCGGGATGGGCAGCGAGTCGTCGGAGGGAGGCGGGCACAGCCACGGCGGCGGGGAGCCGGAGACGGACGAGCACGGCGCCGAACCGGAACCGTCGACCTCGGCCGACAAGTCCGCAGAGCCCAGTTCGGCGCCCACGAGCGCCGAGCCGGAGCACGCGGACGAAGGCACGGACGACGGCCACGCGCACTGAACTCCCCACTCAAGTAAGCGAGGAGAGCGGGAACTACCCGACTCGGGAACTCGTCTTCTAATTTGCTTAGAGAGTTAGACGGAAGGGGCACTATGAAGCACACGAGAGCACGGAACCGGCACAGCGCCGTGCGCATGCTCGCGCTCACCTCGGCGGCCGGCCTCCTCGTGGCCGGCTGCAGCTCCGCGGGAGCGACGGACTCCGGGACGGGAGCGACCGGAAAGCCGGCGAGGGACGCGACGACGAGTGGAGGGCCGTCCGCGATAGCCGTCGACACCGGGACTACCGGGAAGATCACGGTCAAAGCCCAGGGCGGGGTACTGACCTCCGTGGACGTGAGCGCGCCCGGGCCCGGCAAGGTGGAAGGATCACTCTCCGCCGACAAATCCGTGTGGACCTCGACGACGCCGCTCTCCCCCGGCGCCACATACACGATCTCCGCCCAGGGCACGGGCGGTGACGGCGCTCCTCTGAGTAAATCGTCGAACTTCACGACCCCGGCGGCCAAGAGCACCTTCGTCGGCACGTACAACGTCGACAAGGAGTCGACCGTCGGCGTCGCCCTGCCGGTCTCGATCACCTTCAACAAGCCCATCCACGACAAGGCCGCTGTCGAGCGGAAGCTCACGGTCACCTCGTCCCCAGCGGTCGAGGGCGCCTGGAGCTGGATGAAGGACCGGGACGGCAAGGACCGGATCGACTACCGGCCGAAGGAGTACTGGAAGCCGGGCACCGATGTCACCCTGCGCATGGACCTCGCCGGAGTGGACGCGGGCAGCGGCGTCTACGGCACACAGAAACGCGTCGTGAACTTCCGCATCGGCGAAGCCGTGACCAGCACCGTTGACGTCGTGAAGAAGACCATGACGGTCTCCAGGAACGGGAAAGCCCTACGGACCCTGAAGGTCTCCACCGGTAAAGAGACCTTCGAGACCTGGAACGGCACCATGGTCGTCCTCGGCAAGGTCCCCTCGATCCGGATGAACTCCTCCACCGTCGGCATCTTCGGCCCCGAAGCGTACGACATGGAGGACGTCAAGTGGGACGTCCAACTCACCCCGTCCGGCACGTACGCGCACGCTGCACCCTGGAACGAGGGCAAGTTCGGCCGCGTCAACGCCAGCCACGGCTGCATCGGAATGAGCACGGCGGACGCGAAGTGGTTCTACGACCAGGTGCGCTTCGGTGACCCCGTCACCGTCGTGAACTCCACGGACACGGTCGCCGTCAACAACGGCTACGGCGCCTGGAACGTCGACTGGGAGACCTGGAAGAAGGGCAGCGCGCTCTCCTGATCACCCGGCCGGCACCCACCCGACAACACCACCCGAGGGGGACGCGTTGAGATGGCTCGTCACTGCCACGATCGGCGGCCTGCTGGCCTTGTTCAGCATGTACTGGGACGACTCGTTGCACACCGACGAAGGCCGGGACACCTTCTGGAGCGCCCCTCATGTCCTGTTGTACGGCTCCCTGACGGGAACGCTGGTCATGGTCGCGGGATGGGTGCTGAGCCAGGCCCGCGACCAGGGGCTCCGCGCGGCGGTCGCCGACCCGCTGCTGCGGTGGGCCGCCGCAGCGGGCGGGGCCATCGGGATCGCGGCGCCGGCGGACGCCGCCTGGCACACGGCGTTCGGCCGTGACTCGGTCCTCTGGAGCCCGCCGCATCTCCTGGCGATCACGGCGACCTTCACGCTCTCGGTGGTCCTGCTGCGGGCGATCGCAGGGGAGGGCGGAGGAAGGTCGATCGCGCTCGGCTCGGCGCTCGTCCTGGCCGCGTCGCTCGCTCCGGTCATGGAGTACGAGTCGGACGTGCCGCAGTTCTCGGAGGTGTGGTTCCTTCCGGCCGTCGCCGTCGGCGTCACCCTCGCCGCCCTACTGATCCGCCGTTTCGATCCGCAGCCGTGGGCCTTCACGCGGGCGGCACTGCTGGTAACCGCTGTACGGCTGCTGGTCGTTCCGGTACTCGCCCTCCTGGGGTACTCGACGCCGATGGTGCCACTCGTCCTGGGCGTGGCGGTGGCAGCGGACCTGGTCCGGAGACGGGTCGCGTCGCCGTGGGCACTCGCGGCCGTCGTGCCGGTGATGACACACCTGCTTTCCCTACCCCTGCTCCCCCTCCTGCCTCACGCGACGGCCGTACCACTCGGCCTGGCGATCCCTTCCCTGCTGCTGTCATTGGCCGGTTCCGCCGTGGCCGTCCTGGCCGCAGAGGGCCGGCCCCGGGCATGGATCACCCGGGTGGCGGCGATCACCGCGGTCGCCGGCATCCTGGCCCTCCAGTCCCTGGCGAGCCCGGAACGAGCCGTCGCGCACGATCCGGGCCAGGGGGTCGTCGTGGGCGAGGTGCGCTGGGACGCCTCCGTGCGGGGCTCTGTCGTAGAAGTCGCGGTCGCCTTGACGCCGACCGGGCCGGGCACGCCCTCGCTGGTCGCTCGGCGCGCGGGTGGCGAGGTCACCGGCACGCTGGCCCCCGATGGCGCTGGGGGATTCAGGGGTGCGGTAACCCTGCACGATGCCGGGCGCTGGTTCGTGTACGCCGTCCTCCGGGACCCGTCCGGTCGCGCCGTCGAGTCCTGGATCCCCGTCGACCTGTCGGCGGGCGGGACCGTACGGGAGACCCGAGACCTCTACCTGCCTGCCGCACCGGAACAGGCGGGAGCGGGCAGGACCGCCGCCGCTGTCGCGCTGTACGGCCTGTCGGGAGCACTGCTCCTCCTGACCTCCCGGTCTGGACGGGGACGCCCGCACCTCCTGCCCGGAGTGTGACAAGAATCCCCTCTGTTCTTCTAAGTAGATTCGTAGACTACGATCGGTTTCACCGTCGGCCGGACGACCCGAGCAGGCTCCCCCGCAGTGGCCCGCCAACCGGCCGACGGCACCCCTCTCCCAAGGAGTACGTGCATGGGCAACTGGCCCCTCCGGAGATGGGCCGTCGCCGCGGCGGTGGCCCTGCTCGCCGCAGTTGTGATCGGTGTGCCCACAGGCGTCGTCCCGTCGCCCTTCTACACCCGGATGACACCCGTCCTTTGGTGGAACTACCCGGTGTGGATCGTCAGCTCGGCTCTTGAGGGGCTGCTGGTCGCGTCGTACGTCCGCGTGGGCCCGCGCCCGGCCGTCGAGGAGCCCGCGCATGATCGCCCCCAGACTGCCCGCGCCTTGGGGGCCGGTCTGCTCTCCGCCTTCGCCGTCGGCTGCCCCATCTGCAACAAGCTGGTGGTGCTCGCGATCGGCGTGAGCGGAGCCCTGTCCTTCTGGGCCCCGCTGCAGCCCGTACTGGCGCTCGCCTCGGTGGGCCTGCTCACGTACGCAGTGATCCGCCGACTCCGTACCGCCGAGAACTGCCCCGTACCCACGTGACGCTCGACGAACTGGGCGGTGCGCGGTCTGGGCAGCTCCCCCGCACGAGGGCCTGGGGCATGGCCGGCCTCGCGGGCATCGCGCTCTACGCCTCCTTCCCGCCGATCGGCCTGTGGTTTCTCGCACCGCTCGGACCAGCGCTCCTGCTGATCGCGATCCGGGGGCGGTCCGCCCGGTCCGCCTTCGCCGTCGGAGCCGTCTTCGGCGCCTCCTTCATCGGCCCCCTGATCGCCTGGCTCGCCAACCTCGGACTGGTCCCGTGGCTCGCCCTGACAGCGACGCAGGCCGTGGTTGTGGCGCTGGCCGCCATGCTGTTGCCCCGCCTGCTGCGGCTGCCCGGATGGCCGCTGCTCACCGCAGCCTGGTGGGTGGCCGTCGAGGCCGTACGCGGACGGACTCCGCTCGGCGGCTTCCCCTGGGGACGCCTCGCCTTCGGTCAGGCCGATGCACCGTGGGCAGGCTGGGCGGCCGTGGGCGGCGCTCCCGCGCTCACCTTCGTTACGGCACTCCTCGGCTCGCTGCTGGTCTACGGCATCACCTCCCCGCGCACCGCCCGCGTTCGCGTGGGGGCGATCGCCGTGTGCGGAGCGGTCGCCCTGGTCTCGTACGGATCCCTGGTCACCATTCCGGCGACGAGTGGACGGAGCGCCGTCGTGGCGGTCGTCCAGGGCAATGTGGAGCGCGAGCGGACCCTGGAGGAGCAGGCGCGGGTGCGCGGCGTCGCCGAGAACCACGCGCGTGAGACCAGGAAGCTGGCCGACGACGTCCGGGCGGGCAAGGCCCCCCGACCCGATGTGGTGCTGTGGCCGGAGAACTCACTCGACAGCGACCCGCTTGCCGACCCCGAGCTGGGCGCGCTCGTCGCGGACTCGGTCCGCGAGCTCGACGCGCCGCTGTTGATCGGCGCGATCCTGGACGGGCCCGGAGGCCGGTCGTACAACGCCGGACAGCTCTGGCTTCCCGGGCGGGGCCCCGTGGCCTCGTACGCGAAGCGGCAACTCGTCCCCTTCGGCGAGTACATCCCGGCCCGCTCCGCCCTGGGCGGGCTCGGCGCCCTACAGCTCATCCCCCGGGACTTCATCCCGGGTGTGTCCCAGGCACCCCTGGCGGCCGGCCCCGTGTGGCTCGGCGACGTGATCTGCTACGAGATCGCGTACGACGGACGGGTGCGGGACACGGTGCGGGCTGGCGCGAATCTCCTCGTCGTCCAGACGAACAATGCGACCTACGAGCGCGGCTTCCAGGGAGGACAGTCGGAGCAGCAGTTGGCGATGGCGCGCATCCGGGCCATCGAGTACGGCCGAGCCGTCGCCCTCGCCTCGACGAGCGGGGTCAGCGCCATCGTGAGGCCGGACGGGACGGTCTCGGACCGGCTCGGCACATGGCGTGGGGGCTACCTGATGGAGCGGGTTCCACTCCTGGACGGGCGGACGATCGCCGCAAGCCTGGGCGCGTGGCCGGAGGCCCTGCTGGGCGCCCCGGCGTTGCTGGCGCTATTTCGTCCGCGAGCCGGGAGGCGACCCGATTCCCCTCCGGGGCCTCTGGAGGCTCATGACCCCACCCTTACTAATCTCCTTAGATGAAACTTTTGTGGTGAGAACATGGATTTTGCCTACCTACCCAGCCCGTCGACTGGTGTCCTCTACCTCGGCGCGCTTCCCCTGAGGGCGTACGCCTTCTGCATCATCCTCGGCGTCTTCCTCGCCGTCTGGCTCGGCAACCGGCGCTGGGTGGCCCGCGGCGGCGAGAAGGGCGTCATCGCGGACGTCGCCGTCTGGGCGGTGCCCTTCGGCATCGTCGGCGGACGGCTGTACCACGTGATCACGAGCCCCGCCGCGTACTTCGGCGAGGGCGGCGAGCCGATCCGCGCCCTGTACGTCTGGGAGGGCGGACTCGGCATCTGGGGCGCCATCGCCCTGGGCGGTGTCGGCGCATGGATCGGCTGCCGGCGGTACGGCATCTCCTTCCCGGCCTTCGCGGACACGGTCGCCCCCGGCATCGCGCTGGCCCAAGCGATCGGTCGCTGGGGCAACTGGTTCAACCAGGAGCTGTACGGCCGCCCCAGCACGCTCCCCTGGGGCCTGGAGATCGACCGCGACAACCGGCCGGCCGACATGCTCGACGTGGCGACGTACCACCCCACGTTCCTCTACGAGTCGCTCTGGAACATCGGCGTGGCGGTGCTGGTCATCTGGGCGGGCCGTCGGTTCGCTCTCGGTCACGGAAGGACGTTCGCCCTGTACGTCGCGGCCTACACCGTCGGGCGCTTCTGGATCGAGTACCTGCGCATCGACGAGGCACAGGTCTTCCTCGGGCTTCGCCTCAACAACTGGACCTCCGTGGTGGTGTTCCTCGGCGCGGTCACCTACCTCGTCGTCTCAGCACGCCTGCGCCCGGGCGTCGAGGACGTGTCACGGCCCGAGAGCCCGAGCGACAGCCGAGCCGACCGGACCACCATCCCCGACAGGTGAGCTCTCACGGGCATGGGGCGGGGATCACATTTCATCGCTCGGTCGCCAGCGCCCGCTCCACGCCCGGTTCCTTCGGCCCCAGGAACCGGGGGTCCGGCTGGAACGCCGCGTCCAGGCCGGCCTTGCCCGCCGCCATGATCTCCCGGACGCCGCTGTAGTACCAGGTGGCGTTGTGTGAGCCGGCCACTCCGATGCCGTAAGACCGGACCCCCGCCGCCTGACACAGGGCAACCGCTCGGCGGATGTGGAAGCCCTGGCTGATGAGAACCGCCCGGTCGACGCCGAAGACCTTCTTGGCGCGCACGCACGAATCCCAGGTGTCGAAGCCGGCGAAGTCACTGACGATGCGCCCGTGGGGAACACCACGCTTGGTCAAGTACATGCTCATGGCATGTGGTTCATCGTAGTCGTGCCGGCTGTTGTCACCGGTCACCAGGATGACCTCGACACGTCCCGCCCTGTACAGCTCCGCCGCCGTGTCCAGACGATGGACGAGGTAGGAGCCTGGCTCGCCGTCCCGCAGCCCCGCGCCGAACACCACAGCCACCTCGGTACGCGGCACGCCATCGGCGGTCCGCAGCCGGTCGTCCGCCGTCGTGAAGGTCCACGTTGCAGGCAAGAGCGCCAGCACGCTCAGCAACATCACCGCTTGCGCGGCCCTTCGCCGCCCTGCACGAGTACGCGGCAACCGCGGTCGACTCAGGCCCCGTAGCCTCTGGAGAACCCGGTGTGGCCGGAGTGCGGCGCGCGGCAGACGCATGACAAGGGTCTCCCTGGATCGTCGGCCGCGGCGTCCGGCGGATCGGCCCGGGACCGGCTCCCTGCACGGCGGCCGTGTGAGTTTGCGGTGGATTCCGCCAGCTCGGCCAGCCCCACCGTTTGATCAACGGCGGAACCATGCACGGTGATCCGGGTTCCCCACAGAGTGTGATCAGCTTCACTTGGCCGGCCGTCGAAACCCCGCTGCCCGTATTGCCCATGGCCCGGCCATGCAGGGAAGCCGCCGACGTGGGTCAGGAGCCGTCCGAATCCTGCAGCCCGGACACCACGTGCGAGTCACCCGCACCAAAGTGAAGAAGGATGCGATTTACCCGTGTTGGTCCGTTCATCCCGGCAAAGCCGCTGAGATGCTGCCTGCCGATGGCGGCCGGTAGCGGTCGGGCCGCCGGGAAGGGGATCACGTGGAAGCCGCGGCCTGGGAGCCGGTCGCCCTCCTGTTCGCGGTCACCGTGGCAGGGGTCTTCCTGCTCCGTGGCGTCGCGGCCGCCGTCCGCACAGTCCGGGAGCCGCTGCACACGGGGCCGTTCAGCGGTGGGCTCGAACCGCGGGAGCACCCGGTGTCCCGGTTCCACGTGCGCTGGTACCCGGTCACGATGATCTTCCTTGCGTTCGATATGGAAATGCTCTTCATGTATCCGTGGACGAAGGTCGTCCCGGAGGTCGGCACCCCGGCGGTCGTCGAGATGTTCCTGTTCCTCGGCATCCTGCTCGCTGGCGTCGGGTATGCCTGGCGCGAGGGAGCGTTCCGGTGGACCTGAGGACGCGCCTCACCAGGGTGGCACTGGCCCAGCCGGCCGTTCTGCTCGTGACCAGTCCGGGAGCGACGCGCGAGCGACTGGCCGTCGAGGCCGAACTCGAGCGCAGGGACTGGCCCCAGGCCGCCGGTCCGGCTTCCGCGGACCTGGTGGTCTTCGCGGGCACGCCGCTTCCCGTACGGGAGGACGACTGGGCGGAACGGGTGTGGCAGGGCGTACCGGCTCCGAGGGCGCGGGTGACGGTCACGGATGCCGTGCACGCGGCGCACGCGCTGGACCACGGGCACGCGACGCTGCTGAAGCCGGGCACCCAGCACGCCGGGCACCAGGGCCACATGAATCATCAGGGCCACGGCGCGGATCATGAGCACGAATCCGGGCACGGTGAGCATGGCGGCGCGCACGAAGAACACGGTGGCCACGAGGAACAAGCCGATCACGGCGGGCACGAAGGACACGGTGGGCACGAAGGCCATCGCCCGAACGGCGAGCACGCCGCACACCAGGGACACGGTCACATGGATCACGGCGGGATGGACCACGGCGCCATGGGCCACGGAGGGCACCAGCACCACATGGGCGCCGTCGCCGGGCTCCCCATGGCCGAACGGGCCGCCGACCGGGACGAGTTGAGGCTCGACCGGCTGCACGTGCCGCTCGGGCCCGCACTGCCGGACTGGCCGGCGGGCCTCGTGCTGCGTCTGGAGCTCCAGGGCGACGTGGTGCAGCGCGCGGAGGTCGACCCGGTGCCCACGCCTTCCGCTTCCGGGCCCGCGTTCTGGAACGAGCCGTGGCTCAGGGCCATGACAGGTGAGCCGGTGACGGTCGGCGAGGCCGCCCGGCGGCAGTGCGCGGCACACCTCGACAGTCTCGGCAGGCTCCTCGGCGTCGCCGGATGGATCGATGCGGCGGGAAGGGCGCGCGACGCTCGGGACAGCCTGCTGGGCGGTGCGGGACGCGACGAACTCGTACCGCGCATCCGCCCCTTGGTGCGGCGCCTGCGCCGATCGTGGACTCTGCGGTGGCTCCTGGCGGGTGTCGGCGCGCAGGCCCGAGGGCCGGTCGGCGGAGACGTGCACAGCAGGCTCATCGCATGGCTGGACGCGATCGAGCACGCCCTCGACGCCATCGACGGCCGCGAACGCCTTCCGGCCCGCCCACTGCGCGGCCCCCGGGGTCGAGTCGACACCGAGACACCCCCCTCGCAGTCCCTCCTGGACGCGCTACCCGAACTCCTCGAAGGCGCCGAGTTCGCCTGCGCCCGGCTCATCGTGGCGAGCCTGGACCCTGACCTCGACGAACTGGCCCCTCAGCAGCTGCCAGTGGGCCGGAACCATGGTTGATTCCACTCCGCCGTGGGCGGTAGCCGCCCTTCCTGCCGTGCTGGTCCTCGCCGCGTGGGCGACGGCGACCGTCGACGCGAGGTCGACCGGCCCGGGGCGCGAGGTGCTGCGACTCCTCGTGCAGCAGCGCCGGATCACGAGGGCTGCTGACATCCCTCTCGTACGGCTGGGAACGACGCTACTCCCGGTCGCCGCCGTACTCGCCGCCGCCGTCCTCCCCTTCGGGTTCCGTTCGGTGTCCGATCTGCCGGACGGGGTCGTGTGGTTCAACGCCATGGAGGCGCTGGCCTGGGCGGCCGTGTGGCTGACGGGCTGGGCTCCGAACTCCACGCTGTCGCTGATCGGCGG
This sequence comes from Streptomyces roseicoloratus, assembly GCF_004117935.1. GTDB lineage: Bacteria > Actinomycetota > Actinomycetes > Streptomycetales > Streptomycetaceae > Streptomyces > Streptomyces roseicoloratus. The sequence goes on along the minus strand of NZ_SDOY01000144.1, from coordinate 92,819 downwards.
CTACCGATTCCTCGCGCAAGGGCTGGCCTACGAGCTGCCGCACATGCTGGCCATCACGACGGCGGCGCTCGGCGCCGAGTCCTTGCAGGTCGGCGCGGTGGTGGACGCCCAGTCCGGGCTCTGGTTCGCGGTGTGGATGCCGGTGGCCTTCGGGATCTACCTGCTGAGCGCGCTGGCGATGGCCTTCTGGGGGCCGTTCGACCAGCCGGCCGGCGCGGATGTGGCGGGCGGCGCGGCCGGCGAGCTCTCCGGGGTCGACCGACTGGTGTTCCTCGGCGGACGGTGGCTGCTGCTCGTGGTCGCCGCCGCCTTCGCCGTCCCGCTCTTCCTGGGCGGCGGGCACGGCCCACTGCTGCCCGGCTGGGCGTGGACGGTGCTCAAGACGGCCGCCGTGCTGGGGTTCCTGCTCTGGGCTCGCCGCCGGGTGCCGACCGTACGGATGGAGCGTTACGTGGAGCTGGCCTGGGTGGTCCTGACACCGCTCGCGGTGGCGCAGGCGCTGGTGGTGGCCGTGGTGGTGCTCGCCCGGTGAGTACAGCCGCGTTCTGGCTCCTGGCCGTCGTCGCCGTCGCGAGCGGCGTCATGGTGTTTCGCTTCGACTCGATGGCGCGCGCGACGTTCTCGCTGCTCACGGCACTGCTGTGCGTGGGCGGGGAGTTGATCGTGCTGGGCCTGGACTACCTGGGCATCGTCACGATCCTGATGATGACGATCGAGATGGCCATCATGGCCGTCTTCATGGTCATGTTCATGATGAACCCGGCCGGGCTCATGCCGATGACGATGATCCACAACAAGCGCGGCGCCGCCGTCATCTGCGCCCTCGCGTTCGCCCTGCTCGTCGCCGGCATCCTGCTCGCCCCCTGGCCCAGCCGACAAGGACGTCCCCCCGCCGATCCGACGATGGACCTCGGGATGTCCCTCATGGGGCCGCAGATGCTGACCATGATGACGCTCGGCATGGCGCTGTTCGCGACGATCGTGGCGACCGTCGTGCTGGCCACCCGGCGCGGCCGGTACGACCGCTACGGCGACGAGCTCCAGGCCGCCCCGCCCGCGGACCCGGTTCGAGGCGGGGTGGGCCGGTGAGCCTGGAGCTGTTCCTGATCGTCGCCGCCGCGCTGTTCTGCGTCGGACTGTTCGGCGCGCTGACCCAGCAGTCGATCGTGATGCTGATGATGGGCCTCGAGCTGATGCTGGGTGGGGTGATCCTCGCCGCGGGCGCGGCCTGGCACTACATCGCGCCCGCCGCGGCCGACGGACAGGTCCTGATCGTGGTCGCCATCACCGCCATGGCGGTGGAGATGGCGATCGGCTTCGCTGTCGTCACCGCCCTCTTCCGGTCCCGAGAGATCGACATGACGGACATGGCCGCGGAGTTGAAGGAGTGAGCCTTCTCCTGTGGATGCTCATCGCCGTGCCGCTCGCGACGGGTGCTCTGCTCGCCCTCGCCGGGCGGGCGGTGGACCGGTGGGCCCCCGGCGCGGCCGTCACCGTCGCCGCAGTCGCACTGGGCCTGGCCATCACCGCTGCGGTCCGCGGGCCGGCGGTCGAGGCGCCCCTCCTGGAAGGGCTGCCCGTCCGTCTGGCGGTCGACGGGCTCTCCGGAGTGCTCGTCGTCACCGTCGCCGCCGTCACCCTCGCCGTACTGCTGTTCAGCCTTGCGGAGTTCGGCCCCGAGGAGGCGCGGGCCCGCTTCTTCGGCCTGATGCTGATCTTCGCGGGAAGCATGCTCGTCACGGTCACCGCCGTCACCCTCCCCACGCTACTCATGGGCTGGGAAGTCATGGGCGCCACCTCCTGGGCGCTCATCGGCTACTGGTGGCGCGAGCCCGCCCGTACAGCAGCGGCCGACACCGCCTTCCTCACCACCCGAACCGCTGATCTCGGGCTCTATCTCGCCGCGGGGGCCGCCCTGGCGGGCGCACCCGGTCCGCTCACGCTCGATGGACTCGCGGGGCTCGACGAGCCGTGGTTGTCCTTCGTGACAGCGGGTCTCCTGATCGCCACATTCGGCAAGTCCGCGCAACTCCCCTTCAGCTTCTGGCTGTCACGGGCCATGCAGGGTCCGAGCCCGGTGTCGGCACTGCTGCACTCGGCGGCGATGGTCGTGGCGGGCGCGTACCTGCTGCTGCGGACCGCGCCGCTCCTGGACGCCTCCGGTTGGGGCGCGGACACGGCGGCCTGGGTGGGCGCGGCGACCGCCGTCGCCCTGGGACTCGTCGCCGTGGCGCAGACCGATCTCAAGCAGCTGCTCGCCGCCTCCACCTGCGCGCAGATCGGGTTCATGGTGCTCGCCGCCGGTGCCGCGGCGACCACCGGAGGCGCCCTGCAACTGATGGCGCACGCCGCCGCGAAGAGTCTGCTCTTCCTGGTGGCCGGCGCCTGGCTCACGGCGTGGGGTACACAGCAGCTCCCCGAGCTTCGCGGGGCCGCCCGGGCGTACCGGACCGTCGGCGTGGTCTGCACCGTGGGCGCTCTCTCGCTCGCCGGGCTGCCGCCGCTCTCCCTCTGGGCGGCGAAGGACGTGCTGTTGGCGGGGGCCATGGAGGACAGCCCGTGGCTGTACGCGACCGGGCTCGCCGCCGCCGTACTCTCCGCCGTGTACAGCGTGAAGATCCTCCGCTTCGTGTGGAGCCCCCCGGAGCCGGGTGCGACAGCCGGGCGGCGGATTCCCGGCGGAGCGGTCGCGCCGCTGGTGCTGTTCGCCCTCGCGTGTCTCGCCCTGACGCCCGTCGCCTTCCCTCCCGTACGCGACGCGCTCACCGGCTACCTCGGCGCGGAGGGCCAACCAGACCCGAAGGTCTGGGAGTTCGCACTGTCTGGCGCCCTCGCCCTCGCAGCCTCCGCCGTCACCTGGGCCTGGGGCGGGACCCGGACCTGGGGTCTCGCCCGGGAGTGGCTCGGTCTCGAACGCGCCGCCCACGTCCTCCTCGTAGCCCCCACTCTGCGGATCGCACACGCCGCAGCCGCATTCGACGACCGGGTGCTGGACCGCGCCGTGGACGCCTCCGCCCAGGGCGCGCTTGCCTGCGCCCGATGGACGAACCGGTTCGTCGAGGGTGCGGTCGACGGCGCGGTCGAGGGCGTCGCCACCGCGGCCCGGCGGCTCGGCGAACGGGCCCGCCGGCCGCAGACCGGACAGCTCCACCAGTACCTCGCCCAGGCCGTCGCCACCTTCTCCGTCATCGCCGTCGTGCTCGTCCTCGTGAGGTAACCCGTGCTCACCGCCCTCGTCTTCGCCCCGACCGCGATCGCCCTCCTGCTCCTCGCGCTCCCCTCCCGTATCCCCGTCCAGGCGCTGCGCGCCGTCTGGGTGGCGACGGCCGCCGTCGAACTCGGCCTCGTCGTCGCCATCTGGGCCGGGTACGAGACGACAGGCGGCATGCAGTACGAGGTCCGGGCCCGATGGATCCCCAGCGCGGGCGTGAGCTATCACATCGGCGTCGACGGCCTGTCCCTGCCGCTACTCGCCCTCACCTGCGTGCTCTTCCTCGCCTGCGCGGTGTACGCGCTGCGCGAGAGCCGCCGGTTCCGCGAGTTCGCCGCCCTGTTCCTCTTCCTCCAGACGACGTGCCTGGGTCTGTTCGTCTCCCTCGACCTGATCCTGTTCTTCGTCTTCTTCGACCTGTCGATCGTGGCGATGTACTTCATCATCGCCGGATGGGGACACCGCGACGCCAAGCGGGCCGCGCTGACGTTCTTCCTCTACACGTTCATCGGCTCACTCGCTCTGCTCCTCGGCTTCATCGGGCTGTACCTCGCGGCGACCCCGCACACCTTCGACATGGTCGAGCTGACCCGCCAGAACCCCCTCGCCGGCCGTTCCGCGTACGCCGCCCTCGTCCTGCTTGCCGTCGCCATCGGCCTCGCCGTCAAGACCCCGACAGTCCCCTTCCACACCTGGCTGCCACCCGCCCACACCGAAGCCCCGGCCGCCGGCTCGGCGATCCTCGCCGGGGTACTCCTGAAGATGGGGACGTACGGCTTCCTGCGCATCGCCATGCCGCTGCTGCCCGACGCGTGGCGGCGGTACGCCCTCGTCCTCGTCGTGATCGGGGTCCTGTCCGTCCTCCACGGAGCCCTGGTGGCGCTGGCCCAGACCGACTTCAAGCGGATGGTCGCGTACACCTCCGTCAATCACATGGGCTACATCATCCTCGCCGTCGGCGCCGCCGCCGCAACCGCCGACACCTCGGCCCAGGCCCGCTCCCTCGCGATCACCGGCTCAGTCACCCAGATGGTCAGCCACGGCCTGATCACCGGCGCGCTCTTACTCCTCGCCGGGGTGCTGTACGAGCGCGGGCGGACCTACGAGATGAGCGCGTACGGCGGACTCGCCGCCACCGCGCCCGTCTTCGCCGCCCTCACCGGCGTGGCCGCCTTCGCGTCACTCGGGCTCCCCGGCTTCTCCGGCTTCATCGCGGAGTTCCAGATCTTCACCGGCTCCCTCGGGCCGAGGCCGCTCGCCACCGCACTCGCCGTCCTCGGCATCCTGCTCACGGCCGGACTGTTCCTGCGCGCACTGCGGCAGATCCTGATGGGACCGCTGCGGCTGCCCGACGCACCCGGCACGCCGCGCGCGTTCCCCGACCTTCGGGCCCACGAGAGCGCGGCCGTCGTCCCGCTCCTGGCCCTGGCCGTCGTCCTCGGCATCGCACCTCGCTTCCTCCTGGACCTCATCGAGCCGGCTTCCCGCACGGTCCTGGAGCAGCTCGCCCGATGACCGACATGAACGAGAACCCTCTCGACATCCTCCCCGAGGTACTGCTCGCGGCCTCGGCCGTTCTCGGGCTGCTCCTCGGTGCGTGGCTGCCGCGCGGCCGGCAGTGGCTGGTGGGGCTTCTAGCGGCGATGGCGGCGGGCGTGGGGATCGTGGCGGCGGCTGTCGCCGCGGCCCGCCCCGACCTGACCGCGTTCGGCGAGGCGTTCACCGTGGACCCGGTCACCAGCACGTCCCGGATCGTCGTCCTGGGCGCCGTCCTGCTCGTCCTCGCCCTCTTCGCGAGGCCGTTCCACGCGCACCCGCGCGAGAGCGAGGCGTATGTCCTGCTCCAGCTGTCCGCCCTCGGCGCTCTCGTCATGGCCGGTACCCAGGATCTGCTGCTGCTCGCCGCCGGATACCTGCTGGCGAGCATCCCCGCGTACACACTGGCCGGCTTCCGCAAGGACGGCCCCGGCACGGAGGCCGCGCTCAAGTACTACGTGATCGGCGCGCTGCTCGGCGTGCTGATGCTGGCCGGGATCACCGTCCTGTACGCGGCGGGCCGGGCGACTGGATACCCGCTGCTCGGTCCCGCACTCCCCCAGGCCCCCGAGGCGCTGGTCGCCGCGGGCACCGTCGGGCTGCTCGCCGGCGTGCTGTTCAAGGCCGGAGCCGTCCCGGCCCACTTCTGGGTGCCGGACGCGATCCAGGGCAGTACGGCGCCGGTCGCCGCGTTCCTGACCACGATTCCGAAGATCGGCGCACTGGCTGCTCTGCTTCGGCTCGGCGAGGCGGTCCTCGCCGACAGCGGAATGCCATGGGCCGCCGTGATCTCCGTGGTGGCGGCGGCGTCGATGACGCTGGGCAACCTGGCCGCCTTCTTCCAGGACGACGTCAAACGGCTCCTCGCGTACTCGACGATCAGCCAAGTCGGATACCTGCTGCTGCCCGTCGCGACGGCCGGCCGATCGGACCTTGCCCAGGAGGCGCTGCTGTACTACGTGGCCGCGTACGCCGTGACGAACCTGGGTGCCTTCGCCGTGGTCTGCGCGCTCCCCCAGGCCACTCGGCTCACCGACTACCGCGGCCTGGCCCGACGGCGCCCACTCCTAGCCGCGAGTCTCGTCATCTGCCTCCTCGGACTCGTGGGCACCCCGCCGACCGCCGTGTTCGTCGGCAAACTCGAGGCGTTCAGCGCCGCCTTCGACGGCGGATACGCCTGGCTGGCCGTCCTGGCAGCCGTGAACACCGTCGCCTCCCTCTTCTACTACCTGCGCTGGATCGTGCCAGCGGTCTCGCGGGGTGATGGTGCCGCGCTCGCCGCCGAAGACCGCCCGGCACGAGGGGTCGCCTACACGGCCACCGTGATGTCGGTGGGACTCGGGCTGGCGGCGGGGCCCGTACTCCCTGCCCTGGGCAGCTCGCTCTCCACCTAGCTAGTGATCGTGGCTGTGGGGCAGGGCCGCGTGAAGAGCGACGGCGCCATCGAGCGCATTGCGCAGTTCGTTCAGCTGATATGCGGTGAGCGGACCGTCGCCCACCGGCTGGAGCGTGTCGTACTGCGGCGGGTTGACGATGCTGGTGTGCTGGTAGTCCTTCACCAGCCGCTCGAGCTCCGGCCGCACCCACGGCCGCGTCCGCCCCGAGCCGTCCCAGGGCAGGAGTCTGCGCACGTACCACAGAGGGTTGCCGGGATCGTCCCCGTACACGGTGGCGGGGTCGAGCCGGGAGGCCGGGTCCTCGTACTGCCACATCGCGAAGAGGCGGTCCACGTTCGAGTGGATCAGGAAGACGAACGGGTCGCGGAAGGAGGTGTGGGCATTGCCGATCGTGCCCCGGATGTACCCGTGGGCGCGGTCATGGCAGCGCTCGAGCCGGATGCGCATACTCAGGTAGTTCGACGAGCGGATGATCTCGAAGTCCTCGAAGGGCAGGTCAGGCGCGCCATCGCGAACCTCTCGTGTGAGGCTGCGCGGCGGGTCGAACGGATTGCCGTCACCTCGGATCACTCCTTCGCGGGGGGAGTGCGTCGGGTAAGTCGTCGTTCAACACGCAATGGTCGAAGTCGACTTCACCGGATCGGGGAGGAACTCCCTCTCCAGTCCGCCACGAAAGGGTGCCGTGCGCATGTAAATCAGGCCGCGACGTGCAGCGACCGCGGACCGGGATTCCCACAGCTCACCAGCAGCCGCATTGCGGAACAATGGAGCGTAGGAGCTGTCCGTCGCTTACCGCGGTGGTGATGACCGTGGTGGTCGCTTTGTTGGCGACGCTCATGGGAGCGCTGATCGTGGCCGTCCTGGCGTACGACATCGTCCGCCTGATCAGCACGGGCGAGAGCCGCTGCCCTCCCCTGGCCCGGTTGCGCGGCCGCCGTGCCTCCCTGGCGGCGACCGAGCGCTGGTGTACGGGGCTCCGTCTGCACGACCGGATCAGTGCGGGCGAGTACCGAAGCCGGATGAGCGGGATCGCGCGGGGCCGTAGGCGGTTACGGGGCCGAGCACCCCTGCGGGTGGACAAACCAGCGCGTACGGCGGAGTCGGCGGCGCTCGCCCAGGTTGCCGGGGCGAGGCTGGCCATGACCCATTCGGCAGCCCCCATCTCACCGGTGATCCCCATGACGTACCTCCCCCGCACGCCTCGTGCCGCTCTTGCCACGACCGGCGCCCTCTGTCTCGCTCTCCTCGTCGCCGGCTGCGGTGACGACGGCGGAGGCACATCATCGCCCGCCACAAGCGCCCCGAGCGCACCTGGTACGCCGAGTGCACCAGCCACCCCGCCCCCGAGCCCCACCGCGTCCGCCGAGGTCCGCATCACCATCCGCGGCTTCGCCTTCCAGCCGACGGACCTGAAGGTACGTCCCGGTGCCACGGTCACCGTTGTGAACGAGGATTCAGCGCCCCACACCGTGACAGCTACAGGTAGCGACGCGTTCGACACGGGCGAGATCGCGGGCGGCCGTTCGGCCACCTTCACCGCCCCCGACAAGCCGGGCACGTACCCCTTCTTCTGCTCGATCCACCCGAACATGAAGGCGACGCTCACCGTCTCCTGAATCGCGTGAGCGGCTCCGTCGTCCCTACGATGGAAAAGGAAGACCGCGGCCCCGGGAGGTGTGCCGCTCATGGGATACCCGGGTTCGGGCGACAAGTCGGCTGCCCGCCGCGCGCGGGCAGAGGAGCTGCGCCGGGCGGAGCGCGTACGGGAGCACCGCAGGCGTGTCACCACGTTCGCCGTCTCTGCGGCGATTCTGGCGGCGACCCTCGGCGGTGTCGGCTACCTCGTCTCGACCAGCGGTGACGACGGCCAGAGCAAGACCGCGCCGATCGCGGGCGAGCGGACCTGGCAGGACCTCTCCAGGAACCACGTCACCGCAGCCGTCTCCTATCCGATGGCTCCGCCCGCCGGCGGCGACCACGATCCTGTCTGGCAGAACTGCGACGGCGACGTCTACACGGCCCCGGTGCGGGACGAGAATGCGGTGCACGCGCTGGAGCACGGCGCCGTGTGGGTGACGTACACGAACAAGGCGACGGCCGCCGACGTCCAGGCGCTGGGCGAGCGGGTCGCCAAGACGCCGTACACCCTGATGAGCCCACGCACCGAGCAGACCGCGCCGATCGTCCTCACGGCCTGGGGCCACCAGGTCGGGGTGAGCAGCGCCGACGACGCGCGGGTAGCCGCCTTCCTCGACCGGTATGTGCAGGGGCCGCAGACTCCGGAGCCGGGCGCCACGTGCAGCGGCGGCGTCACTTCGTGACCGCGTGTCCGCTGTACGCCGGTGCCCGAAGGGATATCCGTTGCGACTACGATGCCGCTCGTGATCACTGCCGCGCCCTCCCGCCTCAGGCTCCTGCCTGTGCTGCTGGTGGCGTGTGTCGTCACACTGTGCCTGACCGGGCTGGCCCGTCCGGCGATGGCGATGTCGGGCATGGCCGGTTCGATGCAGTCCGTGGGCATGGAGCACATGCCGGCAGGGATGCACGAGGCCGGGGCCGGCGCGGCTCCGTCCGTGTCCGATGCCCACAGCCTTCAGCAGCCGTGCCCGATGTCGAGCGTGGGCGACTGCGCGCAGCCCTCCGTCTCGCCGGTCGGTGGCGAGCCAACCCTCTGCGCCCACGGCTTCGACGGGCCGGCGCCCGCGTTCATGCAGCCCGGGCCACCGCGCTCAGGTGTGCCGCCCCCTCTCGCCCAGCCCTCCCCTCCTGAACTGACACGTCTCTGCGTCAGCCGGACGTGACGGCGCTCCGTCCGCGGAAGCCCTTCCTCGGACGTAACCGCCCTCACGTCCACTCGGCACGCGTCCGTACGCGCGCGCTCGTGCCGCTCTTCCTGTTCAGGAGTCCCGACGCATGCCGTCGTCCATCACCCTGCTCGTCACCGGTCTCACGACCGGTCTGCTCGCCGGTGGTGCCTCGTGTGCCGCCGTCCAGGGAGGTCTGCTCGCGGGTGCGGTGACCCGCCGCGCCTCCGCCTCCACAGCCCCCGCCCGCGTACCCGCCATGGCCGGGGCGCGCCGCCCGGCCGGGAAGCCCGCACCGGCCGCTCCCGCGACCGAGCCCAAGGCGACCGCGCCCAAGGCGCTCGCGCCCGTCGGCGCCTTCCTCGCGGGCAAACTCGTCTCCCACACCCTCCTCGGGGCGCTGCTCGGCGTCTTCGGTGACGCCCTGCAGCCCAGCCCCCGCGCCCGGGCCGTGATGGTCATCGCGTCCGGCCTGCTGATGGTGCTGTTCGCGCTCGACCTGTTCGGGGTCAAGGCCGTGGCCCGCTTCGTGCCCCGGGCACCTGCCTCCTTCGGCCGGCTGTTCCGGCGCAGCGCCAAGACCGAGTCCCTGGCCACGCCCGCCCTCATCGGTCTGGCGACCGTCCTCGTCCCGTGCGGGGTCACGCTGTCGGTGGAGCTGATCGCCGTGACGTCGGGGTCCCCGGTGGCCGGCGCCGCCGTCATGGCGGGGTTCGTCCTCGGTACGGCTCCGCTGTTCGCCGTGCTCGGCTACTTGTTCCGCCGCACCAGCCGGGCGCTCTCGGGCCAGCTGGCTTCGCTCACCGGCATCGTCGTCCTGATGGTTGCCATCTGGACGGTCGCGTCCGGACTCCAGGCGGGCGGCTGGGTCAGCCTGAACCAGGGCGGTGCGAGCTCGTCGGCGACTGCTCCCGCCTTCGTCATCGAGCCCGGTCCGTCGGACAGCCCGGCGGGCGAGGAGGGCGCACAGCAGCCCATCCCCAACGACCCTCCCGTCCGGGTCGACGCCTCCGGCCGGCAGGTGATCACCCTGACCGTGACGGATTTCTACACACCCACCCGGTTCACGGCGAAGGCAGGACTGCCCACCACACTCGTCCTGCGCGGCAAGGACTCGGGCGGCTGCGCGCGGGCGTTCACCATCCCCGAGCTCGGCGTCCAGGAGATCGTCAAGGAGAACGGCGACACCGAGATCGACCTCGGCACGCGTGACGCCGGGGAGCTCCGGTTCTCCTGCGCCATGGGCATGCAGACCGGTTCCATCGACTTCGAGAAGGCGTGACCATGCGACTGTTCGGCGGCAGGAAGAAGCAGGAGCCTGAGTCCGTGGGGCCCGAGGTGGTCCTCGAAGTCGAGGGGATGCACTGCACGAGCTGCGGGCTGCTCATCGACGACGAGCTGGAGGAGGTTCCCGGCGTGCGCTCGGCGCGGACCGACGTACGGAGCGGGCGCAGCACGGTCCGGTTCGAGGAGGGCGCGGTCGTGGACACGGACGCGCTGGTGGCCGCGGTGCGCCAGGCAGGCGAGTACGAGGCCCGGCCAGTCCGCTGAGACTGAGCAAGAGGCGGCCCGGCCCGGGATTCCCGGGCCGGGCCGTCGTCCTACTTCAGGTAGCCGAGGACGGTCATCATCCCGGATTCGGCGTGGTACACGTTGTGGCAGTGGATCATCCACAGGCCGGGGTTGTCGGCGTCGAAGTCGACGTCGAGGCGTTTGCCCGGCAGCACGATCGAGGTGTCCTTGCGCGCGCCACCGTCGGCGAGCGCGTAGGTGTGGCCGTGCAGGTGCATGGGGTGCCACATCGTCGTGCTGTTCACGAACGACAGCCGCACGCGCTCGCCCGAGCGGACCGGGTAGCGCTGCGCCGGGTCATACTTCTTGCCGTTGATGGCCCAGTCGTACTTCATCATCGAGCCGGTGAGCTTGAACTCGATCGTCCGGTCCGGACGCCCCGACTCGAGCCGTACGGACTCGGCCGCCTTCAGCTGACCGCCGTGGACGACCTTGCCGTCGAGCTCCTTCGGGCGTACGGAGGCGGTGGGCGCGGCGCCGCCGCCGGTGCGCAGGACGGCGAGGGCGGTGCGGTTCTTGCCCTCGGCCAGCGCGGTGAGCGGGAAGGTTCCGTTCCCGGCGGTGACGAGCGCGTCGAGGCGCTCGCCCATGCCGAGGAGGAGCACGTCGGCCTGCGCATGCTCGACGGGGAAGCCGTCGGTGTGCGTGACGGTGAGCTTGTGGCCTCCCAGGGCGATCCGGAAGGCGGTGTCGCCGCCCGCGTTGATGATCCGGAGCCTGATCCGGTCGCCGGGCTTGGCGGCGAAGGTCTGCGGCTTGTCCGGGGTACGGCCGTTGATCAGGTAGTGCGGATAGCCGACGTCTCCTGCATCGCCGCCCAGCAGATCGCTCGTGGCGCCCATGAGCATCCGCGAGGGCCCGGACGGCTTCGGGGACGGGGACTTCCCGGTGGTCATCGACATGTTCGACATGTCGTGGCCCTCCATGCCGCCCGAACCGGAGCCGCCGTGGTCCATGCCGCCCATGCCCTTGCTGAGCTCGGCGAGCACGGCGTCCGGGGTGGAACCGTCGACGCCGTCGACCCAGTCGTCCAGGACGATCACCCACTCCTTGTCGTACTTCAGGGGCTCCTTGGGGTCCTCGACGATGAGCGGGGCGTACAGGCCGCGGTCCTGCTGGACGCCGGAGTGCGGGTGGAACCAGTACGTGCCGGGGTGGGAGACGGCGAAGCGGTAGTCGAAGGAACCGCCTGGCTTGATGTCGCGCTGGGTGAGGCCGGGGACCCCGTCCATGTCGTTGCGCAGGGCGAGTCCGTGCCAGTGGACGCTGGTGGCCTCGGGGAGGTTGTTGGCAAGGGTGAGGGCGATGGTGTCACCGGCGGTGACCCTGATCTCCGTGCCGGGGAGGTCGTCCCCGTACGCCCAGGAGCGGACGGTCCGTCCGCCGCCGAGGTCGAGCGGGGTCTCGACGGCGGTGAGCTTGAACCGCCGTTCCGGGCCGGGCTTGCGGAGGGCTTCGGCCGCACTGACCTGCTTGCTGTCCGGGGTGAGGTAGTCGGCGCTCGGCGACATGCCGCCCCCGCCGGAGGAGTGGTCCATGCCGCTCATGGAGCCGGAGCAGGCGGTCAGCAGACCGGTGCCGGCGGCGGCGAGGCCGGCACCGAGGACGGTACGACGGGTGATTCGGGGCATGACTGTGGAACCTCTTGACGTGGTCGTTGCATGAACAAGGCGGCTTTCCGCTCACGACGTGGAGCGGCCGGTCTGCCTATATGCGCAACAACGAGAGGCGGGTCAGGAGGGACTTGGGTGACTCGGGCGGCGGAATCGCACAGAGGGCGTAGGCGAGCCGTGTCGCCGAAGGCTCGGCGGCTCGCTGGCGTCGGTGTACGAGCGCGCCACGGAGCGCCAGCAGGATGCCGATCCCTGCGCCGAGCACGGCCAGACACACAGCTGCGACGCCGGCCCCGTGGGCGGGTGCCGGGGCCGTCGCGTGGCCCGCATCGGCGACCACGTGCTCCATCGCGGCGGCCACATGCCCGCCGGAGACGTGCGTGGCGTCCGCGTGCTCGCCGGGGTGGCCGAGGACATGCATGAGCACGATGCCGACGAGCAGCGCGGCGGCGAGCACGAACCGGCCCCACCACGTCGCCGCCCTCGGGCGCCTCTTCACCTCGGATACCATCCGCTCATCATACGGAGAGGGGGTATGCGGAGCGTCAGTGGGAGCCGTGGCGGTGGTGCCCATGGTGGCGCCCACGGCCCAGGCTGTCCTCCGCCTCCGCCGGGGCCGCTGGGACGGGATGAGCCTCAGCACTCAGCCCAGCCAGTGTCACAGCGACGAGCCTCCGCACCGCCGCCTTCGACGGGAGCCCCGCAGCCGCGCCGAGCGCGTGGAGGCAGTACGCGGCGAGCTCGTCGGTGGCGACGTCGGCGCGCAGCGTGCCGCCCGTGGCACCCTCGGCGACGAGGTCCCGGACGAGCCCCAGGAGTCGCTCGTGGGCCTGGGTAACGGTCGGCCCTTGATGGAGCAGGGCGGTCATGTCGGTTCCGTGGTGACCATGACGCTCGTGGCGCTCGTAGGAGATGAGCGCGTAGGTCTCCAGGACGGCATGGAGCCGCCGGCCGGGGTCCGTGATGCGATCCCGCACGGCTTCGAGCTGCTCGAGGTGGTGCGCGACCTGCCGCTCGTGCCAGGCGACGAGGATCGACTCGACGTCCGGGAAGTACTTATAGAGCGTCGCCCGTCCGATGCCGGTCTCCTGGGCGATCCGCGACATGGTCACCGACATCAGGCCGTGCTCGGCGACGAGCGCGGCGGTCGCGTCGAGCGTCGCGTCCCGCACGGTGTTGCGGTGCGCCTCGATCGTCTCGTTCCACAGCTTCGGCATTCCCACAATGTACGGGATGACGATGGCGTGACACCATGCCTTGACAGAGACACTCTGTCTCGAAAAAGTGGACGGCCGGCGACCGGCACCACCCGGCTGTCACCTTCCCGCACGCATCGGAGTCTCCTCATGTCCGACCAGACCCCCACCCCGCACGCTCCCCGCCCCCGCTGGGTGACCGCGCTCCTGATCGGCGCGGCGATCCTCGTCGTGGCCTTCCTCGCTTTGCACCTCGCGGGCGGCGGCATGCGAGGCCACGGCTGATGGCGATGTCGCCGCGCGTGCGCAAGCTCGCCCTCACCGCCCATGTGACCGCCTCCGTCGGCTGGTTCGGCGCGGTCGCCGTCTTCCTCGCCCTCGCCGTGACCGGACTGACCGCGAAGGACGCGCTGACGGTGCGATCGGTGTACGTCACGATGGGCGTGACCGGCTGGTACGTGATCGTCCCTCTCTGCTTCGCCTCGCTGGCGACCGGAGTCGTGTCCTCACTCGGGACGACGTGGGGCCTCCTGCGCTACTACTGGGTGACGGTGAAGCTCGCGATCACGGTCCTCGCGACCGGCGCCCTGCTCCTGCATATGCCACCCATCAGCCACATCGCGAGCGCGGCGGCAGCGCCCGACTGGTCCGGCGACGCCCTGACCGGTCTGCGGACACAGCTCGTCGTCCAGTCCGCCGCGGCCCTGGTCGTGCTCCTGCTGGCGACCGCCCTGTCGATGTACAAGCCGCAGGGACGGACCCGCTATGGACAGCGCCGGCAGCAGAGGAGTCTCGTGGCGCCATAGGGCGTCGTGAGCCGGTTGCGGACGGTAGGGGCACGCACCAGACCCCTCTGTCCCGGTACCGCCTTCGAGACGGTGAGGACATCGACCGCCCCTCCGCCCCTCCCAGGCGCCCCGCGGCGAGCTCCTCACGACGTCTTGAGGATCGTGCAGATGTCGCCCTCTGCGCAGGTGTCGGGGTCGGTCGCCGCGGCTCGGCGGGCCAGCTCCCGCAGGGCGGAGCGGGCTTCGCCCAGTTCGGCGATACGCCGGTCGATGTCGGCCAGGTGCTGGTCGATGAGGGCCCCGACCCGCCCGCAGGGTGCCTGGCCGCTGTCGCGCAGGGTGAGGACCGAGCGAATCTCCGCGAGAGTGAGTCCGGCAGCCTGGGCATCACGGACGAACGAGAGCCGGACCACGCTCTGCTCCGGGTAGTCCCGGTATCCGCCGGGGGTGCGCGGGGGCTCAGGCAGCAGGCCCGACTCTTCGTAGAAGCGGATCGCCTTGGTGCTCAGCCCTGCCCTGGTGGCGAGCTCTCCGATGCGCATGCGGCCAGGGTACGCCTTGACCTTCTAGTGCGCTGGAAGGTTTACGTTCGGCCTATGAACGTCACGAGGATCACTGTGCTCACGGTTCCGGACTGCCCCAACGCCGACGTGGTGCGCGAGCGAATCACCGCCGCGCTGGAAGGCCACGAGGCCGAGGTGGACCTGATCGAGGTGAGCGGGGAAGAGGAGGCGGCGCGCTGGGGCATGACCGGATCGCCGACCGTCCTCTTGGACGGCGTCGATCCATTCGCGGTAACCGGCGCGCCGGCGAGCGTGTCCTGCCGCCTGTATCGGGACGAGGAGGGCCGAGCAGAGGGGGCGCCCAGCGTCGAGGCGCTGCGTCAGGCCCTCACGAAGGTGGCGGAATGCTGCGCGGACGATGTCCTCGATCCGATCGGACGGGCAGGCCGTGGCCGGCGGGCCCCTGCCGATCGGGGATTGCGGGCTGTCCATCAGGCGGTTCTGCGCCACTTCGCCGCTACCGGTTCGGCACCAAGCACGGCGGATCTCGAAGCGGTCGCGGCCGAGGCGGGCCGCCCGGCTGGGGACATCCTGGAAGAGCTGGACCGCGAGGACTTCCTCACGCTCGACGCCGACGGCGGGGTGCTGGCGGCGTACCCGTTCTCCGCGGTGGCGACCCGGCACCGGGTCCGCCTCGGGAACGGGGTGGAGATGTGGTCGATGTGCGCGATCGACGCCCTCGGCATCGCGGCGATGCTCGGCCAGGACGTCCTGGTCGCGTCTTCGGACCCGGTTGACGAGCGCCCTGTCACCATCGCCTTCACGGGTGGCGCCCCACGGTGGGAGCCACCGAGCGCGGTCGTGTTCGTCGGCCGGCGGGCGGAACCCGGGCCGGCGGCCGCCGTGTGCTGCGACGCCCTGAACTTCTTCGCCGACCGGTCCACGGCCGAGGCATGGGCGCGGCAGCACCCCGAGATCAACGGCCGGATCACCGGCCAGGTCGAGGCTGTGGCGATCGGAGCGTCGACCTTCGGGCCGCTCCTCACCGAGGACTGAACGCGCACGTCGGTTCACTGCCCCGTGGGAGCGGGAATCATCGAGGCACCAGGCTCCTCCGGAGCTGGATCCTCGAAGCGGACCTCGCGGAGGCTGCGGCGACCCGCTGATCCGCCTCGTCAGGCCACAACGGGGGCGGTCGTCGTGGCGACCGCCCGCCGGGACCGCCACATCGAGACGACGGTGAGCGCCGTCAGCGCCACCATGACGCCGACCGAGGCCAGGAACGCCGGCGAGGTCGGCGACGAGGCAGAGGCTCCAGCGACGACGTAGGCGGCCGTGCCGGGCAGCACGCCCAGCGCCGTGGCGGCGACGAAGGAACGCAGCCGTACCCCGGAGAAGGCGGCGGCAAAATTGACGGCCGGGAAGGGAACACCGGGCACGACCCGCAGCAGGAACACGCTGCGAAAACCCTGCTGGGTGAGCCGCCGGTCCAGCGCGGCCAGTACCTTCCCCTTCAGGAACGGTTGCAGCGCCTCGCGCCCGAGCCCCCGCCCCAGCCCGAAGGCCAGGACCGCGCCGAGCGTCGTCCCCGCCACGGCCAGCAGCAACCCCTCTGGGGCACCGAAGAGGACCCCGGCGGCCACGTTGAGCACGGGCTTCGGGAAGAACGCCAGAGTGCCGATCGCGAACACGAGCACGAAGGCGAGCCCAGCCCAGACAGGCGGAGTATCGGAGGCGAGTCCCTGTGTGAGCACGCGCTGAGGGCTCCACAGGAACAGGGAACCAGCCGCCGCTGCCAGGATCACGACGAGCAGACCCAGCCGAACGGACGGTGTCATACGCACACGTCGAGTGTACGGGCGGCGATGGTCGCGCTTCATGCCTCTGCTGCCCGCCCCGGGCCATGACGGCACGGAACGGCCCAGAGCAAGGAGCAGTGCGAGGGCCACATCCGTGATCGAGGCTCGTGACGGTGGCCACCGCCGCGACGGACAGGCGGCTATCGGCGCGGCCGAGCTCGGCCGCGGCCGTCGGCTATGTCCGGGTTGCGGAGGCGATGAGGAGCGGGATCGCCAGGAAAAGCCGGTCGCCCTCCGCTCGCCTCCGCTGCTCCGCGATCCATCGCCGGGCATCCGCACGAGTGATCGCGCCGGCGGCGCTGGCTCCCTCGGCCAGGCCGATGATCATGGGCAGCATGGCGGCACCGGTGAACACACCGGTGCGTACCTCCAGGACGACGTCACGGAAGCCGCCGTCAAGCAGCAGGCTCCGATAGCGCCGCGCTGTACGGGCCCCCGGCACCAGATCGGCCCGGGCATGAACGATCGTCCGGGTCAGGGCGGCTTCGTCGGAGTCGATGACGAAGGTGTCCCAGTCCTGGCCGATCAGCACGGTGCGGCCTCCAGGTACCAGGACGCGCCGCGCCTCTCTCAGTGCCCGTACCGGGTCGTCGAGCTCGTGATACAGCTTCTCGGCCCGGTAGGCGTCCACCTCTCCGTCCCCGAAGGGCAGCTGGTACGCCTCGGCGCATCTGAAGTCGGCGTCCGGCCGGCGCCGACTCGCCTCTCCGATCATCTCCTCGCTCAGGTCCAGCCCGATTGCCCGCGCGCCGCGATCGGTCATCTCCGCGACGGCGCGACCTGTTCCACAACCCACGTCGACGACCGTCGTGCCACGACCCACCTTGAGCAACTCATACGAGTCCTGGCGGAGTTGCCGCACATCCGGCATGTCGTCCACCACGTCCAGCAGAGCGATGAGCCGCACTTTCGAACCGTCCGTTTCCGTTTGCACCTGTGTGTTGGACATGGCTGGCAGGCTGCCGCTTAATGTCGGCATGAAGTCAAGTCAGAGCGATCGGGCCGACCGGCCGATGCCCATCGGAGCCCTCGCCGAGCGCTTCGGGATCGCCACTCATGTGCTCCGCCACTGGGAATCGATGGAGCTCCTCTCGCCCGAGCGAGACGGGAACGGGCGCCGCAGATACGGTCACGACGACGTGGTGCGCACGGCGATGATCCTCCGGGCCAAGGAGGCCGGCCTGAACCTAGAAGAGATCCGCGCCATGCTCGCGACACGGGACTCCGACCGCCACCGACAAATCCTGTTCGACCGGCGAGCATCTCTCCGTGACGTCATCAAGAAGGCCGAGGCCCAACTCGAACTCGTCGAAGGGGCCCTTGAATGCGACCACGACGACATCGTCACCTGCCCTGAGTTCCAGCGTGTGATCGCTCTCCGTACGGCTGGAACGGCACCACCGGCCTGAGCCCGCGACACGCCCCGCGTCTCGGTCAGCCCAACACTCCGATCAGGCCATTGCGCGCCTGCTCGCAACCGCGGCATGCCGCCCGCCGTGTGGCCCACTGCCCGGGAGCACCACGCCCCGCCGTCTGACCAGCTGCGCTGAGTGGATAGCCAGCCGATGGCGACGCAGACACGTCGGCCAACGGGCATGACCGACTTCCGCGAGATCCCGAGAGTGCCCGCAGCGATCGTTTATAGCGGCAAAGCCCCGGCTAGGGAAACCGGGGTTTCACAGGACGATTGATTCCCCTCATCCATCCACGGAGCACTAGCGGATGGCGCCGGGAAGGAAGTCCGAATCGACAGGCTCACGCCCGCACACGATTCGTTCTCCGTTCGCGAACTGTGCCCTCCGCCTCTGGACTCTTGCACGAATCCGTTTAGTGTTCCGTCCCCCCGGAGATCGTTCGCCCTTGCCCCACGAACCCACATCCCCCACAAACCTCGCCGCACCGCATGCCGACATGGAGGCCACCGCGCACCCCACGCTCCACTACCAAGGCGACCCGGCTGACCGCCGTACACCTCTTCTCGCCAGCGCCTGGTACTCGACCAAGGACCTCGCCGCTCGCCTCCGCGTCGACACCTCGACCCTGCGCCGATGGCGAACAGCTCAACCGCCCCAGGGCCCTCCCTTCGTCTCCATCTCGGAGCGAGTCGTGATGTACAGCGCGGCCGACATCGAGGAATGGCTGCACAGCCGCCGCATCGCCCCCAGCCGGGCGGCTTGATGGCCCATATAGAAACCGTCCCTGTCGGCGTACGCCTCTCCACGGATGTCGAGTACAGGCCCAACAGAGCAAACCCGTACCGCGCCCGCGTCCGCTGGTTCGACCCGACGACCAAGCGCCGGAAATCCGTGTCCGAGGGGAAGGACAGCGAAGAAGAAGCTCAGGCGTGGATCCAGACCATCATTGAGGCCGCCGAAGCGGGCCTCGCACCCTCCGTGGCCACCATGAAGCTCGCCGACTACGGCGACACGAACATGGAACTCGCCCTACGCGGCCTGGAATTGAAGACGCGCGACCCCTATCTCTCAGGCTGGCGAGTACGCGTGGTCCCGGCCCTCGGCCACCTGCCGGTCCGGATGATCACCAACGGCGCCGTCGACCGCACCGTGCAGAACTGGATCGCCGACGAGCACGGCCGCTCGACCGTCAAGAACACCATCGCCGTCCTCGTCCGCGTCATGGAACAGGCGGTCCGGGACGGCATCATCAAGATCAACCCGGCCCGCGTGACGGGGTGGCAGAAGCTTTACAAGCAGGCCGAAGACGAGCTCCTCGACCCACGGGCACTGGCCCTCTCCGGCTGGGAGGCACTCGTCGAGCTGGCCGAGGCCCTCGTGGCCGCATCTCACGGCGAGTACCGGGGCTGGGGCGAGGTCGTCCTCTTCGCCGCGTGCACGGCCGCGCGCATCGGTGAGGTCTCCGGCTGCCGGGTCGGGGATATCGACACCACCAACTGGATCTGGACCGTCCGGCGCCAGACCACCCCCGCTCCCGGCGGCCTCGTCGACAAGGGGACGAAAGGCAAGCGGGCCCGCCAGGTCCCCATCATCGAGGAGATCCGCCCCCTCGTCGCCCAGCGCATCCTGGCCGCCGGCCCCGATCCTGACGCGCGCATGTTCACCGGACCCCGGGGCGGCCGTATCTCCACCGCGGTCCTGCGCGACGCGACACACTGGGACGACGTCGTCCTGAAGCTCGGTTACGAGCACCTGCGCCGCCACGACCTCCGTCACACCGGACTCACCTGGTTCGCCGACGCCGGGGTCCAGGTGCACGTCCTACGCAAGATCGCCGGCCATGGGTCGCTGACCACCACTCAGCGGTACCTGCACCCCGACGTGCACAAGATCACTGCTGCCGGCGCCGCGCTCTCGGCGCACCTCAGCGTGCTGCGCGCGCCGCGGTCCCTGCCGAGCCCGATCGTGGCCGCCCGCTGACCGGTCAAGGCGAGTTGGTCCCCAACTGGTCCCCGAGAACGAGTCAGAGGCCGTTTCAGATTTCTCTGAAACGGCCTCTGACCTGCGACTCTTTCGAGTCGGGACGACAGGATTTGAACCTGCGACCCCTTGACCCCCAGTCAAGTGCGCTACCAAGCTGCGCCACGTCCCGATGCCCGTCCACCCCGGTTCGGCCCCGGCGGCGGCGTGCAAGAGAACATTACCTCACTTCACGGGGTGGATCACCACACGGGGTGTCACCGGCGGTCCGGGCGGAGAATGGGGCGATGGACACGGACGCGGGACGAGAGCGGGGCAGGGACCGGGACGCGGAGGGGCGGGCGCGGAGCGCGCGGCCGCGGGACGGGCTCGGGCGGCCCCTGCCGTACGGGGCGGAGGGTGTGGCGCGGCAGCCGGAAGGGGTCGTGCGGTCACCGGACGGGACGGTGCGGGAGGCGCAGCGGCTGCTGGACGCCGGGATGCCGTTCCACGCGCACGAGGTGTTCGAGGACGCCTGGAAGTCGGGCCCGGCCGGCGAGCGGGATCTGTGGCAGGGGCTCGCGCAGACGGCGGTGGGGCTGACGCACTCCGCGCGCGGCAACGCGGCGGGCGGGGCGCGGCTGTTGCGGCGCGGGGCCGGGCGGGTCGAGGAATATGCGCGGGGCGGGGCCGAGACGTACGGGATCGACGTCGCCGGGGTCGTCGCCTGGGCACGCGGCCTCGCCGCCCGTGTGGAGGCGGGCGGCGGGGGCGGTGTCGTCGACGCGGCGGCGGAGGCGCCGCGGCTGCGTCGGCTCAGCAGGTGAGCGGGAGTTCCTCGGGCGAGCGGTGGATGAAGGTCGGCCGCATCCGGATCCGACCGTCGTCCACCAGCCGCAGCCCGGGCAGTCGGCGGGTGAACACCGCGAGCGTGGCGCGGAGTTGGGCCCGGGCCAGCTGGGAGCCGGGGCAGCCGTGCGGGCCGTGGCCGAAGGCGACGTGGTGGCGCGCGTCCGGCCGCTCGCGGGTGATGTCGAAGACCTCGGGGTCCGGGTGGCGGGCCGGGTCGCGGTTGGCGGAGCCGTACGCGACGAAGACGGTGGCGCCGGCGGGCAGTTCGGTGCCCGCGAGGGTCACGGGGCGGGTCGTGGTGCGACGGAAGCCCTGGACGGCACTGTCGTAGCGGGCGGCCTCCTCGACGGCCGCCGGTATGAGTTCGGGCCGGGCGAGCAGCCGTTCCCACTGGTCCCGGTGGCGGAGCAGGTGGAGCACCGTCGTGCCGATCATTGCGGTGGTGGTGAGGTGGCCGGCGATGAGCAGGTTCTGCAGGTTGGCGACCAGTTCGCAGCGCTGGTCGCCGGTGAGCTCACGCGGCCCCGGCCCGAGCCCCGCGTCGGGCGCCAACGCGGTGACGAGGCCGGTGATCAGATCGTCCCTCGGGCGGGCCCGGCGGTCACGGGCGTACCGGTCGAGCAGGTGCTGGAGGGCGAGGACGTCCTCGGCCGCGGCGATCTGCTCGGGTTCGGACAGCGGTCGGTACAGGAGCCGTTCGGCACTGTACGAGCAGTGGACGGCGGTCGGCACGTCCGCCGGGTCGAGACCGAGCAGCCGTCCGACGACCGCGCCCGGCAGCGGGCGCGCGTAGTGGGCCATCAGGTCCGCCCTCCCGTGTTCGGCCATGGCGCCGGCGAAGGCCTCGGCGAGCGTCTCGGCCTGCTCGGTGACGTATGCCGTGAGCGCGGCGGTGCGGGTGGCGGAGAGGCCGCTGTTGAGCGGCGCGCGGTGGCGGCGGTGGGCGGGGCCGTCGGTGGAGACGACGGTGGGACGGGGCGCGAAACCGGCGCCGAGGACGGCGAGTGCGGCGGGCGAGGGTCGGACGTCCGGGCGCAGCGACTGGGCCGAGGAGAAGTCCTGGGGCCGCAGCAGCACCTCCCGGACGTCGGCGTCACGGGAGACCAGCCAGGCGTCGAGCAGCGGGACGTACGTGAGGCCGGGGGCGCGCCTGGCCTGCTCATAGAGCGGGTACGGATCGCGCTGGAGGCGGTCGAGGCGGGTGTGGTGTGCGAGGGGGGTGTGGTGAGCGAGGTGGGTGTGGTGTGCGAGAGGGGTGTGGTGAGCGCGGCGGGTGTGGTGTTCGCGGCGGTCGAGGCGGGCCTGTTCGGCGGCGTCGGCGGGTGTGCCGGCGGGCGCCCCTGGCGGGGCCGTCCTTGCCTGGGCCGTCCTTGCCGGGGCCGTCCCCGCCTGGGCCGTCCCTGCCTGGGCCGTCCCCGCGGCAGCCTCGACGGGCGTCCCCGTAGGCGCCTCCGTAGGCGTCCCCGTCGACGTCTCTTTGGACGCCTCTCCGTGCGCCTCTCCAGACGCCTCTGCGAGCGTCTCCTCGATGGCCCCTTCGCGCGTCTCCTCAGGAGACCCTTCGAGCGTCTCGTCGCGCGCGCTCCCCGGCGCCACGGCCATCGCCCGCGCCGGTCCTGCCTCCGGCTGCTCGGCCGTCTGCTCGGGCTGTTCCGGGTGTCGGGCCTGGTCCATGTGCGCCTCCTCGCCGGGGCGGTCGGTCCTGAGAGGGTCCGTCGTGCTCGCCGCGTCCGTGGGTCCATGGGTCCGTCAGGGCCATGGTGGGGCGGGCCGGGGCGGCTGAACAGGGCCGTGCCGGGAGGTGGCGGGAAAGCGACGGACGGGCGGGGGTTCCCCGGCCACCTCTACGGCGTGTCTCCCAGGAGCTCGGTCAGGACCGCTGTGTGGCTGACCGACGGATCCTTGGCGGCGGTGAGGAGCGTGACCGGTCCCTCGGCGGCGCGGGCGCGCAGTTCGGCGAGGGCGTCGGCGGCGGCCGGTTCGGCCAGCTCCTGCTCGTACCGGTGCCGGAACTCCTCGAAGTCGCCCTCGGGCCCGTGGTACCAGCGGCGCAGTTCGTCGGAGGGCGTCAGGGCCTTGGGCCATTCGTCGACGTGTGCGTCGGCCTTGGCGAGGCCGCGGGGCCAGAGGCGGTCGACGAGCACCCGCAGGCCGTCGTCGGGCTCGGGCGGCTCGTAGACGCGCCGGACGCGGAGCCGGGGCGACGGCGATGCGGTGTGAGGCATGGTTTCAGGGTGCCGGACGGGCACGGGCTTCACATCCGGGGACGCTCAGTCACCGGTCGTCTCCCGGTCGGGCGCGTCCACCCGCAGGGCCGGCAGGAGGACCGCGTCCACGAAGGTGCGCATGGTCGCCTCGTCGGTGAACCGCTCCTCGAAGAGGCGCTCGATGCGGAGCATGCCCAGGAAGCAGGGGGCGACGAAGCCGATCGCCGGGTTGCCGGCGGCGATCTCGCCGCGCTCGACCGCCCGGCGGAGCATCGCGTCGATGGCGGCGACCTCCGGCTCGATGACCGTCTCGCGCAGGGCCGCCCGCAGGTCCGGGTGCTGGATGTACGCCTGACTGACCGCCTCCATCAGTTCGGCGTCGCGCTCGCGCCGGGAGGCGGCGATGCGGGCCGCCTCGCGCAGGTCGCCGACGAGCGAGCCGGTGTCGATGCCGGTGAAGACGGTGCGGCGCCGCTTGTCGAGGGCCGCGGTGACGAGCCGGGGTTTGGTCCCCCACTGGCGGTAGAGCGTGGCCTTGCCGCACTTGGTGCGGGCGGCGACGCCCTCCATGGTGACGGAGTCGTAGCCGCCCTCGCGCAACAGGCAGATGACCGCCTCGTACAGCTCGGCCTCCCGCTCGGGGGTGAGCTTGCTGCGACGGGCTGCGGCGGTCGCGGCCTGCGTGGACATCGGCTTCCTCCCGGACTTCCGGACTCCCGGACACTCCGTACCCCAGCGGATCCGTTTCCGCACATCCGAGAGTTCCGCACATCCGAGAGTAGGGGGCGCACAATCGAGACGCAAACGTATCGAGACGCTTGCGTCTCGATAGATTCGGATCTAGAGTTCCTCCGTTTGCTGTCCGCTTTGGCGGAGAATTCGACGGAAAACGAGGGCCGCGCCATGGCTTCCGGGATACGCGGGATACGAAGAACTCGTCCTGCAGGACCGGGGGCGACGGCTACCCCCATGCGCCCGCCGCTGGTGCGCGAGCTGCTGCTCGTCACCGCGCTCTTCCTCGTCTACAAGTTCGGCCGGCTCTTCGCGAACGGCCACGAGACCCGCGCCTTCCGCAACGCCGACGGCGTCTGGGACCTGGAGCGCGCCGTGCACCTGCCGGGCGAAGGCGCGGTGCAGGATCTGCTGCTGCACGGCGAAGGCCTGGTCAGGGTCGCGAACACCTACTACGCGGCCGTGCACTTCCCGGCCACCGTCGCCTTCCTCGTCTGGCTCTACTGGCGCCGCCCGGCCTACTACCTCTGGTCGCGCCGCGTCCTCGCCCTCCTCACCGCCGCCGCCCTCGCGCTGCACCTGCTGCTGCCGCTCGCGCCGCCGCGGATGCTGGCCGCGAGCGGCCTGATCGACACCGCGCGGGTGTACGGGCCCTCCGTGTACGGCGCGACGCCGGAGGCGGACTCGATGGCCAACCAGTTCGCGGCGATGCCCTCGCTCCACTTCGGCTGGGCGCTGATGGTCGCGATCGGGCTGATCGCCGCCACGCGCTCGCGCGGGCGGTGGCTGTGGCTGCTGCACCCTCTGCTCACCCTGTTCGTGATCGTCGCCACCGCCAACCACTACTGGTTCGACGCACTGGTGGCCGCCGCCCTGCTGGCGCTCGCGCTGCTGCTCGTACCAGGGCCGACGTCGACGCCCGCACCGGAACCCACACCGGCACCCGCACCGGCACCCGCACCGGCACCCGCACCGGCACCCGCACCGGCACCGGCACCGGAACCCACACCGGCACCCACACCGGCACCCACACCGGCACCGGCACCGGAACCCACACCGGCACCGGCACGAGCGGAGACGGGAGCGGAAACAGGAGCGGGGACGCGAGCGGGGACGCGAGCGGGAACGGGAACGGACGCGGACGCATACGCCGACCCCGGCGCCGAAGGGGAGGGCCGGCGGCCCGGACCCCTCGGCGACCAGCAGGCGGCTTCCGCCCTGACCGTGGGGGCGCTGCGATGAGCGCCGTCGGCGGGGTCGCCGGGACCGCGGTGGCGGTCCTGCTCTCGCTCGTCTCGGCCGCCGGTTACGCGCTCGCCGCCGTCGCCCAGTCGCGGCTCGCCTCGGCGTCCGCCGGCGGACGCGGGGCGCTGCGCCGACTGCTCGCCCGCCCGCAGTGGTGGTGGGCGGTCGGTCTGAACGCCGCCGGCGCCCTCGCCCACGTCGCCGCCCTGCACTACGGGCCCCTCACGCTGGTCCAGCCACTCGGCGCGCTGACGCTCGTCGCGGCGCTGCCGATCGGTGCGTACGGGGCGCACCGGCGGGTCAGCCGGGTCGAGTGGCGCGGCGCGGCGTGGACCCTGGCGGGGCTGGTCGGGCTCGTGGCCGTGACCGGACCGGTCGCGCCGGGCGAGGTGCTCGACCTGCGCGAGACGCTGCTCGTCACCGCGGTCACGCTGCTGCTCATCGCCCTGCTCGCCGCGCGGGGGCGGAGCAGGGACGGGAAACGGGGCAGGGACGGGAGGCGGGGCAGCGGCCTCGGGCACGCGACGGCTTCCGGGGTGGCCTCGGCCGTCGGCTCGGCGCTGACGCAGACGCTGACCGTCGCACTCGCCCGCGACCTGCCGGGCGGAGCGACGGACGGGGCGGTCGGCTGGTGGGCGACCGCGCTGCTCGCGTTCCTGATCGCCGCGTTCGCGGTGGGCGGGCTGCTGCTCTCGCAGGCCGCGTACCGCGGCGGGCTCGCGGCCCCGCTCGCCGTGGTCAACCTCGCCAACCCGGCGGCCGCCGCGGTCATCGGCGTGGCCCTGCTGGGCGAGACCTTCCGCGCGGGCGTCTGGGGCTGGACGGTCGCCGGTGTGGCCGCGCTGGTCGCGGCCCGCGGGGTGGTCCTGTTGACCACGGGCCTCGAACCGGAGCGGTCACCCGCGCCTGAGTCGCCGACGACCGGCACCGGAGCCCCGACCGCGGCCCCGGCACCTCCGCGTCCGCGTCCACGTCCGTCCGCCGTGTCTCACTCCCTTCCGCAGACACAGCCCGAACCCGCCCGGTAGCGGCTGTCCGAACCCTCCGGAGCGGCTGCCCTGACCCGCCCGACAGTGGCTGGTCGCGCGTCCGGCCCGCCCCGAACCGCGGGCAGGCCCGGCGCCGGGCCCTCCACGCCGGCCCTACGCGGGCTTCGCCGCGCCGGCCGCTCCGTCGTGGGTGCCGAGCTGGGCCGCGTAGACCGGGTCTGTCGAGGTCTCGTAGCCGCCCTTCTCGCGCGGGACGGCCGGTTCGAGGCCGTGGATCGCACCGATGCCCGTCGGGGGCATGTCGCCGTAGAGCGCCTGGTACGCGCCCGGGCGGACCGAGTAGATCTCGTGCCAGATGCCGACCGCGCCGTTGCTGCTGAAGTAGCGGCGCCAGAAGGCGTTCTGGGCCGGGTGGTGACGGCGGCCGGTGTCGCCCGCGTACGCGCGGATGTCGCCCGCGCGCCGCCAGTACTGGACGATCGTCACCTCACCGAAGCGCGGCCCGAGGAGCATCCGGTAGCCGAGGAAGCCGCTGGCCGGGTCCTCGCTCAGCTCCTTGATCATGCCGGGCATCGCCATGACGACGGGCAGCCAACCGCGCACCGAGCGCCAGCGGTTGATGCGGGCGCCGATCAGGAACACGGCGACCGGTTCGGTGTTGACCGCCATGAAGCGGCCCCGCCGCGGCCGGCGTCGCTCGGCATGACTCCCGCGCCCCGCTTTCCCGCCCCGCCGGCGGACCTCCGCCTCCGCCTCCCCGGCACCCGGGCCGCCCTGCCCTCCGCCGAGTCCGCCCCCGGCCTCTCCCGCAGCCTCCCCAGCGGCGTCTCCAACGGCCTCGCCAGCGGCCTCGCCGGCGAGCGCCCCGGAGGCGCCCGCCGCGCCGGACGGCCTCCCGCCATACCACTCGGGCACCGTGACCAGCCGCATCCCGTCGCCCAGACCGAGTCGTGCCATGTGTCCGTCCCCCATCCGTCGTCCGTCGTCCGTCACCGCCGCCGGCCATCCGCCGTCCGTCGTCCGTCGTCCGTCACCGCCGCCGGCCATCCGTCGTCGGTCGTCCGTCGTCACGCGTGAGTCATGGATAGCTCGACTATCCTTGGGTCGCAGAGTAGAACTCCCCGAAAGCCCTGTCGAGACGGCGGGAGCGACGAGCGAGAACGGGAACGGTGGATCTCAGGTGCGCCTCTCCGAGCTGAGCGCCCGTAGCGGCGTGTCGGTCGCGACGGTGAAGTACTACCTGCGCGAGGGCCTGCTCGCGCCCGGCGCACCCGTCACCGCCCGGCAGTCCGACTACGGCGAGGAGCACCTGCGCCGGCTGCGGCTGGTCCGGGCTCTGCTCACGGTCGGCGGCATGACGGTGCAGCAGGCCCGTGACGTGCTCGCGGTCGCGGACGACCCGGCGTTCGGATGGCACGAGCGGGTCGGCATCGCCACGTACATGCTCGGCCCGCGCGTCGAACCGCCGGAGGAGGGCGCGCCCGAGCGGGAGCTGTGGGACGAGGTCGCGGCCGAGGTGCGCGCGCTGCTGACCGAGCTCGACTGGCGCGTCTACGACGAGGCGCCGGCACTCGCGGCACTGGTCCGCGCGATCACGAGCGTGCGCTCGCTCGGCTATCGCGGCGAGATGGCCGACATCCGGCGGTACGCGCTGGCGCTGCACCCGATCGCCGAGGAGGAGGTGGCGGTGATCGACGGGTACCCGGTCCTGGAGGAGGCCATCGAGGCGACCGTCGCCTACACGACGCTCTACGAACCCATCCTCCTGGCCCTGCGCCGCCTCGCCCACGAGGACGCCTCCGCCCGTCGGCACGAGGGCGGGCCGGGCGGCGCGAAGGAGGGCGGACGGCCGACGGCGACGGCCTGAGCCGTCACCCGGCCGGACGCGGACGGCGATCGCTCCGCCGGCCCCGTTCGTACAGTGACGGACATGGCATGCCGCATCAGTGAGCTGGTCATCGACTGCGCCGACCCCGAACGGCTCGCCGCGTTCTGGCGCGAGGTCCTCGGCTATGCCGAGCTGGACCGGGAGGCCGACGGGAGCATCCAGATCGGGCCGCCGGACGTCGGCTTCGGCGGCGCGCAGCCCACGCTCGTCCTCAGCCCCAGCGGCGACCCCCGGACGGGAAAGCTGCGGCTGCACGTCGACGTCAACGCCACCGACCGGGACCAGGACGCCGAGCTGGAGCGGCTGCTCGCCCTCGGCGCCAGGCCCGCCGACGTCGGCCAGACCGGGAACGAGAGCTGGCACGTCCTGGCCGACCCGGAGGGCAACGAGTTCTGCCTGCTTCGGGACCGGCTGCCGGTCGTCTGAGTGACGGCACACCCCGACCGGGCGGCCCGGGCGGCGCTTGCCGACTCGACCGGCGACCCGGGTAGCGCCCGTCGACTCGACCGTCTTGGGGCTGCCGCGCCCCCGCTCGGACACCCGGACCGCTGCACCCCGACTCTGCCGCCGCCCTTCCCTCCCCCCCCCGTTACCGTCTTCGTCGGCTCCGCAATGGGGCCTCCGGCCTTCGGGTCCGGCATGACTTCCCCCCTTGTTGTTCATGATCCGGGGGGTGGTGTCACCGGCCCGGAGGCATCGACGGACCGCTGATGAGAGGCTTGAGCACCGGCTTCACCCAGGCCGGAAGAGCTCTCCGTAACGGGGATGTGGCAGCTCGGTGCCGAGGCAAGGCCGGACGAAAGCGTGAGCGGAGGGGCCTGACGTGATCGACACCGGCGACATCAACGTCTCCCTCGGCCTGGACGTCGGCAAGTGCGAACACCACGCCACCGCCGTCACCCCGGCCGGGAAGAAGGCCTTCGACAAGCGGTTACCCAACACCGAACACAAGCTCCGCGAGCTGTTCGCCAAGCTGCAGGCCAAGCACGGAACGGTGCTGGTCGTGGTCGACCAGCCGGCCTCGATCGGCGCCCTGCCGCCGGCGGTCGCAAGGGACATGGGCTGCCCGGTCGCCTACCTTCCGGGCCTGACGATGCGGCGGATCGCCGACCTCTACCCGGGCGAGGCCAAGACGGACGCGAAGGACGCGTTCATCATCGCGGACGCCGCCCGCGTGATGCCCCACACGCTGCGGGCGATCGACGGCGAGGACGAGACCATCGCCGAGCTGGAGATGATCGTCGGATTCGACGACGACCTGGCCGGCGAGGCGACCAGGGTCAGCTCAAACGGGCCTTCTTCCTCTCCGCGTTTGCAGCCTTGGCCGACCCCGCATCGCGGACCTACTACGACAAGAAGATCGCCCAGGGCAAGCACCACACCCAGGCCCTGCTCTGCCTCGCCAGACGCCGGGCCGACGTCCTCTTCGCCATGCTCCGCGACGGCACCTTCTACGAACCCCGGCCAGCCTCGGCCGGCTGATCGTCAGAGGCCTCACCGCACACGGGACAGTCCCGCTCGTCGACCGAGTCCAACACAACCGGATGACCGCAAAAGTCGCACGGCCGCATGCTCTCGCCCGCCGACTCCCGTGCAGGCACGTCATCACTCATGACAGCCACACTGCCACCCGACCACCTTGACCGACGACATAGGGGCACCCCCCGACCACCACCCCCTTCAAATTCGTCACCTTGACGACAACCCCCTTGGCCACCTATCGTCAAACTGACGACAAGGAGGCTTCATGGCCGACATCACCCGCCGCGCCGGCTGGCGGCACCTGCGCTCCGCGCCCACCGCGCACATCCGCCACCAGCGGCGCGGGCAGCTCGTGCACGAGGGCGTGGGACTGAGCTTCTGGTTCCGCCCGCTCTCCGCGGCGCTGAGCGAAGTACCGGTCGATGACCGGGAGTTGGCGATGGCCTTCCATGCCCGCACCGCCGACTTCCAGGACGTGAGCGTCCAGTCGACCGTCACGTACCGGATCGGCGACCCGGCCGCCGCGGCCACGCGGCTCGACTTCTCCGTCGACCCGGACACCGGCGCCTGGCGCGGGACCCCGCTCGAGCAGATCGGCACCCTGCTCACCGAGACCGCCCAGCAGCACGCCCTCGCCGTGCTCGCCCGGATCCCGCTCGCCGAGGCGCTCGTCGACGGCGTAGGAACCGTACGGGACCGGATCGCGGCCGGGCTCGCGGCCGAGCCCCGGCTGCCCGACACCGGGATCGAGGTCGTGGCGGTACGCGTCGTTGCCGTACGTCCGGAGCCCGAGGTCGAGCGTGCCCTGCGCACTCCCGCGCGCGAGCAGATACAGCAGGAGGCGGACCGGGCGACGTACGAACGGCGCGCCGTCGCCGTCGAACGGGAGCGTGCCATCGCCGAGAACGAGCTGGCCAGCCAGATCGAACTCGCCCGGCAGGAGGAGCGTCTGGTCGAGCAGCGCGGCATCAACTCCCGCCGCGAGGCCGAGGAGAGCGCCGCCGCCGACGCCGTACGCGCGGAGGCCGAGGCCACCCGTACGGTACGGCTCGCCCACGCCGAGGCGGAAGCCGCACGCGAGGTGGGCGCGGCGCGCGCGGAGGCGCAGAGCGCATGGCTGCGGGCCCACGCCGAGGTCGCCCCGGCGACGCTGCACGCGCTCGCCGCGACCCGCGCCGCCGAACAGCTCCCGCGCATCCAGCACCTGACGCTCTCCCCCGACGTCGTGACCGGACTGCTGGCCAAGCTCGGCGGCGGCACGGATACGGGTACGGGTACGGGTACGTGAGCCTCGCACCACGGGCCGTCGTGGTCCATCGGACCACCGAGTACGAGGAGTTGCTCGCCCGGTACGGGACCCACGGCCAGGCCGCGTTCCACCTGGCCGCCCGGGGGCGCTCCGTGGCGGAGATCCGGGAGCGGCACGAGCGGAACCTGCGGGCCCTCGCCGAGGTGACCGCGGCGGTGCCGCTGCGCTGGCGGCGGGCCCGGGTCGAGCGCGCGGACCTCGACCGCTTTCTGTTCGGTCCCGAGGACGTCGTCGTGGTCGTCGGACAGGACGGTCTCGTGGCCAATGTCGCCAAGTACCTGTCGGGGCAGCCGGTGGTCGGGATCGACGACGCTCCGGGGCGCAATCCGGGCGTCCTCGTGCGCCACCGGCCGGCGGACGCGCGCCGGCTCCTGCCGTCGGCCGCGGACGCGACGGCGGAGCTCCTCACCATGGTCGAGGCCGTCACGGACGACGCGCAGCGGCTGCTCGCCCTCAACGAGATCTACATCGGCCCGCCCGGCCACCAGACCGCCCGCTACACGCTGCGGCCCCCGGCCGCGGAGCCCGAGGCGCAGGCCTCGTCGGGGGTGCTCGTCGGTACGGGCACGGGGGCCACGGGCTGGCTCCGCTCGCTGTGGCTCCAGCGCGGCAGCGCCCTGCCGCTGCCCGCGCCGACCTCGCCACGGCTGGCCTGGACGGTCCGGGAGGCGTGGCCCTCGCCGGTGACGGGGGCGTCGTGCGTGGAGGGGCTGTTGGCGGCGGGGGACGCGCTGGGGCTGGTGGTGGAGTCGGACCGGCTCGTGGCGTTCGGGGACGGGATGGAGTCGGACGCGCTGGAGTTGACGTGGGGGCGGTCGGTCCGGGTGGGGGTCGCCGGGGTGGGCCTGCGGCTCGTGGGGTGAGCCGGGAGGAAGGCGGGCCCGGTCCGTACGGTGTCCCCCGCGCGCACGCGGCCGGAAAGCGACGCAGCGGGACGGGAGGTCGCCGTCGCGGGGCTATGCTCGGGCGCTCCGGTGTCGTCGAAGGGAGCTCCATGACCCTCCACGTCTCCCGCGCCTCCCTCCGGGACTGGTCGCTGGTGCGCGAGTGGTGCGCGGCGGAGGGCTGGAATCCGGGAGCGGCGGACGCGGCGGCGTTCTTCGCGCAGGATCCCGAGGGGTTCTTCCTGGGACGGATCGACGGAGATCCGGTGTCCGCGGTCTCGGTGGTCAACTACGACGACGACTACGCGTTCCTGGGGTTCTATCTGGTTCGCCCCGATCTGCGCGGTCGCGGGCACGGCCTGGCGACCTGGCGGGCGGCGCTCGCGCACGCCGGCGGGCGGACGGTGGGGCTCGACGGGGTGCCCGCCCAGCAGGACAACTACCGGCGCTCGGGCTTCGCGCCGGCCTACCGCACGGCTCGCTACGTGGGCGAAGTGCCGCTTCCGGACCGTCCGGTGACGGGTGTGGTGGCGGCGGAACGGGTGGATCCGGCCGAGCTCGCGGCGTACGACAGCTCCTGTCATCCGGCCGACCGGCCCCGCTTCCTCGCCGCCTGGCTGGGCACGCCGGGTCATCGTGCCCTGGCACGGCTCACCGACGGACGTCTCAGCGGCTACGGCGTGGTGCGGCCGGCCGAGCAGGAGGCCAGGATCGGGCCGTTGTTCGCGGACACGCCCGCCGACGCCTCCGCGCTGCTCGACGCCCTCGCCGCCGAGGCCCGTGCGTTCGGCGCTCCGCGCATCGCCGTCGACATGCCCGAGGCCAATCCGGCCGCGGCCCGGCTCGCCCTGTCGCGGGGTCTGGAGCCCACCTTCGAGACGGCCCGCATGTACACGGGTCCGATCCGGCCCCTCGCCCAGGACCGGGTCTTCGGCGTGACGACCCTCGAACTCGGCTGAACGGTGCGTTCTTCGCCAATCGACTGAGCGCGGCGGCCGCGCGAAGGCGTGCGCGGGGTGCGGGCGGCACCCGGTCCGGGTGGTCCCGCCACCCCTGTCACCAGGGCTTACGCCCTCCCCCTTCCCTCCCCCTCCCTCCCTGTGAGGGTGACAAGGGTTTTCCCCGTATCGAGTTCACCTCGGCGTTCCCTACTGTCTGCCGCACCGGCGGATCCTTTCCCCCATCTCAACCTGTCAGGTCCATGAGGACGGGTGGGTGGTGTCCGCCGGGGACGGCCTTGACCCGGGCCGTCGCGCCGGTGGCGGCGCACGGGCCCCCACGCCCAGGGAACGGCGGATCGTGACCCCACTTCGCCCCGCGGTCTCCCGCGCCGCCGCCACTGCTCCACTCACGTCGTACTCGAAAGGGCCACACCTTGAACGGTTCCAGGCGGAGAGTCATATCCGTGGTGGTCGCGAGCGCCGCGATCCTCGGTGCCGCTGCCACCACCTCCGGGGCGTTCGCCGCCGCCCCGGCCGCACCCTCCCCGAAGCCGGCTCCGGCTTCCCAGGCCATGACCGCGCTGCCCAGCGCCCCGGTCGAGAAGGTCATCGTCACCTACAAGTCCTCGTCCGCCGAGGCCGCCTCCAACACCGCCGCGAAGAGCGACGCCGCCGAGAAGGCCGCCAAGACCGGCGAGAAGCTCTCCTTCGAGCGCCGTCTGGCCGGCGGTGCCGCGCTGGTCGACCTGGGCGATTCCGCCTCGAAGCAGGACGTCGCCGAGGTCATGGCCGCGTTCAAGGCCGACCCGCAGGTCACCTCCGTCGAGCCCGACATCCGCGCGTACGCCATGGCGGTCGCGCCGAACGACACCGACTACGCCAAGCAGTGGGACCTCTTCGAGCCCACCGGCGGCATGAACGTCCCCGCCGCCTGGGACAAGACGACCGGTTCCGGCGTCACCGTCGCCGTCATCGACACCGGCTACGCCGCCCACTCGGACCTGGCGACCAACGTCGTCTCCGGTTACGACTTCATCTCCACCTCCGCCGACGCCCGTGACGGCAACGGCCGCGACGCCGACGCCAAGGACGAGGGCGACTGGAACGCCACCGACGGCGAGTGCGGCACCGGCTCCAGGGCCTCCAACTCCTCCTGGCACGGCACCCACGTGGCCGGCACCATCGCCGCGGTCACGAACAACACCAAGGGCATCGCGGGCATCGCGTACAACGCGAAGATCCAGCCCGTGCGCGTGCTCGGCAAGTGCGGCGGTTCCTCCGCCGACATCGCCGACGCGATCACCTGGGCCTCCGGCGGCTCCGTGCCGGGCGTCCCGGCGAACCCCACCCCGGCCAAGGTCATCAACCTCAGCCTGGGCGGCGCCAGCTCCACCTGCCCGAGCGTCTACCAGAACGCGATCAACGGCGCCGTCTCGCGCGGTACCACCGTCGTCGTCGCCGCGGGCAACAGCAACGCCAACACCTCCGGCTTCACGCCCGCGAACTGCTCGAACGTCATCACCGTGGCGTCGACCAGCCGCGAGGGCAACCGGTCGTACTACTCCAACTACGGCTCCATCGTGGACGTGGCGGCCCCGGGCGGCGAGACCCGCCGCGCGACCGACACGCCCGGCACCGTGACCACGCCCGAGAACGGCATCTACTCCACGCTGAACTCCGGCGCGACGGTCCAGTCGCTCGAGAACTACAAGCCCTACCAGGGCACGTCGATGGCGGCCCCGCACATCGCCGGTCTCGCCGCGCTCCTGAAGTCGGCCAAGTCCACCCTGACCCCGGCCGAGATCGAGTCGGCCATCAAGACCAACGCCCGCCCGCTGCCCGGCACCTGCACCGGCGGCTGCGGCACCGGCATCGCGGACGCCGCGAAGACGGTCGAGGCGGTCACCGGCACCACCACGCCGCCGACCGGCACGGTCTTCACCAACGCGAACAACGTGACGATCGCGGACAACGCCACCGTGTCCTCCTCGATCAACGTCACCGGCCGCACCGGCAACGCCCCCGCCGCCCTCAAGGTCGACGTGGACATCAAGCACACCTACCGCGGCGACCTGGTCATCGACCTGATCGCCCCCGACGGCACCGTGCGCAACCTGAAGGCCTCCTCCGGCTCCGACGGCGCCGACAACGTGCTCGCCACCTACACGGTGGACGCGTCCAGCGAGGTCGCCAACGGCACCTGGCGGCTCCGGGTCCGCGACGCGTACCGGGGTGACACCGGCTACATCGACTCGTGGAGCCTGACCTTCTGAACCGGCTGATTCGCTCGCGAATCGCCTCCTGATCACCCCCCACACACCAGCATCACCGCTGGTCAGCGAAGCGCCCGTGGTCTACACCACGGGCGCTTCCGGCAGTTGGGGACACCCGTCCCCCCGGCGGCTGACCGGGGCTCGCCGTCCGTATGCCGGACAAGACCCCTGGACTGGGGCGCCGTGCTCCGTATTCTCTGCGCAACGGGCTCACGGGCAGGGCCCGAGCGCCGGAGGGGTGGTGGACACATGACGACAGCGCCGCTCCGGCCTGCGCCAGTGGGCCGGGAGGAGCTCCTGGCCCGGCTCGAACGCGTTCTCCAGACCAGGGGCCGTGCGCTGCTGACCGGCCCGGCCGGCGTCGGCAAGACCGAGGTCGCCGTCGCCGCGGCCGCCCGCGCCGAGGCGCGGGGCGAGACGGTCCTGTGGCTCGCCACGCTCCCCGCCGACCGCGCGATACCCGGCGCATCCGCCGCCGCGCTCGTCGCCTCCGTGGCCGCGACCGTCACCTGGCCCGCCCCGGCGGCGCCCGCACCCGTCCCCGCACCCAGGTCCGCCGCCCCCTCTCCCGCCGCGTCACCCACGACCGGCGGAACCCCGGCTCCCGGTGAGCACCCGGCGGCCGACGGCCGCCGGACGGCCGCGCACGGCGCCGGCGCGCCCCCGTTCGCCGGAACCGGTTCCGGCCGGGCGTCCGCAGGCACCACGGCGGGCGGCGAGGACCACCTCGCCGGGTCCTCCGGCGGCCCCGGAGCCACCACCCGCGCGCCGGTGGGATCCGGATCCGCCGGCGGGCACGACGGCGGCTGCCCGCACGCCTCCGCGGCCGGCCTGGGGGGCGTCATCGCCTCCGGGATCTTCGACGGGCTGCCGGGGCCGCAGCGGGCGGCCGTCGCGATGCTGTGCCGGGAGGCCCCGCCGGAGGAGGGCGGCTGGGACCCGATCGCGCTGCGGCTCGCCCTCGCGGGCATCCTGCGCGCGCTGACCGCCCGCGGCCCCGCGCTCCTCGTCGTCGACGGCATGCAGCACATCGACCCGGAAAGCGCCGATCTGCTCCGTTTCGCCCTCCATCTGGCTCCGCCCGCGCTGCGGGTGATCGCCGTCGAGACGCCGGAGGCCTACGCGGCGTACGGCACGGGCTACGGCACCGCCGGCGGCACGAGGGCCCCGGGCGGCTCCGCCGAGGCCGTCTCCGGTCCGGCGGCGGGCCCGGCGACGGACTCCTCCGGCGCCGGCGCGGGCTACGGCAAGGACCCGCACGAGACGCGCCTGTGGGTGCCGTCGGAGGCGGACGTGCTGCTCGTACCGCCGCTGCACGCCGACGAGATCGCCGAGCTGCTGATCCACCACCGGCTGCCGTCCCGGATGGCCGGTCGCATCCACAAGGCGAGCGGCGGCAATCCGCGCCTCGCGCTCGCCGTGGGCCGCTCACTGGCCGACGCCCGGACCCCCGTCCACCACGCGGAGGCGCTGACGCTGTCCGGGCGCGCCCGCGACCTGGCCCGGCAGCTGCTCGGCGCCGCGCCGCCCGAGGTGCGCTCGACGCTGCTCCTGGCGGCCCTGGCGCTGCGGCCCACCGCCGCGCTGGTCCGGCGGGCCGGGCGGCCCCAGGCGGAGGCCGACCTGGCCGCGGCCGAGCGGGCCGGTCTGGTGTCGATGTCGGAGGACGGCACGGTCGCGTTCACGGCCGGGCTGCTGCCCTCCACCCTGGTGCACGACGCGTGCTGGGCGGAACGCAGCGCCGGGCACGCGGCGCTGGCCCGGGTGGTGGACGACCCGGTCGAGTCCGTGCGGCACCGGGCGCTCGCCACCGACGCGCCCGACGAGGAGCTCGCCGCCGAGGTAGCCGAGGCGGCGGACCTGGCCCGGCGGCGCGGCAACAGCGCGCTGGCGGCCGAACTCGCCCTGCTGGCCGCCGAGTCGACGCCGGGCCGGAACGCGCGGCAGCGGATCGCCCGGCTGGTGGACGCGGCGGAGGAGGCGGCCCGGGCCGCCCGCGCCGATCTGGCGATGCGCGCCGCGACGGACCTCCTCGCCCGGGACGCGGCGCCCTCGGACCGGGTCCGGGCCAGGCTCGCGGTGCTCGACACCGCGGGCCAGGGCC
Organism: Streptomyces roseicoloratus; assembly: GCF_004117935.1. Taxonomy (GTDB): domain Bacteria; phylum Actinomycetota; class Actinomycetes; order Streptomycetales; family Streptomycetaceae; genus Streptomyces; species Streptomyces roseicoloratus. The sequence continues at coordinate 56,060 of NZ_SDOY01000144.1, read as the reverse complement.
TGACCGGCCTCGACGAGATGTACGTGCACGCGATGGAGGACTCGGAGGGCGACACCGCGCTGAGGGCCGCCGTCCAGCTCCGACTCGCCGTCAAGTACGTGCTGGCGGACGGCGATCCGCTGCGTTCGCGGGCCGCCGCGATGGAGTCGGCGCAGCTGGCCGCCTCGATGGGCGACCCCCGTACGGCCGCGCAGGCCCTGACCGTGCAGGCGCGCATGGAGCGGGCGCTCGGCTCGTCGGACGCCGAGGCGGTGCTCGCGCAGGCCCGGGCCCTGGAGACGGCCGAACGTCCGGCCGGTGTCCGCAACGCGGCCCAGATCCTGACGATCCGTCACGCCCTGTTCGACGGGCGCCTCGTGGACGCCAGGACCCAGCTGAACGCGCTGCTGCCGCTGGTGCAGCGGCGCGGCTCGGTGGAGGACGCGATCGAGCTGCTGAGCACGCTCGCGGAGATCGAGTCGCGGATCGGACCGTGCGCTTCGGCGCTCGGACACGCCGGCCAGTCGCTCGCGCTCACCCTGGAGGCGGGGCTCTCCCCGGGACCCGCCTGGTACGCCCTGGCGCTTGCGGAGACCGCCGGCGGCAGCTTCGCCCGGGCGGCCAGCTACGCCCGGCGCAGTGTGCAGGCCTCGGAGGAGGAGGGCGACCGCGTCTTCCTCTCGCGCAGTCTGTACGCGCTCGGCCGGGTGCAGCTGGTGAACGGGGACGTTGCGGCGGCGCTGGAGACGCTGCGCCGGGTGGAGGCGAACGAGCGCGCCCAGTCCACGGTGGATCCGTCGATGCTCCGCTGGCACGAGGAGCTCGCGGAGGCGCTGCTCGCGCACGACGCGGTCGACGAGGCGGTGGCGCTCCTGTCGGAGGTGCGCCCGGTGGGCGAGCGGCTCGGCCGGACGACGGTGCTGCTCGGCTGCGACCGGGCCTACGCGCTGTGCCTCGCGGCGGAGGGCCGTACGGACTCGGCGGCGGAGCTGCTCGCGGGCACGGCGGCCCGGTTCGGCGAGGCGGAGCTGCCGCTGGAGCAGGGTCGTGCGCTGATCGCGCTGGCGCGGGTGGAGCGCCGGCGGCGGCGCCGCTCGGCCGCGCAGGCCGCGCTGCACGCGGCGGCGTCCACGTTCGAGCGGGTCGGTGCCGTGCCGTGGCTCGCGCTCACCAGCGAGACGCCGGCCGGTCCGGCGGGCGAGGGCCCGGCGGGTGAGGACACGCTGCCGGGCCTCGCCTCGCTGACCGACGCGGAGCTGCGGCTCGCGCGTCTGGTGGGGCAGGGCGCCAGCAACCAGGAGGCGGCGGCGAAGCTGTACCTGAGCGTGAAGACGGTGGAGGCGCGGCTGACGCGGATCTACCAGAAGCTCGACGTCCGCTCGCGCGCGCAGCTCGCCACCGCCCTGCGGCCGTGAGGACGGGGCCGCACGGCGCTGGGCCCGGGCGCCGCGTGGCCCTCCGGCTCACACGGTGAACGGGCGCTGCCCCAGGAACGCCGTGGAGGGTGCTCCGGTCGTGTGGAGGTTGGGGCTCTGGGTGGGCGGGAGCCTGCGCTGGATCGCCCGGTGGAAGGTGCGGTAGTCGCCGCGGAAGCCGCCGTCGCCCCAGACCTCCAGCAGCGCGCCGGTGAAGGCGCCGTTGACGGGTCCGTCCATGGCGGTCTGGTTGTCCTGACAGGCCGAGATCAGGATCACCGGCGGCCCCTCCCCGTCGCCCGCCGCGACGGAGTCCTTGGCGAGCGTGCGCTGCAGTTCGTCGTAGAAGTCGCGGTCGCGGTCGTAGAGTTCGGCCTGCTTCGGCTCGGGCATGTAGCGGCCGGTGGTCTCGGCGCCGGGGAGTTCGACGCTGCTGCCGCTGTGGCAGCAGTCGAAGAAGGTGACGATCCGCACGCCGTCCTCGAAGCGCAGGAACTCCTGGTGGACCTCGTCGTCGAGGAACTGGCGGTCGTAGAGGACCAGGGTCTCGTCGCGGCGGTCGGGTTCGTCGTCGGGGCCGGTGACGTCCGGGACCTGGCCGCCGTGGCCCGAATAGGTGAGGAGCAGGATGTCGCCGGCGGCGAGCCGTTCGGCCGCCGCGCGCAACTCGGTGACGACCCGGTCGACGGTGCCCTCGCGGGTGAGGACGACGGTGTCCGCGAAGCCGGCGGCGCGCGCCAGGCGTGCCATGTCGTGGGCGTCGTTCTCGCAGGCCAGAAGGGTGCCGTCCCAGCCGCCGTAGCGGTCGGGGTCGACGCTGTTGAGTCCTACGTGCAGGGAGATTCCGGTGGGCATGGGGTGCCTCCTTGGCCGGACGGGAGGGGGCACCGGGGGCGTCTGATCGAGTGGCCTGCGGGTCCGGTGCCGTGGGCGGCCCTCCTCCGCGCGGTACTTACATCGTATGAACCCAAGCGACACCCGGCACGGCCTGCCGGCGGACGGGCCCACCGGTTACGACGAGAACTTCCTCGGCCCGACCGTGCCCCTCGCCCTGCCGGCCCGCACGTCCGTGGAGACGGTGATCCTGCCGTACACCCACTTCACCGTCGTCTTCCGGCCCGACCGACGGCTCGCCGCCTCGACGGCCGTGTGCATCGAGGGCTCCGAGCTGCTCGACGACGTTCCGCGCGACGACACGTGGCTGTACGACCCGCGGCTGCCGCGCGAGCAGCAGGCCGGCGACGAGGTCTACCGCAACAACAGCCTGGACCGCGGCCATCTGGTGCGGCGGCTCGACCCCGTGTGGGGTGCCGCGGCCGTGGCGGGCCGGGCCAACACGGAGACCTTCCACTTCACCAACGCGGCGCCGCAGGCGGACGTGTTCAACCAGGGCAAGCAGCTGTGGCAGGGCCTGGAGAACTACCTCCTGGACCACGCGGCCCAGTTCGACCGCAAGCTGGTGGTGCTGACCGGGCCGGTGCTCCAGGACTCCGATCCGCCGTACCGGGGCATCCAGGTGCCGCTGCGCTTCTGGAAGGTGGCCGCGTTCATGCAGGACGGGGCGCTGGCGGCGACGGCGTACGTGCTGGACCAGAGCCCGGACCTGAGCCGGGACGCGGACCGGGCGTTCGCCGGTGCCCAGGCGGGTGCGCCGCCGCCGCTCGGGCCCTTCCGCACGTACCAGGTGCCGGTGTCGGACGTCGCCGAGATCACCGAGCTGGAGCTGGGACCGCTGCCGGACGTGGACCTGATGCCGCCGATGCGAGCACCGGAGGAACGGTGGCGGCGCCTGGAGTCGTACGAGGACATCACGATGACGACCTGAGCCGTCACGATGACGGCCTGGGGCCGCGCAATGTCGGACTGGGGCGGCGCGGCGCGGAGGAGCGCGGCCGGAGCCGGTGCGCGGGCGCCCGCAGCGATTGCGGGTGCCCGCGCCCGGCGGGACGATGACAGCAGCGAGCAGGTGTGTCCCCATCGGCGCAGGGACACCCGGGCAGGTGCGTCATGCCGCTCACCGAGACGGAGTGGGGCCTCGTCACCCGCTGGGTGCGGGACCATCTCCTCGACGATCCCGATCCCCGGTCCAGGCTGCTCCGCACCCCCCTGACCACGGACTTCGTGGCGGATCTCCCGCTGACTCCGGACCGCGACGCCAACGCCCGGGTCGTGGTGGGCGCGGCACGACGGGACATCACGCACCAGCGCAGGCTCCTCGACGCGCTGGCCCGGCTTGACGTCCTCGACCGGCTCGACGCGACCGACGCCGTGGGGCGCGGCATGGAGGTACGGGCGCTGCTCGGCCGGCTGCGCGAGGACGAAGAGGCACGGCACGGGGCGCGGGACCCCTACGAGGCGGTCGTCCTGCGGCACGGCACCGAGGTGTTCATCGACCGTGCGGAGCTGCGCCGCACGCTGCGCGGGTTCGTGGCGGACCCGGAGCAGACGGTGCTGGTGGTGGACGGCGAGCCGGGCAGCGGCCGCTCGTACACGTATCGGCTGATCCGGCATCTGGGGCAGCACAGCGGGTTCCGCCCGGTGCGGGTGACGCTGACGCGGACGTCGACGGCGGAGCGGCTCGTGGCGCGGCTCTGGGAGTTCGTGGCGGGCCCGGAGGCCGACGGATTCCCGTTGAACCCGACACGGTTGAACGATCCACTGCCCACGATCGACGACGCGGTGCACCGGATCGTGAGCCGGGCGACGGCCGCCGAGGACCGGTTCTGGCTGGTGCTCGACGAGTGCGACGCACTCGACCCGAACTCGGACGTCTTCGACTGCGTCGGCAAGCTCGCGCTCGCGATCTATGAGCACACGCCGGTGCGCAAGGAGACCGTGCCGCGCCTGGTGCTGCTCGGCTACTCCACCACCCTGCACCAACTCCCGTACGACATACGGCTGAACGAGTGTCACGACACGGCGGTCCCGGCCGGTCCCGACGAACTGCGTGACTTCTTCGACCGGTTCTTCCGCGAGACCTCCGGCGTTCCCGACGCCGAGCTTCCGCCCGGGCTCGTGGAGAGGACCGTGACGGAGGTGCTGCGGGCGGTCGACTCGGCCGATCCCGGCGAGAGTTACATGCGGCGGCTGTGCACGGCGGTGGAGGAGGCGGTACGGATCCATCTGCGCCTGGGGCCCGGCGAGGACTTCGCCGACCGGCTCAGGACCGGGCTGCGCTCCCCTGCGGCGCCCGTCGTGGCCGCCCTGCCCGAGCTGCGCCGCGCCTACCGGGAGGCCGCGTGCCTGCTGGACGCGTTCGACCCTATGGAGCTGCGGCTGCCCGGCGAACGGGAGGCGAGCGGCCGGGCCGCCCTGGAACTCGTCGACGACTGCACGGCGCTCGCCACGCCGCAGCGCTCCGTGCGGTGGGTGCTGACCCCGGAGGTCCGCACGGAGACCCTGCGCGGCCTCGCGGGCCCCTCGGCCGCCCGCGCGGCCCTCGCCGCCAACGCCGGCACCCTGCCGGCGGACGCGGGCGTGGAACGCGCCGCACTGGCCCTGCTGGCGGAGACGGAGGCGCGGGGCGGCGCGCCGGACGGGGCGGCGACGCCCGCCGGCGGCGTACCGGACACGGCGGCCGTCCCCCCGTCCGGCTCCGCGGCCGTCCCCCCGCCCGGCTCCGCAGCCGTCCCCACGCCCGCCACCGCGGCGGACGTCCTGCTCGCCGACGCCGACGTGGAGAGGCTGTCCGACGTCCTTCAGGCGGTGCTCTGGCTGGAGCAGGTGCCGGGAACCGCGGGACTGTTGCCGACCGTCGAGGACCTGCAGCGACGGCTGGAGCGGGCCCGGCTGCTCCAGCCGTTGCGCCTACTCGTCCGTGACACCATGCACGGACGTTCGCGTGAACTCGACGCGCTGCGCGCCTACATCGCGCTGCCGACCGAGCCCGCCGAGCCGCCCGTGCTGCTGCACGGCATCGGCGGCGTGGGGAAGAGCACCCTGCTCGCCCGCTTCCTCCTCGACAGCCTGCGCGAGGCCGCTCCCGACGGATTCCCCTTCGCCTACATCGACTTCGAGCGCCCGACGCTGTCGATCCAGGAACCGGCCACCGTCATCGCCGAGTCGGCCCGGCAGCTGGGCATCCAGTACCCGGACCACCGGGAGGCCTTCGACTCGCTCGCCGACCGGTGCGGCGTGACCGCCAGCGTCCAGCGCGGCGAGCGCAACGAGCTCGACGAGCTGTCGCGGCTCTCCGCGACCCGCGCCACCTACGGCCGCGACTACTCGGCCGGATTCCACGCCCGGGCCAGCGCCCGCGAGCAGGACCTCGCCCGCGAGCTGGCGAACCTGGTCGCCAAGGCGGCCGCCCCGCCGCCGGGCACGATGGAGCCGCCGCTGGTCATCGCGGTCGACTCGTTCGAGGAGGCGCAGTACCGCGGTTCGCCGCTCATCTCCCGCATGTGGGCGGTGTGGACGGCGCTGCGCTCCGCGTACCCGCGGCTGCGGTTCATCGTGACCGGCCGGGCGCCCATCGACCACCCGGCCCGGGTCCTGGCACCGCGCACCATGGAGCTCGGGGACCTCGACGAGCAGGCCTCCGTGGACCTCCTGATGTCCTCGGGCGTCGACGACGAGGCCGTGGCGCGCAGTCTGTACGCGCAGGTCGGCGGCCATCCCCTGAGCCTCAGGCTCGCCGCCCGTACCGCGGTCTCGCTGGGCGAGGACGCCGACTCGCTGGGCGAGCTGCTGCGCGGTCTGACGCCGCGGCGGCGGCTGCACAACAGCGTGGACCAGATGCTGATCCAGGGCACGCTGTACGACCGGCTGCTCAAGCACATCGCCGACCCGGACGTCCGGGCGCTCGTCCAGGCGGGCCTCGCGCTGCGGGTCATCACGCCGGAGCTGGTGCGCGAGGTGCTCGCGGAGCCCGCCGGGCTCGCCGAGCCGACCGTGGCGGAGGCGGGGCGGCTGTTCGGGCTGCTGACCTCGCGACTGGACCTGATGGAGTCGGCGGGGCCGCGGACGATCCGGCACCGGCCCGACCTGCGCTCGATCATGCTGCGGCTCTCCGACGGCGCGCGGACCGATCTGATGCGCGCGGTCGACACCCGCGCGGTCGCCTGGTACGCGGCCCGCGACACCGTCCGCGACCGGGCGGAGGAGATCTACCACCGGCTGCGGCTCGGCGAGAACCCCCGTACGGTCGAGGCGCGTTGGCTGTCGGGCGTGGAGCACCATCTGGCGGGCGCGGAGCGTGACATGGCGCCGCGTTCGGCGGCCTTCCTGCTCGGCCGGATCGGCGGACACGTACCGGACCAGATCATGGCCGAGGCCGACCAGGAGGACTGGGAGCGGATCACCGCCCGCGAGGTGGAGGACCTGCTCACCCAGGGCTATGTGGAGGCCGCCGCGCAGCGGCTCGCCGAGCGGCAGCCGTGGACACCGTGCAGCAGGCTGCACGCCCTGCTCGTGGAGACCCGGGCGCGTTCGGGGCGGGCGGAGGACGCGCGGGAGACGGCCGAGCGGGCGGTGGACCGTGCGGAGGAGGCCGGCTGCGCGGAGACCCGCCTGGAGCTGCTGCAGCTGTCCGCGCGGCTCGCGCAGGACGCGGGCGACTTCGCCGACGCCGACCGGGACCTCCAGGAGGCGGAGGCCGTGGCGGCGGGGCTCGGGCTGCCCTACGAGTCGATCGGCGTGCTCGTGGCCCGGTCCCGGCTGGCCGCCGCCGCGAACACGAACTCGGAGGAGACGGACGCCCGGCTCGCCCGGCGGCTGCGCGGACTCGCCGACGAGGACCTCGCCCGGCAGCCGGCGCTGGCCCGCGCGGCGGCGGTCTCGGCCTGCCGGGTCGACCCGCCGGCACTCGCGCGCACGCTGCGCCTCGTGGGGCTGCCGGAGGACGACGAGGCGGTGGTCTCGGCGCTGGCCGGCTGGTTCGACACGGCGATGGCCGAGGAACCGCAGCTGCGTGAACCCCTGGCCCGCATCCTGGAGTCGGCCGCGGCGGGCGCCCGGGCGACGGGCCGCGGGGCGGCGGGCGCGTCGGGCATCGTCGCCCCCGCTCCGCCGATGCCGCCCGACCAGGTCGAGCAGGCGCTGCGGGAGGCACGGCGGCACGGCACCCTGGACAGCCTGGCCTGGCGGGCGCTGACGCTCGAGGACCGCAGCGGCGATCTCCTTCTGGGCGTGGCCGCCGCCGTCGACGCCGGCTCGGCGCTGCGGGACCGCGGCAGCGGCCCGGGATACGGGCCGGTGCCCGGCGGCACGGACCTGGTGGGGCTCACTCCGCCGCCGGACCAGGCCGAGGCGGCGTGGCGGGACGAACCGTACCTGTCGTCCGACGGGTTGCTCGGCGTGGAGAACGCGGCCATGGAGGCGGGCCTCGCCGACCGGGCGCTGCGCGGCCGACTGTTCGCGGGCGTCAAGGAGCACTTCTGGATGGCGCTGCTGCCGCAGCCGACGCCGTTCCGTCAGCTCCAGTCCGACCTGCGGACGATGAACCGGGTGGAGCGACTCTTGGAGGGCGAGGTGCCGCTGGAGCTGTGGCTGCGCAACGCCATCGGGCTGGCCGCCGACCTCGGCGCGGTCGCCGTCTTCCAGCGGGCCCTCGACCATGTGGTGCGGGACGCGGCGGGCGAGCCGGAGCTGCCGGACGAGTTCCTGTCCGCGGAGTTCAAGGAGGAGATCGTCGTCCGGGACGACATGGTGCCCTTCGAGTTCCTGTACGAGGGCTTCGTGGCCGGCGCGGCCGTCGCGCGGGTCACCGTGCCGCCGTACGAGTCGGGGCGACAGCTCCATCCCTCGTACCCGCACGTCGGCACCGGCTGGCTGATCGCACCGGGGCTGCTCGTCACCAACCACCATGTGGTGAACGCCCGCAACGGCATCGGCGGCGGCCGCAAGCGGGTCGCGGAGGAGGACCTCCAGCTCCAGGTGCGCAACTCCCGCTCGCGCTTCGACTACGGCGCCGACCAGGCCGAGACCGAGGAGGCCACGGCCGCCGGTCTCGTCGCCTGGGACGAGGAACTCGACTACGCCGTCCTGCGCCTGACGGCGGCACAGCCCGAGCGGATGGTGCTGCGGGTGGCGACGGCGCCGTGCGAGACACAGGGGAACGCCCCGCAGGCGGTCAACATCATCCAGCATCCCAAAGGCATGCCCAAGCGGGTCGCACTGCGCAACAACCTGGTGTACCAGGCGGACGAGAAGAACCTCGCCTACTTCACCGACACGCAGGGCGGTTCCTCCGGCTCGCCCGTCTTCACCGACCGCTGGACGGTCGTCGCCCTGCACCGCGGGGCGCGCCGGGTCAGCGACCTCGACTACCAGGGACGGACGACGGCGGTGGTCAACGTCGGCACCCAGATGAGCCGGATCCTCTCCCATCTCCGGGAGCACGCACCCGAGTTGTACGAGGAGATCATGACGGCACAGGCGGCGCTGCCGCACGAGTCCGAGCTGTGACGGACGGCGGTCGGCGAACACGGCCGGCGGACACGGCCGGCGGACACCGTCGCCGGACGACAGACGAGGGTGACAGGTGGAGGTGACGGGAGATGCGCTACGGATCACGCAGCGGCTCGCACAGCGGCTCGCCGGTCGCGACCGGCCCCGAGCAGGTCTTCGGTGACCTGGGCGAGGTGGCCGCGCGGGTGCGTGGCCGGCTCGAACAGGAGCTGGTGATCCAGGAGTCCGCCGAGGAGCTGCCGCCCGGCGTCGCCCCGGCCGCCGAGATCGGCCGGTTCGCCCAGGAGGAGCGCGCCCGGGTCCTGGAGTCCGGTGTGACCGGTCTGGAGAAGCTGGCCGAGGGCCGGGCGGAGGAGATCGACGAGGACGAGTACTTCGGGGTGGAGGCGATCGTCCTCCTGGAGGGCCGCCCCGCCATCCTGGTGCAGGGACAGGACTTCGCCTCGCAGGAGGGTGACTGGTCGGTGCTGGACGCCGGCCGGGACTCGATCCGCGAGTCGATCGCCCGGGTGGGTCGGGTGGAGGTCACCGGGCACCACAGTCTGGACTGGATCGGCACGGCCTTCGTGGTGGGGCCGGAGGCGGTCATGACCAACCGGCACGTGGCGGCCGAGTTCAGCCGCGCGGAGGACGCCGGCTGGACCTTCCAGGAGGGCATGACGGCCCGGGTCGACCCCGGCGAGGAGCTGCCCGCGCACCAGGCGCCGGGACCGGTGCCGTCCGCCGGCCCGCTGCCGTACGAGGTCACCGAGGTGATCGGGATCCATCCGGACGTGGACATGGCGCTGCTGCGGATCGCTCCGCCGGACGGCGAGCCGCTGCCGACGCCGCTGGCGCTCGCCGCGGACGCCCCGGCGAGCCTGCCCGGCCGGCCGGTGTACGTCGTCGGCTATCCGGCCTGGGACGGGCGACGCAACGAACCCGAGTCGATGCGGCGGATCTTCATGGACATCTACAACGTGAAGCGGCTGCAGCCGGGGACGGCCACCGAGTTCACGCCCGGCGGCCTGGTGATGCGCCACGACTGCTCCACCCTCGGCGGCAACAGCGGCTCCCCGGTCTTCGACCTCACGGACCACCGGGTACTCGGCCTCCACTTCGGCGGCCGCTACCGGATCGGCAACGTGGCCGTGCCGTTGTGGGAGCTGGTCGACGATCCGCTGCTCGCACAGGCCAAGGCCAACTGGGTGTGAGCAGCGCGCCCCGGCGCGCTGCTCACGGGACGAGGGGCGCACGGAGCGAGGGGCGCACGGAGCAAGGGGCGCGCAGGACGAGGGGCGCACGGGGCGAGGGGCGATCGGCTACGCCGCGTCGCCGAGCAGCCCGAAGACCGGGAGCAGCCCGTGCGGGCGGCGGTCGACGGGCAGGTGGTCGACGAGGTGCACCCGGGCGCCGAGCACTTCGGCGCCGCCGTCGGCGCGGCGGTCGTCGCCGACCATCAGGGTCTCCGCCGGGGTGAGGCCGAGTCGTTCGCACGCGAAGCGGAAGATGGCGGGATCGGGCTTCTGGACGCCGACCTCGAAGGACAGGGCGTAGACGTCGACCCAGTCGTCGAGGCCGTGGGCGCGGAAGACCGGGCGCAGGTCCCAGCCGATGTTGCTGACCACGGCGACCGAGACGCCGCCGCGGCTCAGTTCGCCGAGCGTGCGGGCGGTGTCGGGGTACGGGTGCCAGGCCTCGGGGCACTTGTGGCGCTCGTAGAGGGCGTCGGCGAGCACGGGGTCGGTGACCCCGGCCTCGTGGATCAGCGCGGTGTACGCGGCGCGGTGCCGCTCGGCGTCGAGGTCGCGCTCCCGCCAGAGCTTCTCCAGCCGTGCGGGCACCCGTGCCGGTGACGGCCCGCCGGGCAGGGCGCCGTAGTGGGTGAGCCGTTCCACGGTGTGGGCGAACTCGTCGCCGGAGAGCCGGACGTCGGCCCGGGCGAGGACGGCGTCCAGCCAGTGGGCGATGGACTCGACGCGCAGCAGGGTGCCGGAGAAGTCGAACATGACGCCTTTGATCACCCCTCGATCGTAGAGCGCCTCGCCGGGAACGCCCGTAACGACTCAGGCGTTATACCCCTCAGGGGTATACGGAGACTCCGCGGTCGTGATGACTGTGGTGTCACTGATGCCTGTGGTGCGACTGATGACTGTGGTACGACCAAGGAGGCAAGGTGCGACGACTGACCGCGCTCGAACCCGGACAGGCGACCGGCAAGGCGCGCGAACTGCTCGCCGACATCGTCGAGCGGCACGGCTCGGCCGGCGAGATGGTGTCCACGATGGCCCACTCGCCGGCCGTCCTGGAGGGCTATCTGAGCCTGTCCCGGGCGATGAAGCGGGTGAAGATCCCGCGGCCGCTGAGCGAGAAGATCTCGCTCGCGGTCCAGGAGTGGATCGGCTGCGGCACCTGCCGCGAGGCGCACGTGGCGGCGGGCCGCGCCGCAGGTCTGACGGAGGACGACATCGAGCTGGCCCGCCAGGGCACGTCCACGGACGCCCGCGAGGCGGCGCTCATCGCCGTCGCCCTGCGCGTCCTCGCCGAACCGGGCGCGCTCTCCGACGAGGACGTCGCGGAGCTGCGGGCGCACGGCTGGAGCGACCGGATCATCGCCGAGCTGGTCGGCGTGGTCACCCTCAACCTCCTGACCGGTGCTTTCAACCTGCTGGCGGGCATCCAGCCGGAACCGGCGGAGGAGACGGGAGAGGAGAAGGAGAAGGAGGAGAAGGTGGCGACGGGCGCCTGACGGGCGGGGTGCCGGTCGGGGCGACGGGCGGGATGCCGTTGGGATGGCGGTTGGGATGGCGGTCGGGGCGACGGGCGGGATGGCGGTCGGGTGAGCCCGGTGGATCACCGCCTCACGGTGCGCACCGCTCCCGCCGCGCCCGCACCGCCCACCGGGGCCCACACCGCCCGCCACCGGATTGCCCGGTCTCGTGCCCGGTGCGGTAATGGAAGCGCGCCGGTCCTTCGACCGTGCGTCCACCGGTGACAGCGAAGCGCAGCCAGGAGCAGGGAGCAGGTATGACCGACGGTCCGGAGCCCATCAGTGCCGACGGCCTCCGCGCACTCCGGCAGGAGCTCGCCGACCTGCGGGCCGAACGCGGGGCGGTGGCCGGCACCCTGCGCGACGGGGACGCGGTCGGCGACCGGGCCGACGAGGCCGACGAGCTGCGGCGGGCCGACGAGCTCGATCGCCTCGACCGGCGGATCGAGGCGATCGAGGCGCGCCTCGGCGAGGCCACCGCCGCACCCGCACCCTCCGCCGTTCAGGTGGGCATGGGCAGCACGGTCACCGTGCGCTTCGAGGACGGCGGCGAGTCGACCGTCCACCTCGGCGAACTCGCGGACGCCGACGACCCCGCCCTGGTGACCTCGGACAGCCCGTTGGGCTCCGCGCTGCTCGGCCGCCACGCGGGCGACAAGGTCACGTACCGGACGCCCGGCGGCCCGATGAGCGCGGTCGTGGTGTCCGTCGGCGGCTGAAGCCCCGGGCGCCGCGGGGCGGAGTCCGTACGGGTCGGGAGTAGTGACCCGGTCCCGGGGTAGCCGCCCGGTGACGGGGTCGATCCCACGCCGTGAGGAGGAGACCGTGGGTCCCACGCGTGCGCTGAAGGAGTACCACCGCCGCCGGGACTTCTCCCGGACCACCGAGCCGAAGGGCGGGGCCGCGGCGGCGGCGCCAGGCGAGCCGCCCTCGTTCGTCGTCCAGATCCACGACGCGACGGCGATGCACTTCGACTTCCGGCTGGAGGTCGACGGGGTGCTGCGTTCCTGGGCCGTGCCCAAGGGCCCGTCGGCGGATCCGCAGGACAAGCGCCTCGCCATGCCCACCGAGGACCACCCGCTGGAGTACCGCGACTTCGAGGGCGTGATCGCGCCCGGCGAGTACGGCGCGGGCACCGTCATCGTCTGGGACGAGGGCACGTACCGGAACCTGTCGGAGGACCGGCGCGGCCAGGAGGTCCCGTTCGCCGAGGCTCTGGACGGCGGCCACGCCTCGTTCTGGCTGGAGGGCCGGAAGCTGCACGGCGGCTACGCGCTGACCCGCATCCGCGGCGACGGCTCGGACCGCGAGGCGTGGCTGCTCGTCAAGCGCGCCGACGGGCGGGCCCGGGCGGCGGACGGCGGCACCGGCGGAGGCACCGACCCGCACCGCGCCAGATCGGCCCGCACCGGCCGCACCCTGCGCCAGGTCGCCGACGACGCCCACACCGGCCGCGCCGGCACGGCCGGGAGCGGGAACGGCCGTGGCCACGGTCACGGCCACGCGAACGGGGAGGCAGCATGAGCGACGGGGAGGAAGCATGAGCGCGGCGACCGACACGGCGGCAGCCGTCCGGGTCGGCGGGCGCACGGTCGAGGTGCCGCGGCCCGACAAGGTGCTGTTCCCCGCGGACGGGCTGACCAAGGCCGACCTGGCCGACTACTACCACCGAGTGGCGCGGCGCATGGTGCCGCAGCTGCGCGGCCGGCCGCTGATGCTGGAGCGCCACCCCGACGGCATCGACGGCCCCGGCTTCCTGCAGAAGGACGTCCCCGACCACTTCCCGGACTGGCTGACCCGCGCCGAGCTGCCGAAGGCGGACGGCACCGTCACGTACGCCCTGTGCGACGACGCCGCCTCGCTGGTCTATCTGGCGAGCCAGGCCTGTGTGACCCCGCACCGCTGGCTCTCGCGCGCCGACCGCCCCGACCACCCCGACCGGCTGGTCTTCGACCTCGACCCGCCGGGCGACGACTTCGACTCCGTGCTCCGGGCCGCCCGCCGGCTGCGCGCGCTCCTCGACGACCTCGGGCTGCCCTCACTGCCGATGACGACCGGCTCGCGCGGACTGCACGTCGTCGTGCCGCTGCTGCGCCGGGACACCTTCGACGAGGTACGGGCCTTCGCCCACGACGTCGCGGACGTGCTCGCCGCCCGCCACCCGGACGAACTGACCACCGCGGCACGCAAGAAGGAGCGCCGCGGGCGGCTGTACCTGGACGTCCAGCGCAACGGCTACGGCCAGACCGCCGTCGCCCCCTATGCCGTACGGGCCCGCCCGGGCGCGCCGGTCGCGGCTCCGCTGGACTGGGCGGAGCTCGACGAACCCGGCCTCACCGCACGCCGCTGGACCGTGCGGGACGCGGCGGAACTGCTCGACCGCGAGCCCTGGCGCGACGCTCCGCGCGGGCACTCCGCCGCGGCGGCCCGGCGGCGGCTCGCCGAGCTCGGCGAAGGCGGGTGAGGACACCGTGACGCGGGTGACCGTCGAGGGCACCGAGATCGTGGTCCGGCTCGGGCCGCGCGAGGCGCTGGCCGCCCGGCGGCGTACGATCCGGCTGCCCGTCTCCGCGCTGCGTGCCGTCGGCGTCGAGAACAGCTGGTGGCGCGTGCTGCGCGGCGAGGCGGCCCGCGGTGTCTGGTTGCCGGGCCGCTGCGTGGGCGAACGGCACGGCCCGCCCGGCACGGACTTCGTCGCGGTACGGGCCGAGACCCCGGCCCTGCAGATGGACCTGGGTCCGGCGTCGAGGTACGCCCGCGTGGCGGTGTCGGTCCCGGACCCGGAACAGACGGAACGCGCCCTGCGCCCGTATCTGCCGGAGGACGCGGTGGAACCCGCGGAGGCCGAGGAGCCGGACAAGCCCGACACGCCGTGACACCGCCCGCCCCGTGACACCCCCGCACACCGCCCGCCCCGTGACACCGCCGCCGCCCCGGCGCTCTAGGCGGCGGTCTGTTCCCGCTCCGCACGTTCCAGGGCCTTGATCAGCTCCTCGCGCTTCATGTGCGAGCGGCCGGGGATGCCGGCCGCCGAGGCCCGCTCGTACAGCTCGGCCTTGGTCAGCTCCGCAAGCCCGGCCTCCTTGCCCCTCCCGGACTCCTTGCCCTTGCCCTTCGTCTTCGCCTCGCCCTTCGTCTTCGCCTCGCCCTTCGTCTCGCCCTTCGCCTTGTCCTTGTCCTTGGCCTCGTCCTTCTCCCTCCCCTTCCCCTTCTCCCTCTCCTTCCCCTTCTCCTGCCCCTCGCCCTCCTGCTCCCTCTTGCCCTGCTCTCCCCCGCTCCTCCTGCCCCGGGCCCGTTCGACGCTGGCGCGCAGGGCCTCGGTCAGGTCGATCACGTTGGTGGCCTCGGCCGCCGGCTCGGCCTTCTCGACGGTCTCGCCTGACTGCTTCGCCTTGATCAGCTCGGCGACCCTGTCGCGGTAGGTGTCGTGGAACTCCTCCGGATCCCAGTCCATCGCGAGCGTCTCGACGAGTTGCTCGGCCATCCGCATCTCCTTCGCGCCGGCCGCGGTCCGGGAGCCCGGCAGGTCGGGGACCTCCTCGCGGGGGTTCCGGATCTCGTCGGCCCAGTGCAGGGTGTGGAGGGTGAGGATGCCGTCCTCGGACTTGAGGGCGACGAGGTACTCGCGGCCGCGCATCACGAAGGTGGCCACGCCGGCCCGGTTGGTCTTCGCCAGGGCCCGCTCGAGCAGGGCGTAGACCTTGGCGTAGTCCTTGGACTTCGGCCCCAGGTAGTAGGTGCGGTCGAAGAAGATCGGGTCGATGGCGTCCAGGTCCACGAAGCCGCTGATCTCCAGCGCCTTCGAGCGCCCGGGCGCGATCTCGTCGAGCTCGTCGGGTTCGACGAGGACGTACTCGTCGCCCGCGTCGAAGCCCTTGACGACGTCGTCGAGCTCGACCTCCTCGCCGGTCCGCTCGTTCACCCGCCGGTTGCGGATCCGGTCGGAGGTCCCGCGCTGCAACTGGTGGAACCGCAGCGTGTGCGCGGAGGTGGCGGTGTACAGCCCGACGGGAACGCTGACCAGCCCGAAACTGAGCACCCCGGTCCATATCGGTCTGGCCATCCCGCTCACCACCGCAGCCGTACGGCCCCCACTGCCCCGGCGACTGCCCGCCGGCGCGGCGGAGAAACGGCGGGCCGGGCCGGTCGACCGAGTTCCTAGCCGCGCAGGCGCAGGGCGAGGGAGGCCAGCCATGCCGCCCGGGACAAGGGCGCCGGCGGCTCGACCTCGGAGCCGAGGGCCGCCAGGGCGATCGCCAGCCCGTCCTCGTCGAGGGGAAGGGCCAGCAGGTCGTGGAGCTCCCCCGTCAGCTGGGCGACGAGGCCGGGATCGGTGCCCTGCAGATAGTCGGCGAGGGCGGCCTCGTGGTCGCCGAACTCCTCCGGCATGTCCTGCGAGAACCAGCCGCCGAGCAGCTGCGCGAGCTCGGGGAAGCGGGATCGCCACTCCCACGGCGTCACGGGCGGGGCCGGTGGCGGCGCCTGGCCGGTGGCCAGGCTCTCGTCGAGCCGGTCGGCGAGCCCCGTGAGCCAGTCACGGAGCTCCTCGGGCGGCAGCCCCACGTCGGGCAGCCGGTAGTACTCGCCGAGCCTCAGGCGCAGCCGCCCCGGCGGATTGTCGGCATAGACGCGCAGCTGCTCCGCGGCCACGGCGATGGCCCAGGGCCGGGTGCGCCAGGTCTGCCGCAGATAGCCGTCGACCGCCTCGGCGGCGTGCGGGCCGAGGCCCAGGTGGGCACGGACGACCTGGTCGAGCTCGCCGTACTTGCGGTCGTGCTCGGCGGGGTTCAGGGACACGGCGGGCCTCTACAGGACGACGGGCAGGGAGGAGTGGACGGTGAACGGGTACGCGCCGGGCTCTTCGGACGTGTGACGGCGCAGCACCACCCGGACGGCGCGCACCTCGATGGGCTCCTGGCCGACGAGGCCCATGCCGGTGGTGAGGAGCGTGCCCACCGGGTCGGGCCGCGAGGGCCAGGCGGCCTCGATCACGAGACGCTGCCGGGTGGACTGGGCCAGCCAGCGGTGGATGACCTGCTCGTTCAGTGAGATCACCTGCTGGGTGGCCCACTGCGCGGTCGCCCGGTCCGGGAAGGTCGCGGCGCGGTCGGCACGTGCCGGGACGGGAAGCGCGGACGGCCCGGACGGCCCGGACGGCCCGGACGGTGCGGCTCGCTTCGTCAGGTCGGGTGCGGGGGCGGACACCGGTCCGGGCGCCGTCTCGGCAGCGCTACCAGGCGTCGTGTCCGGCGTCTCGTCGGCGGTCATCTCAGGCACCGCCCCAGCCGCGCAGGGTCGCCCGGTGGGCGGCGGAGTAGTTGGCGTGGCCGGTGGTGACGATGGAGTGCAGCACCTTCTGGGCGGCCTGCAGGTCCTCCATCTGCCGGTCCCAGCGGTCGAGTTCGTCCACGAAGGCCTCGCGGGCCTCGCCCTCCCAGGCGAGGACGACCGGCACCGTGCGGTCGTACAGCGCGCCCAGCTTCTCGTTGAGCTTCTTGATGATGTCCTCGAGGTCGCCGGCTATCTCGCGCAGCGCGACCAGGTCGACGGTGATCGAGCCGTCGTCGTTCACGATTCCCCCTGCCTTACGGACGTGCGGATGTACGAGGTGGCACGGACGCGCGTCAGAGGTCGTTGACCCTGCTGGCCGGCGCCGCCGTGCCGCCGGAGCCGCTGCCGCCCGGGACCTCGCCGGACAGTTCGCGGACCTCGGCGTCGATGTCGACCTTCTTCATCTCGGCCCGGAACTGCCGCAGGACGTCCAGCTCCTGGCGGGTGAACCCGTCGCGGCTCATGCGCACCGCCTTCGCCAGGACGCCGAGGATCTCCCGGACGCGTACGGCGTCCGCCCCGGCCTCCCGGTGCAGTTTTCGGTAGGCCGTCGCCGCCTCGCTGCGCCAGCGGGCCTCGGCCCGATCGACGATCGCGTCCATCCGGCGCACCTGCCCGTCGATGTGCGACCGCATGGCGTCGAGGTCGTCCGCGAGGCGCTTCAGGTCCTGGTCGGTCACGACCAGGTTCGGTTCCACTGCCATGACGGCGGCTCCTTCCGTGGCGAGGGGTGGTGGGCGAGGGGTGGTGGCGAGGGGTGGTGGGGTCAGTGCTGCTCGGCGAAGTGGGCGTGGACGGCGTCGAGGAGCAGCCGCAGCCGGGCGCTCGTCACGGACGGCATGACGGGCGCGAAGGCGGCGTCGAGCTCGGCGGGCGACCGGAACATGTACAGGACGCGCTGGAGCTGTCCGGCGAGACCGGCGATCCTGCCGTGGCAGTCGGGATGGTCCATGGCGACCAGCTCGCGTGCCTCCGCCTCGGGATCGCGGTCGTACTCACCGGTGGGCAGCTGGGACGCGAACTCGTTGACGACGTCGAAGCGGGCCAGTGCCTCCCACTGCGAGAGCGGCAGTTCCGCGTAGTCCGGGCAGTCGCCGAACCAGGGGTCGCGGACGAGTTCGGCGAGGGAACGCAGGAAGGCGTCGACGGGCTCGTCGCCGGCCGCCCGGGCGAGCCGGTCCCGGAAGACGGCGGGGCGGTCGCCGAACCGCTCCGTGCCGTATTCGTCGGCCAGTGCGTCGAGGAGCGAGGCCACCGCGTCGAAGGGCATGACCCAGGCGATCGCGTGCGAGTCCTGCATCAGCCGTGAGAGGCGCTGGAGTTCGTCCTCCAGCGGGGCACCCCCGGGGTTCCGGGAGGCCACGGCGAGGTCGACGAGGCGGGCGAGCACGCCGCTGGTCAGGACGGCGTCGGTGGATTCGGTCACCTGACGCATGTTAGGGGGCCTTCGGATAGGCGGTGAGCACGTAGAAGCCCTTGGTCTCGGGCGAGTAGGCGAGGACGACGTGCACCGTGTGCACGTCCTTCGCCTGGGCCGAGTAGCCGGAGGTGGCGAAGTCAGCCTGGCTCACCGAGGTTCCGACGGCCACCTGGTGCCCGTTCGCGTCCTTCACCGGGAAGTCCCAGGCCTTGACGGACGCGGGATTGAAGGTGCCGTTGGCGACCTTCTGCTCCTGGTTGCGCATCCAGGTCTCCAGCTCGGTCTTCTTCGACGGGTCGTTCACCGCGGTCTGCACGTACTGTTCGGCGGACGGGAGGTCGCGGAAGGTCGACGCGTCGGCTCCTCCCTGGTCGCGCAGCCGGTGCATCAGCTGCTGCGGGGTGAGCCCGATGTGCTTGTCGATCGTGTGGGCCTCCTTCCCCTCCCGCAGCGCGGCGGGGTGCGGGGGCTGGAAGTCGTTGCGTTCCCACTCCATCGAGGCGAGGTCGATGCCGAACCTGGCGTTCGGGTCCCGCGACTGCTCGTTGAGCGGGACGACCGACCGGTCGAACTCGAAGAGCGAGCGCGATCCGAACGCCTGGGCCCGCGCCGACTCCGACGCGAAGGTCGGCACCGCGCGCGAGGCCTCCCGCAGCGGGTCGAGCAGCTTCTTGACCACGTCGATCTGGGTGCGCAGCGAGGCTTCGTAGGTGTCGACGGCCCTGTTGACGGCGTCCGTGTCGATGGCGACCAGCACCGCGGCGCCCAGGCCCTTCCACATCTTCTTGAGCCGTTCGACGAGGCTCCCGACGTCGCGGATGTCGGTGATGTCGAGGAGGGCGACGGCCTCCTTGATGGCCTTGTACAGGATCCCGCGCAGCTCGGTGCGGACCTTCTCGGCGGCCTCCGCGTAGGAGCGGATGGCCTGGGCCAGCATCTGGGCGGTGGTGCTGAGGACGGCGAAGGCCGGCAGGCTGGTGCCCGCGCCGGTCGGCGGCTTGTGCCCCCATTCGTAGCCGGCCGTGTTCTTGCCCCAGGCCGTCGTCCCCCACAGCGAGGACACGAACTGGTGCATCGCCTTGTTCCAGTCCGCGTTGGCGTTGTCCGTGATGGTGTCGACGGTGGCGCTGAGCTGGCCCTGGATGATGCCGATGCCCGTCTGGTACGGCAGCCAGGCCTGCGAGAGCTCGTTGACCCTCAGGTAGTTCGGGAGCGGCAGGATCTCCAGCGCGCGGCCGGTGCGCAGTGCCTCCTCGATCACGGAGCGCATCAGGGAGCCGGGGATGTCGCCGTCGTCGAAGATGTCGGCGAAGTCGTCGACGGGGTTTCCGTCGCGGACGCCGAACGGCGGCGGTGCCGGGTACGCCGGCGGGGACGTGATGACCTGGGGCGGCGCCTGCGGCGCGAAGGGCGGGTTGAGCGGGTGGGTTGCCGCGTCCGCCTGCCGGAAGTTGTCGGCCGTGATGGTGAAGCCGACCGCCGCGCCGCCGATGGCGACCACGGCCTTGCCGTGCACCTCCAGGAGGAGGGTGAGGACCGCGGCGTACTGGGTGGCGAACTCGACGGTGACGGTGCCGGATCCACCGACCTTGGAGTAGCCGGCGTGGACGTCGAGGAACTGCGTGAGCGCCTTGTGGAACGACTGCTGCTCGACGGCGAGGGCCGACGACACCTGGTAGAGGTGGAACGGCTGCACGTCGAAGCCGCCGGGTGCCGTCCACGGGTTGTTCACGGCGGGCGGGGTCGCCGGCGGCAGCTGCGGCGGCGGGCCGGAGTGCGGCGGGGTCGGCGACGCGTTCGGGCTGGGTGACGGCGTCGGACCGGGGCTGGGCGAGCCGGAGGACGGGGCCGGCGACGGCAGGTGGGTGGTGCCGGGCGTGGGCGTCGTGGTGGGCTGGGGGCTCGGGCCGGGACCGGAGCTCGGGCCGGGGCCCGGCGACGTGGTGGCGGTCGGGCTCGGGCTCGGCGTCGGCGTGCTCACCGGCGGGTCCCGCGTGCGACGCGCGTGCCGCCGGTTCCGTCCGTGCCGTACTCCGCGCGGTGACACGACGCGTGCGTGTCCCTGCCCCGTATGCGTCCCATGAGTCCCCCCGGCGCTCCAGGCCCTGTCCGGCGCCTTGCGATGCGGCGCACCGGACGCCGCGGCCGACCCGACGCTGATCCGCCGGACAGGCCCTACCGGACTGTTGCCGAAGCTAACGCGCTTGCGCCGAAATCCCAAAGGAGTAAAGGACGTTGGCCGAAAATCGCACATGCCGGAGCCGGACCCGGCCGGCATGTCGGTCGGGTCCGGCTCCTTTCCGCCGGTGGGGCGGCGGTCAGACGCGGTCGGCGGCGATCAGGAGGTACTGGAAGGAGCCGTCCTTGTACGACTCGATGAAGGCCTCCTCGATCCCGGTGACCAGCGAGGACGTGGCCCGCAGCTCCCAGTAGGGAAGGGTCGCGGCGGTGAGGTCCACGACGGCCTGGGGCACCAGACGGTTGTCGGCCATGGCGCGCAGGTACTCGCGGCGGGAGTGGATGTTGCACTCGAAGTGGGCGTTGATCTGGGAGACCCACTTGGAGGGCTGGCCGTAGCGCGGGTTCCAGCAGCCGGTGATGGTGACGTAACGGCCGCCGACCGCGAGGACCCTGGAGTGCTCGGCGAAGAGGTCGTGCAGGTCGACGTACATGCTGGACTCGTTGTTCCACGAGCCGGCCATCTGCCCGGTCTCGAAGGGGGTGTCGAGCATGTTGCAGACCCGGGCGCGGACGTGGTCGTCGATGCCGATCTCGGCGGCCCGCCGGTTGGCGAACTCGGCCTGCTTGGCGGAGAGGGTGACGCCCTCCACCTTGGAGCCGAAGCGCTGGTGGGCCATCACCATCGAACCGCCGCGCCCGCAGCCCGCGTCCATGAGGGTGTCGCCGGGCTCGATGGTGCCGAGGTGGTCGAGGAGCACCTCGGCCTGGGCCGACTCCAGCCGGTGCAGCTCGGCGATCAGCTTCTTCTCGTACTCGCTGTCCTCGGGGTCGCCGAGGGAGGCGTGGTCGATGTCGCCGATGCCGTAGTGGTGGTGGTAGAGCCCGTCCACGTCGCCGAGACGCAGGTTCACGGGCCTGGCCTCGTTGTTCCAGTAGCGGGCGATGTCGCCCTGGTAGGGCGTCGCGGGCGCGGGGACGAACGTGGTGGCGCCTTCGGCGGTGGTGAACTCGGTGCTGGTCACAGATAAGGGTCCGTTTCTTACCAGAAGTCGGGCAGGCTGTATCGGTAGGTGTTGGTCTGGTGCCAGTAGTGGTTGCCGTCGACCCAGGCGGCCACGCCACGGAGGAAGCGCAGGACGACGGGGGTGGGGCAGCCGGCGGCGAGGGCGGCGGCCTCGGCCTCGAAGGCGTGCATGAGGTCGTTGTGGACCTCGACCGCCTTCAGGTAGGCCTCCTTGGCGGAGAGGCCCTCGCGCTCGGCGATCACCACGGGCAGGTTGAGGTGCGTGCCGGGACTGTCGAGCTCCTTGGTGTAGGAGTACAGGTCGTTCACAATGGTGGTCGCGTTCCCGGCGAGCGCGATGACCCGCTGCATGGCGGGCAGGGCGTGGAGGTCGGCGGGCAGCTCGTAGCCGCCGACGGTGTCGGTGATGGTCGGGCAGGGGCGGAAGTTGTTGAACTGGCGCATGGCCAGGTACTCCCACACCTCGGGTACGTGGTCGGTCTCGGCCCACGCCGCCTCGGCGAGGTACCCCATGTGCAGGCGTGCCATGTCGTGCCGGTAGCGGTCGGCCTGGGACGGCGTGGCCAGCCGGCAGAAGTAGTCCATCGCGGAGCGGTAGGCCCGGCGCGGGCCGTCCGACGCGAGCGACTCCCGCCAGGCGGGGGCGTACTCCTCGGTGGTGTGCAGCGGGTCGAGCGCCGTGTGGGCGAGGAGGAGCCGGCTGCCGAGCCCGATGGGCGAGCCGCCGTGGTCCTCGCAGTAGACGTCGTCGACCGCGTTCTCCGCGACCATCAGGCGCGTGGCGGCCATGAGGTGGTCGACGGTGGGCGCGTCCGGGTGGCAGGCGACCATGTAGCGTCCGACGGAGAAGCCGTCGAACTGGTCCTCCCACTCCGCCGGGACCGCCTGGACCTCGTCGACCGCCCACTCCTTGATGCGGCGGCTGACCTCCGCCACCCGGGCGGGGTCGGGCTCGGCGATGGGGTGGAAGTAGAGACCGGGTACGGGCGTGCCCTGAGCGGCCGACGTCTCGCCGTCGAGCGCCGCCGACGCCGCCGCCAGTACGGCCTCCACGGCTGCCGCGACCGGCGCCGCCGGCACGGTCGGTACCGGTGGTGCCGGTGGCGCGGCCGGTGCCGGCAGGGCGGTCGGCGCGGCCGGCTCCGGTGGTGCGGGCGGCGCGGCCGGCTCGGCCCGCCGGGCCAGGGACAGCGCCGTCGTCCCCAGGCCGCTGGGGCCGCGCAGGATGCGTTCCAGCGCGGACTCCGGCGGTACGGGTGCGAGGGCGGCGGCCGTGCCGGCGGCCTCGGGCCCGGCCGGGGCGGGCGGCGCTTCGCCGGTCGCCGTCCCCGCGGACCGGAACGGCGCGGTGGGCGGACCGGGCAGCGGTGGACGGGCGGGCGCCGCGGCCGGACCCGTGGGCAGGGAGGAAGGCCCGGGATCGGGCATCCGTGGCTCCTTGGTGGGATGGGGGGCCGTCCCGGTCAGGACAGCCCTGCCCGGCGCGGCCCTCGGACTGATCCTCGGCGCTCGGCCGCTGGGTCGTCTCTTCCGGATCCTGGCCGGGTCCGGCCCGGATCCGAAGGAAACGCCCTGGGGCGTGTGTCGAAAGTGGCGTCGTCCGCCCGGAGGGCGTGGCGGGGGCGTCCGGTGCGTGCGATCGCGAGGCGGAGGGAGGAGAGCGCAGCGGGCTGCGCCGACGACCGACAACGCGGCGAGCGTGCGTGCCAGGCGTTCCCCGCCGGACGGGACTTTCGACACACGCCCTAGTCGCGCCTGCGGGCGATCTGCACGTTCTCCAGCACGCCGAGCGCGTCGGGCACCAGGACGGCGGCGGAGTAGTACGTGGTGACCAGGTACGAGATGATCGCCTGGTCGTTGATGCCCATGAAGCGCACCGACAGGCCCGGCTCGTACTCCTCCGGCAGTCCGGTCTGGCGCAGACCGATGACGCCCTGGTTGTCCTCGCCGGTACGCATGGCGATGATCGAGCTGGTCTGTTCCTTGCTGATGGGGATCTTGTTGCAGGGCAGGATCGGCACCCCGCGCCAGGCCGGGACGGACTGTCCGCCCACGTCCACGTGGTCCGGGTAGAGGCCGCGGGCGTTGAACTCGCGGCCGATCGCGGCGATGGTCTTCGGGTGGGCGAAGAGGAACTTGGTGCCGCGGCGGCGGCAGAGCAGTTCGTCGAGGTCGTCCGGGGTGGGCGCGCCGGAGTGGGGCTGGATCCGCTGCTTGAAGTCGGCGTTGTTGAGCAGACCGAACTCGCGGTTGTTGATCAGCTCGTGCTCCTGGCGCTCGCGCAGCGCCTCGATCGTGAGCCGGAGCTGTTCCTCGGTCTGGTTCATCGGGCCGTTGTAGAGGTCGGCGACCCTGGTGTGCACCCGCAGCACGGTCTGGGCGACGGAGAGCTCGTACTCGCGCGGCTTGAGCTCGTAGTCGACGAAGGCGCCGGGGAGTTCGGCCTCGCCGACGTGACCGGCCGACATGGCGATCTCGGCCTCGCCGTGCTTGTTCTGCCGCTGCTGGGGCAGCGAGCTGAAGTCCCGGATGTGGGACGCGAGCGTGGTCGACTGGGCCTGTACGGAGGCGAAGTCGGCGCGGGAGAGGGTGAGCAGGGTGCCGGGCGTCTCGGCGGTGGCGGTGTAGTCCCACATGGCGTCGGCGTCCAGGAGCGCGTTCTCGCCGAACCGGTCGCCGTCGGCGAGGACCGCGACGGCGACCTCGTCGCCGTACTTGCCGACCGAGGTCTGGCTGATCCGGCCGTGGGCGATCAGGTGGATCTGCTCGGCGGGCGTGCCGCGCTCGACGATGACCTCTCCGGCGCGGAAGTCGCGCTGGACGCACCGGTCGGCGAGGGCCCTGAGCACCTCCTCGTCGTCGAAGTCGCGCAGCAGGGCGAGTTCGCCGAGTTCCCGGGGGATGACCCGGACGGCGGCGCCGTCCTGGACGAACTCGATGACACCGTCGCCGACGGTGTAGGTCAGCCGGCGGTTGACCCGGTAGGCGCCACCCTTCGTCTCCACCCACGGCAGCGTCCGCAGCAGCCACCGGGAGGTGATCTCCTGCATCTGCGGGGCGGACTTGGTGGTGGTGGCGAGGTTGCGGGCAGCCGCGGTGCTGAGGCTGGACTGCGGCCGCGGCGGCTCCAGCTCCGTGTCCGGGCCGGTCTCAACGGTCATGGGACGAGCGCTCCTTGAAAAGAGGAAAAACCGACACAATCTCTGGGAATCCGTCCAGATCCGTGGGAACAGTAGCGGCCCGCGGAAGGCGTCCGCCCAGCCGGAACGGGGGCATTACCTCGAAGCAGTGATCTTGCTCGACGCGGGGTTTATCCGGCCCGACGACGACATTCGAGCCACCCCGGGAGAGCCCGCGGGGGCGCGCGATGGGGCCTTCGCGCCCCCGCTTAACTCCCCTGCCTCGCGACGCGTTTGACGATGACTCAGGTCAGCGGGCGCCGGGCAGGCCCGTCGGGGCGCACGACGCCTTCCGCCGAACGGGCGGCCGCCCCGTGCCGGTGCCGAGATGTTTCGGCCACGCCGCCTCCGCCCCCCGCACGGACGGACCCCCGCAGGCGGATGCGGCCACCCGTGGTCGAACGCGAGTCCACGCGAACGGGCGCCCGCCCGGCGGTCCGTCGGAGAGGGTGGCAGCGACCTGAGGGGCGGCGGGTTCTGATGTAATCGGCTGGAGTCGTCGGCGGACGGTCCCCCTCGCACGGGATCACCGGCCGGAGGGGGAACGTTGGAAGAGCTGGGCGCCGCGGACCCGCGGCAGGTGGGGCGCTACCGGATCCTCGCGCGCCTCGGCGCGGGCGGCATGGGCCGGGTGTACCTGGGCCGCTCCACCAGCGGCCGGATGGTCGCCGTGAAGGTGGTGCGCGACGAACTCGCGGAAGACCCCGACTTCCGGCGCCGCTTCGCCCGGGAGGTGGAGGCGGCCCGCCGGGTGACCGGCTTCTTCACCGCGGCCGTCGTCGACGCCGACCCCGACGGCTCCCCCGCCTGGCTCGCCACCGCCTACGTGCCCGGCATGCCGCTCGACGCGGCGGTCCGCGCCCACGGCGCCTGGCCCCGGCGCCCGCTCCTCGCCCTGGGGGCGGGCCTGGTCGAGGCGCTGGAGGCCATCCACGGCACCGGACTCGTCCACCGCGACCTGAAGCCGTCGAACGTGCTCCTCGCCGCCGACGGGCCGCGCGTCATCGACTTCGGCATCTCGATCGTCGCGGAGGCGAGCGTCCTCACCCGGACGGGCACGGTGATCGGCACCCCCGGGTTCATGTCCCCGGAGCAGGTGACCGGACGTCAGGTGGGCCCCGCCGGCGACGTGTTCTCCCTCGGCGTGGTGCTGGCCTACGCCGGCACCGGCGCGGCGCCGTTCGGGAGCGGCTCGCCGCACTCGGTGAACTTCCGCGCGGTGTACGAGCCCCCGGCCCTCCAGGGCCTGCCCGCAGGCACCGACTTCGTCGGCCGCTGCCTGGAGAAGGACCCCGCGCGGCGGCCCACCGTGCCCGAGCTCCTGGCGGAGTTCGCCCGCCTGCTCGGCGAGACCGGTGGCCACACGTACAGGGGCGGTCTGCCGGAGGAGACCGACTGGCTGCCGGAGACGGTGGCCCTGACCCTCACCCGCCCGGCGGGGACGGACGCCCCGGCGACGCCGCAGCCGCAGCCGCAGCCGCAGCCGGAACCTGCTCCCGAGCGGCGCCCGCACGCGAACGGCCCGGCCGCGGAACCCGGCGGCGCCTCGTCACCGACGCCTCCGGACCCGCGGAACGCCCTGGCCAAGTCGCCCGCCCCCTCCCCCGCCGCCCCTGTCTCCGCCGCCGAGCCGGCCCAGGCCCCGGCCTCCGCACCCGCACCCTCGCCCCCACCCGCCACAGCCCCGGCCCCGGCCCCGGCCGCCGCTCCGAGCGCACCGTCACCGGCCCCCGGCGCCCCGGCCGTGCCGCCCGTGCCGCAGGCTCGCCCGCCCGTGCCCTCGGCCCCGCCTCCCGTGCCGCCGCGGCCCGGCGGCGACCCCGTCCTCGTCTCCACCCGGGCGCCCGGCTCCCCCGACACGGTCCCGTCCCGCCCCGCCACCACCCGTCCGGGAGGGCGCGGGCGGACCCGCCGTGTCGTGGCGATCGCCGTCGCCGCGGCGCTGGTGACCGGCGGCGGCGTGACCGCGCTCGTCGTCAACCTCGGCAAGGGCGACGACAAGGGCAGCAGCGGCGACGCGGCCGCCTCCACGGGCGGCGGCTCGGGCGCGGGTCCGTCCTCCGGCACCGCCGCCGCCGGCTTCGACGCCGCGGTCGGGACGGTGGTCAGTCCCTCGACTGGGAAGGGCGGCACGCTGCGCCTCGTCAGCGGCGACGACGCCGACTCCTGGGATCCGGCCCGCTCCTACTACGGGTGGGTCTGGAACATGCAGCGGCTCTACGCCCGCACGCTGCTCACGTACGACACGAAGCCCGGCAAGCAGGGCCTCGAACTCGTCCCCGACCTGGCCGAGGCCCGGCCCGAGGTCTCCCCCGACGGGAAGACCTACACCGTCAGGCTCAGGCGCGGCCTCACGTTCGAGGACGGCACCCCGATCACCTCCCGGGACGTCGCGTACGCGATCGAGCGCGTCTTCGCGCAGGACGTCGTCAGCGGCGGTCCCACGTATCTCCGGGAGGTCCTCGACCAGGGGCAGAACTACCGGGGTCCGTACGAGGACGGCGGCACCGGTCTGAAGTCGGTCGTCACGCCGGACGACCGGACGCTCGTCTTCCGCCTCGCCGCACCGGACTCGCGCTTTCCGCACCTGCTGGCCATGGGCGCCACCTCGCCCGTGCCCCGGGCGAAGGACACCAGGAGCCGCTACGGCGAGAAGCCGGTCTCCTCGGGGCCGTACCGGTTCGACGCGTACCGCCCGGGCACCTCGCTCGTCCTGGTCCGCAACCCGCGCTGGAACCCGGCCACCGACCCGGTGCGCAAGGCCCTTCCGGACCGGATCGAGCTGACCGTCTCCACCCCTCCGGAGCGGCTGGCCCGGCAGCTGCTCGACGGCAGCGCCCACCTCGACGCCTCGCAGAGCGGGCTGCCCCAGGCCTCGGCCCCTCTGGTGCTCGGGGACGAGAAGACGAGGGCCCTCGCGGACGCCCCGTACTCCGGGCTGCTCCGCACCGTCGCCCTGGTCTCCACGACCGCGCCCTTCGACGACGTGCACTGCCGCAAGGCCGTGCTGTACGCGGCCGACACCACCGCGCTGGAGACCGCCCACGGCGGTCCGGTGGCCGGCAGCCGCCACGGCAACATGCTGCCTCCGACCGTCCCCGGCAGCGACGGCTACGACCCCTTCGGCCTGACCGAGGGCACGTCCCGGCCGGCCCGGGCGAAGGAGGAACTCGCGGCCGAAGGACGTCGCGGTCGCCGAGGCACTCCGCGCCGCCCTCGCGAAGGTGGGCATCACCGTGAAGATCGAGCAGCTCGACTTCACGAAGTTCCTCGACGTCGTCCAGACCCCAGGCGAGGTGAAGAACAAGGGCTACGGCCTCATCTCGGCCGGCTGGGGCGCCGACTTCCCGCACGGCGCGAACTTCCTGGAGCCGCTGGCCGACGGACGCCAGATCCTGCCCGCCGGAAACGCCAACTACGCCCAGGTCGACGACCCGGCGATCAACTCCCTGCTCGACCGGGCCAGGCGCGAGCAGGACGCCGCGCGGGCCACCGAGCTCTACCGGCAGATCAACCACAAGCTCACCGACGGCGCCTACTACCTGCCCGTCGCCGCCGTGAAGAACCTCAACTACCGCAGTCCCCGGCTCACCAACGTGTACGTCAGCCAGGCCTACGGCATGGTCGACATCCAGGCGCTGGGCGTCACCGGCTCCTGAACGCGGCCTCACGCCCGGCGACGACCCGCCCGTCACCCCGCCACTCACCCCGCCTGTCACTCCGGATGGTTCCGGATGCCCCGCCCGCCGCCCCCGGCACTACCTTGTCGGCGACATCCGCCAGACCGACCACCGATCCGGAGCCCGGGGAGCAGCGATGCCGACCTCCGTCACGACCAGGCGCCCCGCCACGGGGCATCCCGCGGAGGAGCGGTCCGCCGCCCTCGTCCTCGGGCCGCGGGAGCGCGAGGTGCTGTCCGCGGTCGGCTGCGGTCTGCGGGACGACGAGATCGCCACCGTGCTGGCCCTGCCCGAGGAGTCGGTGGCGGAACTCCTCGCGCGGATCCTCCGGAAGCTCGGGCTGCGTGACCGGGCCGCCGCCATCGTCCATGCCTTCGACTGCGGCCTCGTCCTCCCGGGTCTCGGCCCCCGCACCGCCGCCGGCGGAGTGGCGGGCCGGCCGGCCGGGCCGCGGCTGCGGCTCTCCGTGCTCGGGCCGCTGCGGGCCTGGCAGGACGGGCGGCCCCTGCACCTCGGACATCTGCGCCGACAGGCCGTGCTGGCCGCACTGGCGCTCCGTGCGGGCCGGACGCTCAGCCGGCAGGAGCTGCTGGACGGGGTGTGGGGCCCGGAGCCACCGGCGGCCAACGTGGTGCCGGTGTACGTCTACCGGTTGCGCAAGGCCCTGGGCACCGGAGCGGGACCGGACGCGGTCATCGCGTACGAGCGGTGCGGCTACCGGCTGCTCCCCGGCGCGGTCGATGTGGACGCCGCCCGGCTGGAGGAGCTGGTCGCCGCCGTGGGGGCGGCGGACCGGGCGGGCGAACCGGCGGAGGCGGTCCGGCTGTGCTCCGAGGCGCTCGGTCTGTTCCGCGGTGAGCCGCTCGCCGGACTGCCCGGGCCGCTCGCGGAGCGGGAGCGGCTGCGGCTCGCGGATCGCCGGATGGGCCTCGTCCGGCGGAAGTCGGCGTATCAGCTGCGGCTCGGGCGGCGCTCCGAGGCGGTCGCCGAACTGTCCGCGCTGTCCGCGGCGCACCCGCTGGACGAGCCGGCGGCGGCGATGCTGATGCGGGCGCTGTACGGCTGCGGCAGGCAGGCCGACGCGCTTGCCGTCTTCGACCGTGTCCGCCGCCGGCTCGCCGAGGACCTGGGCGTCGCGCCGAGCCGGCTGCTGCGGCGCACGCACCGGATGATCCTGCGCGGGGACGAGGCCGGCGCGACGGCGTGCTGATCGCCGTTCGCGCCGGCCCCTCCCTCCGCGTTCCCCCGCGCGGCAGACGGACGGGGTCAGGAGGCGAGGAGCCTCTCCAGGCGCGGGATCAGGTCCCGGAGGTCCTGCTCCCAGCAGCCCGCGTTGTGGCCGCCGTCGCACCGGGTGCCCCAGCCGGCGCCGTCACCGTAGTTCACGTAGTAGTAGGACATGCCCAGGGCGTCCATGCTGTTCTTGGCGTGCTTGGCCGCGCCTTCGACCCAGAACTCCGGTTCGGTCGGCGAGCCTCCGCCGTTGCCCACGTAGATCGAGACGCCGACGTCCTTGAGCCGGTCCATGTGCCCGGCCGGGTCGACCTCGTTCCACCGCCAGTCGGCGTTGAAGACCGGGTAGGGCGAGCCGAAGGCGGCGTCGCTGTCGACGCCGGGCTTGTACGGGGACTCGGCGGGGTCGCAGGAGCCGGAGGACGAGGCACAGATCGCGCCCGTCGCGTCGATGAGGGAGGCGACGACGGCGAAGCGGAGGTCCATGGACTTGGCCGACAGGTCGATGTCGCCGGAGAGGGACGCGGTCTGGGCGAACAGGTCGGGGCGGACCTGCGCGTAGTGGAAGGCACCGAAGCCGCCCATGGAGACGCCGGCGACGGCCCTGGCCTTCTTGTACGGGATGGTCCGCAGGTTGGCGTCGATGAACGGGACGACCTGGTCGAGGTGGAAGTTCTCCCAGTTCTGCGCGCCGAGCACGGTCTTCTGGTTCAGCCAGTTCGCGTACCAGCCGCGGGCGCCGCCGTCCGGGATCACGGTGATCATCCGGTCGGACATCGACAGCGCCGGATAGGTCTGCTGGACGGGGTCGTCGGGCGAACCGTGCAGGAAGTACAGCACCGGGTAGCGCCGGTCGGGGTCGTCGTAGTACCCCTTCGGCAGGATGATCTTGATGTGGTGTTCTCCGCTGACCTCGGGTGTGGTCACGGTGAGGTGGAAGTTCGTGGGGTCGCCGACGGGCGGCTCGACCTGGGTCAGGCCGAACCCGTCCGTCATCGGCGGCGGCGCGGCGCCGTCGGCGGCCTGGGCCGGACCGGCGGTCGGCATGACCGCGGCCATGGCCGCGACCGTCCACGCCACCACCAGCCGCCACCTGCGCGATGTTCGTCTCACGGTTGTCCCCTCCCTGTGGGGTGCTCGGCGGGATTCCTGTGCTCGGTGGGTCCGTACGGTGCTCGTTGGGTCCGTGCGGTGCTCAGTCCAGGACGACGGTCCGCAGTACGGGTGAGGCCGCGATCTGTTCCTCGGTGAACCGCTCGGTGACCCAGCCGCCGGCCGAGAACAGCCGCGTCTGGTCCGCGTGGTGCGGGGAGTTCGGGTTCGCGGACTGCGAGTAGGCCAGGACGGACCGTGCCTCGGGCGGGCCGTCGGCGGTGAAGCGCACGAGCTGGACGAAGCTGGTGCCGAAGACGACGTCCGGCCTTCCGTCGACCTGGCCGGGGGTGATGACGTTCAGGACGCCGAGTTCGCTGATCATTCCGTGGACCGGGATCTGCTCGCCGTTGCGCGTGACCTTGACGGTGTCCGACAGCGGTGCGTTCAGCGGGACTCCCGCGTTCCGCAGGGCGAGGACCGCCCGGGCGAGCGCGTCCCGGACGGCGGAGCTCCCGGAGTCCAGCGAGTTGGGCGTGTGCACCGGGTCCTTGGGGTCGAAGGGCACCTTCCAGGGCAGCTTCTCGACACCCTGGCCGCCGGACAGGGCGGACCAGTAGTTCGCGAACAGCAGGGATCCGCGGCTGTCCGCCGTGTAGTCGTGGCTCTTCCAGGCCGCCAGGACGGGGCAGGCCTCGCTCACGTTGACCAGGTTGCCGTCCACCAGCACGAGTCCGAAGGGGACGTTCCGGCAGGCGGTCACCGTCGCGTCGAGCGCGAGGTCGGCGGCCCTGCTGTTGTCGGCGTACAGCAACTGCCCCATGTTCTCGGGCGTGAAGCCGCGGCCCGGCAGTCCGTCGGTTCCGTTGATCCGGTTCTCCGCGGTCACGATCAGTTCCTGGGTGCGCAGCGACCGGGGCGCGGCGGAGTCGCCCATCACCCTGGGGTAGGACAGCGGCTGCTCGGGGTTGGCCAGCCAGGGGCTGTCGTTGGCGTTGCCGACGAAGTCGGCGCGGATCAGCCGCGGCTGCAGGTGCGGGTCGAGGAGGCCGGGCGCGACGGCGTCGGGGTCGTCGGGCCAGTCGCAGGCGCTGCGCTTGCCGTCGAAGACGGAGATGGGCGGGACGTTCGGCAGTCGCAGGGGCTGGTCGAACAGCAGCTTGCCGGTCTCCGTGAGGCAGGCGCGGGCGTGCTCGTCGGTGATGTTCGGGGTGGCCTGGATGTCCGCGTACAGGACGTTGCCCTTGCGGTCGGAGGCGACGGTGTTGAAGAAGGGGACGCCCTGGGTGGTCTCCAGCGTGTTCACGACGTCGTGGACGTCCTTGGCCCGGTCGAGGTGGAACCAGGTGTTGAGGGCCCGCAGGTTGTTCATGTTGACGTCGCGCACCGCGTGCGCGCTCACCACCCAGGGCAGCGGGACGCCCTGGATCGACGTGGTGACGGGGCCGTAGCGGGTGGACCACAGGGTCCTCGTGACCCTGCCGAGGGAGCCGTCGGCGTTCCGTACGTCGACGGAGACCTGCTGTGAGGTCATCCGCTCCCACTGGCCGTCGACGAGGTACACGGTCGGGTTCAGCGGGTCCACCTGGACGTCGAACAGGCCGAACGGTGCCACGGTGGCGACCGTGTGGCTCCAGGCGACGTCGGCGTTGTGGCCGATGTTGACCACCGGGAATCCGAGCAGGCTGGCGCCGGAGACGTCGAACTCTCCGGGGATCGTCAGGTGGCTCTGCCACATGCGGTTCTTGCCCTGCCACGGGAAGTGCGGGTTGGCCAGCATCATGCTCGTGCCGCCGGCCACTCCCTGGGAGCCGACCGCCAGCGCGTTGCTGCCCATGCCCTGTCGGCTGCTCGCCGCCATCGCATCGCGGATCCGGCGGGCGGTCTGCGCGGGTGAGGGCTGTCGCCGCCGGTCGGCGGAGGCGGCATCCCGGTCCGGGGCGGCGGGGGCAGGAGACCCCGCGGAGGGCCCGGACGCCGTGGCGCCCGGCGGTGCCGCGTTCACCAGGCCGTCGAGCAGTGCGTCGGCGCTGCCCATGATGATCTCGGCGTGGGCGTGCCGGTAGACGTCCGTCTCGGTGATCGGCCGTACCCAGGCGGCGCCGCGGCAGGCCGGGTCGGTGATGCCGTCGACGCCCGTCTCGGCCAGGTACCTGTTGTATCCCTGGACGTAGCCGCGGATCGCCTCCTTGACCTCCGGCTCCGGTCCGTCGGGCGCGGGCCGGGCGAGGAGCCGCTCCACCACGCCGTCGTCCTTGATCCGCTGGAAGTAGAGGTCGCTGTTGAGGTTGGTGGTGGTGTTCTGGTTCTTGCCGGGACTGGCCTTGCCGTCGGGTCCCAGATGGCGGGAGCGCTGGGCGTTGACCATCAGGTACGTGTCGGCCAGCGTGCAGATGTTGTCCCTGGCGGCGGCGTAGCCGTAGCCCGTGCCCATGCCCTCCCACGTCGAGGCGATGACGTGCGGGATCCCGTACTCGGTGTACCGGATCGTGGGCTTGTCCGGGCCCGGTGCGGCGGCGGGCGGGCCGGTGGCCGCCGTCGTACCTGTCACCGTGACCGCCACCGCGGTCACGACCGCCGTCAGCAGTCCCGTTCCGCGTCTCCTCCGCGCCATCGAGCCGTCCTTCCCCAGTCCTGCAGGCTTGGTCCGAACGCGGACACGGTAAGGAAGGACGATGAAATCCCGATGACGCCCGCCGGCACCCGCTCGCACCCGCCGGCGCCCCCTCGCACCCGCCGGCGTCCGCTCGTACCCGTCGGCGTCCGCCGACGCCCGCCCGTACCCCTGGGCGTCCGCTCGCGCGCCCGCTCCCACCGGGTGCCGCGCTCGGCCACCCGGGCGCGATGATCCATGTCACTGCCCGGGTCCCTTCTGCGCGTCACCGGCCAGCCCTTAGCGTTGCCGAAACCCCGGGCGAAGGGATCAGAGATGTTCCGCAAGGTGTTGGTGGCCAACCGAGGCGAGATCGCGATTCGCGCGTTCCGCGCCGGCTACGAACTGGGCGCGCGCACGGTCGCCGTCTTCCCGCACGAGGACCGCAACTCGCTGCACCGGCTGAAGGCGGACGAGGCGTACGAGATCGGCGAGCCCGGGCACCCGGTGCGGGCCTACCTGTCGGTGGAGGAGATCGTGCGGGCGGCCCGGCTGGCGGGCGCGGACGCGGTCTACCCGGGGTACGGCTTCCTGTCCGAGAACCCTGAGCTGGCGCGGGCGTGCGAGGAGGTGGGCATCACGTTCGTGGGCCCCTCCGTGCAGACCCTGGAGCTGACCGGCAACAAGGCGCGGGCGGTGGCCGCCGCCCGTGCGGCCGGCGTGCCCGTACTCGGTTCGTCGGCGCCTTCCACGGACGTGGACGAACTGGTCGCGGCCGCCGAGGGGATCGGCTTCCCGGTGTTCGTCAAGGCCGTCGCCGGCGGCGGCGGGCGCGGCATGCGGCGGGTGGAGGAGCCGGCGGCCCTGCGGGAGGCCATCGAGGCGGCGGCGCGCGAGGCCGAGTCCGCGTTCGGCGACGCCACCGTCTTCCTGGAGAAGGCCGTCGTCGACCCCCGGCACATCGAGGTGCAGATCCTCGCCGACGGCGAGGGGAACGTCATCCACCTGTTCGAGCGGGACTGCTCGGTGCAGCGCCGCCACCAGAAGGTGATCGAGCTGGCGCCGGCCCCGAACCTCGACCCGGAGCTGCGGCGGCGCATCTGCGACGACGCCGTGCGGTTCGCCCGCGAGATCGGCTACCGCAACGCGGGCACCGTGGAGTTCCTCCTCGACCGCGACGGCAACCACGTCTTCATCGAGATGAACCCGCGCATCCAGGTCGAACACACGGTGACCGAGGAGGTCACCGACATCGACCTGGTGCAGTCGCAGCTGCGCATCGCCGCCGGCGAGACGCTGGCCGACCTCGGCCTGTCGCAGGAGTCCGTGGTGTTGCGGGGTGCCGCGCTGCAGTGCCGGATCACCACCGAGGACCCGGCCAACGGCTTCCGCCCGGACACCGGCATGATCAGCGCCTACCGTTCCCCGGGCGGCTCGGGCATCCGGCTGGACGGCGGAACCACCCACGCCGGCACGGAGGTCAGCGCCCACTTCGACTCGATGCTGGTCAAACTGACCTGCCGGGGCCGGGACTTCCGGGCGGCCGTCGGCCGTGCCCGGCGTGCGGTGGCCGAGTTCCGCATCCGGGGCGTGTCCACCAACATCCCGTTCCTGCAGGCCGTGCTCGACGACCCGGACTTCCAGGCCGGTCAGGTCACGACGGCCTTCATCGAGCAGCGGCCGCACCTGCTGACGGCACGTCACTCGGCGGACCGCGGCACGAAGCTGCTCACGTACCTCGCCGACGTCACGGTGAACAAGCCGCACGGCCCGCGGCCCGAGCTGATCTCCCCGGTCACCAAGCTGCCGGCGCTGCCCGCCGGCGAGCCGCCCGCCGGTTCCCGGCAGCGGCTCACGGCGCTCGGCCCCGAGGGCTTCGCGCGGAGCCTGCGCGAGTCGCCGACCATCGGCGTCACCGACACCACCTTCCGCGACGCCCACCAGTCGCTGCTCGCCACCCGGGTCCGCACCAAGGACCTGCTGGCCGTGGCGCCGACGGTGGCGCACACCCTGCCGCAGCTGCTGTCGCTGGAGTGCTGGGGCGGCGCCACCTACGACGTGGCCCTGCGCTTCCTCGCGGAGGACCCGTGGGAGCGGCTGGCCGCGCTGCGGGAGGCCGTGCCGAACATCTGTCTGCAGATGCTGCTGCGGGGCCGCAACACCGTGGGCTACACGCCGTACCCGACCGAGGTGACCGACGCGTTCGTCCAGGAGGCGGCCGCCACCGGCATCGACATCTTCCGGATCTTCGACGCGCTCAACGACGTGGAGCAGATGCGGCCCGCGATCGACGCCGTACGGGAGACCGGGACGGCGGTCGCCGAGGTGGCGCTGTGCTACACGTCGGACCTGTCCGACCCGGCGGAGAAGCTGTACACGCTGGACTACTACCTGCGGCTCGCCGAGAAGATCGTCGCCGCGGGAGCCCACGTACTCGCGGTCAAGGACATGGCCGGTCTGCTGCGGGCGCCCGCCGCGGCCCGGCTCGTCTCCGCGCTGCGCAGGGAGTTCGACCTGCCGGTGCACCTGCACACCCACGACACCGCCGGCGGCCAGCTCGCCACGTACCTCGCGGCGATCCAGGCCGGGGCGGACGCGGTGGACGGCGCGGTGGCGTCCATGGCGGGCACGACGTCGCAGCCCTCGCTGTCGGCGATCGTCGCCGCGACCGACCACTCCGACCGTCCCACCGGCCTCGACCTGCAGGCGGTCGGCGACCTGGAGCCGTACTGGGAGGGCGTCCGCCGGGTCTACGCGCCCTTCGAGGCGGGACTGGACGCGCCGACGGGCCGCGTCTACCACCACGAGATCCCCGGCGGTCAGCTCTCCAACCTGCGCACGCAGGCCGTCGCACTCGGCCTCGGCGACCGCTTCGAGGAGGTGGAGGGGATGTACGCCGCCGCGGACCGGATGCTGGGCCGGCTGGTGAAGGTCACGCCGTCGTCGAAGGTGGTGGGCGACCTCGCGCTGCACCTGGTGGGCGCGCAGGTGGCGCCCGAGGACTTCGAGGCGGCACCGAACCGCTTCGACATCCCGGACTCGGTCGTCGGCTTCCTGCACGGCGAGCTGGGCACTCCGCCGGGCGGCTGGCCGGAGCCGTTCCGCAGCAGGGCGCTGGAGGGCAGGCCCGGGCCGAAGCCGATGCGGGAGCTGACCGCGGAGGACCGGGACGGCCTGGACAAGGACCGCCGGGCGACGCTGAACCGGCTGCTGTTCCCGGGGCCGACGCAGGCGTACGAGGCGCACCGCCAGGCGTTCGGCGACACCAGCGTGCTCGACAGCAAGGACTTCTTCTACGGGCTGCAGCCGGGGAAGGAGTACACCGTCGACTTCGGGCCCGGTGTGCGGCTGCTGATCGAGCTTGAGGCGATCGGCGAGGCCGACGAGCGGGGCATGCGGACGGTGCTGTCCACCCTGAACGGCCAGCTCCGCCCGATCCAGGTGCGGGACAAGGCGGCGGCCGCCGACCTGCCGGTGACCGAGAAGGCCGACCGGTCCGACCCCGGTCACGTGGCGGCGCCGTTCGCCGGCGTGGTCACGCTCGCCGTCGCCGAGGGCGACGAGGTCGAGGCCGGTGCGACGGTGGCCACGATCGAGGCGATGAAGATGGAGGCGGCCATCACCGCGCCCCGGGCCGGCCGGGTCTCCCGCCTGGCCATCACCCGGATCCAGCAGGTGGAGGGCGGCGACCTCCTGGTCGAGATCCGCTGACGCCTGACGGGCGAGGACCCGCGGGCAACGCGCGGGAAGACGGCGGCCGGGACACCGATGTCGGGTGTCCCGGCCGCACTGTCGTTCCCGCCGGTTCGCTCGTGTCGATAAACAGCGATCAATTCGATCGCTTGATGTCATTTTCCGAGCGTATTTCGAACGCTTTTCTCGGCCGTTTGACCGATGGGAGCCTTCCCTTCATCGAGGTCACACGCCAAACCCGAACTGACTATGCTCCCCACATGTGTTGCGGCGCGCTCACGGCGAGTGACGGACGCTGCCATTCGAGCACGTGTGCGCGGCCGGGCGATATTCGCCGTTCTTTCCTGACGGCGCGTCGCATCACTTCGCATCACTTCGGTCCGCTCGTTCTCCCGACTGTTTAGGGACGCCCTTGATGGTTCGCGCAGGTTCAACTTCCAGAGCCCGGCCCCGTGCGACGGCTCCGGTCTGGCTCGTGCCGCCGGGGATCCTGGCCGGCGTCCTCGTCATAGGGCTGGCCCTCTCCCCTGCGCGGATACGGCCGACGATCGCCTGGTGCGGTCTCGTCGCGGTGATCCTCACCGTCGTCAGCTCGATGGTGACCGTCCGCCTGTGCCGCACGGCGGAGGCGTCCCGGCACGCGCGGGCGTCGGCCGAGGCCCGCGAGGCGGCGGCCCAGCGCGAGGCCGCGCTGCTCGGGCGGCTCGCCGACCAGCGCACCGCCACCACGTGGATGGCCGAGAAGCTCCTTCCCGCGGCCGTCGCACGGCTGCGCAGGGGTGACGCCACCTCGGACATCCTCTACTCGGTCTCCTTCGGCGAGCACCTCGACGACGAGTTCGCCAAGGCGCTCCGCGGAGCCCTGCGCACGCTCCTCGAGGCCGTCGAGGCCGAGGAGAGCACCCGGGACTCCTCCAAGCGGGCGCTCGTGGCCGTGGCGCGCCGGGTCCAGGCCATCGTGCACCAGCTCGGCAAGGACCTACACACGATGCAGATCGTGCACGGCAACGACCTCGCGCTCTCCCGCGACCTGCAGAAGGTCGACCACCGCAACGCGCTCATCGGCCGTCTCGCGGCCAGCATCGCCGTCATGGGTGACGCCAGGCCGGGACGGCAGTGGTCCAAGGCCATCCCGCTGTACGACGTGCTGCGCGGCGCCATGTCGCGCATCGTGGACTTCCCGCGGGTCAAGCTGCAGTCGGTCACCCAGGTCGCGGTGATCGGTCCCGGCGCCGAGCCGCTGATGCACCTGCTCGCCGAACTCCTCGACAACGCCACGTCGTTCTCGCCCCCGCACACTCCCGTGGAGGTGAGCGCGAGCGAGGTGCCCTCCGGCATCGCGATCGAGATCGAGGACCGCGGCGTCGGACTCACCGAGGAGGTCCGGCAGCGCATCGCCCGCGTCATGACCCAGTCGCAGAGCGGCCTGTTCCTGGCCGGTCTCGGCGAGGTGACCCAGCTGGGCCTGCCGGTCGTGGCCCGGCTGGCCCGTGAGCACGGCTGCGACGTCGACCTCCGCACCTCCGCGTACGGAGGCGTGCGCGCCGTCGTCCTGGTGCCGCGGCGCCTGATCACCACGATGGAGGGGCCCGTCGTGAAGATCCCGGAGCCCGTCCGCAAGCGCCTGGGCGGCCCGAACCGTCCCCTCACGCCGCCCGTCGGCCGGCGCACGGCCCGTCACGCCGCCCCGCCCGTGACCCCTCCCATGCCCTCTTCCGTACCCCCGCCCGTGACGCCCTCCGTGGCGCCGCCCGTGACGCCCTCCGCCGTCCCGCCCGTGACGCCTTCCGTGGCGCCGCCCGTGGCCGAGCCCGTGGCCGAGACGCTGACCGAAGGCACGTCGCCGTTCGTCGCGGCCGAGAAGACCGTCAACGGGCTTCCCCGCCGGCGCCGGGAGTCACCCGTCCCGCCGCCGATCGTCCGTACGGGCCCCGAGCCCGCGTCCCCCTCCGCCGGCACCTCCCGCCCGGCCCGCCAGCCGGGCCTGATGTGGGAGGCGTTCAACGGCACGAGGCGATCGGGCGCCGAATCCCCCACTCCGCACAGCGAGCCGTCTGATGAGGTCGACTAACATGCAGCCACTGCCCAACATTGACTGGATGCTCAAGGAGCTCGTGGGCGGCGTCCCGTACGTACGACACGTCGTCGTCCTCTCCTCGGACGGCCTGTGCATCGGCCAGGCCGAGACGGCTCCCGACAAGGCCGACGCCATCGCCGCCGCCTGTTCCGGCATCCAGAGCCTGGCCCGGGCCATCGCCCAGATGTTCCCGCACGGGGACGGCTCGACGCACATGGTCGGGATCGAGGCCGACGCCGGCTACTTCTCCCTGATGGCGGCCGGCCCCGGCGCGTACCTCGCGGTGCTCGCCGACCCGGAGGTGGACGCCGGGCTGCTCGGCGACCGCATGCGCACCCTCGTGGCCAGGATCGGCAGGAACATGACCAGTCCGCCCCGAGATGACATCCGGCAGGCGATGTGACGTCGGAGAACCAGGATCCCTGGGACGAGGCCCAGCCCGTCCCGCTCTACGTCATCACCGGTGGCGCTGACTCCTCGGCCAAGAGCTTCGACCTCGTCACCCTGATCGCGTCGAGGTCCGAACCGGAACCGTCGATGTCGCCCGAACCGGCCGCCATTCTCTCGATGTGCCAGTACCCGCTGTCGGTGGCCGAGGTGTCGGCCTACCTGACCCTCCCGTTCAGCGTCGTCACCGTGCTGCTGTCCCAGCTCGTCGCCGACGAACACGTGGAGGCGATCGCACCCGTGCCCGTCGCGGCCTACCCGGACCGCGGCCTCCTGGAGGCGGTGATCCATGGACTACGCAAACTCTGACGCGCCGCCCAAGGCAGGCCCGCGCGACCCCGACCTGCTGCTGCCGCACAGCGCCAGGGGCGTCAAGGTCGTCGTCGTCGGCGGCTTCGGCGTCGGCAAGACGACCATGGTCGGCGCGGTGAGCGAGATCCCTCCGCTCACCACCGAGGAGACCATGACCCAGGCCGGCGTCGGCATCGACCACAATCCCGGCGCCGCTGGCAAGAACACCACGACCGTCGCGATGGACTTCGGCCGCATCAGCATCAACGAGGAGCTGGTGCTCTACCTGTTCGGGACGCCCGGGCAGGAGCGCTTCTGGTTCCTGTGGAACGGGATCTTCGAAGGCGCGCTCGGTGCCGTGGTCCTCGTCGACACCCGCAGGATCGAGGTCTGCTTCGAGGTCGTCACCCGGCTCGAGGACCGCCGCGTCCCGTTCGTCGTGGCCGTCAACGCCTTCCCGGAGGCACCGCACTACCCCGTACCAGAACTGCGCACGGCCCTGGCCCTCAGCGATTCCGTCCCCATCGTCACCTGTGACGCGCGCGACCGGGCGTCCTGCCGGGACGCCCTGCTCGAGCTGATGGTCTACCTGTGCACCCTCGCCGCCCAGGAGTCCGCATGACCCTTCCCTCCTCCGAACACGCCGCCGGGGCATCCGGGCTCGTGCCGCCGCCGGGCTGCCCGGCGCACGCGGCCACCGGCCCCGGCGGACGGACCCGGCTCCACGGCCCCCTCGCGGAGACCGACCCGATGGGTCTGTACGAGGAACTCCGCGCCGCCCACGGCCCGGTGGCGCCCGTCCTGCTCGAAGGGGACGTCCGCGCCTGGCTCGTGCTCGGCTACACCGAGAACCGTGACGTGGCCACCCGCTCCACCCAGTTCTCGCGCGACCCGCGGATCTGGCACGGCTGGACGAGCGGTGAGATCGACGCCGAGACCTCGCCACTGGTGCCCATGATCGGCTGGCGCCCGGACTGCGTGAACGCGGACGGCGAGGAGCACCAGCGGCTGCGCGGCGCGGTCACGGCCTCGCTCGACCAGTTCGACCACCGGGGCCTGCGACGCCACATCAACCGCTTCGCGCACGAACTGATCGACTCCTTCTGCGAAAAGGGCGAGGCCGAGCTCGTCGACCGGTTCACCGAGCAGCTGCCCATGCTCACCCTCACCCACCTCCTCGGCATGTCCGAGGAGGGCGCGCCGCGGCTCGTGCACGCCGCCCGCGACCTGTTCAAGGCCACCGAGACCTCGCTCGCCAGCAACGCGCTCGTGATCGAGAGCCTCGAGCAGATCGTCCGGGACAAGAAGCGGAGCCCGGGGCACGACATCGCCTCCGCCCTGCTCGCCCACCCGGCGAACCTCACCGACGAGGAGGTGATGCAGCACCTGCGCCTCGTCCTGCTCGCGGGCTACGAGACCACGGCCAACCTCATGTCGAACGTCCTGCGGATGGTGGTCACCGACCCGCGGTTCCGCGGCTCGCTCGCCGGCGGCCAGATGACCCTGCCCGAGGCCGTGGAGCAGGTGCTGTGGGACGAGCCCCCGCTGATGGTGTGTCCCGCGCGCTTCGCGAACGGGGACACCACGCTCGGCGGGCAGCACATCAAGGCCGGGGACATGCTCCTGCTCGGCCTCGCCGCCGGGAACGTCGACGAGACGATCCGCCCGGACCCCGCGACCCCGGTGCACCACAACCGGGCCCACCTGTCCTTCAGCGCGGGCAGCCACGAGTGTCCGGGGCAGGACATCGGCCGCATCATCGCCGACACCGGCATCGACATCCTGCTCACCCGGCTTCCGGACATCGTCCTGGCCGTTCCCGAGGAGCGGCTCACCTGGCGCTCCTCCACCTGGGCCCGGCACCTGACGGCGCTTCCGGTGTCGTTCGCCCCCCGGCCGCCGCGGGGCGCACAGCTCCCGGCGCCGCTGCCGGCCCCGCCGCCGCGGACCGTCGGAAGGCCCGCGACGGCCGCCCCGACGGAGACCGCCCGGGCGGCCGGACCGGCGGAGCCGGCGGCCGGATCCCCGGTGTCCGCGCCCTCGGCCGGAGCGTCCGGGACCGTGCCGGCGGCCGGTCCCGGGACCGCCGGGCGCACTGAGGTGCGCCCCCGGTGGTGGAGGCGTCTCGGGCGCCTCCTGCGGAGGCGTTAGGGTCCGGCGGTACGAGGGGGCCGTGACGGCCTGGAGTGCCGCGTGGTCCCGGTGGGACGCGTGGGACCGGGCCGTCCCTTCCGGATCGTGCCGGGCTCCCGGAGTCCGGCACGGTCCGGAGGAAGCGGTCTAGAGCGAAGGGGGTGCCGGGGCGCACAGGCCGGTGCCCCCTTCGCATCGTTCCTCGGCGTAGCGGGGAGCGCCGGTGTACCAGGCGTGGAGGCCGGAGAGGAATCCGCAGGCGCCGCCGATCCAGGTGTCGAGCTGGGCCCGCTCGTCGTGCCGTAATCCGAACTGGCGGGCCAGCAGCGGGATTTCGCCCTGGCGGAGATCCTCGAAGTCGCGCATGCGC
Organism: Streptomyces roseicoloratus; assembly: GCF_004117935.1. Classification (GTDB taxonomy): domain Bacteria; phylum Actinomycetota; class Actinomycetes; order Streptomycetales; family Streptomycetaceae; genus Streptomyces; species Streptomyces roseicoloratus. Next base: position 13,766 of record NZ_SDOY01000144.1, on the reverse strand, counting down.
GAGTTCACCATGTGCACGGCGGCGGGCACGGCCTCGTGGAGGGGGATGCCCATGGACGCGGCGATGACCACGACGAGGTTGTTGACGTCGCGTTCCTCGTGGACCTCCCGTTCGTAGGAGGCGATGTCGTTGGCCAGTCCCATGACGTCCATGAAGGCGTCCAGCAGGCCCTGGACGGTGCGGCTGTGCCGGACCCGCTCGGGTATTCGCGCGCCCGTGGCGAGTTCGACGGAGTACGGCGCGGTGTGGGCGGCGAAACTGTCGCGCCGGAAGGGCGCGTAGTCGATCAGGTGGGGCACCCGTCCGGCGCGGCTGTTGGCGAGTTCCCGGACCCCGGCGTCGACGTAGCGCGCGAGGGCCTGGTTGAACGGCTGCCGCCAGTGCGCCAGCCTCGGCGGGAACAGGTGCTGCTGGAGGTCCGCGATGCCCCGTTCGACGGCGTTCACCGGCTCCGGCAGCCGCGCGTCCCGCTCGGGCCGCAGGAAGGCGTGGAGCCGGGCAGTGAACTCCAGGGCGCCCTGGAAGTCACCCGTGCGTTTGAAGGCGTTGGCGAAGTAGTCGTCCCAGGCCAGCGCCCAGATGTTGAAGCGGTGGTTCAGCCGGAGGGCGTCCGGCGCCGCGTCGGGAAGCGTCCACGCGGTGAGCTGGTCGACCGTCATGGCCCGGAACTGGGGCCCGGTCCAGATCGCGCGGCGGTCCGGCCCCTCCGGCCGCCCGTCGGGCCGCCCATCCGGCCACCCCTCCTCGCCGCCCAGCATGCCCATCTCGCGCGCCCAGGTCTCGCTCTCGGCGCGCAGACCGGGCAGGTGCGGATTGATCCGCAGCGGATGAGGCATCCACAACTCGGGGAGCTCGATTGCGGGCATGGTCATGGTCACTCCACCTCCCCCTCAGAATCAGCCATCAGTTCGACGGCGCGACTGAAATTGCCCGTGCCACTGACCGCCGTCCATTCCCTCGGGAGGATGCCCCAAACCTGCCGCGGTGGCCCGATCCGTACCCATGACCGGACACGGACGACGATCGTCCGATCTTCGCCCCACGCGCGGGCGTACGGACCGCCGCCGTCGGTGATCACGCGGGAACGCCGTCCGACCTGCGCGCCCGATGATCGGCGGCCGTCCGGCGGGCGGCGGGGAACGCCCACGCGCCGAACGGTCGCGTCGCCGGGGGACGTGTGCTGTTCTGGAAACAGCCCTGGAAACAGCCGCTGGAAATCGGCCGCAGGGAGACCTCTCAGGGAGACACCCGATGCGTCGCCGCCGGCTCTCCTCCTTCGTACCCGCCCGGTCGGCCGCCCCGACCGGAGCCGGTGGGGGTCTGCTGCCCACGCGGGATCTGGCGGCCGCCTGGATCGTCGTCGTGCTGATCGCGGTGCCCGCCTGGGTGCTGACCGTCCGGCAGGCCGAGGACATGGGCGTCGAGCCCGGCACCATGGGGATGGCGCTCCCCCTGTTCCTGCTGCTGTGGGTGACGATGATGGCAGCGATGATGCTGCCGTCGATGGCGCCGGTGGCCCTCACCTGGGTACGCGGGATCGGCCGGCAGTCCTCCGGCTGGAACCGGGCGGGCCGCACCGCCGAGTTCGTGGCCGGATATCTGCTGGTGTGGACGGCCTTCGGACTGCTCGCTTATGCGGCCCTCGCCTTCACCGGGGACCTGGTGGACGACCACCCCACCGCCGGCCGCTGGATCGGCGCGGTCGCCTTCCTGCTCGCCGGCCTCTATCAGCTCGGCCCCCTCAAGAACGTCTGCCTGCGGCACTGCCGCGACCCGCTGAGCCATCTGGTGCGCTACTCCGGCTTCCGGCGGCCGGCCCGGGACCTGCGGGTGGGCGTCCACCACGGCGCGTACTGCGTCGGCTGCTGCGCCGGGCTGATGGCGGTCTTCGTGCCGCTCGGCGTGATGAACGTGGCGGCGATGGCCGGACTGGCCGTGGTGATCTTCGTGGAGAAGCTGTGGTCCCGCGGCGTCCTCCTCAGCGGCGTGGTGGGCGTCGCCTTCCTCGTCCTGGCGGTGCTCGCACCCTTCCAGGACTGGATGCTGCCGGGGCTCGAGGGCTCGATGCCGTCCATGGACCCCATGTGACCGACGGGCCGGACCCCGCCCGGACGGTGAGCCGACCCGCCCGGGCGGTTCCCTGACCGGGCCGGGAGGTGCAAGCTGGAAGGGAGACCGTCTTCCGTTCCCGGGAACGGGCTCGGAACCCGCGGTCCGGCCACTCCGAGTGAGCCCCCGGGGCTCGGCTGGAGGCAGTGAGATGACTCAGCAGGCCACCCCCGGCACGCGCTGGCACCTGGCCGGCGACTGGTTCGACGTGTGCAAGTGCGCCATTCCCTGCCCGTGCACCTTCGCGCAGCCCCCGACCTACGGCGACTGCGAGGGCGTCCTGGTCTGGCACATCCGGGAAGGCAACTTCGGCGACGTCCGGCTCGACGACCTCAACGTCCTGATGCTCGGCTCCTTCGAAGGCAACCCATGGGCAGGGACGCATACCGATCCGTTCGCCGCGGTCTTCCTCGACGAACGCGCCGACGACGAGCAGCGCGCCGCACTCGGTGCGATCTTCGGCGGAGAGGCCGGCGGATGGCCGGCGGAGTTCGGGGCGATGTTCCACCCCGAGATGCGGGGCATGGACGTCGCGCCCATCCACGTGGAGGTCGACGAGGACCTCGCCACCTGGCGGGCCGAGATCCCCGGCCGGGTCACGGCGACCGCGGAGGCCCTCACCGGCCCGACGACGCCGGAAGGCACCCGCGTCCAGGTCCACAACGCCCCCGGCGCCGAGGTGGGACCGGGCCAGGTCGCCACATGGGGCCGGGCCACCCTCGACCGCGCCGACGCGTTCGGCTTCTCCTGGGAACGCACCGGGAAGTCGAGCAAGTACTTCCCCTTCGACTGGAGCGCCCCCGCCTGAGGCCGAGGAGAAACGGTCAGGACGGGTGCTCCCCGGCGGGCCCCAGCAGGTCCCCGAAAACGATCAAGAGGCCGTCTCAGATCGCTCTGAAACGGCCCCTGACCTACGACTCCTTCGAGTCGGGACGACAGGATTTGAACCTGCGACCCCTTGACCCCCAGTCAAGTGCGCTACCAAGCTGCGCCACGTCCCGATGCCCGTCTGACCTGGGGTTTCCCCGGCCCGGCGTGCACGAGAACAATACCGCACTTCCGCGCGTGGTCACGAACCGGTTTGCGGCTTGACCTCAAGTCCGCTTGAGGTAGCACCGTGTGCGTCATGGACAACACGACGTACACGACGTACACGGCGTCGACGACGCACGCCCCCGACGCGGTCTCCACGACGCCCGCTGCCCACGCGCCCGCCGGCGCGGACCGTGGCGCCACCGCCGACCTCGCGCGGCTCGGTCGGCTCATGGGGCTCATGACCGGGGACGAGAAGCACTCCCCCGCGGCGACCTCGACGCTCGACGCACTGTGGGTGCTCTACGACCGGGTGCTGCGGGTGTCGCCCGCGACCGCCGGGGATCCGGGGCGGGACCGATTCCTGCTGTCGAAGGGGCACGGGCCCATGGCGTACTACGCCGTCCTCGCCGACAAGGGATTCATCGAGGAGGACGTGCTGAGCGGGTTCGGCGGGTACGAGTCGCCGCTCGGGCACCACCCGGACCGGACGCTGGTCCCCGGGGTGGAGATCGGCAGCGGGTCGCTGGGGCACGGGCTGCCGCTGGCCGTCGGGACCGTGCTCGGGCTGCGGGCGCAGGGGCTCACCGATCCGAAGGTGTGGGTGCTGATCGGGGACGCCGAGCTGGACGAGGGCAGCAACCACGAGGCACTCGCCTACGCCGGCCCCGCCGGGCTCGAGCAGCTGCACACCCTGGTGATCGACAACAGCTCCGCCAGCTACGGCCGGCCCGGCGGCATCGCCTCGCGCTTCGAGGCGGCGGGCTGGTCCACCTCGACCGTCGACGGGCGTGATCACGAGGCGCTGTACGCCGCCTTCACCGCCCCGCATCCCGGGCGGCCCCGGGTGGTCGTCGCCCGGGTCGAGCCCAAGCAGTGAGGGCACCCGAACTCCCCTCGCTCCCCCTCTTCGCCCTTCCGCACCACGCCACCTCCGAGGAGAACCCGTCATGGACACCATGCGCGACCGTTTCATCGCCACCACCTCCCGGCTGCTCGACGACGACCCGCGGCTCGCGCTGGTTCTGGCCGAGATCAGCAAGGACGGCTTCCGCGAGGCCCTCGACCGGCATCCCGAGCGGGCCGTCAACGTCGGCATCCGGGAGCAGCTGCTCATCGGCGTCGGCGGCGGCATGGCCCTGACCGGGATGCGGCCGATCATGCACACCTTCGCCGGCTTCCTGGTGGAGCGGCCCTTCGAGCAGCTGAAGCTGGACTTCGGGCACCAGGGCGTGCACGGCGTCCTGGTCAGCGCGGGCGGCTCGTACGACTGGCCCGCCGGCGGCTTCACCCACATGTCACCGGGTGACGTGGCCCTGATGGACACCCTGGACGGCTGGACCGTGCAGGTGCCCGGCCACCCGGACGAGGCGGAGACGCTGCTGCGCCGGGCCGCCGCGAGCGACGAGTCGGTGTACGTGAGGCTGTCGGTGCACGCGAACGCCGCGGCGCACCCGGTCTCCCGGAGCGGGATCACCACGTTGCGCGAAGGCTCTCGGGGGGTCGTCGTCGCCGTGGGCCCCATGCTCGACTCCGTACTGGCCGCGGCCGAGGGTCTGGACGTGACGGTCCTGTACGCCACGACCGTGCGCCCCTTCGACGGCGCGACGCTGCGCCGGGCGGTCGCCGGGTCGCGTGCGGACGTGGTCCTGGTGGAGCCGTACCTGGCGGGGACCTCCACGGCGGCCGTGAACGACGCGCTCGTCGACCGGCCGCACCGCGTGCTCGGGCTGGGCATCGGCCGGGGCGAGCTGCGGCGGTACGGCTCGGTCGGGGAGCACCTGGCCGGCCAGGGCCTCGATCCGGCGGCACTGCGGACGCGGATCGGCTCCTTCCTCGGTTGATCACCCCCGACTGCTCCGGTCACTCTCCGTCACGAGTTCTCGGCGCCCCGCAATGCCCGTCGCGGTCGTCGCAAGGCCGGTTCGTGCGGCCGTGCGGCGCCCGGAGGCCGTGCGCCGTCCGCTCGGCGCGGAGGGCGGGCGAGAGGGGGACGGATCCGGAATGCCGCCACTTCGGTGAGGAAGGTCGGCATGGGAGACCGGTCCCGACTGCACGTCATATGCCCCCGAAATCCTTGCCTTTGGCATGTGGCAAGAAGACGACCATGAGGAGCTCCCTCCGGACTCGACCGAGCAGGCCGCGACCACACGAAACACAGTCAGAAACGAACGTCAACCGTTCCGGTTTCAGACAAACTTGGTGTCGATATTGATCCATCCACGAAAGATCAACACCATGAAGTGGTCGGCCTGTTCGGGACGGGATCGCTGCCGATGCACCACCTGCTCGGAACACTCGACGAGCAGGCGTTTCGCAGAGGAGGACCCAATGGACGGCTACTTCAGCAGCCGACTGCATCACCAGCTCCGGCAGACGGTGCGCGACTTCGCTGAGCGTGAGGTTCGGCCACGCATACCGGAGATGGAAGCCGGCCGCACCGTCCATCACGAGCTGTCACGACTGATCGCCCGACAGGGCTGGCTGGGAGCGACTATCGGCCACGAGTACGGCGGCATGGGGGCCGGCCACCTGGCCAAGACGATCATCATCGAGGAGCTGTCCCGGGTCAGCGGCGCGATGGGTGCCATGGTCCAGGCCTCGCAGCTCGGCACCGCCAAGATCGTCCACTTCGGCAGCGACGACCAGCGCAAGACCTGGCTTCCGGCCATCGCCGCCGGCGACTGCCTGCCGACCATCGCGGTCACCGAGCCGGAGTCCGGCGGTCACGTCCTCGGCATGACCGCCGACGCGGTGCGAGACGGCGACGACTACGTCCTCAACGGCAGCAAGGTCTACGTCGGCAACAGCCACGTCGGCGACCTGCACGGCGTCGTGGTCCGGACCGGTCCCGGCTCCAAGGGGCTCACGGCCTTCCTCGTCGAGTCCGACCGTCCGGGCTTCCGGACCGGTCCGCAGCAGCCGGCCATGGGCCTGCACGGCTTCAGCTTCGGCGAGCTCATCTTCGAGAACTGCCGGGTGCCGGCCGCCAACCGGCTCGGCGACGAGGGCGACGGCCTCGCCGTCGCGTACTCCTCCAGCGTCCTCTACGGCCGGGCCAACCTCACCGCCGTGTCCCTCGGCATCCACCAGGCGATCCTGGAGGAGACCACCCGCTTCGCCACCGAGCGCATCCGCTACGGAAAGCCGATCGCCGAACTCCCCACCGTCAAGCTGAAGCTCGGCCAGATGCAGTCGCGTCTGATGACCGCCCGCCTCGCCGCGTACCACGCGGCCCATCTGCTCGACCAGGGCATGTCGTGCGACACCGAGCTGATGAACGCCAAGCTGGTGAACGTCGAGTCCGCGATCGACTCAGGCCGCAACGCGATGGAGATCCACGCGGCGGCCGGCCTGTTCACCGACCGGCCCATCGAGCGGTACCTGCGGGACGCCCACCACATCTTCGCCCCCGCGGGCACCTCGGACATCCAGCTCCTCCGGCTCGCCGAGGTCGCCCTCGGCCAGGACAAGGGCAGCTGGTCCGAGCGGCTCGCCGACGTGGTCCGCATGGAACCGGCGCACGTCTGACGGCACGTCGACCACACGGAGATGCCCCGGAGTCCGGCGACGAAGCCGAACCCCGGGGCACCGTGCGTCCCGTGGAGCCGATCCGACCCAACCCGTCCCGGGCCGGGCAGGAAAAACCCGGCCAAGCCCGGACCAGGCCGGATCGATGGCGCCCCGGTCAGATCATGCCGTCCTCACGCCGGTGGATCTGCTCCACCAGCTCGGCCGCCATCGCCTTGATGGTCTCCAGACCGGCCCGCCCCCAGGGGCGGACGTCGGTGTCGACCACGCAGATCGTGCCGAGCGCCGTGCCGGTCCGGTCGATCAGCGGAGCGCCCATGTACGAGCGGATGCCGATCTCGTCCACGACCGGGTTGCCCGCGAAGCGCGGGTAGTCGCAGACGTCCTCCAGGACGAGGGCCTTGCGGCGCACCACCACGTGCGGGCAGTAGCCGTGGTCGCGCGCCATGAAGCGGCCGACGCCGCCGCTGCCGGCGGCGGTGGCGCCGAGGTCGGTGCCCGAGTGGGTGCCGGCCGGGGTGTGCAGGCCGGCGAAGAACTGCCGGTTCTCGTCGATGAAGTTGACCATCGAGTACGGCGCTCCGGTCACCTCCGCGAGCCGGTGGGCGAAGTCGTCGAAAACCGGTTCGGCCTGCTCGCCGAGCCCCAGCTCGCGCAGGCGGCGGACCCGGGCGGGGGCCTCCTGGTCGATCGGGGTGAGCAGCAGATGACCGGTGGGGTCGTAGGTCATGTCGTGGCTCCGTAGGTCGGCACGGCGGCCGGGATGGTGGTGAGCAGATGCTGGACGAGGGTCAGCAGGGTGCGGATGGCGGAGCTGGAGATCCGGGCGTCGCAGAGCACGACCGGCACGTCGGGCTTGAGGTCCAAAGCAGCCCGCACCTCCTCGGGTTCGTAGCGGTAGGCGCCGTCGAACTCGTTCACCGCCACCACGAACCCGATGCCCCGCCGCTCGAAGAAGTCGACGGCCGAGAAGCAGTCCTGGAGGCGGCGGGTGTCGGCGAGGACGACCGCGCCGAGGGCGCCCTCGGACAGCTCGTCCCACATGAACCAGAACCGCTCCTGACCGGGGGTTCCGAACAGGTACAGCACGTTGCGGCCGTCGAGCGTGATGCGGCCGAAGTCCATCGCGACCGTGGTGGTCGTCTTGGACTCGACGCCCTCCAGGCTGTCGGTGGCGGCGCTGACCGAGGTCAGCAACTCCTCGGTGCTCAGCGGTTCGATCTCGCTGACCGCGCCGACGAAGGTGGTCTTGCCGACCCCGAAGCCGCCCGCCACCAGGATCTTCAGCGCGGTGGGGAACGGGTCGGCCGCGGGGCCCTCGGGGCCCCGGTCGTGGCGCTCAGAGCCGTTGTCGTAGGCCATCGAGCACTGCCTCCAGCAAGGAACGGTCGGTTGGGTTGGCGTGGAAGCGGGGCGCTCGGGCGGTGAGCGCCCCGCATTCCACGAGGTCGGAGAGCAGGACCTTGGTGACGACGGCGGGTAGCCGTAAGTGCGCCGCGATCTCCGCCACCGATGTGGGCCCCTCACACAGCCCGAGGGCCAGGCTGTGCTCGGGACCCATGTGGGGCTGCGGAGACGTGCCGGTCGCCATCACCATCGAGAGCAGGTCGAGCGCGGCGGTGGGCTGGGTCCGTCCGCCGCTCACGGTGTACGGACGGATCAGTCGTCCCGCCGCGTCGTCGAGCCACGGCCCTTCCTGATGGGAGGCCATGGTCACTGTCCCGCACTGCCCGCCGCGCCGGCGGCCTGCCTGGCCGGGGTGACCAGGTACGGTCGCACGCTCTTGACGAGCATCGCCATCTCGTAGCCGAGCACGGCGGCGTCCGCCTCGCGGCCGGCGAGGACGGCGAGGCAGGTGCCGGAGCCGGCGGTGGAGACGAACAGCAGGGTGGAGTCCAGTTCGACCACGACCTGGCGGACCTCGCCGCCGTCGCCGAAGCGCGCGCCGGCGCTGCGGCCGAGCGAGTACAGGCCGGAAGCCAGCGCGGCCATGTGGTCGGCCGCGTCGGGGTCGAGGCCGTGCACGGACTTCACGAGGCCGTCGGAGGAGAGCAGTACGGCGTTGCGGGTGTAGGGGACCCGCTGGACCAGGCCGCTCAGCAGCCAGTCGAGATCCGAGGAATGGCCGTGCGGCACATTGCTCGCCATGTGCATCTACTCCTTGTGCGCGTCGCCGGGACGCAGCGATTCACGGGGGGCGGGCTGGGATTCGGCGAGTCCGATGCCGCGCTGGAAGGCGGCCATCAGACCCGGGTCGTGCAGGGCGGGCTCGTCCGACGTGCGCGCCGTGGGCTCCTCGCGCAGCTGGGGGACGAGGTGCTCCTGGGCGCGCCGCTTGGGGAGGACGGGCTTGCCCGGAGCTCCGCCGTGCGAGGCCGGGGGGACCTCGGCGGGTGGGGCCGGACGGACGGTGCCGGGACCGGCGGGCGCGGCGTGGTGGGGCTGGGACGGTACACCGGACGCGCCGGCGGCACCGGCCGCCAGGGGCTGGGACGCCGCGGTCCGCTGCGCCGTCGGGGGAACGGGCGCCGGGGCGGGGACGTGCGCACCCCCGAGGTGCGACGGCGTCGCGTGCGCCGCCACGGGGGCGGGCGCGGGGACCGCGGTGTTCTGCGGCATCGGGAGGGGGATGCCGTGGGCGGGAGTGCCGAGGACCTGGGTGCCGTGGGCGGGAGTGCCGGGGACCTGGGTGCCGTGGGCCGGTGTGGCGTGGGCCGGTGCCGGCCGGTCGGCCGCGGAGACCGGCGTCAGGGGCGCGGTACGGGGATCGTTGGTGCCGACGCCCTGGTGCTGGGGCTGGTGGTGGGGCTGCGCGTGGTGCTGAGGCCGGCCGTGGGAGGCCTGGCCGTGGGGCTGCCCCTGGATCTGCCCCTGGATCTGGCTCTGGATCTGGCCCTGCTGCTGGGTGTGCGGAGCCTGAGCTGCCTGAGCCGCCTGCGGGGCGGGGCCCTCGCCGCGGGCGAGGCCCGCGGGGTCGGAGCCGAGCAGACCCTGCGGCAGGACGAGGACGGCCTGGACGCCGCCGTAGATGTTCGACTGGAGGCGTACGGCGATGCCGTGGCGCCGCGCGAGGGCGGAAACCACGAAGAGGCCGATGCGGCCGTCCTGCAGCAGGTGCGCGACGTTGACCTGGTCGGGGTCGGCGAGCAGCGCGTTCATCTTGTTCTGCTCGGCGACGGGCATGCCGAGACCACGGTCCTCGACCTCGATGGCGAGGCCGGCCGTGACGTACTGGGCGCGCAGCAGCACGGTGGTGTTGGGCGCGGAGAAGAGCGTCGCGTTCTCGACGAGCTCGGCGAGGAGGTGGATGACGTCGGCGACGGCGTGGCCGCGGAGGGTTCCGTCGATCGGCGGGACCAGCTTCACCCGCGGGTACTGCTCGACCTCGGCGATGGAGGAGCGCAGGACCTCGGTCATGGTGACCGGGTTCGACCACTGACGGCGGGCGATGGCGCCGCCGAGGACGGCGAGGTTCTCCGCGTGCCGGCGGATGCGGGTGGCGAGGTGGTCCACGTGGAAGAGGCCCTTGAGCAGCTCCGGGTCCTCGACCTCGTTCTCCAGTTCGTCGAGGAGCTGGATCTCGCGGTGGACGAGCGACTGGAGGCGCCGGGCGAGGTTCACGAACACCTCGACCTTCTGCTCGTTGCCGACGCTGCTGGAGAGCTGGGCCGCCTGCACCACCGCGGCGACGGCGGCCTCGTGAGAGCGGGTCAGTTCGGCGGCCAGCAGGTCGAATTCGTCGCCGGAGGGCGATGCGGCGGGAGCCGGGGGGCGGGGCTCCAGACTCTCGCCTCGGCGCAACTGTTCCACGATCGAGCCGAGTTCGTCCTGACCGCGGGCGGTGGAGCGCCGCAGGGCGCCCGCGCGGTCGAACACCGCCTTCGCGGCGCGGTCGGCGCCGAGGGCGGCGGCGGTCACCGAGGCGACCGTGATCGCCGCGGCGCCGGTGAGTGCGGCCCACAGGCCGGGCGTGGTCTCGGCTCCGGTGGAGCGGATCGTGAAGAGGACGGCCGCGGCGCCGCCGAGGGCCACGGCGACCGCCGGAAGAACGGAGGTACGCAGGAGTTGGGAGCGTATACGGGCCTCGGCCGGGAGCGGCGCGGAGGACTGAGCGGAGCCGGCGCCGGCCGCACCGGTGGTGGCGGTGCGGGCGCCTGACCGGCCGTGCCGCCCGCCTTCGCGGCGTTCGGACCGCGCGGCGGGTGCGCGAAGTTGAGACATGAGTGTCCTTGGTACGTGCCCAGGAATCGGCGTACTACGGGGGTGCACTACGGGGGATGGTGTTACGTGAGTGAGTCGAGCCTACCGATGATCACCAAGCACCCACGATAGTCGCCAACCGTTCACGTGCGGTGCGCAGTTGGCAAACTTACCCGTAGACGGCCCCGGTCTGGTATCGCCCCGTACACGACAGGCCGGGAACAGTTGGCCGAAACTCGCCGCACGGCACCCGCGGAGACCGGAGCGGAGCGGGACGAACACCCCCACTCACCACCACCGTCCGCATGTTTCAACGATGAACGGAATCCCCCCGCCCCCTCGCGCCCCGCACCCCCGGACCCACCCCGACGCCCGGGCACCCGGCCCCCCGCGCCTCACTCCCGGCCCGGAACCCTCATCTCCGCATTCGCTTTAGCGTCCTTCGCGCCTTTGGCCCGCGGTGGCGCGACCAGGCTGCCGGCATCCACGGGAAGACGCGCGCCGCGTCGGGGGGCGGTCATTTCCACCGGGAGGCACGGGCAGGGCGACGGCATGGCCAGGGCAGGCCGAGGCGGGCAAAAGCGCGGGCGGATGACAGGGGGGAATGCGCGGGAGCGGGAATGCCGGGAGTGATCGGCAATCACTTTATTAACGGCGTTTAGTGTACCAGGAGTACGCTGCGAACCAAACGCCGTATAGTTCTGCCCCCGACCAGGAGGACAACAGCATGGAAACGAAGCCCACCCGTCGCGCGCGGCTCCGCCAGCAGACGATCGCGGAGATCAAGGAAGCCGCCCTGAAGGCGCTGGCGGAGTCGGGCCCTGCGGGCATCACGCTGCGCGGGATCGCCCGCGAGCTGGGCATGACGGCGGCGGCGCTGTACGGCTACTTCGACACCCGCGACCAGCTGATCTCCACCCTCGCCGCGGACGCCTACAACGAGCTGGCCGACTCCCACGAGGCCGCCCTGGCCGCGCTGCCGCCCGAGGAGGCGGCGAGCCGGGTGCGCGCGGTCTGCGACACCTTCCGCACCTGGTCGGTCGCCAACCCGGCGGCGTTCCGGTTGATCTACGGCGACGGCCTGCCCGGCTTCAGCCCGCCCGAGGACGTCACGAAGGCGGCGCGGCGATGCTGCATGGCGCTGCTGGACGTGGTCGCCGGCGCCTGGGACCACGCTCCGGCGGCGATCCGCGACGACGAGGCCGAGTGGTCCGACTTCCAGGAGTCCCTGGTCACCCCGGCCCGCGAGCAGTTCCCGCACCTGCCGCCCCAGGCGCTCGGCCTGACCCTGCGGATCTGGGGGCGGATGTACGGGCCGGTGATGCTGGAGGTGTTCGGCCACCTCGGTCAGCAGATCGTCGATCCGTCCCAGGTGTATCGCCGCGAAGTCGAGGCGATCATCGAAATGCTGGGTCTTAGTGAGTAATTGCCTGCGAATTGCGGCCATTCTCGACCAGAAGGCCTCGGAATGAACAGCCAGGAATCCACAAGCATTTTAGTCTTCACCCACATCGTCCGCCGGGTCCCGGTCTGCGACGGCGCTCGGCCGGCCCCTGCGCACGCGTGAGGGGCCGGACCGTCCCACCGTTGGTTCTAGTGGTTGTCGCAACACCCCAGTTCAAGGGGTGCGATGGACTTCCAGATCCGAGCGGACCGGACACCGCAGGGGCGTAAGAAGTTGTCCCGGGAGCGGGAGGCATACTCCCGGCTCGTGCGGCAGGGATACAGCAACACCGAAGCGTGCCGGATTGTCGGCATCGATGAGCGGACCGGTCGGAAGTGGCGCAACGGCCGCTCCGGGGAACGCAACCGGAAGCCGGTACCACCGATCAATCTGGTGGTGCCGGCTTCCGGTCCGTCCCGATACCTGAGCGAGGACGAGCGGATCCACATCGCGGACCGGCTGCGGGAGAAGGCCACGGTACGGGCGATCGCCGCGGAGCTGGGCCGAAGTCCGTCCACGGTCAGCCGGGAGATCCGCCGCAACCGCACCGACGGCACACGCGGCCAGTGGCACTACCGCCCGCACGCCGCCCAGGCCCGCGCCGACGCCCGCCGTCCCCGCCCCAAGCCCCGCAAGATCCTCCGGAACCCCGAGCTGCGGGACGCCGTCCAGACGATGCTGGACGAGAAGTGGAGCCCGGAGCAGATATGCCACGCTCTGCGGACACAGTTCCCCCAGCGGCCGGAGATGCACGTGGTCCACGAGACCGTCTATCAGGCACTTTATGTCCAGGGCAGGGGTCAGCTGCGGCGCGAGCTGGCCGGCGCCCTGCGCTCCGGGCGGGCCCGCCGCAGACCCCAGCGGCAGGCGAACTGCCGCCAGCCGCGTTTCACCACCCCGATGGTGATGATCAGCGAACGGCCCGCCGAGGTGGAGGACCGGGCCGTTCCCGGCCACTGGGAGGGCGACCTGATCATCGGCAAGGACGGCAGGTCCGCGATCGGCACCCTGGTCGAACGCGCCACCCGCTACGTCATGCTCCTGCACCTGCCCGGCGACCACGGAGCCGAGGCCGTCCTGACTGCCCTGACCGCCACCGTCCAGACCCTGCCCGCCCAGCTGATGCGGTCCCTGACCTGGGACCAGGGCAGCGAGATGGCCCGCCACGCGCAGTTCACCCTCGCCACCGACATCCCGGTCTACTTCTGCGACCCCGCCAGCCCCTGGCAGCGCGGCTCGAACGAGAACACCAACGGCCTGCTGCGGCAGTACTTCCCCAAAGGCACCGACCTGTCCGTCCACGACCCCGAGCACCTGGCCGCCGTCGCCGACCAGCTCAACCGCCGCCCACGCAAAACGCTCGGCTGGGAAACCCCGGCCGAGCGCCTGCATAAACTACTCGCGGCCTGACCAACACGACCACGTGTTGCGACGACCCCTAGAAACCGCC
>NZ_SDOY01000143.1 GCF_004117935.1 Streptomyces roseicoloratus | reverse complement strand
GGACGCCGGGCTCGGTGAGCGGTGGGCCGCCGTGCTGCGGCGGCTCGCCGTGCGCGACCGCGTACCCGGCGTGCTGCGCGGCCGGGCCGCCCGGCTGCTGCTCGACGAAGGCCGGGTCGGCGTGGACGAGGCGGCCCGGCTGATGGGGCTCGCGCTGTCGCCCGGCGCGCCGCCCGCCGACGCCGCCGGCTGGATCGAGGGCTTCGTCGGCGGCGCGTCGGGCGGCGGACTGCTCCTCGTCCACGACGAGCGACTGCTCGGCCTGGTCGACACCTGGCTGGGCGGCGTGGCCCCGGAGGCGTTCACCGACGTCCTGCCGCTGCTGCGGCGCACGTTCTCCGCGTACGAGCCCGGCGTGCGCCGCACGCTCGGCGAGCTGGTCGCGCGCGGCGCCCCGGCCGGCGGCTCCGCCGGCGCCGCGGCCGTCACACCCGGCTTCGCCGCCGTCCGCGACGAGCGCCGCGCCGACGACGTCCTGCCCCTGCTCCACCTCATCCTCGGTACGGAGGCATCCGCATGACCACCCTCGGCACCGGTACGGACACGGACGACGAACGGCTGCGCCGCTGGCGGCTCGTCCTGGGCGGCGGCGCGGCCGACGGCACCGGCCGCGCCCTCAGCGGCACCGACGCCGCCATGGACGGCGCCCTGGCCGCGCTCTACGGAGGCACCGGCGGCGGAGACCGGCGGACCGGCGGCGACCGTTCGGCCGGGCTCGGCGCCTCCGCGCCCTCCGTCGCCCGCTGGCTCGGGGACATCCGCACGTACTTCCCCAGCTCCGTCGTCCAGGTCATGCAGCGCGACGCCATCGACCGGCTCGGACTCGCCACCCTGCTCCTGGAGCCGGAGATGCTGGAGGCGGTCGAGGCCGACGTCCACCTCGTCGGCACCCTGCTCTCCCTCAACAAGGCGATGCCGGAGACCACCAAGGAGACCGCCAGGGCCGTCGTCCGCAAGGTCGTCGACCAGCTGGAGGAGCGGCTCGCCGGCCGTACGCGCGCGACGCTCACCGGCGCGCTCGACCGCTCCGCCCGGATCAGCCGCCCGCGCCACCGGGACATCGACTGGGACCGCACCGTGCGCGCCAACCTCGCGCACTACCTCCCCGAGTACGGCACCGTCGTGCCCGAGCGGCTGGTCGGATACGGCCGGGCGAGCCGGTCGGTGAAGAAGGAGGTCGTGCTCTGCGTCGACCAGTCCGGCTCCATGGCCGCCTCCGTCGTCCACGCCTCCGTGTTCGGCGCCGTCCTCGCCTCCCTGCGCTCCGTCGCCACCCGCCTGGTCGTCTTCGACACCGCCGTCGTCGACCTCACCGAGCAGCTCGACGACCCCGTCGACGTGCTGTTCGGCACCCAGCTCGGCGGCGGCACGGACATCAACCGGGCGCTCGCCTACTGCCAGTCGAGGATCACCCGCCCCGCCGACACCGTCGTCGTCCTCATCAGCGACCTCTACGAGGGCGGCATCCGCGACGAGATGCTCAAGCGGGTCGCGGCGATGAAGGCCTCGGGCGTGCAGTTCGTCGCCCTGCTCGCCCTCTCCGACGAGGGCGCGCCCGCCTACGACCGGGAGCACGCCGCCGCCCTCGCCGCCCTCGGCGCGCCCGCCTTCGCCTGCACCCCCGACCTCTTCCCCGAGGTCATGGCCGCGGCCCTGGAGAAGCGCCCGCTGCCGATACCCGAGGCATGAGCCCCGCGGCCCGGCAGCGGTGCGGATCCGGTGGCGACGCGGTGCGGATTCCGTCGCCGCGCCACCACCCGGACGGGTGCGCCCGCCGCCACTGAGGCCCATATCACACCACTGGCGGCATGGCCCTCACCCCGCCGCCCGGCGCGTCGTGAGGCACTCCGTGCCCCCGCCCCGCCTGCCCCGAGGCCCTGCCCGGGACCCCCGGCCGCCACTCCGGACCGCCTCGCGCCGCCTACGGTCTGTGACCCGTATCACCGCCAGGTTGTGATCTGCGATTTAGGGACCCACGTCCCACGGGGATAACCTGCGAGACGGACATGCCGCGTCCACGGACACCGTGTACGCCTCCCTTGTGACAGCGCAGTCACGTTGCCCTCCGCGGCACGCCCACGCAGACAACGAACCGCGATCATCTAGAAAAGGGACGCGCGTGGACCTGTTCGAGTACCAGGCGAGGGACCTCTTCGCCAAGCACGGTGTACCGGTGCTGGCCGGTGAAGTCATCGACACGCCTGAGGCGGCGCGCGCTGCGACGGAGCGGCTTGGCGGCAAGTCGGTCGTCAAGGCGCAGGTCAAGGTCGGCGGCCGCGGCAAGGCCGGCGGCGTCAAGCTGGCCGCCACCCCGGAAGAGGCCGTCGCCCGCGCGACGGACATCCTGGGCATGGACATCAAGGGCCACACGGTCCACAAGGTGATGATCGCGGAGACCGCTCCGGAGATCGCCGAGGAGTACTACGTCTCGTACCTCCTCGACCGCACCAACCGCACCTTCCTCGCCATGGCCTCCGTCGCCGGCGGCATGGACATCGAGGAGGTCGCCGCGACGACCCCCGAGAAGCTCGCGAAGGTCCCGGTGGACGCCAACAAGGGCGTCGACATCGAGAAGGCCCGTGAGATCGTCGCCCAGGCCCAGTTCCCGGCCGAGGTCGCCGAGAAGGTCGCCGAGGTCCTCGTGACCCTGTGGAAGACCTTCGTCGCCGAGGACGCCCTCCTCGTCGAGGTCAACCCGCTGGCCAAGGTCGCCTCCGGCGAGGTCATCGCCCTCGACGGCAAGGTGTCCCTGGACGCCAACGCCGACTTCCGTCAGCCCGAGCACGAGGCGCTCGAGGACAAGGCCGCAGCCAACCCGCTCGAGGCTGCCGCCAAGGCCAAGGGCCTCAACTACGTCAAGCTCGACGGCGAGGTCGGCATCATCGGCAACGGCGCCGGCCTGGTCATGTCGACCCTGGACGTCGTCGCGTACGCCGGTGAGAACCACGGCGGCGTGAAGCCGGCCAACTTCCTCGACATCGGCGGCGGCGCCTCCGCCGAGGTCATGGCGAACGGCCTGGAGATCATCCTCGGCGACCCGGACGTCAAGTCCGTGTTCGTCAACGTCTTCGGCGGCATCACCGCCTGTGACGAGGTCGCCAACGGCATCGTCCAGGCCCTGGAGCTCCTCGCCTCCCGTGGCGACGAGGTCACCAAGCCGCTGGTCGTGCGCCTCGACGGCAACAACGCGGAGCTGGGTCGCAAGATCCTGTCGGACGCCAACCACCCGCTGGTGCAGCGTGTGGACACCATGGACGGCGCGGCCGACAAGGCCGCCGAGCTCGCGGCTGCGAAGTAAGGGAAGAGGGACAGAACAGCCATGGCTATCTTCCTCAACAAGGACAGCAAGGTCATCGTCCAGGGCATGACCGGTGCCACGGGCATGAAGCACACCAAGCTCATGCTGGGTGACGGCACCAACATCGTCGGCGGCGTGAACCCGCGCAAGGCCGGCACGACCGTCGACTTCGACGGCACCGAGGTCCCGGTCTTCGGCACCGTCGCCGAGGCGATGAAGGAGACCGGCGCCAACGTCTCGGTCCTCTTCGTCCCGCCGGCCTTCGCCAAGGCCGCCGTGGTCGAGGCGATCGACGCCGAGATCCCGCTCGCCGTCGTCATCACCGAGGGCATCGCCGTCCACGACTCCGCCGCGTTCTACGCGTACGCCGTGGAGAAGGGCAACAAGACCCGCCTCATCGGCCCGAACTGCCCCGGCCTCATCACCCCGGGCCAGTCGAACGCCGGCATCATCCCGGGCGACATCACCAAGCCGGGCCGCATCGGCCTGGTCTCGAAGTCCGGCACGCTGACGTACCAGATGATGTACGAGCTCCGTGACATCGGCTTCTCCTCCGCCGTCGGCATCGGTGGCGACCCGGTCATCGGCACCACGCACATCGACTGCCTGGCGGCCTTCGAGGCCGACCCGGAGACCGACCTGATCGTCATGATCGGCGAGATCGGCGGCGACGCCGAGGAGCGTGCGGCCGACTTCATCAAGGCCAACGTCACCAAGCCGGTCGTCGGCTACGTCGCGGGCTTCACCGCGCCCGAGGGCAAGACCATGGGCCACGCCGGCGCCATCGTCTCCGGCTCCTCCGGCACCGCCCAGGCGAAGAAGGAGGCCCTCGAGGCCGCCGGTGTGAAGGTCGGCAAGACCCCGACCGAGACCGCCAAGCTGGCGCGCGCGATCCTCGCGGGCTGACGCGGGCGATCGCCTGACGCAACCGTGTGACGGCCGTCCGACGGCAACGGCCTGACGGCCACCGCACGGCAGTGGGCCCCGCCCCACCCGGGAAACCGGGTGGGGCGGGGCCCACGCGCGTACGGGCCCTACTCCGCCGCCGGGACCAGACGCTCGGGGCCCGGGTTCGGGGCCGTACGCAGCATGTCGCGCAGTTCCTTGTCCTCCGGGCCCAGCTTCTGCGGGCCGCCGCGGACCGGGACGCCGTCGACGACCATGCCCGGCGCGATGGCCGGGATGTACCGGGTCGGCGCGGTCGCCGCGGTGACCGCCGTGACGCAGATCAGCGCCGCCGTCACCCCGATCACCGTCCGGGTCAGCCGCCTCGACCGCCGCTCGCTCCCCGTCCGCACGGCGCGCGCCGCCGGCAGCGTGGCCGTCGGCGCCTCCGCGACGAGCGCGGCCAGCCGGCGGTGCAGCGCCTCCGGGTCGGAGAGCTCGGGGACCCGCCGTCCGATGACCGTACGGGCGTGCAGCAGCCGGTTCCCGGCGGCCGGGGTGCTCGCCTCGGTCTCCGCGGCCGTCTCCGGCAGATCGAGGCCGAGACCGTCGTAGAGCAGGACGGTGCGGCGGTACGGCGGCGGCAGTTCCAGGAGCGCCCCGAGCAGCGCCCGCCGGGAGGCCTCGGTCGGCGCGGAGTCGGGATGCCGGTGGCGGCGCCGGAACCGGTGCCAGGGCGACAGCGCGTACTCGTACGCCGCCGCGCGCACCCAGCCCACCGGGTCACGGTCGACGGCGACCTCGGGCCAGTGCTGCCAGGCGTGGTGGAAGGCGAACTCGACGGACTCGCGGGAGAGCCGGCGGCGCCCGGTGAGCAGATACGTCTGGTGGACCAGCGAGGGCGCGGCGTACGCGTAGAGCGCGTCGAACGCCTCCTCGGGCGTGAGCCCGGGAGCACCGGGCCCGCCGGCCTCGGGCGGGGTGACGTCCTCGCGGCCCGGCGTGGCGGGCCGCACCTCCACGGGAGCGCCGGCACCCCCGCCGGCACCCGCGTCGGCACCCCTGTCGGTCCCGCCGGCACCCGCGTCGGTCCCGACGGCGTCCGCGCCGGCGCCCGTGCCGGTCCCGCCGGCACCCCCGTCGGTCCCGACGGCATCCCCGCCCGACCCGACGGTCGAGCGGGGCGAGTCGGTCGGCCCGGCGGGCGGGCCGGCAGGTTTCAGGCGCTCCTCCGGCGGCTGGGATGCGGCCTCCCAGGGACGGTGGGGTTCCACGGGCTCCGGGGCCGGCCGGCCGGCCGGCGCTGCCGTGGGGGTCTTCGGCGGGCGCGCGGTGCCCATGGCGGCGGGTCGCGGGCGCGTGGCGGCCGAGGACGGGCGGGCGGGCTTCTCCGGGCGGGGCGCGGTCGGCTCCTCGTAGATGCCGAGCAGCTTCGCGTACGCCTCCCGCTTGCGTCCTCTCGGGGAACTGCGACCGGTCTCCCAGGCGCGGACGGTGGCCCGGGTGACGCCCAGGGCCTCCGCGACCTGGTCCTCGCTCAGGGAGAGTGCCTCCCGCAGGCGGCGCCGCTCCTTGGGCGAAGGAAGGGAGACGGAGGGGCTCGTCGGACTCATCGGCGTCGACCTCCCACAGCACGGCTCCGTGCGGAAAAGTACATAAACGTATCTTGAGCGACACAACGGTCATTCGCCTGTTACGCGGACGAACAGCGTGTCGCTGGCAGCATGACCTCCGTGACGCACGTGACCGAGCAGCGCCCGCCCGCGGCGCCCGACACACCGGTCCAGGGACACCGCTCCGCCGCACCCCTGGCCACCGCTCTCGTGCACGGCGCCGTCGCGGCGGGCCTCGGGCTCGGGGCGCTCGCCGTGCTCGTGACCGCGGCCTGGATCGCCTCCCCGTTCCCGGACAGCGGACCCGGCGGCGCCCTGCACACCGCCGCCGGCCTGTGGCTGCTCGCCCACGGCGGGGACCTGCTCCGCACCGGCACCGTCTCCGGCGTCCCCGCCCCGCTCGGCGTCACGCCGCTGCTGCTCACCGTCCTGCCGCTGTGGCTCGCGCACCGGGCGGCCCGGGACACCCTCGACAGGGACGGCGGTCCCGTGCCCTCGCCGCTCGGCGCGGCGGCCGCCGTCACCGGCGGATACCTGCTGGTCGCGGCCGCCGTCGTGGTTTATACGGAGGCCGGGACACTGCCCGCCGAGCTGCTCGTCACGGGTGCCTGGACGCCCGTCACGGTCCTCGCCGCGGCGGGCACGGGCGTCTGGACGGCCCGCGGGCGGCCGCTGCCGGACCGTGAGCGGTACGCGCTCGCCCTGCGCGCCGCCGGACTCGCCCTGGTCGCTCTCGCGGCGGGCGGCGCGCTGCTCGCGGCGGCCTCGCTGCTGTGGCACGTGGGCGACGCCCAGGCGTCCTTCGACGGGCTCGCGGGCGAGTGGTCGGGCCGGGCGGCACTCGCCCTGCTCGTCCTCGCGCTGCTGCCGAACGCCGTCGTCTGGGGACTGGCCTACGGGCTCGGCCCTGGCTTCTCGCTCGGCACGGGCGCCCTGGTCACCCCGCTCGGTTTCACCGGCACCCCGGCCGTGCCGGACTTCCCGCTGCTCGCGGCCCTGCCCGGCGAGGGCCCCGGCCGGTGGCCGCACTGGGCGGCGGCCGCGGTCCCGGCCGTGGCGGCGGTGGTGCTCGGCCGCCTGGTGGGCCGGGCGGCCCGCCACCGGTCCGGGAAGGAGACGGCGCTGACCGCGCTGTGCGCGTCCGCGGCCTGCGGGACGGCCGTCGCCGTCCTGTCCGCCCTGGCCGGCGGCCCGCTGGGCTCGGGACGGCTCCTGGCCTTCGGTCCGGTGTGGTGGCGGACGGGTGCGGCCGCGGTGCTGTGGTGCGCGGTGGTGGGACTGCCGGTCGCCTTCGCGGTACGGGCCTGGGGCCGCCGCGCCGAACGCAAGGCGAGGGAACGGGCGGCCGAGGCGGCGGCTCCGGCGGCGCGGGCGGTCGCCGGCCCGGGTCACCAGGGTGCGCCCGGGGGCGCCGCCGGTGCCGTTTCCGGTGGCGCGTCCGGCCCCGGGGGACCCGCACGGCCGTCCGTGCCCGGCTCCGCCGACGGCGACTCGGCGCCTGGCCCGGGAGTCCAGGGCGCCCGGACCGCCTCGGACGGAGCGCGCGAGAGCACGGCCGGAGCGCTCGCCGCGCTCGACGCCCTGGAGGCCCTCGACGCGCTGGACGACGAGGGCGGGGACGAGGGCTACGGCTTCCTGCCGGCCGCCTGGGAGCCGCCGTCCCGGAGCGCACCCCCGGGCCCCGGCCCCGGCGCCGGGCCGCATCCCGGGCCGAGCTCCCCGCATCCCGGGCCGAGCTCCCCGCATCCCGGTCCGACCGCCGAGGCGCCGCAGCCGCCGGAGCCGTCGCGGGAGCCGGCGCCCGAGTGACTACTCCCGCACGCCCAGCGTGTCCTGCAGCGGCTTCGGCAGCAGGTCGTTGCAGGCCAGCTGGCTCTGCTTGGTCAGGGCATCGGCACGGCACTCGTAGAAGTCCTGGTACACCAGGTGCACCAGGAAGCCGCTCGCGACGATCATCAGGGCCAGCGCGGACGCGACGAGGCCGCTGATCGCCGACGTCTGCTTGGCGCGGTTCGCGGTCGCCGCTGCCATCACCTGCGCGGCCGCCGGCGGGCCGTCGACGCCCTCCGCCGCCTCCGGGGCCCGGGTCCGGGTGCGCAGGGCGCTGATCGCCCAGTACACGCCGAGCGCGCCGAGCAGCAGGGCGACCTCCTGCACGAAGAAGGAGAAGAAGAAGGCCCACATGCCCGACAGCACCGCGTACCGCGCGCGCCGCTGGGCCGGGTCGGTCGGGTCCCAGCGGAGCCCCGGGCCCTGCCCGCCCTCGGGCCCGCCGCCGGAACCACCGGATCCGCCCTGGCCGCCGCCCTGGCCGCCGGGGTTCCGCTCGGGGCGCCCGCCGAAGCCGTCGGAGGATCTCCCCGGCTGACTGCTGCTCCAGCCCGGGCCCGCGCCCGAACCGTCATCGGACCCCCGGGAGCCCTCCGGGAGCCGCGGCTGCCACGGCTGGTCCGGCTGCCCCTCCGGCGGCGGAGCGAACGGGTTGTTGTCGTTCGTGGACTGGCGATCCGGCATGTGCTGGACGTCTTCCCTCTGTCTGTGTGCGCGGGTGGGACTGTGGCGCGGCGCTGGTGCGGCCTGTGTGTGGCGTGTCAGTGGCGTGTCGTCGGACCCTGACGCTACCGCCCGGTCCCGCCCCCGTCCCGTGGGGGCCTTCCCGAGTGCCGGTATCGTTGCTGACGGTCGGCCCCTTCGTAGGGTTCCCCGTATCCAGGGACGCGATTCGTTCGTACGACCGCACAAACACCACGGAAAGAGTGACCCCAGTGGCTGCCGCCCGCCTCGTCGTCCTGGTCTCCGGCTCCGGCACGAACCTCCAGGCCCTGCTCGACGCGATCGCCGCCGACCCCGAGGGCTACGGCGCCGAGGTCGTCGCCGTCGGCGCGGACCGCGAGGGCATCGCCGGTCTCGAGCGGGCCGAGCGCGCCGGGCTTCCCACCTTCGTGTGCCGCGTCAAGGACCACGCGAGCCGCGACGAGTGGGACCGCGCACTGACCGAGGCCACCGCCGCGTACGAGCCCGATCTCGTCGTGTCGGCCGGCTTCATGAAGATCGTCGGCAAGGAGTTCCTGGCCCGCTTCGGCGGCCGGGTCGTCAACACCCACCCGGCGCTCCTGCCCAGTTTTCCCGGCGCGCACGGCGTGCGCGACGCCCTCGCCTACGGCGCGAAGGTGACCGGGTGCACCGTCCACTTCGTCGACGACGGAGTCGACACCGGCCCGATCATCGCCCAGGGCGTGGTCGAGGTGCGGGACGAGGACGATGAGGACGCGCTCCACGAGCGCATCAAGGAAGTCGAGCGCTCGCTGCTCGTCGAGGTCGTGGGGCGCCTCGCCCGCAACGGCTACAGCATTGAGGGACGAAAGGTTCATGTCGGTGAACACGGACACCGTTAAGCCCATCCGCCGCGCGCTGGTCAGCGTCTACGACAAGACGGGCCTGGAGGAGCTGGCCCGCGGTCTGCACGAGGCCGGGGTCGAGCTGGTCTCCACCGGCTCCACCGCGTCGAAGATCGCCGCGGCCGGCGTCCCGGTCACCAAGGTCGAGGAGCTGACCGGCTTCCCCGAGTGCCTGGACGGCCGCGTCAAGACCCTGCACCCGCGCGTGCACGCCGGCATCCTCGCCGACCTGCGCCTCGAGTCGCACCGCGAGCAGCTCGCCGAGCTCGGCGTCGAGCCCTTCGACCTGGTCGTCGTCAACCTGTACCCGTTCCGCGAGACCGTCGCCTCCGGCGCCACGCCGGACGAGTGCGTCGAGCAGATCGACATCGGCGGCCCGTCGATGGTCCGCGCCGCGGCCAAGAACCACCCGTCGGTCGCCATCGTCACCAGCCCCGAGCGGTACGCGGACGTCCTCGGCGCCGTCCGTTCCGGCGGCTTCGACCTGAAGGCCCGCAAGCGGCTCGCCGCCGAGGCCTTCCAGCACACCGCCGCCTACGACGTCGCCGTCGCCTCCTGGTTCACCGACGGCTACGCCGCCGACGAGGACGCGGACCTGCCCGAGTTCCTCGGCAAGACCTGGGAGCGCAAGTCCTCCCTCCGCTACGGCGAGAACCCGCACCAGATCGCCGCGCTCTACAGCGACGGCCTGAAGGGCGGCCTCGCCCACGCCGAGCAGCTGCACGGCAAGGAGATGTCCTTCAACAACTACGTGGACACCGAGGCCGCGCGCCGCGCCGCCTACGACCACGAGGCGCCCTGCGTCGCCATCATCAAGCACGCCAACCCGTGCGGCATCGCGGTCGGCGCCGACGTCGCCGAGGCGCACCGCAAGGCGCACGAGTGCGACCCGCTGTCCGCGTTCGGCGGTGTGATCGCGGTCAACCGCCCGGTGTCGGTGGCGATGGCGGAGCAGGTCGCCGAGATCTTCACCGAGGTCATCGCCGCTCCGGACTACGAGGACGGCGCCGTCGAGATCCTGGCGAAGAAGAAGAACATCCGCATCCTCAAGGTCGACGGCTACCCGGCGGCGATGATCGACGACATCAAGCCGATCTCCGGCGGCGCGGTCGTCCAGCACCTCGACGTCTTCCAGGCCGAGGGCGACGACCCGGCGAACTGGACCCTCGCGACCGGCGAGGCCCTCCCGGCGGACGAGCTGGCCGAGCTCGCCTTCGCCTGGAAGGCCTGCCGCGCGGTCAAGTCCAACGCGATCCTCCTCGCCAAGGACGGCGCCTCGGTCGGCGTCGGCATGGGCCAGGTCAACCGCGTCGACTCCGCGAAGCTGGCCGTCGAGCGGGCCGGCGAGGAGCGCGCCCGCGGCTCGTACGCCGCGTCGGACGCCTTCTTCCCCTTCCCGGACGGGCTGGAGATCCTCACGGCCGCGGGCGTGAAGGCGGTCGTGCAGCCGGGCGGTTCGGTGCGCGACGAGCTGGTCGTCGAGGCGGCGAAGAAGGCGGGCGTGACGATGTACTTCACCGGGACGCGTCACTTCTTCCACTGATCCGGAAGGCGAACGGCCCGCCGGTCCCCGACCGGCGGGCCGTTCCCGCGTCCGCCCGCGCGCTCGACGCCGTACTCGGCGCCTCCCTTCCCCGGGGTCTGCCGGGCGCACGGCGCGGGAAGAGGTGACAAACCACCACGAAACGTCGGCGATTCCGCCGGTCGGGTGACTCTGTTCTAATGGGTTGCTCTTTTGTCGGCGGCGGTCCATGGGGGCGCGGTGTTGGATGTGCAGAGCGGTTCCGCGGCGGAGACCTCCGTCCCCGAAGCCGACGGCGGCAGGCCGGACGGCGGCCTCGCGACGGCGCCCGCGCGGCCGTACGCGATCATCGCGACCGTCCTCGGCGCCCTGTACTTCCTGTACTCCTGGATCCGGTACGAGCGCTTCCGCTCGCCCTCCTGGGACCTCGGGATCTTCGAGCAGTCCGTCCGCGCCTACGCGGAGCTGCGCGCGCCGATCGTCGACATCAAGGGGCCCGGCTTCCTCATACTCGGGGACCACTTCAGCCCGGTGACGGCGCTCCTCGCGCCGCTCTACTGGGTGTGGTCCTCCCCGCTCGCCCTGCTCCTCGCCCAGGCGGCGCTGTTCGCCGCCTCCGCCGTCGTGGTCGGCCGCACCGCGCAGCAGGTGCTCGGCAGCCGGGCCGCCGGCATCTCGCTGACCGTGGCGTACGGGCTGTCCTGGGGCCTGCAGGAGGCGGTGAAGTCCGACTTCCACGAGATCGCCTTCGCCGTCCCGCTGCTCGCCCTGGTCTGCCGGGCCCTGCTGCTCGGCCGCTGGAGCGCGGCGGCCGGCTGGTCCGTGCCGCTGGTGTTCGTCAAGGAGGACATGGGCCTGACCGTCGCCATGGTCGGCGCGGTCCTCTTCGTGAAGGGCCGGAAGCGGCTCGGCGCGGCCCTCGCCGGCTTCGGGACGGCCTTCTTCGCGCTGACGGTGCTGGTGCTCATCCCGGCGGCGAGCCGGGTCGGCCAGTACGACTACTGGGCCAAGATCGAGAAGGGCGGCGACGGCGCCGAGGTGTCCTTCCTCGACTCCGTGCTCGGCGCCTTCCAGCACGGCGAGAAGTGGGAGATGCTCCTCTTCCTCGTCGGCGTCACCGGCTTCCTCTGCCTGCGCTCGCCGCTGATGCTGCTCGTGCTGCCGACCCTCGCCTGGCGCTTCCTCTCCCACGACCCCAACCACTGGGGCATGTACTGGCACTACAGCGCGATCCTCATGCCGGTGGTCTTCCTGGCCCTGGTCGACGCGGTCCGCGCGGTGCGCACCTCGCCGCGGCCCTGGCTCGTGGCGTACGGGAAGGTCGCCGTCCCGGTCGTCACCGCGGTCGCGCTGGTGCACGCCCTGGACATGCCGCTGCGCGAGCTGACCAAGCCCGAGACCTACGCCGTCGACGCCCGCACCCTCGACGCCCGGCGGGCGGTGGCGGCGGTGCCGGAGGGCAGCAGCGTGGAGACCAACGTGACGCTGATGGCCCACCTGACCGGCGACCACACGGTCTACTGGGTCGGCGGCGCGCAGGGCGTGAACCCCGACTACCTCGCCTTCGACCTCGCCTCCGGCTGGTCCCAGCCGGTCACCGACCCGGTCGGCCTCGCCGCACAGCTGCACCCGGAGGCGCGGTACGCGGTGACCGAGCAGGCGGGGCAGTTCGTGGTGCTGAAGCGGCAGTGAGCGGCACGGGCCGCCCCGCCGCACGCGGAAGGGGCCCGGGCACGCGGAAGGGGCCGGGTTCCTGTCGGAACCCGGCCCCTTGCCGTACGGACGCGGTGGCTCAGACGCGCGGACGCTTGAACCAGGCGGCACCGTCGGACTTCGCGACGAAGACCAGGACCAGGATCGCGAGGACCAGGTGGATCAGGCTGAGCGGGAACCACGGGTAGAGGCTGAACACGATCGTCAGCGAGGAGAGCACGATCAGACCGACGCGCGCACCGCTGCCGCCCTTGCCGCACTGGATCGCACCCCAGATCGCGCCCGCCAGGAACAGGATGGCGAGGACGATCAGCGCGTAGATCATGCCGGTGCCGAACTTCGTGACCGCGTCGAAGTTCGAGTCCGCCTTGAGCGACGGGTCGTCCTTGAGCTTCTGGACCGCGGCGAGGCCGAGAACCAGGAGCGCCAGGCCGATGACCTGGAGGCCCGCGATCACCCAGAGCATGACCCGGGCGGCCTTCACGCCGCCGGGCATCTCCATGGGCGCGCCGGGGTAGCCGCCGCCGTACGCCGGCGCCGCCGGGTAGCCGTAGCCCTGCTGCGGCGGGACGCCCTGCGGGGACTGCTGCGGGTGGCCATAGCCGGGCTGCTGCCCCTGCTGCTGGCCGTAGGGGTTGTTCGGGTCGCCGAAGCTCATCGGGAGACTCCTCCGTTGTTTCCTGTGCGGGGACGACGCGGCCCTGCGCGGAGGAGATGTCACCACGTGTTTCACGACGTATGAGCGGTTCTGCCCCCCGGCACTGCTCGCGGAACTGCGCAGATCATCGTGGTCAGAACGTCCACCCCTTGTCCAGTCGGTAGACGGCGCAGTTGTGCAAGTGCAATCTCCGGATCCGAATTGGAATCCGGCGGGGGTCATCCGGGAGGATGGCCGCATGAGCGCCCAGATTCTCGATGGCAAGGCCACCGCAGCCGCGATCAAGTCCGATCTGACCGCCCGAGTGGCGGCCCTCAAGGAGCAGGGCGTCACGCCCGGCCTCGGCACGATCCTGGTCGGCGACGACCCGGGCAGCCAGAAGTACGTCGCCGGCAAGCACCGCGACTGCGCCCAGGTCGGCATCGCCTCCATCCAGCGCGAGCTGCCCGCCACCGCCACCCAGGCGGAGATCGAGGCCGTCGTGCGGGAGCTCAACGAGGACCCGGCCTGCACCGGATACATCGTGCAGCTGCCGCTGCCCAAGGGCATCGACGAGAACCGCATCCTCGAGCTGATGGACCCGGCCAAGGACGCCGACGGCCTGCACCCGATGAACCTCGGCCGGCTGGTCCTCAACGAGCCCGCGCCGCTGCCCTGCACGCCGTACGGCATCATCCAGCTGCTGCGCAAGCACGGCGTGGAGATCAAGGGCGCCGAGGTCGTGGTCGTCGGTCGCGGCGTCACCATCGGCCGCCCGATGCCGCTGCTGCTCACCCGCCGCTCCGAGAACGCCACCGTCACCCAGTGCCACACCGGCACCAAGGACCTCGCGGCGCACCTGCGGCGCGCGGACATCATCGTCGCGGCGGCCGGCGTGCCCCACCTGATCAAGCCGGAGGACGTGAAGCCGGGCGCGGCCGTGCTCGACGTCGGCGTCTCCCGCAACGACGAGGGCAAGATCGTCGGCGACGTGCACCCCGGTGTCGCCGAGGTGGCCGGCTGGATCTCCCCGAACCCCGGCGGCGTCGGCCCGATGACCCGGGCCCAGCTCCTGGTCAACGTCGTCGAGGCCGCCGAGCGCGCGGCCGGGGTCCGCTGACCGTGTCCTCCTCCGACGCCTCCGGCGGCCCGGAGACCCCGGAGGAGCCCGCCGAGGGCGGCGTCGCCGGTCTCGGCGGCGGCACGGCTTCGCGTCGGCACCCGCGGGCCACGCTCACCACCACGACCGCCCGCCCCGAGGGCGGTGGCCGGGCCGCGCCCGGCGACGCGTCGGCGCCCGCGCGCCAGTGGCCGCTGCTGACCGTGCTCGGTCTCGCCGCGCTCGGTCTGCTGATCGTCGGCACGGACCTGTTCCCGCAGTCGTTCCGGGTCGGCACGCTGCTCGTCGGGGCGGCGCTGCTGACCGGGGCGGTGCTGCGCCGCACCCTGCCGTCGGTCGGGATGCTCGCGGTGCGCTCGCGCTTCACGGACATGATCACGTACGGCGTGATGGGAGGGCTCATCGTGCTGCTGGCGCTCATGGTGCAGCCGGCGCCGTGGCTGCGGATCCCGTTCCTGGAGGACATCCTCCACCTGACCCTCACCTGACGGCCGGGAGCGCCTGAGGTCACGGCCGCCTGACGGTCACGGCCGCGTGGGGCCGGCACCGCCTGACGGCCGGCACCGCCTGGCGGCCGGCACCGCCTGACGGTCACGGCCGCCTGGCGCGACCCGAGGCGTCACCCGGGATCGCGGGCTCACCCGAAACGATGACGGCGCCCGTCCTCTCCCCCGTGGGAGGACGGGCGCCGCTGCGATCAAGGGTCATGTACGTGCCAACGTGGTTCAAGGCCCGCCGGGCCGTTGTGGCACGGAGGTGACGGAGGTGACCATTCCGCTACGTGCCACGGCGCCTGCCGGCGCCCGGCCCGGAACCCGTCCCGGGGGCGTCGGCAGCCGGGTGGCAGTGAGCCGCACCACAAGGGGGTGGAGGTGCGCACCGGTCCCGGTCCGATAGCCTGACGCCGGATATCTCTTCACGTCGAGACATCGATCGATCACGAGGAGCCGTCCAGCCTCAGGGGCCGCCTTCAGGGACACCTCAGGGGCAAGGGAAACCCCACCCGCCAGCTGTCTTACGGAGATCGCCATGACCCGCACTCCCGTGAATGTCACCGTGACCGGCGCGGCCGGCCAGATCGGCTACGCGCTGCTGTTCCGCATCGCCTCCGGCCACCTGCTCGGCGCGGACGTGCCGGTCAAGCTGCGCCTCCTCGAGATCCCCCAGGGCGTCAAGGCCGCCGAGGGCACCGCCATGGAGCTCGACGACTGCGCCTTCCCGCTCCTCAAGGGCATCGACATCTTCGACGACCCGAACCAGGGCTTCGACGGCGCCAACGTCGCCCTCCTCGTGGGCGCCCGCCCGCGCACCGCCGGCATGGAGCGCGGCGACCTGCTCGCCGCCAACGGCGGCATCTTCAAGCCGCAGGGCCAGGCGATCAACGCCCACGCCGCGGACGACATCAAGGTCCTGGTCGTCGGCAACCCGGCCAACACCAACGCCCTGATCGCCCAGCAGTCCGCCCCGGACGTCCCGGCCGAGCGCTTCACCGCGATGACCCGCCTGGACCACAACCGCGCCCTGACGCAGCTGGCCCAGAAGACCGGTGCCTCCGTCGAGGACATCAAGCGCCTCACCATCTGGGGCAACCACTCCGCGACGCAGTACCCGGACATCTTCCACGCGGAGATCGCCGGCAAGAACGCCGCCGAGGTCGTGAACGACGAGGCCTGGCTCGCCGACACCTTCATCCCGACCGTCGCCAAGCGCGGCGCCGCGATCATCGACGCCCGTGGCGCGTCCTCGGCCGCCTCCGCCGCCAACGCGGCCATCGACCACGTCCACACCTGGGTCAACGGCACCGCCGAGGGCAACTGGA
The DNA here is from genome assembly GCF_004117935.1 of Streptomyces roseicoloratus. Taxonomy (GTDB): domain Bacteria; phylum Actinomycetota; class Actinomycetes; order Streptomycetales; family Streptomycetaceae; genus Streptomyces; species Streptomyces roseicoloratus. Next base: position 98,892 of record NZ_SDOY01000143.1, on the reverse strand, counting down.
CCTCCATGGGCATCCCGTCGGACGGCTCCTACGGCGTCCCGGAGGGCCTGATCTCCTCCTTCCCCGTCACCTGCAAGGACGGCAAGTACGAGATCGTCCAGGGCCTGGAGATCAACGACTTCTCCCGCGCCCGCATCGACGCCTCGGTCCAGGAGCTCTCCGAGGAGCGCGACGCGGTCCGCGAGCTCGGCCTCATCTGAGAGCCGCGCCTCTGACGTGACGGTGCCCCTGGCCGCCGCCGGCCGGGGGCACCGCCGTGTCCGGCCTCAGGGCGTGCGCCGGGCCGGCGCCCCGGTCCCCTCGGCCGTCGTCTCCGCCGCCTGACCGGCCGCCGGCCCGGGGGCGCGGCCGACGGCCGGTCAGGCGGCCGGGCCGGGGGCCGGAACAGTGGCCGGACCCGCCGTCAGGCCGGCGGCCAGGCCGGCGAGGTGTGCCAGCGTGCGGCGCAGGAGACCCGGGCCGAACGTGATCCGGGTGGCGCCCAGCGCGCCGAGCTCGGCGCACGACGGGTCGCCCGGCCGCGCCAGGAAGTTGAGCGGGCCCTCGACACCCGCCGCCCGCAGCCGCGGCAGGTCCGCGGGCGGCGCGAGGACCGGGAAGACGCAGTCCGCGCCCGCCGCGCGGTAGAGCACCGCCCGCTCGGCGGCCTCCTCGGCCGTCCCGCCGTGGAGGTAGGTGTCGACCCGGGCGTTGACGAACAGCGCCGGCCCGGCCGCCGCCCGTACCGCCGCGAGCCGTTCGGCCTGCTCGCGCGGGTCGCGCAGCCGGTGGCCGGAGCGGTCGGAGTCCTCCAGGTTCAGTCCGACCGCGCCGGTCTCCAGGACCCGCGCCACGAGCTCCTCGGCCGGCAGCCCGTAGCCGTCCTCCAGGTCGGCGCTGACCGGCACGGACACCGCCCGCGCGATCCGCGCCACGGCCGCCAGCATCTCCTCCGGCCGTGTGGTCCCGTCCGGGTTGCCGAGCGCCGCGTCGATCCCGGCGCTCGGCGTGGCCAGGGCCGGGAAACCGGCCTCCTCGAAGACCCGCGCGGAGGCCGCGTCCCACGGCCCCGGCAGGACCAGCGGCCGCCCGGCCGGCCGGTCGAGGTGCAGGGCACGCAGGACGTCGGCGCCGGCGGACCCGGCGGGGGAGGCGCTCATCGCCTGGACCCGCCCGGCGTGTAGTGGCCCGGTGTGAAGCGGCAGGTCACGGCGATCCGGTTCCACGAGTTGATCGCGATGATCGCGCCGATGACGTGCGCCAGCGAGGTCTCGTCGAAGTGGCGGGCGGCCTCCGCGTACACCTCGTCGGGCACGAAGCCGTCGGTGAGCACGGTGACCGCCTCGGTCAGGGCGAGGGCGGCCAGCTCGCGCTCGGTGTAGAAGTGCCGGGACTCGCGCCAGGCGGCCAGCTGCACGATCCGCTGGACGCTCTCGCCGGCCGCGAGCGCGTCCTTGGTGTGCATGTCCAGGCAGAAGGCGCAGTTGTTGATCTGCGAGGCACGGATCTTGACCAGCTCGTACAGCGTCGGGTCCACGTGCTTCGCCGCGGCGATCTCCAGGCGGGTCATGGCCTTGTAGAACTCGGGGTGCAGCTCGGCGAAGGCCAGCCGCGGCGGGTGCTCGGGAGCGAGGGCGCCGTGCGGCGCGCTCTGCGCCGCGCCCTGTGCGCCGGTGGCGGCGGTGGGGGCGGCCGTGCCGGCGCCGGTGGTCGCCGCGGTGGTCACGGGTGCGCCGGTCGTGGGTGCGGTGGTCGTGGATGCGGTGCCCGTCGTCGTGGTGGTCATGCCGTCGACCGTACGGTCGGGGTGGTGCCCGGGTATGGTCCATTCCCATGGCGGATGACTGGGCCACTTTCGGCGCCGACCTGCACCTGGAGCTGCGCGGGCAGGGCCTGCGCGACGGACTCATGAACGCCCTGCGGGAAGCCGTGCGCAGCGGGCGGCTCACGGCCGGGACCCGGCTGCCGTCCTCGCGTTCGCTCGCCGTCGACCTGGGCGTGGCCCGCAACACCGTCGCCGACGCGTACGCGGAACTGGTCGCCGAGGGCTGGCTGACCGCGCGGCAGGGTTCCGGCACCCGTGTGGCCCCGCGCTCGGCGCCCCGGCCCGCGCCGCGCCGCGCGGCCCCGTCGGGCGGCGCCGCCGCCGTCACCCCCGCGTCGCGCAAGCCCGCCCACAGCCTGCTGCCCGGCACCCCCGACCTCGGCTCCTTCCCGCGCGCCGACTGGCTCAAGGCGGCCCGCAAGGCCCTCATGGCCGCGCCCCACGAGGCCTTCGGCTACGGCGATCCGCGCGGCCGGATCGAACTGCGCACGGTGCTCGCCGAGTACCTGGCGCGAGCCCGTGGCGTCCACGCGCGGCCCGAACGGATCGTCGTCTGCTCGGGGTTCGTGCACGGCCTCATGCTGATGAGCCGGGTGATGCGGGAGCGCGGGGTGCGGGAGGTGGCCGTGGAGTCGTACGGACTCGACGTCCACTGGGACCTGCTGGGCCGCGAGGGCATCCGGATGCCGGCGCTGCCCTTCGACGAACGGGGCACCCGCACCGAGGAGTTGGGGACCGGTGCCCTGGACCGGGTCGGTGCGGTCCTGATGACGCCCGCCCACCAGTTCCCGACCGGCGGCGCCCTCCGGCCCGACCGGCGGGCCGCGGCCGTCGACTGGGCGCGGGCCTCCGGCGGCCTGATCCTGGAGGACGACTACGACGGCGAGTTCCGCTACGACCGCCAGCCCGTCGGCGCGCTGCAGGGCCTCGACCCGGAGCGGGTCGTGTACCTCGGCACCGCCAGCAAGTCCCTCGCGCCGGGGCTGCGGCTCGCGTGGATGGTGCTGCCGGAGCACCTGGTCGACGAGGTGGCGGCGGCGAAGGGCGATCTCGACTGGATGTCCGGCGTCACCGACCAGCTGACCTTGGCCGAGTTCCTCGCGTCGGGCGCGTACGACCGGCACGTACGGGCCATGCGGCTGCGCTACCGGCGGCGCCGCGACCAGCTCGTCGCGGCCGTCGCCGAGTGCTCGCCCGGGACGCGCGTCAGCGGCATCGCGGCGGGTCTGCACGCCGTGCTCGAACTCCCGGCGGGCACCGAGGAGTCGGTGATCCGGGCAGCGGCCTTCCAGGGGCTGGCGCTGAACGGGATCAACCGCTTCCGGCACGCCGACGTGCCGCGCGGGCGGGACGCGTTGGTGGTGGGGTACGGGACGCCCACGGACAGTGGGTGGGCGGGGGCACTGGGGGCGTTGTGCAGGGCGCTGCCGTAGGGGGCCCGGAGCTTCGCCCCGGGGCGGAGGGTCCTCGCCGTCGTCGGCTGGGCCGGCCTTCCGGTCGTCGTGGGGCCGGTCCGGTCAGTGCTGGTGCTGCGCGTCCGCGGTCGCTTCCGGTGTCGCCGGAGGCGGGGGTTCGCCGAAGCGGGCGAGGGTGAGGGAGCCGGTGACGGCGATGCCGAAGCCGAGGAGGGCGAGCCAGGCGAGGCCGTCGCGGGTGCGGTCGCCGAGCCAGACGACGCCCGCCACCGCGGGGCCGATGGTCTCGCCGAGGACCAGGCCCGCGGTGGCGGTGGTGACCGCGCCGCGGTGGAGGGCCGAGGTGTAGAGCAGGAAGGCGCTGCCGCCGCCGACCAGGAGGGCGTAGAGGGCGGGGTCGGTGGGGTCGGGCGAGTCGATCAGCCGGACGGCGATCTCGACCACACCGAAGCCGATGCCGCCCGCGAGGCCGAGGGTCAGGGCCCGTGACCGTTCCGGGAGCCGGCCGGCCGCGGCGCCGATGAGCAGCACGCCGAAGGCCGCGGCGAGCAGGCCCCATTCCAGGATCGCGCCCGGATTCTCGTGGCCCTCCTCGCCGGAGGCGAGCGCCAGCATGGCGAGGCCGAGGCACACCACCGCGACCGCCGCCCACTCGACGCGGCGGAGCCGTACCTTCAGCATCCGGGAGGCGATCACCGCCGTGACGGCGAGGCTGGCCGCGAGGGAGGCGCCGACCGCGTAGATCGGCAGGGTGCGCAGCGCGACGACCTGGAGCACGAAGCCGAGCCCGTCCATGCCGAGCCCGGCCACGTAGCGCCACTGCCGCAGCGCCCGCCACATCAGCGCCACGTCGACGCCGCCGCCCGTGCCGGGCTCGGCCGCCCTGGCGCCGAGCGCCTGGAAGACCGAGGCGGCCCCGAAACAGACGGCGGATCCGAGTGCGCACATCATCCCAAGGAGCACGAAAGGGACTCTAGTGCGACGGGGCTCCGACGGGATTCCACGCCGGGCCTACACTGTGCGATCGCAACCGGGCGCGGCGACCGCCTCGTCCGGAGAACAGGGGAGACAGGGGAGGACAGGGTCGTGCGCAGACTGAGGTCGACCACGGTGGTACTCGGTGGGGTGGGCATGCTCGCGGCGACGCTCACCGCCTGCTCCTCGGAGCCCGACCGGCGCTGCGTGGACCCGGTGACGTACAAGGAGCTGCCGGACTACAAGTGCGACAGCGACGGCCGCAGCGGAAGCAGCAGCAGCTCCAGCGGCCGCTACTACTACGGCGGCTCGTCCAGCAAGGGCAAGGTCAGCGGCGGCAGCTTCGACAGGTCCGCGGTCGACAGCGGCGGCTTCGGCGGCCACCGCTCCTCCTCCGGCGGCTGATCCGGCCGTGGAGCGCCACACCATCGAGCCCCGCCCCGGCTGGCAGCGGACCGTCGAGGAACAGGGCCTGATCTACCCCCTGACCCGCTACCCCGACGGCTCGCTGCGCCCCTACTGGGACGAGAGCGCCTACTACTCCTTCAGCCTGCCCGAGGTCGAGGCACTGGAGGAGGTCGTCGAGGAGCTGCACGCCATGTGCCTGGGGGCGGCGGCGCACATCGTCGAGAAGGATCGTTTCGCCGAGCTCGGCATCACCGATCCGCGGCTCGCCTCCCGGGTCGCCGAGTCCTGGCGCCGCCGGGCCGAACTCCCCACCGTCTACGCCCGCTTCGACCTGCGGTACGACGGCACGGGCCCGGCCAAGATGCTGGAGTACAACGCCGACACGCCCACCTCCCTGGTGGAGGCGGCGAGCCCGCAGTGGTTCTGGATGGAGGAGCGCTTCCCCGGCGCCGACCAGTGGAACTCGCTGCACGAGCGGCTCGTCGACGCCTGGAAGCGGCAGGCCCACCTGCTGCCGCCCGGCAGCCCGGTGCACTTCGTCCACTCCGAGGACGACGAGCTCGGCGAGGACCTGATGACGGTCGCGTACCTGCGCGAGACCGCCCAGCAGGCCGGACTCGACACCGAGGCGCTCTCGGTCGAGCGGATCGGCTGGGACCGGATCTCCCGGCGCTTCGTCGACGAGCGGCTCCGCTTCATCCGCGCCTGCTTCAAGCTCTACCCGTGGGAGTGGCTCACCACGGACCGCTTCGGCCCGCACGTCCTCGACACCCTCGACAACGGCGGCGGCACCGGCACCACCTGCTGGATCGAGCCCGCCTGGAAGATGCTGCTCTCCAACAAGGCGCTCCTCGCGATCCTGTGGGAGCTGCACCCCGGGCACCCCCACCTGCTGCCCGCCTATCTCGACGGCCCGCGCGAGCTCGCCGCCGGCCCCGGCTACGTCTCCAAGCCCCTGCTCGGCCGCGAGGGCGCGGGCGTCGTCCTGCACGAGCCCGGCGCGGTGCCGGTGCCGCGCGACGAGCCCTGCGTCTACCAGGAACTGGCCCCGCTGCCCGACTTCGACGGCAACCGGGTGGTGCTCGGCGCGTGGACCGTCGGCGACGAGTCGGCGGGGCTCGGGATCCGCGAGTCGACCGGCCCGGTCACCGACGAGTACGCCCGCTTCGTCCCGCACGTCATTCTCTGACGCCGTCTCCCAGCGGCCCGGGCTCCGGACCGGCCGCCTCCGCCGCGTCCAGGACGCGGCGGAGGTTCACCGGTCGGCGGAGGTTCACCGGTCAACAGCCGTCCCGGCCGGCCTGCCCCGTCCCGGCCGGCCTGCCCCGTCCCGGCGGCCGTACCCTGCGTCACGTCTCCGACAGCACCGCCCGCAACTGCTCCAGCCCCCAGTCCAGGTCCTCCTTCGAGATCACCAGCGGCGGAGCGATCCGGATCGTCGACCCGTGCGTGTCCTTCACCAGCACACCCCGCTCCATCAGCCGCTCCGACACCTGCCGCCCCGTCCCCTTCGACGGCGCGATGTCGACGCCCGCCCACAGGCCGCGCCCGCGCACCTCCTCCACCGCGCCGCCGCCCACCAGCAGCCTCAGCTCCGCGTGCAGGTGCTCGCCCAGCTCCGCCGCCCGCTGCTGGTACTCGCCGGTCCGCAGCATCGCGATCACCTCGAGGCCCACCGCGCAGGCCAGCGGATTGCCGCCGAACGTGGAGCCGTGCTCGCCCGGCCGGAACACCCCGAGGACGTCCCGGTCCGCGACCACCGCCGACACCGGCACGACACCGCCGCCCAGCGCCTTGCCGAGCACGTAGACGTCGGGCACCACGTCCTCGTGCTCGCAGGCGAAGGTCTTGCCCGTACGGCCCAGACCGGACTGGATCTCGTCCGCCATGAACAGCACGTTCCGCCGAGCCGTCAGCTCCCGCACCCCGCGGAGATAGCCGGGCGGCGGGACCAGCACACCCGCCTCGCCCTGGACCGGCTCCAGGAGCACGGCCACCGTGTTCTCCGTGACCGCCGCCTCCAGCGCCGTCAGGTCGCCGTACGGCACGATCTCGAAGCCCGGCGTGTACGGGCCGTAGTGGTCGCGCGCCTCGTGGTCGGTGGAGAAGCTGACGATCGTCGTCGTCCGGCCGTGGAAGTTGTTCGCCGCGACGACGATCTTCGCGTGCCCGTCCGGCACGCCCTTCACCTCGTAGCCCCACTTCCGCGCGGTCTTCACCGCCGTCTCCACGGCCTCCGCGCCCGTGTTCATCGGCAGCACCGTCTCCTTGCCGCACAGCTCCGCCAGGCGCGCGCAGAACTCCCCGAACCGGTCGTGGTGGAAGGCCCGCGAGGTGAGCGTCACCCGCTCCAGCTGGGCCCGCGCGGCGTCCAGCAGGCGCCGGTTGCCGTGACCGAAGTTCAGCGCCGAGTAGCCGGCGAGCATGTCGAGGAAGCGGCGCCCCTCGACGTCGGTCATCCACGCCCCCTCGGCGGAGGCGACGACGAGGGGAAGCGGGTGGTAGTTGTGGGCGCTGTGCGCGTCCGCGGCAGTGATCTCGTCTTGCGTCTTCGACACGGGATCTCCGTTCGTCCTGCGGCTGGGGCGGGTGTGGCTCCCCTTCTTATCGTCGCTCGCCGGCCGGCCCGGGAAACCTGCCGCGACGGCGCGCCCGCCGGCCCGGCCGGGACGTGTGTTCCGCGTCTCACCGCCCCACGGCGGGCGGGCAGTCCGGGAACGCTCCCCGCACCTGAGAGAATGATGAGCATGGCCTCTGATCGACCTCGTGTGCTCTCCGGAATCCAGCCCACCGCAGGCTCGTTCCACCTCGGCAACTACCTCGGCGCCGTCCGTCAGTGGGTCGCGCTGCAGGAGTCCCACGACGCCTTCTACATGGTCGTGGACCTGCACGCGATCACGGTCCCGCAGGACCCGGCCGAGCTGCGCGCCAACACCCGGCTCGCCGCCGCCCAGCTGCTCGCCGCCGGTCTCGACCCGGAGCGCTGCACCCTCTTCGTCCAGAGCCACGTGCCCGAGCACGCCCAGCTCGGCTGGGTCATGAACTGCCTCACCGGCTTCGGCGAGGCCTCCCGCATGACCCAGTTCAAGGACAAGTCCGCGAAGCAGGGCGCCGACCGCGCCACCGTCGGCCTCTTCACGTACCCGATCCTCCAGGTCGCCGACATCCTGCTCTACCAGGCCCACCAGGTCCCGGTCGGCGAGGACCAGCGCCAGCACATCGAGCTGACCCGCGACCTCGCGGAGCGCTTCAACGGCCGCTTCGGCGAGACGTTCACGATCCCGTCGCCGTACATCCTCAAGGAGACGGCCAAGATCTACGACCTGCAGGACCCGGCGGTCAAGATGAGCAAGTCGGCGTCCACCCCCAAGGGCCTGATCAACCTGCTCGACGAGCCGAAGGCGACGGCGAAGAAGGTCAAGAGCGCGGTCACCGACACCGACACGGTCATCCGCTTCGACCCGGAGAACAAGGCCGGCGTCTCCAACCTGCTCACGATCATGTCCGTGCTCACCGACACGTCGGTCGCCGACCTGGAGAAGAGCTACGAGGGCAAGATGTACGGCGCCCTGAAGACGGACCTGGCCGAGGTGATGGTGGACTTCGTCACACCGTTCCGGACCCGCACCCAGGAGTACCTGGACGACCCGGAGACGCTGGATTCCGTGCTGGCCAAGGGCGCGGAGAAGGCCCGCGCGGTCGCCGCCGAGACCCTCGCGCAGACCTACGAGCGGATCGGCTTCCTGCCCGCCAAGCACTGAGGCGGACACCGGGTCCGAGGACTCTGGCACAAAGGGTGGTGCAGGACGCACACTGGCGGCTGCACCACCACACATTTCCACGCACGACGGACGACGCACGACGCACGACGGAGGAGAACGACGTGGGGACCGTAACGCTCGGCGTTTCGATCGCGGTCCCGGAGCCTCACGGCAGCCTGCTCCAGGAGCGGCGCGCGGGCTTCGGGGATCCCGCCGCGCACGGCATCCCGACCCATGTCACCCTGCTCCCGCCGACCGAGGTGGACGAGGAGCGGCTGCCGGAGATCGAGGCGCACCTCGCCGGCATCGCCGCGCTGAGCGAGCCGTTCACGATGCGGCTCGACGGCACCGGCACCTTCCGGCCGCTCTCCCCGGTCGTCTTCGTGAAGCTCGTCGAGGGCGCCGCCGGCTGCGACCTGCTCCAGCAGCGGATCCGCGACGCGGCCGGACCGGTCCCGCGCGAGCTGCAGTTCCCGTACCACCCGCACGTCACCGTCGCCCACGGCATCGCCGAGGAGGCCATGGACCGCGCCTTCGAGGAGCTCTCCGGCTACGCGGCGCGGTGGACCTGCCGCTCCTTCGCGCTGTACGAGCAGGGCGCGGACGCGGTGTGGCGCAAGCTGTGCGACTACGAGTTCGGCAGCGGCCGCACCATCACGGCGGTCCCGGCCCAGGGCGGCAGCCCGGTCGACACCCCGGCGACGACACCGGCGGTCTGAGCCGGCTGCCCTGCCCCCGGGCGGAGGCCGGGCCCGAGCCGGGACCGGCCCGACCTGGGACCGGCCCGAACAGGACCGGCCCGACCCGGACCGGCCCGACCCGGACCGGCTCGACCCGGACCCGTACGGCAGGCGTGCAAGCGGGCAGGCGCGCAGGCTCGGCCTGCCGCCAGACCCGCGAGCAAGCTTGCCGGCAGGCCTGATCCTCCTCGCCGTCACACCGGCAGGCGCCGGAACAGCGGGCGCGGCACGTGCCGCAGCGCCGACATCACCACGCGCAGCGCGCCCGGCACCCACACCGTCTCCGAGCGGCGCCGCAGCCCCAGCTCGATCGCGGTCGCGACGGCCTCCGGCGTGGTCGCGAGCGGCGCCTCCTCCCGGCCCGCGGTCATCCGGGTGCGCACGAACCCGGGCCTGACCACCATCACGTGCACGCCCGTGCCGTGCATCGCGTCCCCGAGCCCCTGCGCGAAGGCGTCGAGCCCGGCCTTCGACGAGCCGTAGATGAAGTTCGCCCGCCGGGCCCGCTCACCGGCCACCGAGGACAGCACCACCAGCGAGCCGTGGCCCTGCGTCTGGAGGGCCTGGGCGCAGACGAGACCGGCCGAGACGGCGCCGGTGTAGTTCGTCTGGGCGACCCGTACGGCCGCGAGCGGGTCGGACTCGTCGCGCACCTGGTCGCCGAGGACGCCGAAGGCGAGCAGCACCGTGTCGACGTCACCCTCGGCGAAGATCTTGCCGAGCCGTTCCTCGTGCGACGCGGTGTCCAGCGCGTCGAACGGGACGGTGTGCACGTCGGCACCGAGCGCGCGCAACGAGGCGGCCGCGGCGGTGAGGCCGGGGGAGGGGCGGCCGGCCAGCCACACCGTGCGGGTGCGGCGGGCGATCAGCCGGCGGGCGGTGGCGAGGCCGATCTCGGAGGTGCCGCCGAGAACGAGCAGGGACTGGGGTGCGCCGAAGGCGTCCTTCATGGCGTACGGCCTCCAGGGTGAGGGCGGGACGGGCGGGGGCGGGGTGAGGACGGGACGGACGGGACCGGACAGGAGGGGACGGGAGGGGCCGGGAGGGGAGGGGACCGGACCGGACGGGAGGGGCGGCGGGGACGGCGGGGACGAGTGTGTGTGTGTGTGTGTGTGTGTGTGTGTGGGCGGGCCGGGCGGCGGGCTCCGGGGAGAGCCCGGGGCTCACAGACCGAGGCGACGGGCCAGGTCGGAGACGAAGACGGCGTGCGGGTCGAGCGCGGCGCGGAGCTCGCGGAAGTCGGCGAGCCGCGGGTACATCGCCGCGAGCAGCTCCGGCCGCAGCCGGGAGTCCTTGGCGAGGTAGACCCGCCCGCCGGCCGCGACGACCTCCTCGTCCAGCTCGTCGAGGAAGGCACCGAGACCGCTGAGCGAGGCCGGGATGTCGAGCGCGAGGGTCCAGCCGGGCATCGGGAAGGACAGCCAGCCGGGATCGGCCTCGCCGAAGCGCTTGAGGACGGCGAGGAAGGACGGACAGCCGCGGGTCGCGATCCGGCGCACGACCCGGCGCAGGGTCTCCTCCTGCCCGTGACCGACGACGAACTGGTACTGCACGAAGCCACCGCGCCCGTAGACCCGGTTCCAGTGCGGCACGCCGTCGAGCGGGTGGAAGAAGGAGGAGAGCCGCTGGAGCCGGCCCGTGGAGCGGCGCGGGGCCTTGCGGTACCAGAGCTCGTTGAAGAGGCCGACCGTGGTGCGGCCGAGCAGGCCCTCGGGGACGTACGCGGGCGGGGACGGCAGCTGTCCGGGCCGGAACGCCAGGGGCGAGCGGCGGGCGCGCCGGGCGCGTACCGGCAGGGCGTCGTACGGGGCGTGGTCGCCGCGGGTGAGGACGGCGCGGCCGGTGGAGGCGCCGCGGGCGAGCAGGTCGATCCAGGCGACGGAGTAGCGGTGGCGGTGGTCCCCGGCGGTCAGCCGGGCCATCAGGTCGTCGAGGTCGGTGGCCCGTTCGGTGTCGACGGACATGAGGGAGGTCTCGACGGGGAGCAGCCGGAGGGTGACGGAGAGGATCACGCCGGTCAGGCCCATGCCGCCGGCGGTGGCGTCGAAGAGGGGGGTGCCGGGGGCGACGGTGTGGACGTGGCCGTCGGCGGTGAGCAGGTCGAGGGAGACGACGTGGCGGGAGAACGAGCCGGAGACGTGGTGGTTCTTGCCGTGGATGTCGGCGCCGACGGCCCCGCCGACGGTGACGTAACGGGTGCCGGGGGTGACCGGCACGAACCAGCCGAGCGGCAGGAGCACCTCCATGAGGTGGTGCAGGCTGACGCCGGCGTCGCAGACGACGAGCCCGGCCTCGGCGTCGACGGCGCGGATCCGGGCGAGCGCGGTCATGTCGAGCACGGAGCCGCCGGCGTTCTGGGCGGCGTCCCCGTAGGCCCGGCCGAGACCGCGCGCGATCGACCCCCGGGCGCCGCAGGCGCGGACGGCGGCCGCGGCCTCCTCGTACGTACGCGGACGGATCACGCGCGCGTGCGTGGGGGCGGTGCGGCCCCAGCCGGTGAGGGTGTCGATGCCGACGTCCTCGGCGGAGTCCTCGGCGGAGTCCGCGGCGGCGGCGAGTGCGGGGTCGGCGTCGGGGTCGAGGGCGGGGGCGACGCGGGTGTCGACGCCCGTCTCGAAGTCGGTCTCGGCTGCCATGGAGTGACCGTATAGCCGGGACTGTCGCTTATGCCGGGATTGGTGGGCGGTTCGTCGAAATGGGTGATTAAACGAGTGTCAGGAAAGCGTGCCGTGCCGAAGGCCGCCTCCGGGCGTCAGAGTCGCCCCTGGTTGACGGCACACCGGGGAGGCGGGTGAGAAGCATGCGACACACGGAGCGGACAACCGCCCCCGAAGCAACCCCCGCCGCGAAGGCCCCCGGCGGGGGCGGCACGGCCGGACAGGGGCCGGGGTCCGGGATCGGTACCGAGGCCGTGGTCCGTTCGGAGTCCGGGACCCGGGCCGGACGCGGGGCCGCCGTCGGCGGCACGGCTGCCCGCGCCGCCCGCGCCGCGGGCGCCGCGATCGACCGGCGTGTGCTGGAGGTGGCGCGGGGCGCCGGGCGGTGGCCCGTCGTGGGCGGGCTCGCGCGTGGCCTCTCGCACGGCGGCGAGCACGCCGCGCTCTGGCTCGCCGCCGGGACCACCGCCGCCGCGCTCGATCCGGCACGGCGCACGGCCTGGCTGCGCGGCACCGCACTCGTCGCGGCCGCGCACCTGGCCGGGATGGGCGTGAAGCGGGTCGTACGGCGCCCCAGGCCGCACCCCGAGCGGTACGCACCCCTGGTCCGCACCGCCGGACGGCACTCGTTCCCCAGCTCCCACGCGAGCTCGGCCGCCGCCGCGGCCGTCGCCTTCACCGTGCTGCATCCGCCGCTCCGGCCCGTCGCCGTCCCGGCCGCCGCGGCGATGTGCCTCTCGCGGCTGGTCGTCGGCGTCCACTACCCGAGCGACGTCGCCGCCGGCGCGCTCCTCGGCGCGGCCACGGCCGCGGCCGGCCGGGCCTGGCTGCGCGCGACCCCCTCGGGAGGCACCCGTGGCTGAACGGGCCGCGTCCACCGCCACCTCGACGGCCACCGCCACCTCGACGGCCACGGGCGCCTCCACGGCCACCGCCACCTCCACGGCCACGGGCGCCTCCACCCCGGCCGCCGCCGGCCCGGCCCCCCTCGGCCCGACCGCCACCCGCCCGGCCGCCACGGGTCCGACCACCACCGCCGCCACCACCACCGCCACCACCCTCCTCGACCCGCCCGGTGCGTCACCCGCCCCACCCGCCTCACCGGCCCGCACCTCCGCCCGCCCCGGGACCCTCGCCCTCGCCGCCGGGCTCGTGCGCACCGCGCGGCCCCGGCAGTGGGTCAAGAACACCCTCGTCGTCGCCGCGCCCGTCGCCGCCGGACAGCTCGCCTCCTGGCACAGCGCCGCCCGACTCGGCCTGGTCTTCGCCCTGTTCACGGCCGCCGCCTCCGCCGTGTACCTCGTCAACGACGCCCGCGACGCCACCGCCGACCGCGCCCACCCCGTCAAACGGCACCGCCCGGTCGCCGCGGGACTCGTCCCCGTACCCGTGGCGTACGCGACCGGCGCCGCCCTCGGGCTCGGCGCGGCGGTCGCCGCCGCGGCGCTGTGCAACGCGATGACGGCGCTGCTCATCGCCGCGTACCTGGCGATGCAACTCGCCTACTGCGTCCGCCTCAAACACGTCCTCGTCGTCGACCTCACCGTGGTCACCACCGGCTTCCTCATGCGGGCGATGATCGGCGGGATCGCGCTCGACATCCCGCTGTCGCGCTGGTTCCTCATCACCACCGGATTCGGCGCGCTGTTCATGGTGGCGGCCAAGCGCTACTCCGAGGCCGTACAGATGGAGGAGGCCCGGGGCGCCACCCGGGCGCTGCTCACCCAGTACACGGCCGGGTACCTCCGTTTCGTCTGGCAGCTGGCGGCCGGGGTCGCCGTCCTCGGCTACTGCCTGTGGGCCCTGGAGAGCGGCGGCGTCGCGACCGGCTCGCTGCTGCCGTGGCGTCAGCTCTCCGTGGTCGCCTTCGTGCTGGCCGTCCTGCGGTACGCGGTCTTCGCGGACCGGGGCACGGCCGGCGAACCCGAGGACGTGATCCTGCGCGACCGGCCGCTCGCGGTCATCGGCCTGGTGTGGGCGGCGATGTACGGCATGGCGGTCGCGGACCTGTGAGCACCGGCGGACCTGTGAGCACCGGCGGACCTGTGAGCACCGGCGGATCTGCGAGCACCGGCGGACCGGCAGGCTACGCGGACGGCGGGCCGGGCGGCCGACCGATCCGCTCGGACGGCGGGCCGAGGGGCTGGGCAAGCGGCGGATCGACGGGCCGTGCGGGCGGCGGGCCGGGCGTACGCTCGCGCGGCGGCGAAGTCCTCGGCTTCGCCGCCGCCGGGCTCGCCGCCTACGCCGCCGACCTCGCCCTCTTCCTCTGGCTGCGCGGACCCCTCGGCCAGGACCCGCTCACGGCCAAGGCCGTCTCCTTCCTGGCCGGCTGCACCGTGGCGTACCTCGGCAACGCGCTCGGCACCTACCGCCGAACCTCTCGCCGCACCTACCGCCGCCGCGCCGTCGCCCTGCGCGACTACGCGGTCTTCTTCGCCGTCAACGTCGCCGGAGCCGCCGTCCAGCTGCTCTGTCTCCTCGTCTCGCACCACGGCCTCGGCCTCACCTCGGCCCGGGCCGACACGGTGTCAGGACTCGGTGTGGGCATGGTCCTTGCTACATGTCTGCGATTCTGGGGTACGCGGACCCTGGTGTTCCGGATCTCGTCCCGTCAGGCAACCGAGGAAGAGGCGCGTACGGCATGGACTGGCTGACCAAGCTCCCCGTCGTCGGCCCGTGGGTCAAGCGGCTGATGAAGACCCACGCCTGGCACTCCTACGAACAGCTGGACGAGGTCCGCTGGGCGCGGCTCGCCGCGGCCATCACGTTCCTCAGCTTCCTCGCGCTCTTCCCGCTGATCACCGTGGCCGCCGCGGTGGGCGCCGCGCTGCTCTCCGAGGAGCAGCTCCAGAAGATCGAGGACAAGATCGCCGACCAGGTCCCGGGCATCTCGGACCAGCTCAACATCGGCGGCCTCGTCGACAACGCCGGCACCGTCGGTCTGGTCGCCGGTGTCGTGCTGCTTTTCATGGGCATCGGCTGGGTCGGCTCGATGCGCGAGTGCCTGCGCGCGGTCTGGCGCCTCGACGCGGCCGACGAGGAGAACCCGATCCTGCGCAAGGGCAAGGACGCGGTCGTGCTGCTCGGCCTCGGCGGGGTGATGCTCTGCTCGTTCGCCGCGTCCTGGCTCGGCTCCACCGCCGTCGGCTGGAGCGCCGAACAGCTCGGCATCGCGCACACCGGGCCCGGCCGGGCGCTGATCGAGACGGCCGCGATCCTGGTGGCGGTCATCGCCGACTTCCTGATCCTGTCGTACGTGCTGACGCTGCTGCCGGGCGTCGAGCCGAGGCGCCGCGACCTGGTGATCGCGGCGCTGCTCGGCGCGATCGGCTTCGAACTCCTCAAGCTGCTGCTGGGCGGCTACATGAGGGGCGTGGCGGCGAAGTCGATGTACGGGGCGTTCGGCGTGCCGGTGGCCCTGCTGCTGTGGATCAACTTCACCGCGAAGCTGCTGCTGTTCTGCGCGGCGTGGACGGCCACGGGCAGGACGGCGGGCCAGACCGCGAACACCGAGTCCGCGAAGACCGAGTCCGCGACGACCGAGTCCGGGAAGGACGACCCGGGCCGGTAGGGGCCCCGGGCCCGCCCGCCCCGGCCCGCTCAGCCCCGAGCCGACTACGAATTCACGCTCCCGTCGACCGCGGCCCCGGCCTCACCGGCCGACGCCTTGCCGGCGGCTCCGGCCTTCCCACCGGAAGCACCCATCTTCCCGTCCGCAGCCGCATCCGCGGCCCCCTCGCCCGAATCGGAGGCCGAAGCCGAAGCCGTAGCGGAGACCGAAGCCGAAGCCGTAGCGGAGACCGAAGCCGAAGCCGTAGCGGAGACCGAAGCCGAAGCCGCAGCGGAGACCGAAGCCGAAGCGGAGGCCGCCTCGACGTCCGGCTCCCCGTTCGCCCCGGCCACCTCGTCCGCGCCATCTGCCCCGCTCGCACTGCCCGCCCCGCTCGCACCATCCGCCGCGTCCGCCGCGTCCGCCCCACGGGAACGACGCCCTGCCCCCGCCAGCGGCCAGCGGTGGTTGACCAGGAGCACCGCGCCCGCGAGCAGCACCAGCACGCCGCCCGCCACGGCGAGGGCGATGCCCACGCCGCCGGACTTGCCGGCGGCGACCGCGGCGTGGCCGGTGCCGGCCGACGCGTTCTTGCCCGGAGCGGGCGACGTGCCGTTCGAACCGGTTCCCGCGGTCGTTCCGGGGGTCGTACGGGCCGACTTCGGCGGCACCAGCTCGCCGACCGGCGTCACCTTCCCGGACGCGGCGAAGCCCCAGTCGAGCAGTCGCGCGGTCTCTTTGTAGACGGCGTGCTGCTCCTTCGACGACGGGTTCATGACGGTGACGAGCAGCACCCGGCCGTTGCGCTCGGCGACGCCGGTGAAGGTCGCGCCGGCGTGCGTGGTGTTGCCGTTCTTGACGCCGGCGATGCCCTGGTACGCGGGGACGCCGAGGTCGCCGGTGAGCAGCCGGTTGGTGTTCTGGATCTCGAAGGTCTCGCGCTTCTTGCCGGGCTTGGCCTCACCGGGGAACTTGGCGCGCGCGGTCGCGGCGTACTCCCGGAAGTCCGGCTTCTGCATGCCGCTGCGGGCGATGAGCGTGAGGTCGTACGCGGAGGAGACCTGGCCCGGCTCGTCGTAGCCGTCGGGGGTCTTGACCGTGGTGTCCAGGGCCTGGAGCTCCACGGCCCGCTCCTGCATCTCGCGGACGGTCCGGTCCTTGCCGTCGTTCATCGCGGTGAGGACGTGCACGGCGTCGTTGCCGGAGCGCAGGAAGACGCCCATCCACAGGTCGTGGACGCTGTAGGTCTGCTTCTCCTTGATGCCGACGAGGCTCGACCCGGCGCCGAGGCCGTTCAGGTCCTGGGCGAGGACCGTGTGGTTCTGGGTCTTGGGGAACTTGGGCAGCAGGGTGTCCGCGAAGAGCATCTTGAGGGTGGAGGCGGGGGCCAGCGGCCAGTGCGCGTTGTGCGCGGCGAGGACCTGTCCGCTCTCCGCGTCCGCGACGATCCACGCCCGCGCGCTGAGCTCCTTGGGCAGCACCGGGGCGCCCGGGCCGAGCTGCACCTGGGTGCCGGGCCGGGCCAGCAGCGGGCCGCCGACGCTCGACATCCGGGCGGGCGGCTGCGGCTGCGGGGGCTTGCCGTCCGCGTGCGCGGGGGCGGCGGCGAGCAGCGGGAGCAGCACGGCGGCGGCGCTCGCCGCCAGGGCGGCCTTCGAGGCGTTCGAGGCCTTCGCGGTCATCTTCGAAGCGGACACGATCGAGAACGTACATCCCCGCAACCCCCTTCCGAACCCCGGTGGCCGCTTGACCCCCACTCCGCCACCCGTCCGCAGGGCCGTCCGACCGCCCGGTGACATGGGAACCGTGAAGCTCGGCCGCCCCGTCTCCTGGTTCCCGCTCGCGTGCGGAGTGTGGAGCTGGTTCATCTGGATCACTTTCTTCACGTAGCCGACCACTAGGGCTTCAAGGGCAGAAAAGAGCAGGTGAGAGACCTTGTCCCCCTTCGTGCCCGTGGGAGACGTGCATCTGGACACGGTGCGGGTGGCTGTCTGCGCCCGGCGGTCCACGGCGCGCCCCGACTCCTCCGAGGCGTCGCCGGAAGCCCGGATGGCAGCCGGCGAGGCGCCGACGGCGAGCCGGGGGGTGGGAGGTGATTCACACGTTCAAAGACGTCGGTCGGACCGGTGGGGATCCCATCGCCGTCCGCCCGGGCTTCGAAGACCTCATGCCGGCTGTCCGCGCGGGCGAGGTCGACGTGGTGGTGGTCAGCGAACCGTCCCGGCTGACTCGCCAGGGCGCACACGACGCCCTGGAGAGCCGAAACGATGGGCAACGTTCAACGTGCTGTGCCCGGGGGTGCCACCAGCTCAAGGCCGGCAGGCAGTTCGGGCGCGCGGTCTAGCGCTGAGTCCACCACGTGAGGGTTGCCCCACTGGTGGTGACTAGGGCGACGAGCCATCCCGGGATGCGCCGCACGGTCAAGTGCAGGCCGCCGAAGCGGAGTTCGAAAGCGGGGACGCCTTGCTTTGGCTGCTGTTCCATGGTCACTCCCTTGATGTGTACGGGAGACACCACCAAACACCGGCGCGTGGGTGGCACGCATCTGTCGCGCCCTGGCGATACCTGGCGAATGCTGGAGCAAAACGGTCCCCCACGCCCGGTCACATCGGAACCCTGATCGCTCGCGCCATCAGGCCGTGGCGGCTTCCGTTCGCCCCGTCCAAGCGGTCTTCCCCGAGCCGCGCGGGCGGGACCTCTACTTGTCCGCGTTCGCTCGTACGCCCCTCAGTCCGATCACGCCGACGGCCGTCCCTAGGATGAACGACGTGACAGCGAGGGCGAGGTGCACCCAGAAGTACGCCGTCGGGTTGCCCGCGTCGTCGAAGGCGAGGCCGCTCCCGTCCTTCCAGAGGTTCTTCGCGAAGGTCACCCAGATCACCCAGGACCAGACGCCGAACGCGAGCAGGAACCAGGAGGCGCGTCGGCTGAGCTTCATGGGGTGTCCTTCGGAGTGGGGTGGCCGTGCCCTGCCAGTATCGAACGGGTCTGCCACGATCTTGCAGCCGGGGTCTTGGTGACGGTGGTCGCGGTGATCGGGTCGCGCGGCGTGCGCGGTCTTCGGCGCGAGCAGGGCCGGCAGGGCCGGCGGAGTCGGCGGAGTCGGCGGGTACGGAGAGGGTGGGGCGGGGAATGGTCGTGTTCCTGGTGGTCTTGGTCGTGGTCCTCGCGCTGCTGGGCGCGGTGCACTGGTACGTGTGGCGCCGTCTGGTGCGCGATCTCACCCGGCCGGGAAGCGCGGCCCGGCGGGCCGGGACCATCGCCGCCGTCGCGCTGCCGCTGCTGTCGGTCGCGGCGCTCGTCTCCGGGCGCGCCGGTGCGCCCTTCGTCGTCGAGCAGGTCTTCGCCTGGCCCGGCTTCCTGTGGCTCGCGGTGCTCCTGTACGTGACGCTCGCGCTGGTCGTGACGGAGCCGCTGCGGCCGCTGCTGCGGCGGCTGCTCGCGCGGCGGGCGGGCGCGGCGGCCGGGACTGGGGTCCGGGCGGCTTCGGTTGCGGGGAACCCGGCGGCTTCGGCGGCGGGGAGCCCCGCGGCTTCGCCGGCGGACGCCTCGGCCGTGCCTGCGACCGGGGTGCCGGCTGTGCCCGCGGTCGGGTCCTCGGATGTGCCCGCAGCCGGGGCGCCGGCTGTTCCCGCGGCAGGGGCCGTCGCCGCGGAGGCCGGGTCCGCCCTTGTGGCTCCTGACGGGGCCGCCGACGCCGCTTCGGGGGCTCCGGGGGCTCCCGCCCCCGATCTCTCCCGCCGGCTGTTCGTCAACCGGGTCGTCTCCGGGGCCGCTGCCGCCGTCGCCGTCGGGACGGTCGGGTACGGGACGTACGGGGTGCTGCGCGGGCCGCGGGTCAAGCGGGTGACCGTGCCGCTGGCGAAGCTGCCGCGCGGGGCGCACGGGTACCGGATCGCCGTCGTGTCGGACATCCACCTCGGGCCCATCCTGGGGCGCGCCCACACCCAGCGGATCGTCGACACGATCAACGCCACCCAGCCGGATCTCGTCGCCGTCGTCGGTGACATGGTCGACGGCTCGGTGGCCGACCTGGGGCCGGCCGCCGAGCCGCTCGCTCGGCTCAGGGCGCGTGACGGCGCGTTCTTCGTGACGGGCAACCACGAGTACTTCTCCGGTGCCGACGCCTGGGTCGACCACGTCCGGGAGCTCGGCATGCACCCGCTGCGCAACGCCCGGGTCGAGATCGGCGCCGGCTTCGACCTGGCCGGCGTGGACGACGTCGCGGGTGAACGGGAGGGCCGGGGCCCGGACTTCGGCAGGGCACTGGGGGACCGGGACCGGTCCCGTACCGCCGTGCTCCTCGCGCACCAGCCGATCGTCATCGACGACGCCGTCCGGCACGGCGTCGACCTCCAGCTCTCCGGGCACACCCACGGCGGGCAGTTGTGGCCCGGCGGCCTCATCGCCGAGCTCGCCAATCCCACCGTCGCGGGGCTCGAGCGTTACGGAGACACGCAGTTGTACGTGTCGCGCGGCGCGGGTGCCTGGGGTCCGCCGGTCCGGGTCGGTGCGCCCTCCGACATCACGGTCGTGGAGCTCGCGTCGAAGCAGGCCTGACGGTTCGTCACCGTCCGCTTGGTGACCGGCGCGTACCGTTCGGTCACTCCGCGTCCGCAATCCCTTATCCCGGGACATATGTGCGTGGTGTGAAGGTTTACCCTTCCACCAGTGAAATTCGTGTGATGGGATGAGCCATCGCGGCCGGTTTCGCATCCCGCCGCGACCAGGGGTGGGGAACGCGATGAAGGAAACGACTCATGCGGTCGACGGTCCGTCTGCGGATTCTGATTACGTGCGGAGTTCTGGTGGTCGCCGGGATCGGAGGCTGGCAGCTGCTGCCCTCCGACGACGTGCGGACCGACCCGATCACCGTCGGCACCACGGACGAGGTGACCTCGCTCGACCCGGCAGGCGCCTATGACGCCGGTTCCTGGGCGTTGTACAGCAACGTCTACCAGTCGTTGCTCACCTTCAAGCCCGGCTTCACCACGCCGGTTCCGGACGCCGCCGAGAGCTGCCGGTTCGTCGGCAACCGGCTGACGACGTACGAGTGCACGGTCCGCGACGACGTCACCTTCGCCAACGGTCGGAAGATCACCGGCGAGGACGTCAAGTACTCCGTCGAACGCATCCTGGCCATCAGGACGGACGTCGGCCCGGCGCCGCTCTTCCCGACCCTGAGGACGGTCGAGGCGGACGGCCAGAAGGTCACCTTCCATCTCAGCGGCCGTGACGCCACCTTCCCGCTGAAGCTGGCGACGGGCGCGGGATCGATCGTCGACCGCACCCTGTACCCGGCCAAGAAGCTGCGCGAGGGCACGGCGGTGGACGGCTCGGGGCCGTACGTCCTCAAGGAGTACCGGCCCGGCGAGCTCGCCCGCTTCGAGCCCAACCCGCGCTACAGGGGCGCGGTTTCCCGAGTGGGCCACACCGTCGTCGTGAAGTACTTCAAGGAGTCCGAGCAGCTCGCCGCCGCCTGGCGGGCGAAGGAACTGGACGTCACGAACCGGCAGTTGCCGCCGGGCTTCATCAACACCCTGAAGGACGAGTCCCAGGACGACACCCGGATCACGGAGGTGGCGACCGCCGAGGTCCGCAACCTCAACTTCAACGTCCGGTCCGGCTCGGCGATGGCGGACAAGGCGGTACGACAGGCCGTCGCCGCCCTCCTCGACCGCCCGGCCATCACCACCGGCCCCTACCAGGGCACGGTCGAGCCGCTGTACTCGCTGGTCCCGCAGGGCTTCCTCGGTCACAGCACCTCCTTCTACGACGCCTACCCCGAGCCCAGCGCGGCCGTCGCCAAGCGGCTGCTGAGGGACGCGGACGTCGACACGCCCGTGAGGTTCACCCTCGGCCACCGCGCGGACGCCACGTACGCCGCCGAGGCGGCCGAGATCAAGAAGCAGCTGGAGGAGAGCGGTCTGTTCGAGGTGGAGGTCGTCCCGGTCGGCTGGCGGTCCTTCCAGAAGGCCTACGCGCAAGGCACGTTCGACGCCTACCCGGTCGGCTGGTTCCCCGACTTCCCGGACTCCGACAACTTCGCCGCGCCGCTCGTCGGCACCGGGAACGCGCTGCACAGCGGGTACTCCAGCAAGCGGGTCGACTCGCTGATCGCCGCGTCGCAGCAGTACAGCGACCGGGCGCGGGCGGCCGAGGACTTCAAGCACATCCAGAGCGAGGTCGCCGAGGACGTGCCGCTGGTGCCGCTGTGGCAGAAGAAGGACTACGTGGTGGCCACCGACGAGGTGGCCGGCTCCCAGTACCTGACGGACGGCACGGGCCTGTGGCGCCTGTGGGAGCTCGGCTGGATCTAGGGGGTCCGAGCCGGGGCGTGAGGTCGCGCCGTCCGGAGGGCTCGGCCGAAGGGGCCGGTTCGGGGATCGTGGTCCCGGAACCGGCCCCTTCGGCTTCTTCGGCCTCTTCGGCTCCTACGACTTCCGGCCGGTCCGCTTCGGCTTGCCGGAGGCCGCCATTCCGGCGGCCGTCGGCATGAAGTCGGACAGGACGTCGTGGAGGTCGGTGACCAGCGGGCGCAGGATCCGGAAGCGGGACAGCGAGATGGCCCGGGCCGTGACCGGGGCGAGCCGCTCCACCAGGCGGCGGCTGTTGGCGGCGCCCTCGGAACGGTCGTACACCCAGAAGAGCACCAGGCCCATCTGCTGCAGCCAGAGCAGGCGCGGCAGCGGCTCGGCCAGTTCGGGGTCGACCTTGACCGCGGCGCCGCGGATGACCCGGCGGTGGACCTCGATCGCCGCCTCCCGCGGGCCCTCCGACTCGGGCGAGAAGGGGCTGAGCGGGCTGTCCGGGTCGGCGGCGTTCTTGAAGAACTGGGCCGCGAACTCGTGGTACGGCCCGGCGATGTCGAGCCAGGCGAGGAGCACCCCGCGGATCCGGACGGTCAGGTCCTTCTCGCCGCCCTCCAGGATCGGCTCGACGGCCGCCTGGTGCTCCTGGGCGATCCGGTCGTAGAAGCCCTGGACGAGGTGCTCCTTGGAGGAGAAGTAGTAGTACGCGTTGCCGACGGAGACCCCGGCCTCCTGGGCGATGGCCCGCATCGTCGTCTTGTCGTAACCGCGCTCCTTGAACAGTCGGAGCGCGGTCTCCAGGATGAGCGCCCGGGTCTGCTCGCTCTTCGGCGCCTTGCCGGCGGCCTTGTCCTGCTTCTCTTCCATCTCTTCCCTCGCGTCCACGGGACCGAGCCTAGCGGGACGAGCTGTGGACCCCGCACCGTCCGTCGGCGCACCCGTCCCCGCCGGGACCCCCGTCCCCGCCGGGACCCCCGTCCCCGCCGGGACCCCCGTCCCCGGCGGGGCCCCCGTTTCCGGCGGGACCCCCGTACCCGCCGGGACCCCGGTACCCGGCGAGACCCCCGTCCTCGCCGGGTACGGTGTCGCGGCCGGACTTCAGGGCCTCGCGCCACTTGGCGGCGGCGAGGACCGTGGCCCGGGCGAACGGCTGCCCGGTGGGTGTGGCCAGCCAGTGGGCCCGGGGCCGGTGTTCGGCCAGGGCCCAGAGACAGACGATCCAGGCGGCGGTGGAGCGGTAGACCTGGCCGGCGTCGCCGACGACGGTGATCTCCCGCAGGGTGGACGCGTGGTCGAGGTCCGGGAAGCGCCTGCGCGCCTCCCGGGATCCGGCCGGGACCAGGTCCAGGGGCACCAGCTGCGGCTGACGGAGCAGCCAGTGCCTCAGGTGGACGCAGAGCGGACAGTCCGCGTCGTACAGGACGGTCAGGCGCCGCACGGGCGCGTTCGGGTTCACGACTGCTCCCGGCCGGGCGGGCGTCAGGCGCCGGGCGCCGGGGCCGCCCAGGGGCCGGGGCCCTGCGGGCCGGTGGGGCCGCCCTTGCCAGGAGCCGTCCAGCCGTGCGGCGGGACCGGCGGGACCTGGCGGCGCTCCATGACGCCCCGGCGGCGGATCTTGTTGAGCACGTAGACGTTGGCGAGGTGCAGCGCGCCGAGGACGAGCAGGACCACGCCGAGCTTGACCGAGAGGGCCTCGAAGAGGCCGCGGGCGTCCGGGACGGCCTCGTCCTGGCTCAGATAGAGGGCCACGAAGCCGAAGTTGACGAGGTAGAAGCCGACGACGAGCAGATGGTTCACGGCGTCCGCGAGCTTCTCGTTCCCGTGCAGCACGTCGGCGAGGAAGACCTTTCCGTTACGGCTGAGGGTGCGGGCGACCCAGATGGTGAGCCCGACACTGACGAGCAGGTAGGCGACGTACGCGACGACAGTGAGGTCCATGCCCTCACGCTCCCTTGAACGCGTTCAAAGCTGACAGGCATGACTGTAGACCTCTCTTTGAACGTGTTCAAGCGCGGGTGCCGATCCATGAGGAAACCCCTGGTGGTGCGCGTTCTCCACGATCTAGGGTGCGCCCATGACACTTGCTCACGATGTGGCCGGCGACGGCCCCTCCACCGTTCTGCTCCTCCACTCCGGCGTCTGTGACCGGCGCATGTGGGACGCCCAGTTCCACGCCCTCGCCGACGCCGGACACCGGGTGGTGCGGTGCGACCTCCGGGGCTTCGGCGACACTCCGATCGACGGCCCCCACGTCCACGCCGACGACATACGCGAGCTGCTCGACCACCTCGGTGTGGAACGCGCCGCGATCGTCGGCTCCTCCTTCGGCGGCGAGGTGGCACTGGAGTTCACCGTCCGCCACCCCGGCCGCACCACCGCCCTCGCCCTGCTCTGCGCCGCCGCCCCCGGTCACGAGGCGGGGCCGGAGCTGAGGGCGTTCTTCGTGCGTGAGGACGCGCTGCTCGAGGACGGCGACATCGCCGCGGCCGCCGCCCTCAACGCCGACCTCTGGCTCGGTCCCGACGCCGACGCCGACGCCCGTGACCTGGTCCTCCGCATGCAGACCCGCGCCTTCGAGCTCCAGCTGCCCGCGCCCGACGAGTTCGACCCCGGCGAGGTCGAGGTGACCGACGCCGACCTCGCCGCGATCACCGTCCCGGTGCTCGTCGCCACCGGCGCGCACGACCTGCCGGACTTCCGCACCATCGGCGACCGCATCGCCGGGCTCTTCCCGGATGTGCGCCGCGCCGAACTCGACTGGGCCGGCCACCTGCCCGCCCTGGAGCGCCCCGAGGAGACCACGAAGCTGCTCCTCGACTTCCTCCCCGCGTCCGTCAGCCACTCCTGAACGCACCAGCGGGAGCTCCGGCCCCGGACCCGGCCCCCGGGCCTGGCCCCCGGGCACGGGGGCGGTCTTCGCCCCGTACGGGGCAAGGCTCGCGTTCGCCGGAGCGGCGGGGAGCCGGGGCTTCGCCCGCGTGCCGACGTACGATCGCCCCATGGCACCGACCCGGCACCCGAGCGCAGACGGCCCCGCCGGCCCCGGCGGGGAACGGCCGGGCGCCGGACACGCCGGACAGCCGGACACCTCCGCCCCGCAGGACTCGCCTGCCCCGCAGGACTCGCCTGCCCGGCAGGGCTCGCCCGCCCCGCAGGACTCGCCCGCCCAGCAGGACTCGCCCGCCCAGCAGGACTCGCCTGCCCGGCAGGACTCGCCCGCCCAGCAGGACTCGCCCGCCCAGCAGGGCTCATCCGCTCCGCAAGGCTCGTCCGCACCCCAGGCCTCGTCCGCGCCCCGGCACGACTGGACGGACGAGCACGTGGCCCGCTGGCAGCCCGTGCTGCCCGGCCTCGACCCCGTCGTCGAGGGCGCCGTCACCCGGATGAAGAAGCTCTCCGTCTACTTCCGCCGCGTCCGCGAGCAGTCGCTCGTCGACTTCGACCTCGAACGCCACGAGTTCGACACGCTGCACAAGCTCGCCGGACGCGGCGGAAGCGCCGCGCCCTCCGAACTCGCCCAGGACCTGGGTCTCGCCCCCGCCTCCGTCATCGGCCGCCTCGACGCCCTGGAGAGGCGCGGCTTCGTCAGCCGCGCGCAGTCCGCGACGGACCGCCGCCGGGTGGTCGTCCGGCTCACCGACTCGGGGCGCGAGACCTGGCTCGGCGCCGTGGACGTCCTCGGCCACGAGGAACGCCGTCTCCTCGGCGTCCTCGCCCCCGAGGAGCGCGCCACCCTCAACGACCTGCTCCGCCGCATCATGCTCGCCGCCGAGGAAGACCCCACGGTCCCGCACTGGCACGCCTAGGCCGGTCCGGTAGGCCCGTCCGGCGGTTCATGGCCGGAGCCGCGCCCGGCCCTCCGGACCCTGCCGGCGCGAAGCACCGCCAGCCGCCGCCGGGCTCAGATGACGATGCGTCAGACGCTCAGCGACCGGGCGTAGTTCAGCTGGCCCATCACCCAGTGGAAGGTGTCCGGGCCGGTCGCCGGGATCATCGTCGAGTGGTGCCTGCCGCCGCTCGTCACCGTGACCTGGATGAAGCCGGTGGTCTGCTTCTCCTTCATCAGCAGGAACAGCAGACCCAGCAGACAGAACAGGAAGAAGATGACCGCGAGCACGATCGCGACCGTCGGCAGCTTCTCCTCGGTCCGCGACATGTCCATCGCGTTCCACACGGCGCCCTTGAGCGGCATCGCGCCGGCCGGCGTGATGATCTGGTCGCCGACCACCGAGATGTCGCCGAGGCTCAGCACCGGAGCCCCGCCCGTCATCGGCATGGCCGGCACCGGGGCGTTCTGCGGCGGCACCGGAACCCCGCCCGGCAGGGTCGGCTGGTAGGCCGGCGGCGTCTGCGGGTAGCCGTAGCCCGGCGTTCCCGCCTGCTGGCCCGGTCCCCACTCGTAGTTGCCCGAGTCGTCCGCCTTGTAAGGGTTCGGATCGCTCATCAGTCCCCGTCCTCCGGCGCGCGCCGTGCGTGCGCCTGTGAAAAAGCCCGCTTCTGCACGTCGCAGCGTACAGAAGCGGGCTTCCTCGTGGTGACCGGGTCCCGGAGGGGGGTCAGAAGCGACGCGTGATGAGCGCGCGCTTCACCTCCTGGATCGCCTTCGTGATCTCGATGCCACGCGGGCAGGCGTCCGTGCAGTTGAACGTCGTGCGGCAACGCCACACGCCGTCCTTGTCGTTCAGGATCTCCAGGCGCTGCTCGCCGGCCTCGTCACGCGAGTCGAAGATGAAGCGGTGCGCGTTGACGATCGCGGCCGGACCGAAGTACTGGCCGTCGTTCCAGAAGACCGGGCAGGAGGAGGTGCAGGCCGCGCAGAGGATGCACTTCGTCGTGTCGTCGAAGCGCTCGCGGTCCTCCGCCGACTGCAGCCGCTCGCGGGTCGGCTCGTTGCCCTTGGTGACCAGGAACGGCATGACGTCCCGGTACGCCTGGAAGAAGGGCTCCATGTCGACCACGAGGTCCTTCATCACCGTGAGGCCCTTGATGGCCTCGACGGTGATCGGCTTCTCGGGGTTGATGTCCTTGATCAGCGTCTTGCAGGCGAGGCGGTTCTTGCCGTTGATCCGCATCGCGTCCGAGCCGCAGATGCCGTGCGCGCAGGAACGGCGGAAGGTCAGCGTGCCGTCCAGGTCCCACTTGATCTTGTGGAGACCGTCGAGCACGCGCTCCTTCGGGTCGATCTCGATCTGGAAGTCCTCCCAGACCGCCGCGTCCGACACCTCGGGGTTGTAGCGGCGGATCCGGAAGGTGACCGTGATGTACGGGGACGCGGCGGAGTCCTTCTCCACCTTGTCCAGAACGGGGGTAGCCATCAGTACTTACGCTCCATCGGCTGGTAGCGGGTCTGGACGACCGGCTTGTAGTCGAGACGGACGGTCTCGGAGCCGTCCTCGCCGACCTCGCGGTACGCCATGGTGTGGCGCATGAAGTTGACGTCGTCGCGGTTCGGGTAGTCCTCGCGGTAGTGACCGCCGCGGGACTCCTTGCGCGCCAGGGCCGAGACGGCCATGACCTCGGCGAGCTCGAGCAGGTTGCCCAGCTCGATGGCCTCCAGGAGGTCGGTGTTGAAGCGCTTGCCCTTGTCCTGGACGGACACGTTCTTGTAGCGCTCGCGCAGCTCGCGGATCTTCTCGACGGCCGTCTTGATGGTCTGCTCCGTACGGAACACCATCACGTTGGCGTCCATCGTCTCCTGGAGCTCGCGGCGCAGGTCGGCGACCCGCTCGTTGCCCGTGGAGTTGCGCAGGTTCTCGATCTGCTCGACGACGAAGGCCTCCGGGTTCTCCGGCAGCTCGACGTAGTCGTTCTTGGCGGCGTACTCGGCGGCGGCGATGCCCGAGCGCTTGCCGAACACGTTGATGTCGAGCAGGGAGTTGGTGCCGAGGCGGTTGGCGCCGTGCACGGAGACACAGGCGACCTCGCCGGCCGCGTACAGACCCGGGACGACGGTGGTGTTGTCCGAGAGGACCTCACCCTCGACGTTGGTCGGGATGCCGCCCATGGCGTAGTGCGCGGTGGGCTGGATCGGGATCGGGTCCGTGTACGGCTCGATGCCGAGGTACGTACGGGCGAACTCGGTGATGTCCGGGAGCTTGGCGTCCAGCTGCTCCGGCGGGAGGTGCGTCAGGTCCAGGTAGACGTGGTCGCCCTCGGGACCGCAGCCGCGGCCCTCGCGGATCTCCGTGTAGATGGAGCGGGAGACGACGTCACGGGACGCGAGGTCCTTCATGACCGGCGCGTACTTCTCCATGAAGCGCTCGCCGTCCTTGTTGCGGAGGATGCCGCCCTCACCGCGGGCGCCCTCCGTCAGCAGGATGCCCATGCGCCAGATGCCCGTCGGGTGGAACTGGAAGAACTCCATGTCCTCCAGCGGCAGACCACGGCGGTAGCACGCGGCCTGGCCGTCACCGGTCAGGGTGTGGGCGTTGGAGGTCACCTTGAAGAACTTGCCGGTGCCGCCGGACGCGTAGATCACGGCCTTCGCCTGGAAGACGTGGATCTCGCCGGTGGCCAGCTCGTAGGCGATCACGCCGGCCGACTTCTTGACGCCGTCGACCTCGGTGATCAGCTGGTCCAGGACGTAGAACTCGTTGAAGAACTCCACGCCCTCCTTGACGCAGTTCTGGTACAGCGTCTGGAGGATCATGTGACCGGTGCGGTCCGCGGCGTAGCAGGACCGGCGGACCGGGGCCTCGCCGTGGTTGCGGGAGTGACCGCCGAAGCGGCGCTGGTCGATGGTGCCGTTCGGGGTGCGGTTGAACGGCAGGCCCATCTTCTCCAGGTCGAGGACGGCGTCGATGGCCTCCTTCGCCAGGATCTCGGCGGCGTCCTGGTCGACCAGGTAGTCACCGCCCTTGACCGTGTCGAAGGTGTGCCACTCCCAGTTGTCCTCCTCCACGTTGGCGAGCGCGGCGGCCATGCCGCCCTGCGCGGCGCCCGTGTGGGAGCGGGTCGGGTAGAGCTTCGTCAGCACGGCGGTGCGGCTGCGCTTCGTCGCCTCGATGGCGGCGCGCATGCCGGCGCCGCCGGCGCCGACGATGACGGTGTCGTACTTGTGGAACTTCATGACGTGGATTACCTCAGCCCCGTGCCTAGCGGATGTTCGGGTCGAAGGTGAAGATCACCAGCGTGCCCAGAAGGATGGTGAACACCGTGGCGGTGTACAGCAGGCCCTTGAGCCACAGGCGCGTGTTGGCACGCTCCGCGTAGTCGTTGATGACCGTGCGGAGGCCGTTGGCGCCGTGCAGCATGGCCAGCCACAGCATCAGCAGGTCCCAGACCTGCCAGAACGGGGACGCCCAGCGGCCGGCCACGAAGGCGAAGCCGATCTTGGAGACGCCGCCGTCCAGGAAGAGCTGGATCAGCAGGTGGCCGAGGACCAGGACGACGAGGACGACACCCGAGAGGCGCATGAAGAGCCACGCGGCCATCTCGAAGTTGCCGCGCGTCGCCCGCGGGGTCTTGCCGGTGCGCTTGCGGGGGGCCTCGATGTACGGGGCCGGGTTGTCCACGTCGTAGTGGGCGCCGCCCTCGACGGGACCGATCGCGGTGGAGGTGTCAGCGGACATGAGTGGCGTCAGCTCCCGAACAGTTCACGTGCGGCGTGGCCGAGGACGGGGTACAGCGAACCCGCCATCAGTACGACCCAGATGCCCACGACGGTCCAGAGCATCTGCTTCTGGTAGCGCGGGCCCTTGGCCCAGAAGTCCACGGCGATGACCCTGAGGCCGTTCAGCGCGTGGAAGAGGATGGCGGCGACCAGGCCGTACTCCAACAGAGCGACGATCGGCGTCTTGTAGGTCGCGACGACCTCGTCGTACGCCTCGGGGGAGACGCGGACGAGAGCGGTGTCCAGCACGTGTACGAACAGGAAGAAGAAGATGAGGACGCCGGTGACTCGGTGAGCCACCCAGGACCACATTCCTTCCCGGCCGCGGTACAGCGTTCCAGCCGGCACGGAAAAACCCTCCGGGAGCGGGGATCAGGGCCGGCCGGCTTCTCTGTCGGTCTGGCCCGGCCGGGTACGGTCCACCGGCCCCGGTCATCGTAGCGACGACTTGTCGGTTCGCTCGCGCGGGGTCCATAGGTGTGATCAAACAGGCACGGACGGGCTATCGTCCGACCCCGAATCGCCGCATTCCGGGCGAACTCACCGCGCGGCGATCGAACGCGTGAGCCGGGTGCGGGCGAGCCGGCGCAGCTCCTCGGCGGCGATCACCCGCTCCTCTTCCCTTTCGTTGCCAAGGCGTGACCGGATGCCCGCGAGCGCCTGGTCGAGCCGTTCGCCCGCCGGGACGCCGTCCAGGCTGATCACGAAGGCGTGCCCGAAGCTGCTCTCGTACGCGGCGACGGCGGCGCCGAGCGCGGTGCGGGCGGCGGGCGGCGCGTCCGGGTGCGGCAGCGCCGAGGTCTCGCGCGCCAGCGCCTCGTCCAGGTCGGGTCCCGACAGGTCGTAGCCGGCCTCGTCGGCTGCGGCGAGCAGCGCGTCGAGGGTCGGGTACGGCCGGTGCGCGGCCACCCGCTCGGCCCAGCGGCGGCTGCCGCAGCAGTCGAGCAGCAGCGCCTCGGCCGCCGCGGGCGGGTCCGCGTTGAAGCGCACGAGTCCGGTGAGGTGCCGGCCGGTGCCCTGCTGGGCAGGTATGGCGGGGGACACCGGGGTCCGGCAGGAGGCGGCGTGGGTGTCGCTGGTCAGCGGGGACTCCGGGAGCGAGGTGGGAAGGGCCGGACGGCCTGGAGGTGTGGAGGTGTCGGGGAGAAGGGTGGGGAGGATGTGACGCCACGCTATCGGAGCGGCGAGGGGGAGGTGTCCGACGGATGCGCGAATTTCACCTGAACGGATGGGTTTCGTCGCCGGTGTCGACGAGAGGGACGGAAAGGGCCGGATACGGACGGATGCGGCGGAAGGCCCGAATCGCCCCGTAAGCTCTACAGGTCCCGAGAGTAGCCGGATGCTTCCGCATGCGGCCGATAGGTCACGGGATGCCGTGTTTCATGTGGTGAGAGAGGATTCCGGATGATGCGGTACTCCATACGGAGGCCCCGCCGGGGCCCCGCACTCCTGGCTGCCGCGGTGGCACTGACCACCGTGGCGGCCTGTTCGAACGGCACCTCCGCCGGGCCGCCCGCCGGCACCGGAAGCACCGGCTCGACCGGCGCGTCCAGCCCGGCCGTGAGCGGTCCGCCCGCGAGCCCGCCGGCTCCGGTGCCGAGCCCGACGCCCACGAAGACGTATCCGCTGTCGAAGGCGCCGCAGGTCGTCCCGGCCGTCCTCGCCCACCGGGCGGCACGCGGCCCCGGCTGGAAGCCGGGCCGGGACACCGCCGTCGTGGTCGCCGCGAAGGACGCGTCCGCGCTGGCCGACGAGGCCCGGCTGATCGCCGCCGAGCTGCGCGTCCCGTACCGCGGCACCGCCGCCGCCCGGCCCGGCGACGTCAGCCTCGCCCTCGGCGGGACGGGCGCCGCCGAGTCGTACACGCTGAGCGTCCGGGGCGGCGGCGTCCGCATCACCGGGCCCGACCAGGCCGGCGTCTTCTACGGCACCCGCACCCTCAAGCAGTCCGTCAGGTCCACCGGCGCGATACCCGAGGGCGTGGTCACCGACGCCCCGGCGAAGCCCCAGCGCGGGCTGATGGTCGACATCGCCCGCAAGCACTACACGGCGGACTGGATCGAGGCCCGGCTGCGCGAGATGGCCGACCTCAAGCTCAACCAGCTCGGCCTGCACTTCTCCGACGACCAGGGCTTCCGCATCGCCTCCGACAGCCACCCCGAGGTGGTCTCGCAGCAGCACCTCGGCAAGGCCGAGGTGCGGCGGATCCTGGACCTCGCCGCGAGCCTGCACATCACGGTGGTCCCCGAGATCGACTCGCCGGGACACCTGGGCGCGGTCATCGCCGCGCACCCCGAGCTGCAGCTCGTCAGCGCGACCGGCCGCACTCCGCGCGGCGCCGTCGACATCTCGAAGCCCGCCTCGGCGAAGATCGTCGACGAGCTGCTCCGCGAGTACGCCGCGCTGTTCCCCGGCGCGTACTGGAACCTGGGCGGCGACGAGTACGTGGCCCTGATGGCGAAGAACCCGGAGGCGACGTATCCGCAGCTGGCCCGCGCCGCGGCCGCGAAGTACGGGGCCTCGGGCCGGGTCCAGGACCTGGCGACCGGCTGGCTGAACGACCGGGCGGCCGTGATCCGCCCGACCGGCAAGGCGATGCGGGTCTGGAACGACGGCTTCTTCGCGGGCGGCGTCACCAGCGCCGACAAGGACCTCCAGGTCGGCTACTGGACGGGCAAGGAGATCGGCGCCAGGACGCCCGTCTCCTACCTGAGCGCGGGCCGCAAGGTGATCAACTACAACGACAAGTACCTCTACTACGTGCTCGGCCAGCCGAACCAGTTCGTCTATCCGACCGGCCGCCTCATCTACGAGCAGTGGACGCCGCTCGTCCTGCGGGGCAGCACCCCGGTCCCCGCCCGCTACGACTCCCAGATCCTCGGCGGCAGCTTCGCGATCTGGGGCGACCTGCCGAACGCCCAGACGCAGGCCCAGGTCGCGGCCGGCATCCGCATGCCCCTGGCGGCGACCGCCCAGAAACTCTGGGACGCCCGGAAACCGGCCCTCACCTGGGCGGCCTTCCAGGCACTGGCGGGCCGGGTGCGGTGAGGCGGAGCGGTCCGCGTCACGTGGACTCCTCGTCGTCCGCCGTCCGGCCTCTATGCAGCACGCGAAGGCGACTGGCATGATTCCGGCCGCGCCGTGACGAAAACGCGCCGGACGGCGCAGTAGGGGACGTACTGCGTCCGCAAAGCCGGCAAGGAGGCGTCCATGACGTCCGTGACGAGCACGAGCCTGCAGGAACTGATCGACCGCGCCGACGCGCGGGGCCTCGCCGCCGCCGGGCTCGCCTGCCTCGACCGGTGTCTGCCGCTGCTCGCGCCCGACGGCGCGGACGTCCTCCGGCCCGTCTGGGCCACCGTCGCCCGTGGCGACGGCGGCGCCTGGGGCGAGGCCGTCGCCAAGGCGCGGGTCGAACTCGGCGGCGCGGCCGCCGGGCCCGGCGACGAGGCCGCCGTCCTGGTGCGCGGGATGCTCGACGGCGCGCCCGCCGACTGGGCCGAGGAGGCCCTGCGGGAATGGGCCCGGAGCTGCTCCGAGGCGGCGCTCGCCGCGCACGCCCGGCACGACGCCACTGAGGCGGGCCCGCTGCACGCGGGCGAACTCCTGCGGCAGCAGACCGTCCTCGAGGCCGTGGCGCACGGCCCGACCGGGCTGCGCCGTGCCCGTGACCTCTCGACCGAGGGCGGCCGCGTCCTGCGCGCGGTCGTCTCCCGCAGAGCCCGCACGGCCTGAGCCGTACGGGCCGCGCCGCCTGAGCCGTACGGGCAGCACCGCCTGAGCCGTACGGGCAGCACTGCCTCAGCCGTACGGGCAGCACCGCCTGAGCCGTACGGGCCGGCCGCAACCCCCGTCGTGCGGCCGGCCCGGCTCAGGCCGTCTCTTCCGGGCGGGTCCGCCCGGTGGTCAGGACTCCGAGGCGGGGTCCGTGATCATCAGCGAGTCGATCGCCTCCGCGATCTCCCGTTCGGCCCGGGCCTTGTCCAGGCCGAGGCCCGCGAGGACGCCCTTGCCGTCCTCGAACTCCAGGAGCGCGAGCAGGATGTGCTCGGTGCCCACGTAGTTGTGGCCGAGTCGCAGGGCCTCCCGGAAGGTGAGCTCCAGGACCTTCTTGGCCTCCGCGTCGTACGGGATGAGCGCGGGCACCTCCTCGACGGCCGGCGGCAGCGTGGCGGTGAGCGCCTCGCGGAGCCGCTCCGGGGTGACGCCCTGGCCGGAGATCCAGTGCCCGGCGAGTCCGTCCGGCTCGGCCAGCAGGCCGAGGGCCAGGTGGGCCGGGACCGTCTTGTCGTTGCGGGCGGCGGAGGCCTCGTTCTGTGCGGCCATCACGACGTTGCGGGCCCGGGGCGTGAACCGGCTGAAGCCGGCGTTCGGGTCCATCTTCGCCGTGTCCGCCTCCTTGTCGTCCTTGGGGACGAAGCGCTTCTGGGCGGCCTGCCGGGTGACGCCCATGCTCTTGCCGATGTCGGTCCAGGAGGCGCCGGCCCGCCGTGCCTGGTCCACGAAGTGTCCGATGAGGTGGTCGGCGACGTCGCCGAGGTGGTCCGCCGCGATGACCGCGCCGGAGAGCTGGTCGAGGGCGTCCGAGTGGGACTTCTTGATCGCTTCGATCAGGTCGTCGAGGCGCACCGGGTGGTTCATGCCGAGGGGATTCGTCATGGGTGCAACCTTAGGTTGACAGTCGCAGGGTGTCAACGGGTGGTTGACAGTCGAGTGGAGGTGCGTCGGGTGAGAGGCGGGGCGGGGCGAGTGGCAGGCGCCGGCGTTGGTCCACCGCGCTCACCTCGAGACGGAGACCCGCCTGTGGGTGCCGGTGCCGGCATGGTGCTATTGCGGATGCTCTGCGTGCTACGGGAGGAGCTTCTGACGCAGAGGAGCTCGCCGAATCTATTGCGTCGGACAACCTGCAATGGGATCCAGCACGTTGGTACACCAGCGACGACGGCCTGAATCTCTGTGACTCGGAAATCAGCCCGCGTAACCCAGATGGTCTGAGCGCGCTTTCTGCGGCAGATCTAAGGACAGTGTCGGAGCTCCTGGGGGTGCCCTGACGCCCAAGGTGGTGTGACAGATGAGAAGGCATGCCGTTGCCCAGGATGTTGGCCTTGTCCTGACATCTGCACAGCATCAACCTCGATTCGTCAGCGGTGATCGCTGCTTGTTGAGGTGATTGATTCACCCCGTTTTGTCGCGTGAGTCGAGCTGCGGCGGCGTGCCCACGAGAGTCGCGCCGCCCGCAGCGTCATTGCCGGCGACTGCCACATCCTTCCCCCGCTGCCTTCTGACGCTTGCAGGTGAACGCAGGGAGTAGACGTCGACGTATACTCGCGGCATGTCTGATGCGATGATTCGGGTGCCCGCCGAGGTGCGGGACCGGCTGGCGGTGATCGCGGAGTCGCGGGGGACGTCGATCCGTTCGTTGGTTCAGGAGTTCGCGGAGTCGACGCTGACCGAGGAGGAGCGCCGCGAGCGCGCCGAGCGCACTCGGGCGTATCTGGCCGAGCACTTCGGTGTCGAGGTGAGCGACGAGGAGAGCGCGGCCATGGGGGCCAGGCTCCGCGAGGCGTTCGCCCGGCAGCAGGACGCGGCCGCGTGATCCTGCACCACCTCATCCTCGACGCGCCGACCCTGACGGCGCTCTCGGGGAACCGGCAGGTGTCCGCGCTGATCCACCGTGCTCACTTCGAGACGGAGACCTGCCTGTGGGTGCCGGTGCTGTCGGCCCTCGAAGCGGATCGTGAGCACCCCGGGCTCGCCGAACACATCGGGCAGCTCGACGTCATCCACACCGTGGACCTGGATTACCCGGCGATGCTGGCAGTGGCCCAGCTGCACCGCGACGGCGTTCCGCCAGGCATCGGCGCCGCGATCCATGCCGCCCGGCACCTGCCGGAGTGGGACGCGGACGCCCTGGTCGCCACCGTCGAGCCGAAAGCGTACGAGGGGCGGGGTGTGCCCGTGCTCGACCTGAACCGCTGACTTGGCCGCGCTATGGCGCAGGACGTCCGGATCCGGGGCGATTGCAGGCGTGCACGACCGCCGGCGCAGCGAGGTCACCGACGACCTGGACGCGGGAGAGAACCCGGCAGAGGTCTCCGCTGACGTTCGCCACCGTTCGCCGGGCTACACGATGTCTCAGTACGTGAGCCGTCGAGTGGAGGAGGCCCGGTAGCTCGCCACGAGAGCGGCACAGGGGATTGGCCCGAGGCGGATCGGGTGCACGCCCGGACGCGTTGGTCACAGGTTGGTCATGCAGAAGCCTCGTGCCCTGCGTCTCGCCTGGTCACGGGCCCCGAAAAGGAAGACGACCGGGGCCGCCACCCCCCACAGGAGAGGCCCCGGTCGTCGTCCGCGGAGCCGCAGCACGGCCCCGTACTCCTAACAGCGCCGGGCATGCGTTTTCTGTCACACCCCGAAGGTTGCGAGTTGCACAAAGAACCGGACCCGCGTGGACGCGGCGCCCGAAAAGGACGTAGCGTTCTTCTGCGCCCTGGGCGGCGTGGCGGTGACGACCAGCCGCGATGAGCGCGACGACGAACAGGTGTGGGGAGTGCTGGGGGACGAGGCGGAGCTGACGGCCGCAGTGCTCGCCGCGCAGAACGGTGACGAGGACGCCTTCCGCACCGTGTACCGCGCGGTGCACCCGCGGCTCCTCGGCTACCTGCGCACCCTGGTCGGCGACGCCGACGCCGAGGACGTGGCCTCCGAGAGCTGGCTGCAGATCGCCCGCGACCTCGACCGCTTCGACGGCGACGCGGACCGCTTCCGCGGCTGGGCCGCCCGGATCGCCCGCAACCGCGCCCTGGACCACATCCGGATGCGCGGCCGGCGCCCCGCCGTCGGCGGCGACGAGACCGAGCTCACCGACAAGCCGGCCGACTCGGACACCGCGGGCGAGGCCCTGGAGGCCCTGGCCACCGGCAGCACCATGCACCTCATCGCCCAGCTGCCCCAGGACCAGGCCGAGGCCGTCGTCCTGCGGGTCGTCGTCGGACTGGACGCCAAGAGCGCGGCCGACACCCTCGGCAAGCGCCCCGGCGCCGTCCGTACCGCCGCCCACCGCGGCCTCAAGAAACTCGCCGAACTCCTCGGTGCGGCCGGTGCCGGTGACACCGCCGCCCTGGACGGCGTCCCTCCGCAACGCGGTCCCCGGCCGGAGGCCGGTTCACCCGGCGGTGTGACGCAATCGCGCGCGCGGACGCAGAAGGACATGTGATGGCCGACGAGCGGTACCAGTGGCTCGACCAGGAGGCCGCGGAGCGGCTGCTGCGCGGCGAGCCGGTCGACCCCGTCGACGACGCCTCCCGCACGCAGGCCGAACTCCTCGCGCGCGCCCTCGACACGGCCCGCACCCCCGCCGTGGGCCTGGTCGCGGGCCCCGACGGCGAACTCCCCGGTGAGGCCGCCGCACTCGCCGCCTTCCGCAAGGCCGTCGCCGAGCGCGCGGCCGGCGCCGCCGCGCCCGGGCACGCCGGCCAGACCGCCACCGATCTCGGTCGTGTCCGGATCTCGCCCCTGCTCAGCGGCCGCCGCTGGGGACGCTCCCTGCGCTACGGCCTGGCCGCCGCGGTCGCCGCCGTCACGGTCGGCGGCGTCGCCGTCGCCGCGGGCACCGGCATGCTGCCGCTGACCACCGATCCGGAGCCCGGCACCTCGGTCGTGTCCGTCGGCACCCCGCCGACCGGCGAGTCCGGCAGTCCCGGCACCGCGGGCTCGCCCAGCGGCGGCGCCGGCACGGAGGTGCCCGGCGTCCCGACCGGACGCGACGGGAAGACCGCCACACCCGGCGCCACGGACGGGCCCGGCACCGCCACGGCCGGAACCGGCGGCCCCGACGGCGGGACCGCCACGCCCGACGCGACCGCCGACGGCCGGTCGCCGATCGGCGACGAGCGCAGCAAGGTGATCCAGGCCTGCCGTGACTACCGCTCCGGCCGGCTCGCCGACGGCGGCCGGGACCGGCTCGCGAGGGCGCTCAGGAGCGGCGAGACCGTGAAGCGCTACTGCGACCGGATCCTCTCCGGCGCGCCCACCACCGCCACCCCCACGCCGCAGCACACCGCCGGACGGACGTCCTCCGGCAGCTCGGGCAGCGGCGGCTCCGGCGATGCCGGTTCCGGCGGCTCGGGCGGTTCCGACGGCGACGACAAGAACGACCGAGGCGACCGGAACCACGGGAAGAACCGCGGCGAGGACGGCGGGAAGAACGCCGGAGCGGGCGGCGGCCCGGGCGGGGGAACGCCCGGTGGAACGCACGGCCGGGACCGCTCGCGTTCGTAGTCCCGAAAGAGTCCCGAAAGAGTCCCGACAGCAGGTGTGACACTTTTCGACCCCGCGACGCAGTACTGAATGAGCCGACTGGTCATCGGCGAGCGCAAGGAGCCGGGGTTCCCCCCGTACCTTCGGCTCGGCGCACCGGCGCGGGTGGGGCACGTTCCCCCGGTCCCACCCGCGCCCTCTCTTCCCACGGGGTCACACCCCGGGTCGCCGGCCCGTCGACGTCACCAGTGCACGACGACCTTGTCGCCCACCTTCACCTGGTCGAACAGCGCCGCGAGCTTGCTCTTGTCACGGACGTTCACGCAGCCGTGCGAGGCGCCGTTGTAGCCGCGGGCCGCGAAGTCCGCCGAGTAGTGCACCGCCTGGCCGCGGCTGAAGAACATCGCGTACGGCATGGGCGTGTGGTAGATCGTCGAGGTCCAGTCGCGGGCCTTCCACTCCACCTTGAACTCGCCCTCGCGGGTCGGGGTGTTCTCCGAGCCGAAGCGCACGTCGAACGACGACACCACCTTGCCGTCGATCATCCACGCCAGCGTCCGGCTCTCCTTGCTGATGCACATCACCCGCCCGGTCATGCAGCGCGGGTCGGGAGTGTCCAGCTTGTTGGTGGTGGACGGCTTCAGCTCGTCGGCGGTCGGCCGGTGCGTCATGGCGACCAGCTTCTGCCAGGTGACCTCGTCGGCCGTGCCGGTCTGCGGCAGCTCCCGCTTCTTCTGGAAGGACTTCACCGCGCCCGCCGTCATCGTCCCGTAGAAGCCGGTGGGCGCCCGGTCGAAGTAGCCGATCTGACGCAGCCGCGCCTGCAGCTCGCGCACCTGCTCGTTCTCGTCGCCGTCGTCCATCAGGACCTTGGCCTTCGGCTGCTCCGTCGTCGGCGTGGCCGACGGCTTGTCGTCGGACGAGGGCGTCGCCGGCGATGCCGTGGTGCCGGCGGGCGGCGTCGTGGCGCCCGTGCCCGTACTCGCACCGGAACCGCCGCCGGTGCCGGAACCGCCGCCGGAACCCGCGGCCTGGGCCGTGCAGCCCGCGGCGAGTACCACGGCGGCGGTGGCCAGCACTGCTCTGCGTATGACGGACGAACGCTTCATCGGAGCCCCCCGGGAAGAACGACGTGTGTACGAAGTGATGCTTCCCACGCCCGGGTGGTTGCGCACGTGACCGAAACGAGACGGGCATGCTGGGAACTCGCACGACACACAGCCACGACGTCGATCGGAAGGCACAGCACATGGCGCGCGAGACGGAGTCCGGGCTGCCCGTGGAACCGGTCTACGGGCCGGAGGCCCAGGAGGGCTGGGACCCGGCCGAGAAGCTGGGGAAACCCGGCGCGTACCCGTTCACCCGCGGGGTCTACCCGTCGATGTACACCGGCCGCCCGTGGACCATGCGCCAGTACGCCGGCTTCGGCACGGCCGTCGAGTCCAACGCCCGCTACAAGCAGCTCATCGCCAACGGCACCATGGGACTTTCGGTCGCCTTCGACCTGCCCACCCAGATGGGTCACGACTCCGACGAGCCGATCGCACACGGCGAGGTCGGCAAGGTCGGCGTGGCCGTCGACTCGCTCGACGACATGCGGGTCCTGTTCGACGGGATCCCGCTGGACAAGGTGTCCACGTCGATGACCATCAACGCCCCGGCCGCGCTGCTGCTCCTGCTCTACCAGCTCGTCGGCGAGGAGCAGGGCGTCCCCGCGGACCGGCTGACCGGCACCATCCAGAACGACGTGCTGAAGGAGTACATCGCCCGCGGCACGTACATCTTCCCGCCCAAGCCCTCGCTGCGGCTGATCGCGGACATCTTCCGGTACTGCCGGGCCGAGATCCCGAAGTGGAACACCATCTCGATCTCCGGCTACCACATGGCGGAGGCGGGTGCCTCGCCCGCGCAGGAGATCGCCTTCACCCTCGCCGACGGCATCGAGTACGTCCGCACCGCGCTCGCCGCCGGCATGGACGTGGACGACTTCGCGCCACGGCTCTCCTTCTTCTTCGTGGCGCGCACGACGATCCTGGAGGAGGTCGCCAAGTTCCGCGCGGCCCGCCGGATCTGGGCACGAGTGATGAAGGAGGAGTTCGGCGCGAAGGACCCCAAGTCGCAGATGCTCCGCTTCCACACCCAGACCGCCGGCGTGCAGCTGACCGCCCAGCAGCCCGAGGTCAACCTGGTCCGGGTCGCGGTCCAGGCCCTCGCCGCCGTCCTCGGCGGCACGCAGTCGCTGCACACCAACTCCTTCGACGAGGCCATCGCCCTGCCGACGGACAAGTCCGCCCGGCTCGCGCTGCGCACCCAGCAGGTCCTCGCCTACGAGACCGACGTCACCGCGACCGTCGACCCGTTCGCCGGCTCGTACGCCGTCGAGCGGATGACGGACGAGGTCGAGGCCGCGGCCCTGGAGCTCATGCGGAAGGTCGAGGACCTCGGTGGCGCGGTCAGCGCGATCGAGCGCGGCTTCCAGAAGAACGAGATCGAGCGCTCCGCCTATCGCATCGCGCAGGAGACCGACGCCGGCGAGCGGGTCGTCGTCGGCGTCAACCGCTTCGCCCTGGACGTCGAGGAGCCCTACGAGCCGCTGCGGGTCGA
The DNA here is from genome assembly GCF_004117935.1 of Streptomyces roseicoloratus. GTDB lineage: Bacteria > Actinomycetota > Actinomycetes > Streptomycetales > Streptomycetaceae > Streptomyces > Streptomyces roseicoloratus. The sequence goes on along the minus strand of NZ_SDOY01000143.1, from coordinate 58,793 downwards.
CCCGGCGATCGAGGCCCAGCAGGCCGCACGGCTCGCGCGGCTGCGCGCCGAACGCGACCAGGCGGCCGTCGACACGGCCCTCGCGGAGCTGAAGAAGGCCGCGGCGGGCACGGACAACGTCCTCTACCCGATGAAGGCGGCGCTCAAGGCGCGGGCCACGGTCGGCGAGGTCTGCGACGCGCTGCGCGAGGTCTGGGGCACCTACGTCCCCACCGACGCCTTCTGACGGCCCGGCCCGACCCCGCCGAGACCCCTTCGGTACGCGGGGCGGGCCCGGGCGAGGCCCCTTCCGGACGCGGAGCGAGCCCCGCCGAGGCCCCTTCCGGACGCGGAGCTTCCGCGATGCGAAACACGGGAGCGGAGTGTCGTACCGCCGTGCGACACTCCGCTCCATGCTGGGTGTCACCGATCTGCCGACCTATCTCGCCGGGCTCGTCCTCATCATCCTCCTCCCGGGGCCGAACTCGCTGTACGTGCTGTCCGTCGCCGCACGCAAGGGCACCAGGACCGGATACCGGGCCGCGGCAGGCGTGTTCACCGGCGACACGGTCCTGATGACCCTGGCCGCCCTCGGCGCGGCCTCGCTGCTGCAGACCACCCCGCTGCTCTTCACCATCGTCAAGTACGCGGGCGCGGGCTATCTGGCGTGGATGGCGTACGGGATGCTGCGCGCCGCCCGCGAGATGTGGCGGACCCGCGGGCGGGCCGCCGGGGCCGAGCCGGGCGACGGCGCCGCCGACGCCGCGGGGCCGGTGGAGCGCCCGTACCGGCGGGCGCTGATCATCAGCCTCTTCAACCCGAAGGCGATCCTCTTCCTGATCTCCTTCTTCGTGCAGTTCGTGGACCCGTCCTACGCCTACCCGGCGCTGTCCTTCCTGGTCCTCGGCACCCTGCTGCAGCTCGGCAGCTTCCTCTACCTGACCACCCTCATATTCGGCGGCACCCGCCTGGCCGCCGCGTTCCGGCGCCGCAAGCGCCTCTCGGCGGGAGCCACCTCCGCCGCCGGCGCGCTCTTCCTCGGCTTCGCCGTGAAGCTGTCGCTCAGCAGCGCCGCTTGACCCTGACACCGTGTGAGGCCGTTCCGTAGGGGCCGTCATGTTCACCATCGGAGACTTCGCCCGCTACGGGCGGGTGTCGGTCCGCATGCTGCGTCACTACGACGCGATCGGACTGCTGCGCCCGGCCCATGTCGACCCGCACAGCGGCTACCGCTTCTACTCCGCGGACCAGCTCGCCCGGCTCAACCGCGTCATCGCGCTCAAGGAGCTCGGCTTCACCCTCGAACAGGTGGGGGCCGTCCTCGACGACGAGATCGGCGCGGACGAACTGCGCGGCATGCTGCGCCTGCGCCAGGCCGAGCTGGAGACGGCCCTGGAGGAGGCGCGGGCCCGGCTCGCCCAGGTCGGTGCGCGGCTCCGAGCCATCGAGAGCGAGGGACGCATGTCCACCCAGGACGTCGTCGTCAAGAAGATCCCCGCCGTCCGGATCGCCGAGCTGAGCGGCACCGCCGGCAGCTTCGGCCCGAAGGACATCAGCCCGGTCATCGGCCCGCTGTACGACGAGCTGTGCCGCCGCCTGGAGGCCGCCGGCGTCACCGGGTTCGGCCCGGGCATCGCGTACTACGAGGACGCGGGCCGGGGCGACGGATCGGTCGTCGTGCACGCCGGCACGACCGTCCCCGAGGGCACCGTCGCGGAGGGCGTGCTCGTGCACGTCCTGCCGGGCATCGAGGAGGCCGCCACCATCGTCCACCGCGGTTCGATGGACGACGTCCTCCCGACCGAGCAGGCCCTGGCCGCGTGGATCGCCGACAGCGGTCACCGCTCCGCCGGCTACGCCCGCGAGCTGTACCTGGAGTGCCCGGAGGATCGCGGCCGGTGGGTGACGGAACTCCAGGAGCCGCTCACGCGCGCGTAGGCCCCGGGGCGTAAGGGAGCGCCCGGCGCCCTGTCGCCGGTCGCCCCGGCCCCGGCGCACTGTCGCCCCGACGGTCGGGCGGCCGGCTCACCGGTCGCCCGTGCCCGTCGCCGCGGCCTCGGGCGCGGCGGGGCCGGCGGCCCGTACCGAAAGATTGCAATTCGAGTCAGCGTACCCACAGAGGGTGACCGTCATGCCCAAGGAACAAGATTTCTTTCCCCTAAGGGGCTGAACTTTTCGTGATCGACGGGCAGTTGATCTCACCGGGGGCCTACCCTTCAAAAGGTGAACCAGTTGAAGTCCCGAGAGCCCGGTCCCGGCGCGGTGCCCACAGTCCTGCCCGGAACGCTGTCCGAACCCCTGCGTGACGAACTGATCGCGTTCCGCAGGGACTTGCACATGCACCCCGAGCTCGGCAACCAGGAGTTCCGTACCACCGCCGCGGTCAAGGCCCGTCTGCAGGCCGCGGGACTGCGCCCGCAGGTGCTTCCCGGCGGCACGGGGCTCATCTGTGACATCGGGACCTGGGACCGCGGACGGCCGATGCTGGCGATCCGCGCCGATCTGGACGCGCTGCCCATCCCGGACGTGAAGACCGTCGCGTACCGCTCCCAGGAGCAGAACCGGGCCCACGCCTGCGGGCACGACGTCCACACCACGGCCGTCCTGGGCGCCGGACTCGTCCTCGCCGAGCTCGACCGCCAGGGCCGCCTCCCCGCGGCCGTACGGCTGCTGTTCCAGCCCGCCGAGGAGGTGCTGCCGGGCGGTGCCGCCGACGCCGTCGCGGCGGGCGTCCTGGACGGTGTGGGCCGGATCCTCGCGGTCCACTGCGACCCGCGCGTCGACGCCGGGAAGATCGGGCTGCGGCCCGGCCCCATCACCTCCGCGTGCGACCGCCTCGAGGTCACCCTCGACGGCCCCGGCGGCCACACCGCCCGCCCGCACCTCACCACGGACCTGGTCACCGCCGCCGCCCGCGTCGCGGTCGACGTGCCCGCCGTCCTGGCCCGCCGGGCGGACGCCCGCTCCGGGCTCTCGGTCACCTGGGGCCGCATCGAGTCCGGCCACGCGCCCAACGTCATCCCGCAGCACGCCGAGCTCTCCGGCACCGTCCGCTGCCTCGACCTGCCGACCTGGCGCGAGGCCCCCGACCTGGTGCACGCCGCGGTCGACGAGATCGCCACGCTGCACCGCGCCAAGTCGACCGTCGACTACGTCCGCGGCGTCCCGCCGGTCGTCAACGACCCGGTCGTCACCGAGCTGCTCCGCGACGCGATGACCGCCCGCCGCGGCCCGCTCGCGGTCGAGGACACCGAGCAGTCGCTCGGCGGCGAGGACTTCTCCTGGTACCTGGAGCACGTCCCGGGCGCCATGGCCAGGCTCGGCGTCCGCACTCCGGGCGACACCCGGGTGCGCGACCTCCACGCCGGCGACTTCGACGTCGACGAGCGGGCCATCGGGGTGGGCGTGGAGCTGTTCACGGCCGCGGCGCTCCTCGACGGCATGCCGAAGGCCGCGACGCGCTGATCCGGAGCCGCCGCCGATCCGTCACGGACCGGTCCGCCGAAGGCTGCGGGCCGGTCCGCCGGAGGTCACGGGGCCGGTCCGCCGCAGGTCGCGGGGCCGGCCCGCCCGAGAGCACGGGGCCGGCCCGCCCGAGGCCGTGATCCGGGCGCCGCGCGAACCGCGAAATCCGGACGTTTAAGTACGACTTAATGAGGGACCGGAAGCCGTTCATCCGCCTGGCCCAGTGCCCGGCGTGTCGCTTCGGGGCGCGGCCCGTACACCCGTACCAGCGTGTATGACGGGCGGTATCGGGCCGGACGCCCCCGGTGTGTGGCCTGGCCGGTTCGCGTCGATCCGATAACGACTCATGAACGGGTCTTTAACTGACATCTACGCGCGTTACGATCGCCGCGAAACCAGCGCCGGAAGAGGCGCTTTCGGTCAGTCTTGAAGGGACCCTCCTCTTGCGCCGGATCACCAGGATCACGACCGTGGGCATCGCCTCTGCGGCGCTTGCCCTGTCCGCCACCGCGTGTGGCAAGTCGTCGACGGACTCGGGCTCCAGCTCCACCTCGAGCGCCGGTGCCGTCAAGGCCGCCATCGCCTACGACATCGGCGGCCGCGGCGACCAGTCCTTCAACGACGCCGCCTACGCCGGTCTGAAGAAGGCCGAGGACGAGCTCGACGTCAAGGGTTCCGAGGCCGAGCCCTCGGAGGGTGAGGGCGACGCCGACAAGGTGCAGCGCCTCACCGCCCTCGCCCGCGCCGGGAACAACCCGGTCATCGGCGTCGGCTTCGCCTACGCCCCGGCCATCGAGAAGGTCGCCAAGGCCTACCCGAAGACCACCTTCGGCCTGATCGACGACACGTCGAAGACCGGCCCGAACATCGCCAACCTCGTCTTCAACGAGGAGCAGGGCTCCTACCTGGCCGGCGTCGCCGCCGCCAAGGCCTCCAAGACCGGCACGGTCGGCTTCATCGGCGGTGTCGAGGTTCCGCTGATCAAGAAGTTCGAGGCGGGCTTCGTCCAGGGCGTCAAGGACACCAACCCCAAGGCCAAGGTGCTCACCCAGTACCTGACCCAGCCGCCGAACTTCGACGGCTTCTCGAAGCCGGACCTCGGCAAGGCCGCCGCGCAGGGCCAGCTCGACAAGGGCGCCGACGTGATCTACGCGGCCGCCGGTCTCGCCGGCTCCGGCGCGATCGAGGCCACCGCCAAGGCCGGCAAGTGGGCCATCGGCGTGGACTCCGACCAGTACAACCAGAAGGGCCTCGCGGCCTACAAGGACCACATCCTGACCTCGGTCACCAAGGACGTGTCCGACTCCGTCTACAACCTGATCAAGTCGGTCAAGGACGGCAAGCCGCAGAGCGGTGAGGTCCGCTACGGCCTCGCGACGGACGGCGTCGGCCTGGCCACGTCCAACCCGGCGTACTCGAGCATGACCGAGATGGTCGCCGCCGTGGACAAGGCGAAGAAGGACATCGTCGACGGCAAGATCACCGTCAAGACCACGCCGTAACGGCATCCAGGTCCTGACCTGAGCCTGCGGGCCCGGATCCGGTGGCACCCCACCGGAGCCGGGCCCCGGCCCCATTCCCCCGGAACGGGACCCAATCCCGTACGGGTTTTCAATTTCCGGCAGTGCTACGCGTGTAGATGTCCCAGCGGCACGATAACTTCGCCCCGCCCTGCCCCTCCGCTCCCACTCCTTCCGGCCAAGGAGAGTGCGCCATCAACGCGTCCAGCCCCCCTGCCGTAGAACTCCACGGCATCACCAAGCGCTTCCCCGGCGTCGTCGCCAACAAGGACATCGCGATCACCGTTCGCAAGGGCACCGTGCACGCCCTGATCGGTGAGAACGGTGCCGGCAAGTCGACCCTGATGAAGATCCTGTACGGCATGCAGAAGCCGGACGAGGGCACCATCGCCATCGACGGCGAGCAGGTCACCTTCTCCAGCCCCGGTGACGCCATCGCGCGCGGCATCGGCATGGTGCACCAGCACTTCATGCTCGCCGACAACCTCACCGTCCTGGAGAACGTCGTCCTCGGCGGCGAGAAGCTCTACGGCATCGGTGCCAAGGCCCGCCGGAAGATCCAGGAGATCTCCGACGCGTACGGCCTCGGCGTCCGCCCCGACGCGCTCGTCGAGGACCTCGGCGTCGCCGACCGGCAGCGCGTGGAGATCCTCAAGGTGCTCTACCGCGGCGCCAGGATCCTCATCCTCGACGAGCCGACCGCCGTGCTCGTCCCGCAGGAGGTCGACGCGCTCTTCGACAACCTGCGCGAGCTCAAGTCCGAGGGCCTCACGGTCATCTTCATCTCGCACAAGCTGGGCGAGGTCCTCAAGGTCGCCGACGACATCACGGTCATCCGCCGCGGCACGACCGTCGGCACCGCCGACCCGAAGACCGCCACCACCAAGCAGCTCGCCGAGCTGATGGTCGGCACCGAGCTGCCGTCGCCGGAGACCCGCGAGTCCACGGTCACGGACGTGCCCATGCTCCAGGTCACGGGCCTCACCCTGACCGAGGCCGGCGCCGCTGCCGCCGCCCCGCTGACCACCGCCGCCCCGCCGGACCCGTCCGGCGCGGTCGCCCTCCAGGAGATCGGCGCCGGCCGCAAGCTGCTCGACGACATCTCGCTGACCATCCACAAGGGCGAGATCCTGGGCATCGCCGGCGTCGAGGGCAACGGCCAGACCGAGCTCATCGAGGCCCTCATGGGCATGAACAGCCCCGACGCGGGCGTCATCACCCTCGACGGCAAGGACATCTCCACCACCCCCGTGCGCAAGCGCCGCGAAGGCGGCATCGGCTACATCCCCGAGGACCGCCACCGCCACGGTCTGCTCCTCGAGGCCCCGCTCTGGGAGAACCGCATCCTCGGCCACGTCACCGAGGCGCCCAACTCCCGGCGCGGCGTCCTCGACCCGAAGGCCGCCCGCAAGGACACCGAGCGGATCGTGCGCGAGTACGACGTGCGCACGCCGGGCATCGACGTCACCGCGGCCTCGCTCTCCGGCGGCAACCAGCAGAAGCTGATCGTCGGCCGCGAGATGAGCCACGCCCCCAAGTTCCTGATCGCCGCCCACCCCACCCGCGGAGTGGACGTCGGCGCGCAGGCGCAGATCTGGGACGCGATCCGCGACGCCCGCCGCGAGGGCCTCGCGGTGCTGCTGATCTCCGCCGACCTCGACGAGCTGATCGGCCTGTCCGACACCCTCAAGGTCATGTACCGCGGCCGGTTCGTCGCGGACGCCGACCCCGCCACCATCACGCCCGAGCAGCTGGGCTCCGCCATGACCGGCGCGGCCACCGGCCGGCTCGAAGGCACCGACGCGCCCTCCGCAGAGCACCCCGAAGACGGTGACGCCCGATGATGAAATTCGACAAGGACAAGCTGATCATCGGGGCCGCGGGCCCGGTGCTCGCGCTGGTCTCCTCGTTCGTGCTCACCATGCTGGTGCTGCTCGCCACGGGCCTCGACCCGATCGAGCCGATCCGGCTGATGATCGACAACGCCGGGTTCTCCGACATCCAGGTCCTGATCGTCAACCAGACGGGGATCTACTACCTGGCGGCGCTCGCGGTGGCCATCGGCTTCCGGATGAACCTCTTCAACATCGGCGTCGACGGCCAGTACCGCCTCGCGGCCATGGTCTCCGCCCTGGTCGGCGCCTCGATCGAACTGCCCGGCCCGCTGCACATCCTCGTGATCGTGCTCACCGCCATGCTCACCGGAGCCTTCTGGGCCGGTATCGCCGGCATCCTGAAGACCACCCGAGGCGTCTCCGAGGTCGTCTCGACGATCATGCTCAACGCCATCGCGACCTCGCTGGTGGCCTGGCTGATCCTGCCCAAGAACTTCGGCGTCCAGCCCGAGGGCTCCAACAACCTCACCACCGGTGAGATCGCCGAGTCCGGCTGGTTCCCGGGCATCGACATGGGCGAGGGCAACGGCGTCATCTACGGCTTCACCTTCGTGGCGCTCGCGCTCGGCGTCGTCTACTGGTTCGTCCTCAACCGCACCCGCTTCGGCTTCGACCTGCGCGCCACCGGCGCCAGCGAGTCGGCCGCCCAGGCGAGCGGTGTCGACGCCAAGAGGATGATCCTCACCTCGATGCTGCTCTCCGGCGCGCTCGCCGGTCTGTCCGGCATGCCGACGCTGCTCGGTGAGACCCACACGTACAGCCTCGACTTCCCCGTCGGCGTCGGCTTCACCGCCATCACCATCGCCCTGCTCGGCCGCAACCACCCGGTCGGCATCTTCTTCGCCGCCCTGCTCTTCGCCTTCCTGGAGAAGACGTCGTCGTCGCTCGACGTCGCGGGCTACCCGAAGGAGATCACCAAGATCATGCAGGGCATCATCGTGATCGCCGTGGTCGTCTCCTACGAACTCGTCCGCCGTTACGGCCTCCGCCGCCAGCAGCAGAAGGTCGGCGAGGAACTCGCCGCCGGCGGCGCCCTCAAGACCGACAAGGAGGTTGCGGCATGAGCACGGGTACCGTCACCAAGCCGAGCGCCGCGCCCAAGAAGGCGGGCGGCCGCCGCAAGCTGACCTGGCCCTGGATCCTGCTGATCGTCGCGGCCGCTCTCGTCCTGTTCTCGCTGGTCCGGGTCGTCTCCGGGGCCAACGACCTCACCTCCGTCGGCCAGGTCTCCGGCGCGCTGCAGCTCGCGGTGCCGATCGGTCTCGCCGGTCTCGGCGGTCTGTGGTCCGAGCGGGCGGGCGTCGTCAACATCGGTCTCGAGGGCATGATGGTCCTCGGCACCTGGTTCGGTGCCTGGGCCGGCTACCAGTGGGGCCCGTGGACGGGCGTCGTCGTCGGTCTGCTCGGTGGTGCGCTGGGCGGTCTGCTGCACGCGATCATCACCGTCACGTTCAACGTGAACCACATCGTGTCCGGTGTCGCCATCAACATCCTCGCGGTGGGCTTCACCCAGTACCTGTCGAACTTCACCTTCGCCGAGGCCGAGGGCGGCTCCTCCAAGCAGTCCCCGCGCATCGACCAGATCACCCAGATCACCATCCCGGGGCTCTCGGACTGGCTGGCCGACCTCCAGGCCAAGCACTGGTTCCTGATCTCCGACCTGGCCGGCATCCTCGGCGGTCTGGTCACCAACCTGTCGCTGCTGACCGTGGTCGCCCTCCTGCTGATCCCGGTCACGTGGTGGGCGCTGTGGCGCACGGCCTTCGGCCTGCGGCTGCGGTCCTGCGGTGAGAACCCGGTCGCCGCCGAGTCGCTCGGCGTCAACGTCTACAAGTACAAGTACATCGCCGTCGCGATCTCCGGTGCCCTCGCGGGTCTCGGCGGCGCGTTCCTGGCGATCGTCTCCACCGGCATCTACCAGGAGGGCCAGACCGGCGGCCGCGGTTACATCGGTCTCGCCGCGATGATCTTCGGCAACTGGATGCCGGGCGGCATGGCCATGGGCGCCGGCCTGTTCGGCTTCACCGACAGCCTCAAGCTGCGCGGCGGCGCCGAGAACGTCCACGCGCTGCTGCTGCTGGTCGCGCTGCTGCTGGTGATCGCCGCGCTGTGGCAGATGTACCGCAAGAAGTGGGTGGTCGCCGCGATCGGCGCCGTCTTCGCCGTCGGCTTCTTCTTCTGGTACGTCCTCACCGACGAGGTCCCGAGCCAGTTCGTGGACGCCGCCCCGTACGTCACCACGCTGCTCGTGCTCGCCCTGTCGGCGCAGCGGCTGCGGATGCCGAAGGCGGACGGTCTGCCCTACCGGAAGGGCCAGGGCAAGTGACCCCGGCCGACACCGAGCCGGACTGGGAGCTGCTGCGTACGGCGGCGCGCGAGGCGATGTCCCGCGCCTACGCCCCGTACTCGAAGTTCCCGGTCGGCGCGGCGGCCCTCGTCGACGACGGGCGGGTGGTCTCCGGCTGCAACGTGGAGAACGCCTCGTTCGGCCTCGGCCTGTGCGCCGAGTGCGGCCTGGTCTCTCAGCTCCAGTCGACCGGTGGCGGACGGCTCACGCACTTCGTGTGCGTGGACGGCAGCGGCGGCCCGCTGGTGCCGTGCGGGCGCTGCCGGCAGCTGCTGTACGAGTTCGGCGGGCCCGGGCTCGTGCTGGAGACGCCCGCGGGGTTCGTGACCCTGGCGGAGATGCTGCCGCAGGCCTTCGGCCCGGACCACCTCGCGAAGTAGCACCTCGGAGCGGCCCTTCCGGCACGATGGGAAGGGCCGCTCCTCCTTTCACTCCCTCTATGCGCGTAGAAAGAGGCACCTTCACATGGACGTCATCTCCGTCATCCGCACCAAGCGGGACAAGGGCGAGCTGAGCCCCGAGCAGATCGACTGGGTCATCGACGCCTACACCCGCGGTGTGGTCGCCGACGAGCAGATGTCCGCGCTGGCCATGGCGATCCTGCTGAACGGCATGAACCGCGAGGAGATCGCGCGCTGGACGGCCGCGATGATCGCCAGCGGTGAGCGCATGAACTTCGACTCGCTCTCCCGCCCGACCGCCGACAAGCACTCCACCGGCGGCGTCGGCGACAAGATCACCCTGCCGCTCGCCCCGCTCGTCGCCGCGTGCGGCGCGGCCGTGCCGCAGCTCTCCGGCCGCGGCCTCGGCCACACCGGCGGCACCCTCGACAAGCTGGAGTCCATCCCCGGCTGGCGCGCCCTGCTCTCCAACGAGGAGATGCTGCACGTCCTCGACACCACCGGCGCGGTCATCTGCGCGGCGGGCGACGGCCTGGCCCCGGCCGACAAGAAGCTCTACGCCCTGCGTGACGTCACCGGTACCGTCGAGGCCATCCCGCTGATCGCCTCCTCGATCATGTCGAAGAAGATCGCCGAGGGCACCGGCTCGCTGGTCCTGGACGTGAAGGTCGGCACCGGCGCGTTCATGAAGACCATCGTGGACGCCCGCGAGCTGGCCTCCACGATGGTCGCGCTCGGCACGGACAGCGGCGTGAAGACGGTCGCCCTGCTCACCGACATGTCGACCCCGCTCGGCCTCACGGCGGGCAACGCGCTGGAGGTCCGCGAGTCGGTCGAGGTCCTCGCGGGCGGCGGCCCGGCGGACGTCGTCGAGCTGACGGTGGCCCTGGCGAAGGAGATGCTCGACGCGGCCGGCATCAAGGACGCCGACCCGGCGAAGGCCCTCAAGGACGGCTCCGCGATGGACGTCTGGCGCCGCATGATCGCCGCGCAGGGCGGCGACCCGGACGCGACCCTCCCGGTCGCCCGCGAGCAGCACGTCGTGACGGCCCCCTCCTCCGGCGTCCTCACCCGCCTGGACGCCTACGACATCGGCATCGCCGCCTGGCGCCTGGGCGCCGGCCGCGCCCGCAAGGAGGACCCGGTGCAGGCCGGCGCGGGCGTCGAGCTCCACGCCAAGCCGGGCGACACGGTGACCGCGGGCCAGCCCCTGCTGACCCTCCACACGGACACCCCGGAGAAGTTCGACTACGCCCTGAAGTCCCTCACGGGCGCCTGGGACATCGCGGCGCAGGGCACGGCCTTCACGCCGAACCCGATCGTGCTGGACCGTATCGCCTGAGATCGCGATCGCCTCTGGCATGTGCCAGTGACACCTTCGGGTGAACGGGACCGGTGGACCCCCACCGGTCCCGTTCGGCATGCTGGGATCGGTGCCACACCGAAAAGGAGACCGCCATGAGTGCACTCCCCGTCGATCCCGCTCCGGGCCCGCACTGGGACGAGCTCGTCCGCTTCTGGGAGGAGTCGGACTGGCCCGAGGGCAGCAAGGTGGAGATCATCGATGGGATCATTGTCGTGACACCACCGCCCGGCGCGCCGCACAACCGTATCGTCGAGAAGGTCCATCGCCGGCTGTACACCGTGGTCCCGGAGGACTGGTGCGTCTACGAGACACAGGGGGTCGCCCATCCTGCGCGGGGCCGCCTCTATGTCCCCGACCTCGTCGTCATCCCGGAACGGGTCATGGCCGAGTTGGAAGGCGGCGAATCCGCACCGCTCACCGCGGCCGAACTGGTCGTCGAGGTCACGTCGCCGTCCAACGCGAGCTACGACAGGCTGAACAAGGCGGCCGCATACGCGGAGGCGAAGGTGCCGCTCTACCTCCTCATCGACCGCTTCGGACCCGGGGGCCCGACCGTCACGCTCTACGGCGAGCCGAGCGACGTCTATCAGGAGCTCCAGAAGGTGAGGTTCGGAGAGGAGATCCACCTCCCCGCCCCCTTCGACCTCACGATCGACACCAGCGTGTTTCCGTTCGGTTGAGCGCCTCCCGGGCCCCGCCTCCCCCCAGCGATGAGTTCCGGGCCCGCCCGCGGTCTCCCTGGTGTGGACACCTCTCCGGCCTCTCCGACCATCGAGGTACGGCTCACCGGGCAGCCCGCCCCGGACGACGTCGGGCGGCTCTGCGCGCTGCTCGAAGCGGCGGAGCCGAGCCTTGTCATATGCGACATCGGCGGGCTCGGCCGCGTCGGGCTTGGCGCCGTCGACGCCCTCGCGCGGCTGCGGCTGACCGCGCGGCGGTGCGGGCACCGGCTGGAGTTTCGGGGGGCCGGGCCCGAGCTGAGGGATGTGTTGGGGCTCGTCGGGCTCGGGGACCTGCTGTGAACCCCGGAAGCGTCAGGCGGGCAGCCGCTCCGGCAGGTCGAACAGCGGGAACCAGCGCTTGGTGTCCAGGAAGAAGTCCATGCCGCCGATCCTCCCGTCGTGCACCTGGAGGACGATCAACGCCCACGGCGCGTAGCCGCCCTCCGGGTCCGGGTGGTAGTGCGCGAAGGCCGGCTGGCCGTTCGCCACGGTCGGCAGCAGCTTCGAGCCGCGGCACACCTCGCCGACGCCCAGCATCCAGCCCACGATGTCCTCGTGGCCGCGCAGCCACAGGTCGTACGGCGGCATGGACATCGTCGCGTCCTCGTGGAGCAGCGCCGTGAGGGCCTGCATGTCGTAGCCCTCGAAGGCGGCCACGTAGCGGTCGAGCAGGGCCTTCTGCTCCTCGTCCAGGGGGTCCGCCGCGTCCGACGTGGCCGGTGCCTGCTCGGCGATGGTGGCCCTGGCACGCTGCAGCGCGCTGTTGACCGAGGCGACGGTCAGACCGAGCAGCTCGGCCACCTCGCTCGCCTTCCACGCGAGCACCTCGCGCAGGATCAGCACCGCCCGCTGCTTCGGCGGCAGGTGCTGCAGAGCCGCCACGAACGCCAGCCGCACCGTCTCCCGGGAGACGGCCGTCTCCGCCGGGTCCGCCACCGACGGCAGCACCCGCCCGTCCGGCACCGGCTCCAGCCAGGTGATCTCGGGACGCTCGTTGAGCCGGGCCTGCGCGACCGGCGTCGGATCCGTGAGGTCCATCGGGCGGGCCCGCCGGTTGCCCGCGCTGAGCGAGTCCAGGCACACGTTGGTGGCGATCCGGTACAGCCACGAGCGGAGCGACGAACGGCCCTCGAAGGAGTCGAGGGAGCGCCAGGCGCGCACCATGGTGTCCTGCACGGCGTCCTCCGCCTCGAAGGCGGAACCCAGCATCCGGTAGCAGTAACCGGTCAGCTCCCTGCGGTACTTCTCCAGGTCGTCCGTCGTGAGGTCCTCGGTCGTCTGCACAGCCATGTGGTCCGTCTCGCTCGCCCCTCAGCGGCGCCCGGTCGACGCCGATGAGGGGAAGCTATCGCAGGCCACCGACAACCGGGGCCGGTTCGGCTCAGGTGCCGGGCTTGCGCCCGTACACGTACACGTCGTCACCGTTCCTGAGCAGGCTCCAGTACGCCTTCGCGTCCTTCTGCGTCATGTTGACGCAGCCGGCCGAACCCGGCGGGTTCCACATCGACTTGGTGACCGAGTGGAAGGCCTGCCCGCCGTCGAAGAACTGCGCGTACGGCATCGACACGTGGTAGAGCGTCGACCAGTGGTTGATGTTGCGCCAGTAGATCTTCTTGGCGCCCGTCCGCGTCTCCGCGCCGTCCCGGCCCGTCCGCACCGGCACCGGGCCGTACTTGAGCTTGGCGCCGTCCTGGATCCAGCTGAGCTGGCGGGTCAGGTCGACACAGGCGATCCGGCCCTTGTTGGTCGGGCATTTGCGGTCCTTGTTGGGATTCTTCCCGGCCGCCTTCTGCGCCTGCATCGTCGACATGGTCCGCCAGGTCAGCGGCCCGGCGTAGCCCTGCGTCGGGGTGATGCCGTGCTTGGCCTGGAAGGCCTTGACGGCCTTGCAGTCGGCGGACGACTGCTTGCCGTCGACCGGCCGGCCGAGGAACTTCTCCACCTGCTTCTGGTACGGGCCGGTCGTCACGTTGCACGACGCGGCCTGGGCCGGGGCGGCGCCGAGCGCCACCGACATGGGTACCACCAGAGACGTGACCGCGAGCCCGATGCCCGCGCGTCCGCGTATCCCGATCATGATCGTCAACTCCCCCTAGAGTCCTGACCCGTTTGACGCTCGGGGGAGCCCGACAGTTGCAGCGGTTCAGGCCGCCGTGGCCACTTCGTGACGAAGCGCCCGCGTCCGCCGCGCCTCGACCCGCGCGGCGTGCGTCCCGTACAGCGTGAGCGACACGACGCCGAGCACCGCCACCAGGCCGATCAGGACCGTCCCGGCCCAGCCGCCCGCGTGGAAGGCGACCGCGCCGAGCGTGCCGCCCGCGCTGCTGCCGAGGTAGTACGCCGACTGGTAGAGCGCCGATGCCTGGGCGCGACCCGTCCGCGCCGTACGGCTCACCGAGGAGGACGCCACCGCGTGCCCCGCGAAGAAGCCCGCCGTGATCAGCACCAGGCCCGCGAGGACGGCCGCCAGCGCGTCCGCGAGCGACAGCAGCAGACCCGCCGCCGTCGTGGAGACCGCCAGGTAGAGCGCGCCGCGCCGGCCGAGCCGGCCGACCAGCCGGCCCGCCGCCGCCGAGGAGGCCGTGCCGACCAGGTACACGAGGAAGACCGAGCCGACGACGCCCTGCGGCAGCGAGAACGGGGCCTCGACCAGGCGGTAGCCGATCACCGTGTACACGGCGCCGAACACCGTCATGAACAGCGCGCCGATCGCGTACAGCCGCAGCAGCAGCGGATCCGCGAGGTGCCCGCGCACCGTCCGCGCCAGCGCCTTCGGGTTCAGCGTGCCCGGCGTGAAGTGCCGCGCCTTCGGCAGCAGCGCCCGGAACGCGAGCACGCACACCACGGCCATCAGGCCGACCGCCGCCAGCGCCGCGCGCCAGCCCCACAGCTGCGCCACCCAGCCGGTGACGATCCGCCCGCTCATGCCGCCGATGGAGTTGCCCGCGACGAACAGACCGATCGCCGCGACCAGCGCCCTCGGCCGCACCTCCTCGGCCAGGAAGGCCATCGCCGAGGCCGGCACTCCGGCCAGCGCCGCGCCCTGCACCGCGCGCAGCGCGACCAGGCTCTCCAGGTTCGGGGCGAGCGGCACGAGCAGACCCACCGCCACGGCGACCACGAGCGAGACCGTCATCATCGAGCGGCGTCCGAAGCGCTCGGACAGCGCGCTCAGCGGGAGCACGCACAGGGCCAGCGCGCCGGTCGCGGCGGACACCGTCCAGGAGGCGGCCGAGGCGCTCGCGCCGAACTCGGCGGAGACGGCGGGGAGAAGGGCCTGGGTGGAGTAGAGGAGGGCGAAGGCGGCCACTCCGGCGGCGAAGAGCGCGAGGCTCATCCGGCGGTAGCCGGGGCGGCCGGGAGCGAGGCGGGTGTCGGCGGAGTCACGACCGGGTTCGGCGACCGCGCCGGTGGCGGCCGCCTTGGTACTGGCGGAAGGCATGCCTCGAACGTAGGACGGTCCGCTTCATGCGTCCAATGCACGGATCTGCTGTAATCGTTCCCGTGGTGCATGAATACAGGTCACAGCCTCGCCTGTCACCGAACAGTAACGAAGAAGACATGGGAATGCTGCTCGCGCCGCGGCTCGCGTACTTCGCCGCGGTCGCCCGGCACGAGCACGTGACCCGCGCGGCGGCCGAGATGGGCGTCCCGCAGTCGACCCTGTCGCGGGCCATGGTCAGGCTCGAGGAGGACCTCGGCGTCGCCCTGTTCGCCCGCCGCGGCCGCACCGTCTCGCTCACCCCGGCCGGCCGCCGCTTCCTCACCGCCGCGGAGCGGGCCCTCGCCGAGGTCGAGCGGGCCGCCGACACGGTACGGGCCGACGCCGATCCCACGGCCGGCCGGGTCGCCTTCGGCTTCCTCCACACCATGGGCTCCGAGACCGTGCCCGGGCTGATCCGCGCCTTCCGCGTCGACCACCCGAGGGTCCGCTTCACCCTGGTCCAGAACTACGGCGAGGCGATGATCGAACGGCTCAGGTCCGGCGAGCTCGACCTGTGCCTCACCTCGCCCGTGCCGGACGCGCCCGACCTGGTCGGCCGCCGCCTCGACGAACAGCGGCTGCGGCTCGTCGTGCCCGACGACCACCGGCTCGCCACCCGCAAGCGGATCCGCCTCGCGGAGGCCGCCGACGAGACCTTCGTGACCCTGGAGCCGGGCTACGGGCTGCGCCGCATCACCGACGACCTGTGCGCGCAGGCCGGCTTCACGCCCCGCGTCGCCTTCGAGGGCGAGGAGGCCGAGACCCTGCGCGGCCTGGTCGCCGCGGGCCTCGGCGTCGCCCTGCTCCCGCCCCCGGCCGTCGCCCGCCCCGGCGTCGTCGAACTCGGCGTGACCTCGCCGCGCGCGGTCCGCGAGATCGGCGTGGCCTGGCTGGACGGTCACCCGGACACCCCACCGGTGGCCGCGTTCAAGAAGTTCCTGCTGAGCAAGCGGGGCAGCCTGCTGCCGGAGTGAGCGGAGGCGGCGGCCGGAGCCGTGGCCCCCGCGCCGGACCTTCGCCGGCCGTCAGCCGGACGACCGCCCGAACCCCGCAGCCAACGGCATCCGGAGGCCCAGCGGCGGCGGTGCCGCCATCGCGTCCGCGAGCGGGCGGCTCTGCGGGCGGGCGAAGAGCGCGGACAGGACGAAGTCGGCGGCCAGGGCGTGCACTTCGTCGCGGTACTGACGCAGGGCGTGCCCGTCCGTGTGGACCTCGAAGCGGCAGGTGTCCCGGTTGGACTTCTTCGCCCGCTCGGCCAGCCGGTAGCTCAACTCCGGGTCCGTACGGGCGTCGTTGGTGCCGTGCACGATCAGCACCCGCCGCCCCACGAGCTGCCGCACCGGCTCCGGCTCGGCCGCACGGTCGTCCTCCGGCAGCCAGGGGGCGAGTGCCAGGACGGCCGTCACCGCCGAGTGCCCTCCGGCGGCCAGCGCCGCCCGCGCGCCCATGCCGCGCCCGACCAGGCAGACCGGCACGTCGCCGTAGCGCCGTACCGCCTCCGACACCGCCCACCGGGCGTCCGCCGCCTGCCGGGCCTCCGTCCCGTTCCAGCCCCGTCCCCGGTAGCGGACCACGTGCGCGACGAGCCCGTCGGCCCGCCCGGCCCGCACGAGCCGCCGTCCCAGCGGCAGGACGGCGGCATGGGCCCGTACGGAGTGCCGCCGCCCGGACGTGACCTCGCCGTCCGGCAGCAGCAGCACGACCCCGCCCGCTTCGGTGACCGCGGCCGGCGCCGCGACGGGACGGCCGAGCCGGGGTGCCCGGGAGCCGGCCGTTCCCACGAGTGCGTTGTGCGCCATGACGGCACGGTCTCAGAAGCCGGGGCGTACGCGAGGGGTACGCGCGGTCTCTGTTACGAACCGTCCGCTGAGCGAACGCCCTTGTGGCTCATTCCCGCTCGAAGCAGGCCAGAGCGCCCACCGGGACGAAGCCGCGGCGCCCGTACCAGTGGCGGGGCCAGTCGGTGGCGAGGGCCGTCAGGAAGACGGTGGTGCAGCCGGCGGCGTGGGCCATCCGCAGGGCGGTGTCGACGACGACCCCGGCGTGGCCCTGCCGGAGGTGCGTCCCGGCGGTGACCAGGTCCTCGATCTGGGCGATGCCCGAGTCCGTGTCGAGGTACAGGTCGGCCCAGGACGCGACCTCGCCGAACTCGTCGTGCGAGGCGAGGAAACGGACGTCGTCGGCGCGCCGGCGCCGGACCGCGCGGCGCTCCACCAGGGTGTGGACGACGTCGTCCCCGGCGTCCGGCAGGAAACGCCGCCAGCTCTCGGCGACGGGGCCGCGCAGTGCGGGCAGGTCGACCTCGCGGGCCCCGCCGAGCTCCGGCACGGGCCCGGTGTGCAGCATCGTGACGACCTCGGAGCACGTGTAGCCGGCCCTCGCCAGGGGCCCGGCGCAGGCCTCCGCGACGGCCGCGTCGGGGACGTACACGTTGCGGAACGGCAGGTGCGCCATCAGCTCGTCGACCCGGCCCGGCAGGGCCTCGGGGTCGGTGGGCCCGTCCACCAGCACGTAGTTGTCGCCATGGGACAGCGCGTACGTGTCGTCGAGCGCGGCGAACCCGCCGGGGAAGTCGATCGTCCGCTCGGCCTGCCGACGGCCGGTGGAGGCCAGGAAGCCGTGGATCCGGCGCAGTTCGGCAGCGTGGGCGGCGGTGGTCGTCATACCGGCAGGTTAGGCGTCGCCGGACACGGCCGCACCGGAGTTGCGGGCGGAGCGGCGTCCGGGGAAACGGGCGGAACGAGACGGTGCCGAACAGGCGCGCTCTACGCGCGTAGGCGCTAGAGTGCGGCAATGACGAGCCAGATCCCCAGCACCCCCTCGGCGGATCAGATCCGCCGTGCCCCGAAGGTCCTGCTGCACGACCACCTCGACGGCGGCCTGCGCCCCGGCACGATCATCGAACTCGCCCGGGCCCAGGGCTACACCAGCCTCCCCGAGACCGAGCCCGACAAGCTCGGCATCTGGTTCCGGGAGGCCGCGGACTCCGGCTCCCTGGAGCGCTACCTCGAGACCTTCGCGCACACCTGCGCCGTCATGCAGACCCGCGAGGCCCTGGTCCGGGTCGCCGCCGAGTGCGCCGTCGACCTCGCCGAGGACGGCGTCGTCTACGCGGAGGTCCGCTACGCGCCCGAGCAGCACCTGGAGGGCGGCCTCACCCTCGAAGAGGTCGTCGAGGCGGTCAACGAGGGCTTCCGCGAAGGCGAACGGCAGGCCAGGGCCAACGGCCACCGGATCCGGGTGGGCGCGCTGCTCACCGCGATGCGGCACGCGGCCCGCGCCCTGGAGATCGCCGAACTCGCCAACCGCTACCGCGATTCCGGCGTCGTCGGCTTCGACATCGCGGGCGCCGAGGCCGGCTTCCCGCCCACCCGGCACCTCGACGCCTTCGAGTACCTGAAGCGGGAGAACAACCACTTCACGATCCACGCGGGCGAGGCCTTCGGCCTGCCGTCGATCTGGCAGGCCCTCCAGTGGTGCGGCGCCGACCGGCTCGGCCACGGCGTGCGGATCATCGACGACATCGAGGTCGCCGACGACGGCACGGTGACCCTCGGCCGGCTCGCCGCGTACGTGCGCGACAAGCGCATCCCGCTGGAGATGTGCCCCACCTCCAACCTGCAGACCGGCGCCGCCGAGTCGTACCAGCAGCACCCCATCGGGCTGCTGCGCAAGCTGCACTTCCGCGCGACGGTCAACACCGACAACCGGCTGATGAGCGGCACCAGCATGAGCCGGGAATTCGAATTCCTGGTCGACGCCTTCGGTTACACGCTCGACGACATGCAGTGGTTCACGGTCAATGCGATGAAATCAGCGTTCATTCCTTTCGATGAACGACTCGCCATGATCAATGACGTGATCAAGCCCGGTTACGCCGAGCTGAAATCCGAATGGCTGTTCCAGCAGACCGCCGCGACCAGCGAATCTTCCCTCCAGGCGGACTGATCGCCGCCCTCGGGACGGAGCGGACGGCGGCCGGGCACACCACGCCCGGCCGCCGTCCGGTGTTTGCGGCCGGGACTTTCGATGGTTAGTTTGCGTAGCCACTCCGCATTCCCCGAAATTCCCCCTGCTCTCAGGGCCTTCTTCCCCGCCGCCCCGAG
Organism: Streptomyces roseicoloratus; assembly: GCF_004117935.1. Taxonomy (GTDB): domain Bacteria; phylum Actinomycetota; class Actinomycetes; order Streptomycetales; family Streptomycetaceae; genus Streptomyces; species Streptomyces roseicoloratus. The sequence continues at coordinate 39,508 of NZ_SDOY01000143.1, read as the reverse complement.
ACGCACCCGAGAATCCTGAGGAAGATTTTCTGATGAAGCAGTCTGCCGCCAAGACGCTCGGTGTCGCCGCCCTCGGTGCCGCCTTCGCCGCTGCCGCCGCCGGAACGGCCTCCGCCGCCGCGCTGCCGGTCGTCGGCTCCGACGCGCTCGGCACGGTCACCAGCGCCGTGCCGCTCGGCGAGGACCTCACGGAGCTCCCGGCGGGTGCGGCCGAGGCCCTGTCCGGCGGCCAGGGTGCCCTCGGGACCGGTGCCCAGGAGGCCGCCAAGACCCTGCCGGGCGCGGTCGACCAGGCCCAGAACCTCCCGGGCGAGGTGCAGAAGCAGGCGCAGAACCTGCCGCTGGACGGCGCCACGGCCGGCCTCGGCTCCACCCCGCTCGGCGCGGCCACCGGCCTCCTCGGCGGCCTGCCGGTGAACGGTCTGCCGCTGGGCGGCCTCGGCGTCTGACGCCCCGCGCCCGCCTGCCGCACGCCCCCCGTGCGGTCGGCCCTCCGTACGTTCCCCGTACGCCTCCCGTACGCCGAAGGGGCGCCCACCCGGACCACCGGGTGAGCGCCCCTTCGGCGTGTCGGCGAGCGGCCGCGCCGGGCGCGGCGGGCCCGGGACCTACCAGGCCGTGCTCGTCGTCTTCTCCGCGGGCAGCAGCACCCACAGCGCCAGGTACAGCAGGAACTGCGGACCCGGCAGCAGGCACGAGACCAGGAATATCGTGCGCATCGTCCAGGCGGAGATGCCGAAGCGCCGTGCCAGCGCAGCGCACACTCCGCCGATCACGCGTCCGTCACGGGGGCGGGAAAGTGCGGCCATGGTGGGCTCCTTCAGTCCGGGTGCTCGGAATGTCCGATGACTCCATCGTGCCGCCGGACCGCGGACAAAGCGTCCCTCTACGGGGCGATCCCGACCCTGGGAATCGTCGGGGTCGGCCCCTGAGAAGTCCGCTGGGAAGCCCGCTCCGCCGTCCTCCCGGAGGAGGAGGGCCCGCCGGGCCGGGAGGAGGACCGGGTCCCGCGCGGACCGCGGCGCAGCCGCGCCCGTCCCGCCGGGACGAACAGCACGTGCGCGAGCGCCACCCCGGCCGTGTTCAGGAGCACCGAGTCGACGTCCACGACCTGTCCGGGCACCGCCGTCTGCAGCAGCTCCACCGCCAGCGAGACCAGCGCACCGGCCGCCGTCGTACGGGCCAGGGACGCCCACGGCGACACCGTGAGCCGCCCGTCGGCCATCGGAAGGAGCACCCCGAGCGGGGCCAGGAGCAGCAGTCCGCAGACGATCCGCCGCGCGGCCTCGGCCGGACCGAGCGCCAGATCGCCCTCGATGCCGGCCAGCGGGGTGAGATTCGGCGCGGTCACCCACGCCACGTCGCGCGGGCGGAGCGTCACCCAGGCCACGAGCAGCAGATGGGCGAGGAGGAGGGCGAACCCCGCCACGCGTACGACCACGGCGACAGAGTCGCCTGCACTGCCCGACCCATCCGAACCTTGACGTTGCACGCCCCCCAAGACGTCCCCCCCGGCGGAATCGGTTCCGCCGGGACCGTCACAAGCGTGGAACAGCGACAGCGTCACGCACGCGACCACCGCGACGACCACCCGCTCCGGCGCCCCCGAGCCCCGGAGCCCGTCACCCCGCGCCCCGTCACCCCCGCGCCCCGCCGCCCGGCGTCCCGCCGCCCGGCGTCCCGCCGCCCGGCGTCCCGCCGCCCGGCGTCCCGCCGCCCGGCGTCCCGCCGCCCGGCGTCCCGGCTCTGTGGCCCGACGCACCCGACGCCCTGCCGCCCGGCGACGCCCGCGGCGTCCCTCAGGACTTGGCCGGGGACGACGGGACCGCCGACTCCGGGCGTTCCTTCAGCTCGGTCGTGCAGGTGTAGCGGCGCGGCCCGTAGGGGCCGGGGCCGCCGAGGACGACGGAGTCGGCCGTGGTGCCGGAGCCGCCCGGCTCACCGGCCGTGCTCTCCGCGAAGGTGCAGACGATCTGCGCAAGGGCCGTCGGCGGCAGGTCCTCCGGCTGGCGGCTGAGCCGCAGCGTGCCCTTCGGATCGCCCGCCCGGGCCGCGCTCACCACCAGCGGGCCCTTCACCGCCGTGGCGAAACCGGCCCGGCGCTCCTCCTCCGACGGCTCGCCCTCCAGCTGGGCCAGCAGCGCCGAGGCCGTGCGCACCGGGGCGCCGGCCGCCTTCTCCTCCGGCAGCGGCGACCTGCGCTCGACGGCCTCCAGCTGGGCACCGCACACCAGGTACACGCGCAGCGGCGCCCGGCTCGGCGCGCCCGTCACGACCCGGTCACCCGGCACGCTGCACGGCACCCGGGTGGGCGCCGCGCCGGCGTCGACCGGAACCGAGGTCGTACGGATGCCGCAGCCCGACAGGACGAGGGCGGCCCCCAGGGCGGCGAGCCCCGTACGGCGAAGGGCCCGGGCCGGGCGAAGTCCCCGCGCGGGGCCCCGCCCCGGCGTACGGCGCAGTCTCAACTCTCCTCCACCTCGCCCTGGCTGCTGCGGGTCCGCAGCTCGCGCGCGATCCCCGAGGCGTCCCGGGGCAGCCGCAGCACGAACACCGCGCCGTCCACCCGGCCGTCGTCGTCGGTGGAGTTGGAGGCGGTGATCGAACCGCCGTGGATCAGGGCGTTCTCCATCGCGATCGACAGACCCAGACCGCTGCCGTCCGAACGCGGGCGGGACGCGCTCGCCTTGTAGAAGCGGTCGAAGACGTGCGGCAGGACCTCCACCGGGATGCCGGGCCCGTGGTCGCGCACCGCGATCACCAGCTCCTCGCCGTCCTCCGTCTCCTCCGTCCGCACCGACACCCGCACCGGCGAGCCGCCGTGCTTGAGCGCGTTGCCGATCAGGTTGGCCAGGACCACGTCGAGCCGGCGCGGGTCGAGCCGCGCGACGATCCCGCGCTCGGCGTCCAGGTCCACGGCGTCCAGCCAGGCCCGCGCGTCGATGCAGGCGGTGATCTGGTCGGCGATGTCGACGTCGTCCAGGACGAGCCGCGCGGTGCCCGCGTCGAAACGGGTCACCTCCATCAGGTTCTCCACCAGGTCGTTGAGCCGGCGGGTCTCGCTGACCACGAGGGCGACGGCGGGCGCGATCATCGGGTCGAGCGCGTCCTGCTCGTCCTCCAGGACCTCCGTCACGGCGGTCAGCGCGGTCAGCGGCGTGCGCAGTTCGTGCGACATGTCGGCGACGAAGCGGGCGCTGGCCTCCTCCCGCGCGCTCATGTCCGCGACCTTCTTCTGCAGCGACTCGGCGGCGCTGTTGAACGTACGGGAGAGGTCGGCCAGTTCGTCGTTGCCGGAGACCCGCAGCCGGGTGTCCAGCTTGCCCTCGCCGAGCCGCCGGGCCGCCTCGCCGAGCCGGTGCACCGGGCGCAGCACGGTCGTCGCCGCGACCTGCGCGAGCAGCACCGAACCGATCACGGCGAGGCCGGTGGCGATGCCCAGCGACCAGGACAGCGAGTTGAGGTCGGCCTTCTCCGCGGCGAGCGACTTGAACATGTAGCCGGTCGGCCCGCCGCCGTCGATCTTCGTGCCGCCCACCAGGTACGGCGTCGAGCCGCGCTGGGTGCGCTGCCAGAACAGGTGGTACGGGTACGGGTTGGCCTCCGACACCGGACGCTCGGTGGTCACGGCGGTCTGCAGCGAACGCGGCACGTCCGCGAGCGTGAACACGTCCGGGTTCGAGGCGCCCACGATCGGCTTGCCCGCGGCCCGCTCGCCGATGAGCAGCACGCTGTAGCCGGCGCTGCCGCCCGCCATCTGCTCGGCGGTGTGCCGCAGCTCCTCCTCGGTGGGCCGCGCCGGCAGCGTCGCCGCCCGGTTCTGCATCTCCTGCCGGAAGTCGTTGAGCGCGCTGTCCTGGGTGCGCTTGAGCACGGCCTCGCGGTTGAGCCAGTACGCGATGCCGGAGGCCGAGACCGCCGCGGTGAGCGCGACCAGGGCGAAGACGACGACGAGGCGGAGCCGGAGGCTGGTGAACCTCAGCATCGAGACGATCCCTCTGCTCACGCAGGAACGTCCAGCCGGTAGCCCACGCCCCGTACGGTGCGGATCAGGGTCGGCGAGGAGGGCACGTCCTCGACCTTGGCGCGCAGCCGCTGCACACAGGCGTCGACCAGGCGCGAGTCGCCCAGGTAGTCGTGCTCCCACACGAGCCGCAGCAACTGCTGGCGCGACAGCGCCTGTCCGGGCCGCCGGCTCAGCTCCAGGAGCAGCCGCAGCTCGGTCGGCGTGAGCTGCAGGTCCTCCCCGTTCTTCGTCACCGTCATCGCGGAGCGGTCGATGACGAGGGAGCCGAAGGTGGCGGAGTCGGTGGACTCCCGCTCGCCGCGGCGCAGCACCGCGCGGATCCGGGCGTCGAGCACCCGGCCCTGCACCGGCTTCACCACGTAGTCGTCGGCGCCGGACTCCAGGCCCACCACGACGTCGATGTCGTCGCTGCGCGCGGTGAGCAGGATGATCGGCAGCTGGTCCGTACGCCGGATCCGGCGGCACACCTCGAAGCCGTCGATGCCGGGCAGCATGACGTCGAGGACGACCAGGTCGGGCCGCTGTTCCTTGAGCAGCTTCAGGCCGTCCTCGCCCGTCGCCGCGGTGGCCACACGGTGGCCCTGGCGTGACAGGGACAGCTCGAGGGCCGTGCGGATGGCGTCGTCGTCCTCGATCAGCAACAGGAAAGGCACGGCCTCATTCTGTCCCATGCGGCCGTCCGAGTTCGACCGTCCGGTCACGTCTCCGTGCCGCCCCCGCCTGTGACACGCCTGTGACAGTCGGCGGACACCGCCATGAAGTCGGCCGGGCAGGCTTTTCGACATCAAGGACCTACGGACTCCAACCGACGGGGGGCGCGAGATGAACGCACTGCACAGCACCACCTCCAGCGCAGTTGTCACGCGTCTCCACGACGTCACGCGGAGCACCGAGAAGTCCGGCGCGGCATTGAACGGACGGGGGTGCGTTCGCGGCGTCGGGCGTCAGCACAAGGCGCCGTACATGGTCGCCGTGGCTGACGGGGGAGCGGTGTACGGGGAGGCCACGGGGGAGCGCTCCAGCCGGTCGGAAGCGGAGTTCACCGCTTACGTCCAGGAGCGCCGGGCCTCCCTGTACGCCACCGCCTACCACCTGACCGGTGACCGTTTCGAGGCCGAGGACCTGCTCCAGAGCGCGCTGTTCTCCACGTACCGCGCCTGGGACCGGATCAGCGACAAGGCCGCGGTCGGCGGCTACCTGCGCCGCACGATGACGAACCTGCACATCAGCGCCTGGCGGCGGCGCAAGCTCAACGAGTACCCGACCGAGGAGCTCCCGGAGACGGTGGGCGAGACGGACGCGATGCGCGGCACCGAACTGCGCGCGGTCCTCTGGCAGGCGCTGGCCCGTCTGCCCGAGCTCCAGCGCACGATGCTGGTGCTGCGCTACTACGAGGGCCGGACCGACCCGGAGATCGCGGAGATCCTGGACATCAGTGTCGGCACGGTGAAGTCGAGCATCTGGCGCTCGCTGCGGCGACTGCGCGAGGACGAGGTGCTGAGCTTCGGCCGTGACGAGGAGGAGTCCTTCGGCGAGCTCGTCGCCTGAGGGATACGGGGGAACACGGGGGCACGGGGGAAGACACGGGGGACCGTACGGGGGTACGGGTAACAGGCGAGGGCCGGACAGGATCGGGGGATCCTGCCCGGCCCTCGGCGTGTCCGGGATGCGGGCGTTCTCCGGGCGGGTCGAAGGGGCGGGCGCCTACGCGGGCGCCTACGCGGGCGTCGCGGGGACGCGGGCGCGGGCCGCCGCGGCGGCGGTGAGGCGGCTCAGGGCCTCGTCCCTGGCGCACGGGTGGGCGCCGAGCGCGGTCTGGCGGGCGACGATCGACCGCTCGGCCCGCATCAGGCGCCAGCCGCGGCGCAGCAGGAACGGCACCGACTTGCGGCCCTCCTTGAGGTCCCGCAGCAGCCGGCGGCGGAAGGTCGTGGAGGGCCGGCCGCGCAGGCACAGCGCGTCGGCGAGCACGCCGAGCTCACGGCAGCGCGCCACGATGTCGGCGGCGAAGATGCCCTCCGCCACGAACAGCGGCGTCCGCCCGATGTCGAGGACCTCGTGGCCGGTGCGGGAGCTGGTGGCGATGTCGTACACGGGGACGTCGGTCCGGCCCGTACGGCACAGCTCGGTGATCGCGGTGACGGCGGTGTCCGCGTCCCACGACAGCGGGGAGTCCCAGTCGATGTCCGTGCTGCCGTCGACGAGGGGCAGGGAGGGGTCGTCGCCCTCCTTGTAGAAGTCGTCGAGGCGCAGGACCGGCAGACCGGTGCGGGCGGCGAGGGACGACTTGCCGGAGCCGGAGGGGCCCGCGATCAGGACGACCCGGGTCGGGATCGGTTGGGAACTCACGGGACACCAGTGTGAGGCATTCCCCCGTGCAGGGGACCCCCGAGGCGGCCCGTTGGTATCGAGCGTCACACCTCCACTACTGTCGGTGCCCGCTCGAGCACCCTCTGGAAGGACTTCTCCCCATGGCGAGTCACGCCGCTCCCCGAACCTCCCGTCGCAGTGCCCTGCTGAAGGCCGGACTCACCGTCACCGCGGCGGGAGCCGCCGTGTTCGGCGCCGGAGCCGGCGCCCAGGCCGCCGAGGGCGTCGGCGTGCCGCTGCCGCCGGACTCCCTGACCCGGGTGGACGGCGCCGCGGCCCTGGAGGGGCTCGGCCACGGCGTGGCGCCGCTGACCCGGCTCCAGCTCGACCCGCTGGCCAACACGGGCGTCGACCCGCTCGACAACGGGCTCGGCACGCAGGTCGCCGACTTCAAGCCGGTCGGCACGAACCTGGTCACCGACCACGTCACGAAGGGCGGCGCCCTGGCCGACCTGCCGGTGGCGGGGCCGCTGGCCCAGTCGCTGCTGCCGTAGGGCGGCGCGGGGCGCCTTCGCGGGGCGCGTCGAACGGCCCCCGGCCACCGGGACTCGCGTTCCGGTGGCCGGGGGCCGTTTCGCCGTACGGGCGCCGGACGGGACGCCCGTACGGTCGCTGTGACGGGCCGCTCGGAGGAGCGGCGGTCAGTACGAGGAGCCGGAGGCGCCCAGGCTGCCCGTGGGGTGCCAGACCGTCTTGGTCTCCAGGAACGCGGTCATGCGGTCCGTGCCGGGGGCCCCGGCGAAGTCCTCGGTGCGCGGGCGCAGCACGCGCTTGAGGTTGTCCGCCGCGGCGATCTCCAGCTCGCGGGCCAGGTCGGCGTCCGCGCCCGTGAGGTCGATCGCGTTGACGTCGAGGTGGGCCGCGAGGTGCGGGCCCATCTCGGACGCCTTGCCGGACAGGATGTTGACCACGCCGCCCGGGAGGTCCGAGGTGGCGAGGACCTCGCCCAGGGACAGGGCCGGCAGCGGGGCCTTCTCGGAGGCGATGACGACCGCCGTGTTGCCGGTCGCGATGACCGGGGCGATCACCGACACCAGGCCCAGGAAGGACGACTCCTGGGGCGCGACGACGGTGACGACACCGGTCGGCTCCGGGGTGGAGAGGTTGAAGTACGGGCCCGCCACCGGGTTGGCGCCGCCGACGACCTGGGCGATCTTGTCGGTCCAGCCCGCGTACCAGACCCAGCGGTCGATCGCGGCCTCGACGACCGCGGCCGCCTTGTTCTTCGACAGGCCCTCGGCGTCCGCGACCTCGTGCACGAACTGGCCCTTGCGGCCCTCCAGCATCTCGGCGACGCGGTAGAGGATCTGGCCGCGGTTGTACGCGGTCGCGCCCGACCAGCCGCCGAAGGCCTTGCGGGCGGCCACGACGGCGTCACGCGCGTCCTTGCGGGAGGAGAGGGGCGCGTTGGCCAGCCACTTGCCCTTCGAGTCCGTCACTTCGTACACCCGGCCGCTCTCGGAGCGGGGGAACTTGCCCCCGACGTACAGCTTGTAGGTCTTGAAGACGCTCAGGCGGTTCTGCTCGGACTTCTCAGACATCGAGGTAGGCCTCCAGACCGTGGCGGCCGCCCTCGCGGCCGAAGCCCGACTCCTTGTAGCCGCCGAACGGCGAGGTCGGGTCGAACTTGTTGAAGGTGTTGGCCCAGACGACGCCCGCGCGGAGCTTGTCGGCGACCGCGAGGATGCGGGAGCCCTTCTCCGTCCAGATGCCCGCCGACAGGCCGTACTGGCTGTTGTTGGCCTTCGCGACGGCCTCGTCCGGCGTGCGGAAGGTCAGCACCGACAGGACGGGGCCGAAGATCTCGTCGCGGGCGACGGTGTGCGCCTGGGTGACGTTCGTGAAGAGCGTCGGGGCGAACCAGTAGCCGGCGGCCGGGATCTCGCAGGCGGCGGACCAGCGCTCGGCGCCCTCGGCCTCGCCCTGCTCGACGAGCGAGGTGATCCGGGTCAGCTGCTCCTCGGAGTTGATGGCGCCGATGTCGGTGTTCTTGTCGAGCGGGTCGCCGAGGCGCAGCGTCGACAGGCGGCGCTTGAGGGAGTCGAGCAGCTCGTCGTGGACCGACTCCTGGACCAGCAGGCGGGAGCCCGCGCAGCAGACCTGGCCCTGGTTGAAGAAGATGCCGTTGACGATGCCCTCGACGGCCTGGTCGATCGGCGCGTCGTCGAAGACGATGTTGGCGCCCTTGCCACCGAGCTCCAGGGTGAGCTTCTTGTCCGTGCCGGCCACGGTCTTGGCGATGGCGCGGCCGACGGCGGTCGAGCCGGTGAAGGCGACCTTGTTCACGTCGGGGTGCGCGACGAGCGCGGCGCCGGTGTCGCCGTAGCCGGGGAGGATGTTGACGACGCCCTTGGGCAGCCCGGCCTGGCGGCAGATGTCCGCGAAGAACAGGGCGGAGAGCGGGGTCGTCTCGGCCGGCTTCAGGACGACCGTGTTGCCGGTCGCGAGCGCCGGGGCGATCTTCCACGCCAGCATCAGCAGCGGGAAGTTCCACGGGATGACCTGGCCGGCCACGCCCAGCGGGCGCGGGTTCGCGCCGAAGCCGGCGTGGTCGAGCTTGTCGGCCCAGCCCGCGTAGTAGAAGAAGTGCGCGGCGACCAGCGGGAGGTCCGCGTCGCGGGTCTCCTTGATCGGCTTGCCGTTGTCCAGGGTCTCCAGGACGGCCAGCTCGCGGCTGCGCTCCTGGATGATCCGGGCGATGCGGAAGAGGTACTTGGCGCGCTCGGAGCCGGGCAGCGCCGACCACTTCTCGAAGGCCTTGCGGGCGGCCTTCACCGCGCGGTCCACGTCCTCGGCGCCCGCCTGGGCGACCTCGGAGAGCACCTCCTCGGTGGAGGGGGAGACGGTCTTGAAGACCTTGCCGTCGGCCGCGTCGGTGAACTCGCCGTCGATGAACAGGCCGTAGCTCGGTGCGATGTCGACGACCGAGCGCGACTCGGGCGCGGGGGCGTACTCGAAGGGGGAGGTCATGTCGATCAGTCCACCGTCACGTAGTCGGGGCCGGAGTAGTGGCCGGTCGCCAGCTTCTGACGCTGCATGAGCAGGTCGTTGAGCAGGCTGGAGGCACCGAAGCGGAACCAGTGGTTGTCCAGCCAGTCCGCGCCGGCGGTCTCGTTGACCAGGACCAGGAACTTGATGGCTTCCTTGGTGTTGCGGATGCCGCCCGCGGGCTTCACGCCGATCTGGATGCCGGTCTGCGCGCGGAAGTCGCGAACGGCCTCCAGCATCAGGAGGGTGTTGGCGGGGGTGGCGTTGACCGCGACCTTGCCGGTCGAGGTCTTGATGAAGTCCGCGCCGGCGATCATGCCGAGCCAGGAGGCGCGGCGGATGTTGTCGTACGTGGACAGCTCGCCGGTCTCGAAGATCACCTTGAGCCGGGCGCGGTCGCCGCACTCGGCCTTGATCGCGGCGATCTGCTCGTAGACCTCCAGGTAGCGGCCGGCGAGGAAGGCGCCACGGTCGATGACCATGTCGATCTCGTCGGCGCCGGCGGCGATGGCGTCGGCCGTGTCGGCGAGCTTGACGGGGAGGGCGGCGCGGCCCGCCGGGAAGGCCGTGGCGACCGAGGCGACCTTGACGCCGGAGCCCGCCAGGGCGGCCTTGGCGGTGGTCACCATGTCGGGGTAGACGCACACGGCGGCGGTCGTCGGGGTGGTGCGGTCGGTCGGATCGGGGTTGACGGCCTTGGCGGCGAGCGCCCGGACCTTGCCCGGGGTGTCCGCGCCTTCGAGCGTCGTCAGGTCGATCATGGAGATGGCCAGGTCGATGGCGTAGGCCTTGGCCGTGGTCTTGATCGAGCGGGTGCCGAGGGACGCGGCGCGCGCCTCCAGGCCGACGGCGTCGACGCCGGGCAGCCCGTGGAGGAAGCGGCGCAGCGTGCTCTCGGACGTGGTCACGTCGGCGAAAGCGTGTGCTGCGGATGCAGTGGTGGGCATGGTCACCAGTCGAGCATATCTACGCGCGTAGCGGCGTGTACAGGGGGCTGCTCGTCCGAGCGGGCGAAAGCGCAGGTGGCGGGGCGGGACGGGAGGGGCGGGTGAGTCCTGTCACACGCCCGTGACACGGAGTGGACAGCTCCAGAACTCAAGATCCGTAACGTTTCTTCCGCAAGCCAGCCAGAACTCACCGGCCCCAACCGAACGAGATGTCAGCGGCATGCGACTTCCTCCGACCACCACCTGATTGCCCAGGAGTCGTTATGCGCACCGCCCTTCGCACCGCCGTCGTCACCGCCCTCCTCGCGGGCCTCGCGACGGCCCCGGCGGCCCTCGCCGCGGGCACCGCCTTCGCGGCCGACGGCCCGGCCGCGACCGCGGAGAACCCCGCCACCGGCACTCTCGTCCGTACCGAGACGCTCTCCCACGGCACCGTCGTCAAGGTCTACAAGCTCGGCCCCACCTGGTACCGCGCCGACAGCTTCAAGCACGGCACCCAGCCGATCGGCTCCGTCGAGGCCAACGGCCGCCCCGCGGCGGGCAACGACAACGGCGACTACCTCGTCCTCTTCGAGGACGGCCGCACCCTCGCCTGGCGCGGCAACGCCGCCCAGACCGGCACCTCCGGCCTCTACCGCCTGGTCGACGGCACGGTCCTCGAGCTGGACCGGCAGGCCACCAAGGCCGGCCTCCAGCTCGTCGAGAACGGCGCGGGCCGCGGCTTCACCTACGCGGTCAACGGCGTCGAGAACCGCCGGGTCCTCCGGTACGGCAAGGCCGTCGTCGTCCTGGAGCACGACGGTGGGTTCGCCGCCTACGTCGAGGGAGCCGCCCGGCAGGCCGCACCGCTCTACCTCGGCCCCCGTGACGACCAGAAGCCCGCGCCCCGCCCCGGCACCGTGCTCTCCGGTCCCACGGCGAACGGCTGCACCGTCACCGAGAAGATCGCCTCCGTCTACCCGTACTGGACGGTCACGCTCACCAACGACGTGAAGAAGGGCCCGAAGGCCGTCCTCAAGGACGAGAAGGGCACGGTCCGGGAGACGGTCGACCGCGCCCACCCCGGCCCGACCGGTCTCGGCCAGAAGATCGTGGGCGCGGACACCGCCACCCCGCGCTACGGGCACCACACCAACGGCGGCGACACCGCGCCGTACCGCTGGACCGACTTCCCGAAGCTGCCCAAGAGCTGCACCACGGCGCCCACCACCGCTCCCACCTCCACGCCGGCCACGGGCACCGGCACGGCCACCGGCTCGGCGGCCGGCACCGGCACCCGCACCCAGGGCGGGCAGACGAGCGTCGTGCCCAAGGGCGGCGTCGCCGCCGGTGCGGAGTTCGGCAGCACGGAGCAGGCCAACGACACGGCCCTGTACGCCTCCGCCGGGGGCGCCGCCGCGGTCGTGGCCGCCGGGCTCGGCTTCACGGTGCTGCGCCGCCGCGCCGCCGCCCCCACCGCCCGCGGCTGACCCTCCGACCCGAGATCCCTCCACGCGGCGAACACCCCTCTCGCGCCGCAGTCCACCCGGCGGGCCGCCTCTCCTCGGCGGCCCGCCGCAGCCTTTCCCGGAGCACGCCCATGACCCGCCCCCGCCCCCGCCTGCCGCTGCCGGCCCTGGCCGGAGCCGCGCTCGCCCTCGCCCTCACGGGCTGCGCCGCGCCCGCGCCCGAGTCCGCGTCCGCTCCCCGGCCCGCGGCCGCCGTCCCCGCGCCGAAGGTCACCGTGACCGCCGCGCCCGCGCCCGCCGAGCAGCTCGCCACCACGCCGCTGGCCCGCTCGGAGCCCGTACGGGTACGGATCCCGGCGGCCGGGGTCGACACCGGACCGGTGCTCCGGCTGGGACTCAACGGCGACGGCACCGTGCGGGTGCCGAGCGTCGCGCAGGCCGGGAAGATCGGCTGGTACGACAAGGGCGTCACGCCCGGCGAGACCGGGCCCGCCGTGCTGATCGGCCACTACGACACGGCCGAGGGCCCCGCCGTCCTGCGGAACGTCGGCCGGATCCACGTCGGCGACCGGATCACCGTGACCCGCGCCGACGGCACCGACGCCGTGTTCCGGGTGCGGGAGCTGGAGCAGGTCGACAAGAAGGCGTTCCCGACGAAGAAGGTGTACGGCGACACCGCGCGGCCCGAGCTCCGGCTGATCACCTGCGGCGGCGAGCTCGTCGGCGGCCACCGGCCCGACAACATCGTCGTGTACGCCGACCTCGTCGCCGCGGCCGCGTGACGGCTGAGGCAGAATCGGGCCATGACGACCCCCGAGCCGCCCGCCCCGCAGCCCTCCGAGCCCGTCCAGGACCGTGCCTTCCGCTCGCCCATGGGCATCGCGGGCGGCGTGTTCCTGCTCGCCCTCGCCGTGGTCATCGGCGGCGACTCGATCCTGCGCGGCCACGGCCGCACGCCCTGGCTGGCGCTGGCCGCGCTGCTCATGGTGATCCCGGTCGTCGTCGCGTTCACCATCCGGCCCGCCGTCTTCGCGGGCACCGAGCGGCTGCGCATCCGCAACCCGTTCCGCACCGTCACGCTGCCCTGGGGCGCCGTCGCCGACGTCCGGGCCGGCTACTCCAGCGAGGCCCTCACGCAGGAGGGCCGCACCTACCAGCTGTGGGCGATCCCGGTCTCGCTGCGCCAGCGCAAGCGCGCCGCCCGCCAGGCCGCCCGGGCCTCCCAGGACGACCCGCACCGCCGTACGTCGGTGACCGCCGACGTCCGCGACTCCAAGGCCCGCACCGCGCCCGCCGACCAGGCCGTGGCCGAACTGCGCGAGCTCGCCGAGCGCCGCGGCGGCCTGCCGGAGTGCCAGGGCGAGCCGCGGGTCCGCTGGGCCTACGAGGTCATCGCACCGGCGGTCGCGGGCCTGGTGCTCCTGGTGATCCTCTCGGCGACCGGCTGACGCGCCGCCACCGGCCCGGTCACGGCGGGCCCTGCCAGACCAGGAGCATGTACGCGCCCAGCCACGCCGAGGAGAGGGCCGCGCCGGTCAGGGCCAGGACCCTCGCCGGGACCCGGGCGCGGGCCAGGGCCGTCGCCGGCGGGAGCAGCAGCGGGAAACCGGGGACCAGGAAGCGGGCGCGCGGGAAGTAGACGCCGCCGCTGCCGATGACGACCAGGAGCAGCACCCCGCAGAAGACCAGCAGCGGCAGCGGCTGGCGGTCGGCCAGGCACAGCAGGTACAGGCCCGCCGACACGATCAGGACCACCGACACCACGACCAGGAAGAGCTGCGGGTCGGCGTCGTACGCCAGGTGGCCGCGCAGCCGGACGGCCGTCACCCTGCCGCCGTCCCAGACGTTGCCCCACACCCGCTGCACCGCGAAGTAGCCGTCCCAGCGGCCCACCCGTACGCCCACCCAGCCCACGTACGCCAGCCAGCCCAGCGGCGCCGCGAGGGCGGCCAGCAGGGGCGCGGCGCCCCCGCGACGGCGCGCGGCGAGCAGCCCCGCCACGCTGACGGCCGCCACCAGCGCGATCCCGGTCGGCCGGGTCAGCCCCGCCGCCACCGTGAGCCCCGCCGCCCAGGCCCAGCGCCCCGTCAGGACCGCGTACAGCGCCCAGGCCGTGAGCGCCGTGAACAGCGACTCCGTGTAGCCCATCCACTGCACGACCGCGACCGGCGTCGCGCCCCACAGCACGGCGAGCAGCGTGCCCGTGCGGCGCCCGCGCAGCCGGTCGCCGACCGCGAAGACGCCCCAGGCGGCGGCGAACGAGCACAGCACGGCCAGCACCAGGCCCACGGACGCCCGGGACCCGGGCGTGACGGCCGCGAACGCCTTCACCAGCGCCGGATAGAGCGGGAAGAAGGCCAGGCTGCGCGGCGGGTCGGTGAGGCGGTCACGGTGCTCGTGGGTGTAGCCGTGATCGGCGACGTCCAGGTACCAGTTGGAGTCCCACGACCGCGCGAGCACCGGCCACACGCCGTGCCCCTGGACGTGCGCCCACTGGGCGAGGACGACGAGGCCGAGCAGCCGTACGGCGAGATAGCCGAGCAGGGCGGGCGCGGCGTGGCGCAGGGCGGCCCGCACCGGGGCCGCGCGGCCCGGCCGCGGGGCGGCGCCCGCAGGGGGCCGCTCGGGGTCCGTCCCGGCGGGGGCGACGAGGACGGCCCCGTCGGCCCCGGGTGCGGGGCGGCGGCGGGTCGGCTGCGACGGCACGGGAGGCACCGGGCCACCCTGCCCCGGCCGCCCGGACGCGGCCAGCGCGTCGCACGCCCTGTCGCGCCCGAATCACCCGAAAGGGCGAGGGCCCGAACGGAAACGATTCCGTACGGGCCCTCCGCCTCCGCCTCGGCCGCACCGCGTCGCCGTCGGCACCGCACGGGCGGCGCCGACGGCGACGCCGTGCGGTGCTCAGAGGCCGGCGGCCTCGGCCAGGTCCTTCTTGATCGCGTTCAGCACCTCGGTGCCCTTCGCGCGCGCCGTCCCCAGCCCGCTCGCGTCGGCGACCGGGACCACGACCTCCAGGTAGCACTTGAGCTTGGGCTCGGTGCCGGACGGGCGGACGATCACCCGGGCCTTGTAGTCGCCCTCCAGGTGGTAGCGCAGGCCGTCGGTCGGCGGCAGCGACTCCGTGCCCTTCGCCAGGTCCTCGGCCGAGACGACCGTGAGGCCCGCGAGGCGCACCGGCGGCTTCTCGCGCAGCGCGGCCATCGCGTTCGCGATGACGCCCAGGTCCTCCACGCGCACCGACAGCTGGTCCGTGGCGTGCAGACCGTGCGCCACCGCCAGGTCGTCCAGCAGGTCCGTCAGCGTGCGGTCCTGCTCCTTGAGCTCGGAGGCCAGCTCGGCGACGAGCAGCGCCGCCGTGATGCCGTCCTTGTCGCGGACGCCCTCGGGGTCGACGCAGTAGCCGAGCGCCTCCTCGTAGCCGTAACGCAGGCCCTCGACCCGGGCGATCCACTTGAAGCCGGTCAGCGTCTCCTCGTAGCCGACGCCCGCCGCCTCGGCGATCCGGCCGAGGAGGGACGACGACACGATCGACTCCGCGAACACGCCCCGCGCGCCCTTGTGCACCAGGTGCGCGGCCAGCAGCGCGCCGACCTCGTCACCGCGCAGCATCCGCCAGCCGCCGTCGGCGGAGGCGTCCGGCACGGCCACCGCGCAGCGGTCGGCGTCCGGGTCGTTGGCGATCACGATGTCCGGGTCCACGGCGCGGGCCGCCTCGAAGGCGAGGTCCATGGCGCCGGGCTCCTCCGGGTTGGGGAACGCGACGGTCGGGAACGCCGGGTCCGGGTCCGCCTGCTCGGCGACGAGCGCCGGGGGAGGGAAGCCGTGCCGGGCGAAGGCGGCCGTCAGGACCTCCTTGCCGACGCCGTGCATGGCCGTGTAGACGGTCCGCACGGTGCGCGGGGACCCGGGCGTCAGGACGGCGTCCGTACGGGTCAGGTAGGCCTCCAGGACCTCGTCGCCGAGGGTCTCCCAGCCGGAGTCGCGGCGCGGCACGTCGTTCAGCGAGCGGACCGCGGCGATCTCGGCGGCGATCTCCGCGTCGGCGGGCGGGACGATCTGCGAGCCGTCGCCCAGGTACACCTTGTAGCCGTTGTCCCGCGGCGGGTTGTGGCTCGCGGTCACCTCGACGCCGGCGACGGCGCCCAGGTGCCTTATGGCGTACGCCAGGACGGGCGTCGGCAGCGGGCGCGGCAGCAGCGCGGCGCGCAGGCCGGCGCCGGTCATCACGGCGGCGGTGTCGCGGGCGAAGTCGGCGGACTTGTAGCGGGCGTCGTAGCCGATGACGACGAGGCCGCCGTCGTGGCCCTTCGCCTTCAGGTACGCGGCGAGGCCGGCGGCCGCGCGGATGACCACGGCGCGGTTCATCCGCATCGGACCCGCGCCCAGCTCGCCGCGGAGTCCGGCGGTGCCGAACTGCAGGGTGCCGGCGAAGCGGTCGGCGAGCTCGTCACGCGCGGCCTCGCCGCGGTCGAGGAGCGCGCCGAGCTCCTCACGGGTCTCCGGATCGGGGTCCTCGGCGAGCCACGCCTGGGCCCGGGCGAGGAGGTCGTCCTGCGTCACGGTGGTGTGCCTTTCGGGGTGGTGCGGGCGGGTGGGAGCGGGGGCGGGACGCGGTGCCGCGCGGTGGCCGCCGCGGTGCGTGCGGTGGTGTCGCGGTGGTGCGGGGGTCGCGTGCGGGGCCGCCCGTGGTGCGGGGGTCGCGTGCGGTGCCGTGGGGTGCGTGCGGACGCGTGGGGTGCCGGGTGCCGCTGCGCGGAGCCCTTCCCCGTCCCGCCCCTTCCCGAACCGGGGCCGGGCCCCCGGCCCCCGTACGGGTACGGCCCGCGGCCGTACCCCGGCCCCCGCGCGTTCGGCGCGGGCCCCCGCCGACGGAAGCCCCGCCTCACCGACGGGGCGGGGCGGGATCTCCGGGGCGCGGTCCCGGCCGGGTGCGTCAGATGCGGTCCAGCACCCGGGTGAGGAGCTCGCCCATGCGGGCCGCCGAGTCGCGGCCCGCCTGCAGGACCTCCTCGTGGTTCAGCGGCTCGCCCGAGAGACCGGCGGCGAGGTTCGTGACCAGCGAGATGCCCAGGACCTCGGCGCCGGCCTCACGGGCCGCGATGGCCTCCAGGACCGTGGACATGCCGACCAGGTCGCCGCCCATGACGCGGACCATGTTGATCTCGGCCGGGGTCTCGTAGTGCGGGCCGGGGAACTGGACGTACACGCCCTCCTCCAGCGTCTCGTCGACCTCCTTGCACAGCGCGCGCAGCCGCGGCGAGTACAGGTCGGTGAGGTCCACGAAGTTCGCGCCGACGATCGGCGACGCGCCCGTCAGGTTGAGGTGGTCGCTGATCAGGACCGGCTGGCCGGGGCGCATGCCCTCGCGCAGGCCGCCGCAGCCGTTCGTCAGGACGATCGTCTTGCAGCCGGCGGCGACGGCGGTGCGCACGCCGTGGGCGACGGCGGCGACGCCGCGGCCCTCGTAGTAGTGGGTGCGGCCGAGGAAGACCAGGGCGCGCTTGTCGCCGATCTTGTACGAGCGGATCTTGCCGCCGTGGCCCTCCACGGCCGGCGGCGGGAAGCCGGGCAGCTCGGTGACCGGGAACTCGGCCTCCGGAGCGCCAAGGGCGTCGACGGCAGGGGCCCAGCCGGAGCCCATGACCAGGGCGACGTCGTGGTTCTCGACGCCGGTCAGCTCGCGGAGACGCGCGGCGGCGGCCTCGGCGGCCTCGTACGGGGTGGCAGTAGCGTTCACTGACTCTCTCGCCTCGGGGAGGGGGGGTCCGAGGGGAGCCCCGGACGGATTTGATACGCCCAGCAGCCTAGCCCGAGAAACCCTACGCGCGTAGATGACGCTGCGCACGGAGCTGCGATCGTTGTCTTGTCGTTTCCGACGAAAGCGGCGGTTCCGCCTCCGGACGGCCTCCGGACCGTGTCCGGACCGCCTCCGGCCCCGTCCTTCCCCACCCTCCCGGACCCGCCTCCGGCCCCGTCCTTCCCCACCCTCCCGGAACCGCCTTCGGCCCGTCCTTCCCACCCCTCCCGGACCGCCTCCGGCCCGGGCTCAGCAGGGGCGTTTGCGGAGTTCCATCACGTAGTCGTGCGGGGCGCCCGCCGACTCGGCCGCGTCCGCGACCTCGCCCAGGTAGCGGGCGGAGGGCAGCCCGCCCTCGTACGCGTTCAGCACGTACACCCACGCCGGCTCGTCGCCCTCCAGCGTGTGCACCCGGACCCGCATCCGGCGGTAGATGTCGAGGCCGACGCCCTCCCAGCGGTCCATGGACTCCTCGTCCATCGGCGCGATGTCGTACAGGGCGACGAACACCTGGGACCGTGGGGCCTCCACGATCGTGGCCAGCGCCCCCTCCCAGCCCATCTGCTCGCCGCCGAAGGTCAGCCGCCAGCCGTTCAGCCAGCCGGTGCCGCGCAGCGGCGAGTGCGGTGCGCGGCGGGTCATGAGCCGCGCGTCGAGGTTGCCGGCGTACGCGGCGTAGAGCGACATGGGGTCGAGGGTACGGGAGGGCACGGGGTGCGTGACGGGGCCCGCGGTGACGCCCGTACGGCGGGGGGAGGTGACCCGCCGGTAGCACCCGGGCGCGACCTCGACCCGGCCTCGCCACCGGCCCGCCCGCCCCTCTCCACCCCACCGGGCGGCCCCGGCGCGTGGGTCGTTCGTCCGTGCGGGACAATGGGGTACGCACTTTGAAGCGTGCGGGACAATGGCGTACGCACTGCAGCCCAGCGGGGGCCGCACCCCCCGGCAGAACGAGAGCGCGAGGCGTAGATCCCAGTGACCCGGATCGTGATCATCGGCGGCGGACCCGGCGGATACGAGGCGGCCCTGGTGGGCGCCCAACTCGGCGCGGAGGTGACCGTCGTCGACTGCGACGGCCTCGGCGGCGCGTCGGTCCTGACGGACTGTGTTCCCTCCAAGACCCTCATCGCCACCGCGGAGGTGATGACCACCTTCGACTCGTCCTACGAGGAACTGGGCATCATCGTCGCGGACGACACCCCGCACCTCGAGCAGGCGGCCCGCGTCGTCGGCGTGGACCTCGGCAAGGTCAACCGCCGTGTGAAGCGGCTCGCCCTGGCCCAGTCCCACGACATCACCGCCTCCGTCACCCGCGCGGGCGCCCGCGTGCTGCGCGGCCGCGGCCGGCTCTCCGGGCGGCAGGCACTCGACGGCTCCCGCCAGGTGGTCGTCACCGCCGTCGACGGCAGCGAGGAGACCATCACCGCCGACGCGGTCCTCATCGCCACCGGCGGTCACCCGCGCGAGCTGCCGGACGCCAAGCCGGACGGCGAGCGGATCCTCAACTGGACCCAGGTCTACGACCTCAAGGAGCTCCCCGAGGAGCTCATCGTGGTCGGTTCCGGTGTCACCGGTGCCGAGTTCGCCGGCGCCTACCAGGCACTCGGCTCGCGCGTCACCCTCGTCTCCTCCCGCGACCGCGTGCTGCCCGGCGAGGACCCGGACGCCGCCGCCGTCCTCGAGGACGTCTTCCGGCGCCGCGGCATGAACGTCATGGCCCGCTCCCGCGCCGAGTCCGCCAAGCGGGTCGGCGACCGCGTCGAGGTCACCCTCTCCGACGGCCGGGTCATCTCCGGCACCCACTGCCTGATGGCCGTCGGCGCCATCCCGAACACCGCGGGCATGGGGCTGGAGGAGGCCGGCGTACGGCTCAAGGACTCCGGGCACATCTGGACCGACAAGGTCTCCCGCACCTCCGCGCCCGGCGTCTACGCGGCCGGCGACGTCACCGGCGTGTTCGCGCTCGCCTCGGTGGCGGCCATGCAGGGCCGCATCGCCATGTACCACTTCCTCGGCGACGCGGTGACCCCGCTCAACCTGAAGACCGTCTCCTCCAACGTCTTCACGGACCCGGAGATCGCCACCGTCGGCTACACCCAGGCCGACGTGGACGGCGGCAAGATCGAGGCCCGGGTCGTCAAGCTGCCGCTGCTGCGCAACCCGCGCGCCAAGATGCAGGGCATCCGGGACGGCTTCGTCAAGATCTTCTGCCGCCCCGGCACCGGCATCGTGGTCGGCGGCGTGGTCGTCGCGCCGCGCGCGAGCGAGCTCATCCATCCGATCTCGATCGCGGTCGACAACAATCTGACGGTCGAACAGATCGCAAATGCTTTCACCGTGTACCCCTCCCTGTCGGGCTCGATCGCGGAAGTGGCACGGCAGTTGCACACCCGAAAGACCGCGGCCGAGGCCTAGTCGCCCGGCCGGCGCGGGCCGGCGGCCGTCCCGGCCTGCGGGAACGGTTCGCCGACCCGGACAACCCCCGGCAAGGCGGGGCATAGCCCTGACGGTCGTCCGATCAACGGCGGGGACTCCCATATCACTTGGGGGCCCCGCCTGTGTGCATCTTCTGCAATTCGGCCCATAGTGCTGAAAAGCATCGTCCGGTCACGTTACTGTCAGTTTCGTGTTCGCTGCAGAACGTCGCCAGTTGATCCTCGAAATGGTGCGCGCCAATGGAGCCGTGTCGCTCCGCGAGCTCGCCCGCGTCGTCCAGACCTCAGAAGTGACCGTACGGCGAGACGTGCGGGCCCTGGAGGCAGAAGGACTCCTCGACCGCCGGCACGGCGGTGCGGTACTGCCGGGCGGATTCACGAGAGAGTCCGGCTTCCCCCAGAAATCCCATCTCGCGACCGCCGAGAAGACCGCCATCGCCGACGCCGCCGCGAGCCTCGTCGAAGAGGGCGAGGCCATCGTCGTCGGCGCGGGCACCACCACGCAGGAGCTGGCCCGCCGGCTCGCCCGGGTGCCCGGGCTCACGGTCGTCACCAACTCGCTGCTCGTCGCCCAGGCCCTCGCCCACGCCAACCGGGTCGAGGTCGTCATGACCGGAGGCACCCTGCGCGGCTCCAACTACGCGCTGGTGGGCAGCGGGGCCGAGCAGTCGCTCCAGGGCCTGCGGGTCTCCCGGGCCTTCCTGTCCGGCAGCGGACTGACCGCCGAGCGCGGTCTGTCCACCTCCAACATGCTCTCCGCGAGCGTGGACCGGGCCCTCGTGCAGGCGGCGGCGGAGGTCGTGGTCCTCGCGGACCACACCAAACTCGGCACCGACACCATGTTCCAGACGGTGCCGACCGACGTCATCACCCGCCTGGTCACGGACGAGCCGCCGGTCCACGACGAGCGGGCCGCCACCGAGTTGCAGGCCCTGGCCGACCAGGGCGTGCAGATCGCGGTGGCGGGCACCGGCGCCCCGGGCCACGGGAGCGAGCAGCACCCTCCGGGCGCCCGCCCGCGTCGTGAGCTGCCGCTGCCGGGCCAGCGCGGCCGGCTCCCGGGCGGGCAGTTCCGCGGCGGCCCCGGCGGCCCGGGCGGCCCGCTCGCGAACGACGTGCTGGCGCCCGACCGCCCGGCGGTACGCGTGGCGGACATGCGCCGCCGCTGACCGCCACGGCCCCGGCGACCCTCCCCGCACCGGGCCGCCGCACCGGCGCTCGCCGAGTGCGGCGAGCCGCTGCGGGCGGCGGGCTCCGCGAGCCCTCCCCGGTCGCGCCGTCGGGCCCCCGAGCCCCGGGGGCAACTCCTCACGCCCGCAGGCCCCGTAGCGTCAGGTCGAGCAGGCGGTCCGCCAACTCCGGGTCCTCCGGGGAGCGTTCGGCGGCCAGGGCGATGGCGTTGGTGAGCTTCATCAGGTCGCCGATCGACACGTCGGCCCGCACCGTGCCCGCCTCACGGGCGCGGGCGAGCAGGCGTTCGCCCGCCGCCCGCAGCGGCTCGCTGCACTCGGTGAGTGCCGAACTCCGGCCGTACGACGCGGACATGAGCGCCACCGACAGCCCGCGGTACTCGCCCGCGTGGGCGATCAGGGTGCGCAGCCAGCCGGCAAGCGCGGCGCACGGGTCGCTCGCCCCGGCGAGTTCCGCCGAGTGGTCGAGCAGTTCCGCGAGTCCTTCGCGGAAGACGGCGCCGAGCAGTTCCTCCCGGGTCGGGAAGTGGCGGTAGAGGGTGCCGATCCCGACGCCGGCGCGGCGGGCGATGTCCTCCAGTGACGCGTCGGTGCCCTGCGCGGCGAAGGCGGCGCGGGCCTCGGCGAGCAGCCGCTCACGGTTGCGGCGCGCGTCGGCACGCATGCGCGGTCCTTCCTGCGTGGATTCCGTCCCGCCCGTACGGGGGCGAGAGCCGCCTGTGGGGGGAGCGAGGCCCGGCCCGTGCGGATCTGGGTCGCGCGGACGTCTCCCGGACGGGCGAAGGGCCCGCGGACGGTTGTCCGCGGACCCTTCGTACCGTACCCCGGTGGCCGGGGGCCGGTTCAGTCCTTGATCTCGCAGATCGCGGCGCCCGAGGTGACGGAGGCGCCGACCTCGGCGGACAGGCCCTTGATGGTGCCGGCCTTGTGCGCGTTGAGCGGCTGCTCCATCTTCATGGCCTCCAGGACGACGATCAGATCGCCCTCCTTGACCTCCGCGCCCTCCTCGACGGCCACCTTGACGATGGTGCCCTGCATCGGGGAGGCGAGCGTGTCGCCGGAGGCGGTCGGGCCGGACTTCTTGGCGGCGCGGCGCTTCGGCTTGGCGCCGGCCGCCAGACCCGTACGGGCGAGGGTCATGCCCAGCGAGGACGGGAGCGAGACCTCCAGGCGCTTGCCGCCGACCTCGACGACGATGGTCTCGCGACCGGACTCGTCCTCCTCGGCCTCGGCGCCCGCCGGGGCGAAGGGCTTGATCTCGTTGACGAACTCGGTCTCGATCCACCGGGTGTGGACCCGGAACGGGTCGGCGGTGAACGCCGGGTCGACCACGACGGCCTGGTGGAACGGGATGGCGGTGGCCATGCCCTCGACCTTGAACTCCGCCAGCGCGCGGGCGGCGCGCTGCAGCGCCTGCTCACGGGTCGCGCCGGTGACGATCAGCTTCGCGAGCAGCGAGTCCCAGGCCGGGCCGATGACCGAGCCGGACTCGACGCCCGCGTCCAGGCGGACACCGGGGCCGGTCGGCGGTGCGAAGGTGGTGACGGTGCCGGGCGCCGGGAGGAAGTTGCGGCCCGGGTCCTCGCCGTTGATGCGGAACTCGAACGAGTGACCCCGGATCTCCGGGTCGCCGTAACCGAGCTCCTCGCCGTCGGCGATGCGGAACATCTCGCGGACCAGGTCGATGCCGGTGACCTCCTCGGTGACCGGGTGCTCGACCTGGAGACGGGTGTTGACCTCCAGGAAGGAGATCGTGCCGTCGGTGCCGACGAGGAACTCGACGGTGCCGGCGCCGACGTAGCCGGCCTCCTTCAGGATGGCCTTCGACGCGCGGTACAGCTCCGCGTTCTGCTCGTCCGTCAGGAACGGCGCCGGGGCCTCCTCGACCAGCTTCTGGTGGCGGCGCTGGAGCGAGCAGTCACGGGTGGAGACGACGACCACGTTGCCGTGCTGGTCGGCGAGGCACTGGGTCTCGACGTGACGCGGCTTGTCGAGGTAGCGCTCGACGAAGCACTCGCCGCGGCCGAAGGCGGCGACGGCCTCGCGGACCGCGGAGTCGTAGAGCTCGGGCACCTCTTCGAGGGTGCGGGCGACCTTCAGGCCGCGACCACCGCCGCCGAAGGCGGCCTTGATCGCGATCGGCAGGCCGTGCTCCTCGGCGAACGCGACGACCTCGTCGGCCCCGGAGACCGGGTCCGGGGTGCCGGCGACCAGCGGCGCGCCGGCGCGCTGCGCGATGTGACGGGCGGCGACCTTGTCACCGAGGTCACGGATGGCCTGCGGCGGCGGGCCGATCCAGATGAGACCGGCGTCGAGCACGGCCTGGGCGAACTCGGCGTTCTCGGAAAGGAAGCCGTAGCCCGGGTGGACCGCGTCCGCGCCGGAGTCGGCGGCGGCCTGGAGCACCTTGGCCATGTCCAGGTAACTGGTGGCCGGAGTGTCACCGCCCAGGGCGAACGCCTCGTCGGCCGCGCGGACGTGCAGAGCGTCCCGGTCCGGATCGGCGTAGACGGCTACGCTGGCGATCCCGGCGTCCCGGCAGGCCCGGGCGACGCGGACAGCGATTTCGCCACGGTTGGCGATGAGCACCTTGCGCACGATGGCTCCCTCCTTGAAACAAGCTGAGTTTAGGGACTGCCGACACGGCACTTCGACCCGTCCCCAATGGTGAGCTTGCCCACACGGAGCGTGAATCGAGGCTCGCTCGGGTCGTGAAATCCCTTGTCGCACCACGGTACGCAGGGATTCTTTACGGCACAGTAGCTCCGAGGTGTGGCGCAGGTCTCTGTTCCCGGGACCAGTGGCCAAACGGGTTTCTTTGTGGAGTCCCTACGAATGGCTCAATGATTCTTTGCCCGCACGCCGCCCGTACGCCGACCCCGCGCCGCCCGCGCGCCGTCCCCCCGCGGCCGTTCCGCTCCCGTTCCGCGCGCGTTCCCGTCCCGCTCGCGCGGCCCTCCCGCTTCCCGGTGCGAACTCTTGTCCGGGGATTTACCGGCCAGTAGCCTTCGCCCTGTCGTTCGTACCGGAGGTAACAGCCGTATCAGGGGGTGGCCGAGGTGGCCCGCAGACCGATAGCACTCGTGACGGCGGCGGTGCTCCTGCTCGAAGCGCCCGGCATCGTGGCGATCAACGCCGTCATGGCCCGGTTCGTGAAGGCCCAGTCGATGTCCCTCGACGGACTCGACCCCGAGGTCATGTACACCGGCACCTGGGCCCTGGGCATCGGCTCCGGGGCCCTGCTCGTGCTGTGCGCGCTCGTCCCGCTGATCGCGGCGATCCGGGACCGCCGCCCCGGCCGCGCGGGCCGCGTCCTGCTCATCGGCTGCGCGGTCGTCCACGGAGTCCTCGGCGCCGTCGCGGTCGGGCTGCTGGGCTGGGGGGCGTTCGCCTTCCTGATGGTCGTGGTGGGCCTGATCGTGCTCACGCTCGTGGCGTACGGCGAGCCCCGCGACGAGGTCCGGGCCGCCGACGGCGAGGAGGCGCCGGCCGCCGCCTGACCCCGCGCGGCGCGGCCGTACGGGCGAGCGGCGGCGGTCGCCGCGTGCGGCGGGTCCCGTCAGACCCAGAGGTCGGTGATCGAGACGCCCAGCTTGCCCAGCAGCGTGCGCAGCAGCGGCAGGGACAGGCCGATCACGTTGCCGTGGTCGCCGTCGATGCCCTCGATGAACGGGGCCGAGCGGCCGTCGAGGGTGAAGGCCCCCGCCACGTGGAGGGGTTCGCCGCTGGCGACGTAGGCGGCGATCTCGGCGTCCGTGGGCTCGCCGAAGCGGACCACGGTGGAGGCGGTGGCGGACTCGTACCGCTTGGCCGTCGTGTCGTACACGCAGTGGCCTGTCTGGAGGATGCCGACCCGCCCGCGCATCGACTTCCAGCGGGCGGTCGCCTCCTCGGCGTCGGCGGGCTTGCCGAGGGCCTGCTTGTCCAGCTCCAGGACCGAGTCGCAGCCGATGACCAGGGCGCCGGACGCCTCCGGCCGGGCGGCGACGTGCGCGGCCTTGGCCTCGGCGAGCGCGAGCGCCAGCTCGGCCGGGGTCGGGGCGTGCACCTTGTCCTCGTCGACGCCGCTCACGATGACCTCCGGCGCGAGTCCGGCCTGCCGGAGCAGTCCGAGCCGGGCGGGGGAGGCGGAGGCGAGCACGAGGCGGCGGCGATCAGCAGTCATGGGGGCAGCGTAGCGAGCCCGGGCCGGGTCCTCAGCCCGTCGGCGTGCCCCGGCCGCCGGTCACCGCGCTCCGGCCACGACCATCCACACCGTTAACGCCAGACCGATGAGGACGCCCGCGCGCTGCAGCATCACCTGCATCTCGCGCATGTCCTTCGGCGGCTCGTTCTCGGGGTCGGACCACAGCATGCTCCCGATCGTGCGGCGCCGGCCGCCGGGACGCCTGAGTACGGGTACTCAACCGCCCCGGTGACAAAGAACTAGTCGGTGGCGGAGGGCCGGTCCGGCGCGCTGACCGGAGCGTCGTCCGCGGCCCCGTCCGGCACGTCGTCCGCCCCGTCCGTTGCTCCTGCCGGCACGTCGTCCGCCGCCCCGTCCGTCGCGTCGTCCGCCCTGTCCGTCACGCCGTCCCTCGCCCGTCCGTCGCGTCGCGCGCCCTGTCCGTGCGGAACGCGCCGGCCGCCGCGGCGGCGAGGGCCGCGGTGACGGCGCGTTCGGCGTCGGCGGCGGTGAACTCCTCGCGGGTGACGGCGAATCGGTAGTAGAGCGGGGCCGAGACCGCCCGCAGGAGTTCGAGGCCGTCGGTGCCGGCGGGGAGTTCGCCGCGGGCCTGTGCGCGGGCGGCGACCGGGGCCCATTCCTCCAGGCGGGTGCGGTAGAAGCCGTGGAGGGCCCGCGCGCACTGCTCGTCGCAGGCCGCCGCCGCGATCACGGCGCGGAAGACGGCGCCCATGCGCGGGTCGGTGAGGGTGCGGTGGACGAGCGCGGCGTTGGCGCGCAGGTCGCCCGCGAGGCTGCCGGTGTCGGCGGCCGGAAGGGACTGCTCGGCCATGTCGTGGAGGAGGTCGGCGACCAGGCCGACGGGGGAGCCCCAGCGGCGGTAGACGGTGGTCTTGCCGACTCCGGCCGCCGCGGCGATCTGATCCATGTTCAGGGTGTGGAAGCCGGAGGCCGCGAGGGCGTCCTCGGTGGCGTCGAGGACCGCCCGGCGCACCTTGGCGGTGCGGCCTCCGGGGCGCTGGGTGCCGGGCACGGCCGACGGGCTCTCGCTCAAATGGGTCTCCTGTTCCGTTAAGGCGGTCCACTCTGCTACCGTCTCGTTCATCTTAACGGAATCAGCCTCCCATTAAGGGGTCCCGTCATGGTTGCTCTCGATGCCCCCGCCCCCGCCCCCGCTCCAGCGCCCGCTTCCGTTCCGGCTTCCGCTTCGGCTTCCGCTTCGGCCGTCCCGGCGGCGGGACCGCGGATGGACGGACGGATGCGGCTCGTCCTCGTCGTCCTCCTCGTCGCCCAGTTCATGCTCGCCGTCGACTTCTCCATCCTGAACGTGGCCCTGCCCGTCATCGGCCAGGGACTCGGCTTCAGCCTCGGCGGCCTCCAGTGGATCGCCACCTCCTTCGCCCTCGCCGCCGCCGGCTTCACCCTGCTCTTCGGGCGGATCGCGGACCTCGTCGGCCGCCGCCGGATCTTCCTCGGCGGCATGGCCGTCCTCGGCGCCGCCTCCCTCGCCGGCGGGCTCGCCACCGGTCCCGAGGTCCTCATGGCCGCGCGCGTCGCCCAGGGACTCGCCACCGCCGCCGTCACGCCCGCCGGGCTCTCGCTGCTGACCTCCGCGTTCCCCGAGGGCCCGCTGCGCGACCGGGCGCTCGGTCTCAACGGCGCCCTCATGTCGGCGGGCTTCACCACCGGGGCCGTGCTCGGCGGCGTCCTCACCGACCTGCTGTCCTGGCGCTGGGCCTTCTTCGTCAACGTGCCCGTCGCCCTCGCCGTCCTCCTCGTCGCCCCCGCCGTCATCAAGGAGAGCCGGCCCGCCGAGCGGCCCCGCCTCGACGTGCCCGGCGCCGTCACCGTCACCGGCGGCCTGCTCGCCCTGGTCTACGGCCTCACCGCCGCGGGCGAGCACGGCTGGAGCCACCCCGCCGTCCTCGTCCCCCTCGCCGCGGCCGCCGCGCTGCTCGCCGTCTTCCCGCTGGTCGAACGGCGCTCCGCCGCGCCCCTCGTCCCCGTCCGCGTCCTGCGGCGCCGCACCGTCGTCTGGGGCAATCTGGCCGGGCTCGTCGCCTTCGCCACCGAGACCTCGCTGGTCTTCCTGATGACGCTGCACCTCCAGGACGTGCTCGGCTTCTCCCCGCTCGCCGCCGGACTCTCCTTCGGCGTCCTGGGCGCCGGCACCGTACTCGGCGGCCTGCTCGCGCCCCGCTTCATCGGCCGCTTCTCCGCCCGTACCGCGCTCGTCGCCGGCGGGCTGCTCCAGGCCGCGGCCACGCTCCCGCTCGTCGCGCTCGGGGACGAGCGGAGCATGTACGGACTGCTGCTCGCCGCCACCTTCGCGGGCGGCGTCGGCAACATGCTCGCCATCGTCGGGTTCATGGTCACCGCGACCTCGGGGCTGCCCGACGCCGAGCAGGGCATGGCCACCGGCATCGCCACCATGACCCAGCAGGTCGGCATCACCCTCGGCACCCCGGTGATGAGCGCCGTCGTCGTCACCGCCGCCACGCTCCCCGGCGGCATCGCCCGCGCCGTCGCCGTCAACGCGGCCGTGGTCGTGGCGGCCGCCGCGGCCTCGGCACTCTTCCTGCGCCGGCCGCGCGGCCGGACGCGTCGGCAGGACGCGCGATAGGCGGGATCGGGGAGGACCTCCCCGCCGCCCGCACCCGGGCACGCCGAAGGCCGGACCCCCCGCACAAGGGGCCCGGCCTCCGGCGGACGAGCGTGTCGACGGCGGCAGGCCCCTGGGGCCTGGTCCGCGGGACCGGTGCTACGCCGGCCAGAACGACCGCGCCCAGGAGCGCGGCCCCGGGCTGGGGCGGACGCCGCGGGCGATGCGGGCCGGGTCCGACCAGCCCTCCGGCACCCTCGGGCCGCCGCCCGCGGCGGCAGCCGCCGCCGTCGCGGCGGCCCGGGCCTGGACCACCGCCAGTGCGGCGGCCAGCTCCTCCGGGGTCGGGTTTCCTCGTACGACCTTGATCACAGCAGCAGCTCCTTCCGGGGCCTAGAGCGGGATGTTGCCGTGCTTCTTCGGAGGCAGGGATTCCCGCTTCGTCCGCAGCTGACGCAGGCCCTTCACGATCTGCGCGCGGGTGTCGGACGGCATGATCACGCCGTCGATGTAACCGCGCTCGGCCGCGACGTACGGGTTGAGCAGGGTGTCCTCGTACTCCTGGATGAGCCGGGTGCGCACCGCCTCGACGTCCTCGCCGTTCGCCTCCGCCTCGGCGAGCGTGCGCCGGTGCAGGATGTTGACCGCGCCCTGCGCGCCCATGACGGCGATCTGCGCGGTCGGCCAGGCCAGGTTGATGTCGGCGCCCAGGTGCTTGGAGCCCATGACGTCGTACGCGCCGCCGAAGGCCTTGCGGGTGATGACCGTGATCAGCGGGACCGTCGCCTCGGCGTACGCGTAGATCAGCTTCGCGCCGCGGCGGATGATGCCGCCGTACTCCTGGTCCACGCCCGGCAGGAAGCCGGGGACGTCGACGAAGGTCAGCACCGGGACGTTGAAGGCGTCGCAGGTGCGGACGAAGCGCGCCGCCTTCTCGCTCGCGTTGATGTCGAGGCAACCGGCGAACTGCATCGGCTGGTTGGCGACGATGCCGACCGGGAAGCCCTCCACGCGGCCGAAGCCGGTGACGATGTTCGGCGCGAACAGCGCCTGGGTCTCCAGGAACTCGCCGTCGTCGAGGACGTGCTCGAGCACGGTGTGCATGTCGTACGGCTGGTTCGCGGAGTCCGGGATCAGCGTGTCGAGCTCGCGGTCCTCGTCCGTCGTCTCGGTCTCGGCGACCTCGGGGAAGGCCGGCGGCTCGGAGAGGTTGTTCGACGGCAGGTACGACAGAAGGGACTTGACGTACTCGATCGCGTCCTTCTCGTCGCCCGCCATGTGGTGGGCCACGCCCGACGTGGTGTTGTGGGTGCGGGCGCCGCCCAGCTCCTCGAAGCCGACGTCCTCGCCGGTGACCGTCTTGATGACGTCGGGGCCGGTGATGAACATGTGCGAGGTCTGGTCGACCATCACCGTGAAGTCGGTGATCGCGGGCGAGTACACCGCGCCGCCCGCGCAGGGACCGACGACCAGCGAGATCTGCGGGATCACACCGGAGGCGTGGGTGTTGCGGCGGAAGATCTCGCCGTACATGCCGAGCGCGCTCACACCCTCCTGGATGCGGGCGCCGCCGGAGTCGTTGATGCCGATGACCGGGCAGCCGGTCTTCAGGGCGAAGTCCATCACCTTGATGATCTTCTGGCCGAACGTCTCGCCCAGCGCGCCGCCGAAGACGGTGAAGTCCTGCGAGAACACGGCGACCGGGCGGCCGTCGACGGTGCCGTAGCCGGTCACCACGCCGTCGCCGTACGGGCGGTTCTTCTCCAGGCCGAAGTTGGTCGAGCGGTGCCGGGCCAGCTCGTCCAGCTCCACGAACGAATCCTCGTCGAGCAGGAGTGCGATGCGCTCGCGCGCGGTCAGCTTCCCCTTCGCGTGCTGCTTCTCGACGGCCCGTTCGGAACCGGCGTGCGTGGCCTCGCCGATCCGGCGCTGCAGATCCGCGATCTTGCCCGCGGTCGTGTGAATGTCGATCTCGTCGTGCTCTGCCGGCTCGGACATCGGGATGCGGCTCCCTGCCTGGTCACGGGGGGTTCGTTGACTACGAATGGGCTACTGCCCTGCTACTGACCCGTAGCGTATCGGCGTCGATACGGTTCGGCAGTGCGGCGTTTGCCACACCTACGCTGGCTTGCATGACGTCCTCCCAAGGCTCAGCGGGACGCTGGTCCGACCTCGACCGGCCCCCCCTCAACGCCCCCGCCCTGCGCCGCGCGCTCGTGCTCCCCGACGGCCTGTGGACCTCCCTCGACGTGGTCGAGTCCACCGGCTCCACCAACTCCGACCTCGCCGCCCGCGCCGACGAACTCGCCGAGGGCGCGGTGCTCGTCGCCGAGGAGCAGACCTCGGGGCGAGGCCGGCTCGACCGCAGCTGGACCGCCCCCGCGCGCTCCGGCCTCTTCCTCTCCGTCCTGCTCAAGCCGGCCGTGCCCGTGCACCGCTGGGGCTGGCTGCCGCTGCTCACCGGCGTGGCCGCCGCGAGCGGCCTCGCCAAGGCCGCCGGCGCCGAACTTTCCCTCAAGTGGCCCAACGACCTCCTCGTCCGCGTGCGGGGCGAGGAGCGCAAGACGGGCGGCATCCTCGCCGAGCGGGCCGGCGCCGACGGCGTCGTCATCGGCCTCGGCATCAACGTCGGCCTCCGCGAGGACGAGCTCCCCGTGCCGGCCGCCGGCTCCCTGCTCCTCGCCGACGCCGTCTCCACGGACCGCGACACCCTGCTGCGCGCCGTGCTGCGCTCCGTGGAGCAGTGGTACGGCGACTGGGTCCGCGCGGACGGCGACCCGGCCGCCTCCGGCCTCCAGGAGGCCTACGCGACCGCCTGCGCCACCCTCGGCCGCCGCGTCCGCGCCGACCTGCCCGGCGAGCGCATGCTCGAGGGCGACGCCGTCGCCGTCGACGGCGACGGCCGCCTCGTCGTCGCCACGGAGGGCGGCGGCACCGAGGCGGTGGCGGCGGGCGACATCGTCCACCTGCGGGCGACGGACTGACGGGCCGGACCGGCGGCGCCGGGCGGCGGGCGACGTCGTCCGGTGGCGGGCGGCGCGGGGGCGCGGCGCCGGGAGGCCGGACCGCGGCGCAGGGAGGCCGCGGCCCGTGGTCCTCGCCGGGCCGCCTGGGCCGGGCTGCTGTCGTCCTCGCCGGGCCGCCGGGGCCGGATCTCACTCGTACGGACCGGCCGTTCCCGCCCGCCGCGGGCGGTGCGCGGCCGGTTCGGGCGTGAGCCAGCACACACCTGTCGTATCGTGGAGCGCGATTCGTGGACCGCGACGCGTGACGCGTCATCCACGCGACAGAACGGCAGGACAGTGGGCAGGGAACGGGCAGGAGGCGGCCGGTGACCGTCGACGACGCGAACAACGGCGGCGCGGCCGAACCAGCTGAACCTCCGACCTATCCCACGCCCCACCATGTCGTCGACCACACGGCCGAGCCGACCGACGACCCCCTGGCGATCCGCCTCGAACAGCTCATCCTCGGCGCC
Organism: Streptomyces roseicoloratus; assembly: GCF_004117935.1. Lineage (GTDB taxonomy): Bacteria > Actinomycetota > Actinomycetes > Streptomycetales > Streptomycetaceae > Streptomyces > Streptomyces roseicoloratus. The sequence goes on along the minus strand of NZ_SDOY01000143.1, from coordinate 8,061 downwards.
GACCGCCGTTACACGCCGTTCCAGGCCGCCCGCACCGCCGGCGTCTCCATGGAGCTCGCCTCCCGCTTCTGGCGCGCCATGGGCTTCGCCGACATCGGCCAGGCCAAGGCGCTCACCGAGGCCGACGTCCTCGCGCTGCGCCGCCTCGCCGGTCTCGTCGAGGCCGGACTGCTCAGCGAGCCGATGGCCGTGCAGGTCGCCCGTTCCACCGGCCAGACCACGGCCCGGCTCGCCGAATGGCAGATCGACTCCTTCCTGGAGGGCCTCACCGAGCCGCCCGAGCCCGGCATGACCCGCACCGAGGTCACGTACCCGCTGGTCGAACTGCTCCTGCCCGAGCTGGAGGAGTTCCTGATCTACGTGTGGCGGCGCCAGCTCGCCGCCGCCACCGGCCGGGTCGTGCAGGCGGCCGACGACGAGGAGATGGTCGACCGCCGGCTCGCCGTCGGCTTCGCCGACCTCGTCGGCTTCACCCGGCTCACCCGGCGCCTGGAGGAGGAGGAGCTCGGCGAGCTCGTCGAGGCCTTCGAGACCACCTGCGCCGACCTGGTCGCCGCGCACGGCGGCCGGCTCATCAAGACGCTCGGCGACGAGGTCCTGTACGCGGCCGACGACGCCGGCACGGCCGCCGAGATCGGCCTGCGGCTGATCGAGACCCTGGGCCACGACGAGACCATGCCCGCCCTGCGGGTCGGCCTCGCCTTCGGCACCGTGACGACCCGGATGGGCGACGTCTTCGGCACCACCGTGAACCTCGCCAGCCGCCTCACCTCGATAGCCCCGAAGGACGCCGTCCTGGTCGACAGCGCCCTCGCCGAGGAGCTCACCAGGACCGGCGACGCACCCGTCTCCGAGACCCAGGCGGCGGAGGAGACGGCCCGCGCCGAGAAGGAGGGCGACCACCCGCCCGCGTACCGCTTCGCGCTCCAGCCGATGTGGCAGCGGCCGGTCCGCGGACTGGGCGTCGTGGAGCCCTGGCTGCTGAGCCGCCGTCCGACCTGAGCCGCCGTCCGACCTGAGCCGCCGTCCGACCTGAGCCGCGTCCTTCCGGGCCCCGGCCGGCCGGCGGCGCCCCCTCCGGACCTTGCCCCGGGGCCCTGGCCCTGGGAGCCGTCAGGGCCAGGCCCTAGGATCTCCCGGTGAACAGCCGTTAACACCCGTTGACCGCGTGACCGGGAGGGCCGAGGATGTCCCAGCAGTCCGAGCAGCGTTCCGAGCAGGGCTCGGTGCAGTCCGAGCAGCGTTTCGGTGAGTTCGTCGCCGTACGGAAGGACGGGCCCGGGCACGTCGCCGAGCTCGTCCTCGACCGGCCCAAGGCGATGAACGCCGTCTCCTCCGAGATGGCCCGCTCCATCGGCGCCGCCTGCGCCGCGCTCGCCGACGACCCCGCGGTCCGCGTCACCGTCCTGACCTCCTCCCACGACCGGGCCTTCTGCGTGGGAGCCGACCTCAAGGAGCGCAACTCCTTCAGCGACGCCGACCTGGTCCGCCAGCGGCCCGTCGCCCGCGCCGCGTACACCGGTGTCCTGGAGCTGCCGATGCCGACCGTGGCCGCCGTGCACGGCTTCGCCCTCGGCGGCGGTTTCGAGCTCGCGCTGTCCTGCGACCTGATCGTGGCCGACGCGACCACCGTGGTCGGACTGCCGGAAGTGTCGGTGGGCGTGATCCCCGGCGGCGGCGGCACGCAGCTCCTGCCGCGCCGGGTGGGCGCCGCCCGCGCCGCCGAGCTGGTCTTCACGGCGCGCCGGGTCGAGGCGGCCGAGGCGCGCGAACTGGGTCTGGTGGACGTCCTGGCGGAGGACGCCCGTACCGCCGCCCTCGAGCTCGCCGGGCGCATCGCGGCGAACTCGCCGGTCGGCCTGCGCGCGGCCAAGAAGGCCATGCGCCTCGGTCAGGGCCTCGACCTGCGGGCGGGCCTGGAGGTCGAGGACGCGGCCTGGCGTTCGGTGGCCTTCTCCGGGGACCGGGCGGAGGGCGTGGCGGCGTTCAACGAGAAGCGCCGCCCGGAGTGGCCGGGCGAGTGAGCCGGCGGCAGCCCGCCCGGACGGCGAGTGGTCGCGATTTGCACTAAATGTCACTTTCCGTGACGTCTCGGAAGGGAAAACGGATCAAACGTCCCTAAGCTGGAGGAATGGGAGAGGACGTTCGGCTGCGGGCCGTGGTGGCGCTGGCTCAGGCGATGGCGGCGGCGCACACTCCGCGCGAGTTCTGGCGGGCGGCCGCGCTGGGCGCACGGGACGCGCTCGGCGGCAGTTTCGCCGCGCTCTCCGTCTGGGAGCGGGACCACGGCCGGCTGAAGGTCCTGGTGAACGCCGGGGAGCGGGCGGTGGGCGAGGAGGAGTTCCCGGACGCCGAGACCTATCCGGTCTACCAGTTCCCGGAGATCACGGAGTTCCTGCACGAGCAGTGGGCGGGCGGCGGCGAGCCCGACGCGTGGGTGGAGACCGCCGACGACCGCGTGCCGACCGGCCGGGTCACCGGCCTGCGCCGGCGCGGCCGCGGCTGCTGCGTGGTCGCGCCGATCGTGCTGCACGGGCGGGCCTGGGGCGAGCTGTACGTGGCGAGGCCGGCCGGGGCGGTGCCGTTCGACCGGGACGACTCCGACTTCGCGACCGTGCTCGCGGCGGTGGTGGCGTCCGGGATCGCCCAGGCCGAGCGCCTGGAAGAGGTCCGCAAGCTCGCCTTCACGGATCCGCTGACGGGCCTCGCCAACCGCCGGGCCGTCGACACCCGGCTCGACCAGGCGATCGAGCGCTATCGGGTGGACGGGTCGGTGGTGAGCCTGCTGGTCTGCGACCTCAACGGGCTCAAGCGGGTCAACGACACCCACGGCCACGCCGTCGGCGACCGTCTGCTGGAACGGTTCGGCTCCGTTCTGTCACGGTGCGGGGCGATGCTTCCGGGCGCGCTGGCCGCGCGGCTCGGCGGCGACGAGTTCTGCCTGCTGACGGTGGGGCCCACGGCGGACGAGGTGGTGGCGGTCGCCGAGGAGCTGTGCGTCAGGGCGGCGGAGCTGGAGCTGGGCGAGGGCGTCGCGTGCGGGGTCGCCTCGACCGGCGACCCGATCGGCCCGCTGAAGTCGGCCCGCCGCCTCTTCCGCCTGGCCGACGCGGCCCAGTACCAGGCCAAGGCGGCCCGCTCGGCGAAGCCGGTGGTCGCGGGCCGCGACGGCGCCGTCATCCGCCTGGCCGACGCCCCACCGGGAGCCAGGGACAGGCGCCGCTTCCGCGACGCACCGCCGCAGTAGGGCGGGACCGGCCTCGACGCTGGCACCAGCACCGACGCTGGGACCGGGACCGACGCCGGGGCCGGCACCGACGCCAGCACCGGCACCGACGTCAGCACCGGCACCGGCACCGGCGTCGAGGCCGTGGGCCGTCCGTCCGCTAACGGCGTCCGCCGAACTCCCAGGCGTACACCTCGACATCGGCGTACCGCTCCACCGTCAGCAGCGCACGCGCCGACTCCGCGTCCGGCGCGCGGACCAGCGCCGCGGTGCCGAGCCAGGCGGAGCCGTCGTCGGACAGCAGAGGGCCGTACGCGATGAGCTCGTCCCGGTCCCGCGGCACCTCCAGGTCGACCGGCTCGCCCTGGCCGAGCCCGAGCACCAGGAAGCGGTCGCCTCCGGACCGGCCGCCCGGGAAGTCCCCCATCGTGCGCCCCAGCGCGTTGCGCCACCGGCGGATCAGCACGTCCCGGATGGCGCCGGCCTGGTAGGCCGGCTCGCCGAACGCGAACGCCCGCGCCGCCTCGGGGCCCGGCAGGTCGACGATGTGCACGCTGCCCACGAGCCGTTCGCCGTCGGCCACGTCGAACGCCGGCCCGCGGGCGATCATCTCCTTCTCGAACCGGTCCATGTACGACCAGTGCGCTTCCAGCAGGTCCCGGCGCAGCGGCAGGGAGCCGGGCCGGTCGCGGTGATAGACGAGGAATTCCATCCCGTGAGGATGCGCGAGGGGGCACGCGCGAGTCGATCGATTTCAGGCCACCCGGCAGGCCATCCGGCAGGCCATCCGACAGGCAACCCGACAGCCCACCCGACAGGGCCGCCGATGGCTGCCGCCCGAAAAGATCTGTGCGACGCAGACGAATGGGTTAACCTCTGCGTGGCGCAAAGATTGCGTCACGCAGAAGAATACTCCCTGGAGGATGCATGCTCACCGTCGCCGTCACCGGTGCCACCGGCGCCCAGGGCGGGGCCACCGCCCGTGCCCTGCTCTCCGCCGGGTGCCGCGTCCGCGCCCTCACCCGTGACCCCGGTTCGCCCGCCGCCCGCGCCCTGGCCGCCCTCGGCGCCGACGTCCGCCGCGCCGACTTCGACGACCGCGTCTCGCTGGACGCGGCCCTCGCCGGCGCGGACTCGCTCTTCGCCGTCACCACGCCCTTCGGTGCCGACGTCGCCACCGAGGCGCGCCAGGGCAGGCGGCTCGTCGACGCCGCCGCGGCCGCCCGCGTCGGGCACGTCGTGTTCACCTCCGCCGCCCACGCGGACCGTGCCACCGGCGTGCCGCACTACGAGAGCAAGTGGGCCGTCGAGCAGCACCTGTACGCCTCCGGCCTGCCGTGGACGGTGATCGGGCCGGCCGCCTTCATGGACAACTTCGCCCACGGCTGGACCCTGGAAGGGCTGCGCGAGGGCTCCTTCGCCTGGCCCCTGCCGGCCGGCACGCCGCTCACGCTCATTCCCGCCGCCGACATCGGCGCCTTCGCCGCGCTCGCCCTCCGGCGCCGCGACGGGTTCACCGGCCGCCGCGTCGACATCGCCTCCGACGAGCGCACCTCCGGCGAGATGGCGGCCGTCCTCGCCTCCGCCGCCGGCCGGCCGGTCGCCCACCACGAGGTGCCGCTCGGCGTGGTCCGGCGCCACTCCGCAGACCTGGCGGCCATGTTCGCGTACTTCGCCGGCCCCGGCCTCGCCGTCGACGTGGCCGGGCTGCGCCGCGCGTACCCCGAGGTCGGCTGGCACTCCTTCGCCGACTGGGCGGCGGGGCAGGACTGGGCGGGGCTGCTCGGGCCGGCCCGTTCGGCCGGGAACGGGAGCCTCACGCCTGCCGTCTAGTGACAGGTCGCTCTTCAGTCCGTAGGGTGCTGAATATGGATATGCAGACTGTCGTCCTTGGGACGTCCGGCACCACCCCGCAGGACGTCATCGACGTAGCCCGCCACGGCGCCCGCGTCGAGCTGTCGTCCGAAGCCGTCCAGGCGCTCGCCGCCGCCCGCGCCACCGTGGACGCGCTCGCCGCCAAGCCCGAGCCGGTGTACGGCGTCTCCACCGGCTTCGGCGCGCTCGCCACCCGCCACATCGGCCACGACCTGCGCACCCAGCTCCAGCGGAACATCGTGCGCTCGCACGCCGCCGGCATGGGCCCGCGGGTCGAGCGCGAGGTCGTCCGCGCGCTGATGTTCCTGCGGCTCAAGACCGTCGCCTCCGGCCACACCGGCGTCCGGCCCGAGGTCGCCCGGACCATGGCCGACCTGCTCAACGCGGGCATCACGCCCGTCGTCCACGAGTACGGCTCGCTCGGCTGCTCCGGCGACCTCGCACCGCTCTCCCACTGCGCCCTCACGCTGATGGGGGAGGGGGACGCCGAGGGGCCCGACGGCGAGGTGAAGCCCGCCGGCGAGCTGCTCGCCGCCGCCGGCATCGAGCCCGTCGAGCTGCGCGAGAAGGAGGGCCTCGCCCTCCTCAACGGCACCGACGGCATGCTCGGCATGCTGATCATGGCCCTCGCCGACCTCGACACCCTCTACAAGTCGGCCGACGTCACCGCCGCGCTCTCCCTCGAAGCCCTCCTCGGCACCGAGAAGGTCCTCGAGCCCGAGCTGCACGCCATCCGCCCGCACCCCGGCCAGGCCGCCTCCGCCGCCAACATGCTGGCCGTGCTCAAGGGCTCCGAGCTCACCGGCCACTACCAGAGCGGCGAGGCCCCCCGGGTCCAGGACGCCTACTCCGTCCGCTGCGCCCCCCAGGTCGCCGGCGCCGGCCGCGACACCATGGCCCACGCCCGGCTCGTCGCCGAGCGCGAGCTGGCCGCCGCCGTCGACAACCCGGTCGTCCTCGCCGACGGCCAGGTCCGCTCCAACGGCAACTTCCACGGCGCCCCCGTCGCGTACGTCCTCGACTTCCTCGCGATCGCCGCCGCCGACCTCGGCTCCATCGCCGAGCGCCGCACCGACCGGCTCCTCGACAAGAACCGCTCGCACGGCCTGCCGCCGTTCCTCGCCGACGACGCCGGCGTCGACTCCGGCCTGATGATCGCCCAGTACACGCAGGCCGCCCTGGTCAGCGAGATGAAGCGGCTCGCCGTCCCGGCCTCCGCCGACTCCATCCCGTCCTCGGCGATGCAGGAGGACCACGTCTCCATGGGCTGGTCCGCCGCCCGCAAGCTGCGCACCGCGATCGGCAACCTCAACCGGATCATCGCCGTCGAGCTCTACGCCGCCACCCGCGCCATCGAGCTGCGCCACGGCCTCAGCCCGGCGCCCGCCTCCGCCGCCGCCATCGAGGCGCTGCGCGCGGCCGGTGTCGAGGGTCCCGGGCCGGATCGTTTCCTCGCGCCCGACCTGGCCGCTGCCGACGCCTTCGTCCGCGAGGGCCGGCTGGTCGCCGCCGTCGAGCCGGTCACCGGCCCGCTGGCGTAGCCGTAGCCGGTCATGGCGTAACCGGTCATGCCGTAAGCGTCATGCCGGAGCCGTTTCCCCCGCGTCCGACCGCGTCCGCGCGGACGCACGCGCAAGGGCCGCCCCGCTCGCGTTGGTTCTAGTGGTTGTCGCAACACCCCAGTTCAAGGGGTGCGATGGACTTCCAGATCCGAGCGGACCGGACACCGCAGGGGCGTAAGAAGTTGTCCCGGGAGCGGGAGGCATACTCCCGGCTCGTGCGGCAGGGATACAGCAACACCGAAGCGTGCCGGATTGTCGGCATCGATGAGCGGACCGGTCGGAAGTGGCGCAACGGCCGCTCCGGGGAACGCAACCGGAAGCCGGTACCACCGATCAATCTGGTGGTGCCGGCTTCCGGTCCGTCCCGATACCTGAGCGAGGACGAGCGGATCCACATCGCGGACCGGCTGCGGGAGAAGGCCACGGTACGGGCGATCGCCGCGGAGCTGGGCCGAAGTCCGTCCACGGTCAGCCGGGAGATCCGCCGCAACCGCACCGACGGCACACGCGGCCAGTGGCACTACCGCCCGCACGCCGCCCAGGCCCGCGCCGACGCCCGCCGTCCCCGCCCCAAGCCCCGCAAGATCCTCCGGAACCCCGAGCTGCGGGACGCCGTCCAGACGATGCTGGACGAGAAGTGGAGCCCGGAGCAGATATGCCACGCTCTGCGGACACAGTTCCCCCAGCGGCCGGAGATGCACGTGGTCCACGAGACCGTCTATCAGGCACTTTATGTCCAGGGCAGGGGTCAGCTGCGGCGCGAGCTGGCCGGCGCCCTGCGCTCCGGGCGGGCCCGCCGCAGACCCCAGCGGCAGGCGAACTGCCGCCAGCCGCGTTTCACCACCCCGATGGTGATGATCAGCGAACGGCCCGCCGAGGTGGAGGACCGGGCCGTTCCCGGCCACTGGGAGGGCGACCTGATCATCGGCAAGGACGGCAGGTCCGCGATCGGCACCCTGGTCGAACGCGCCACCCGCTACGTCATGCTCCTGCACCTGCCCGGCGACCACGGAGCCGAGGCCGTCCTGACTGCCCTGACCGCCACCGTCCAGACCCTGCCCGCCCAGCTGATGCGGTCCCTGACCTGGGACCAGGGCAGCGAGATGGCCCGCCACGCGCAGTTCACCCTCGCCACCGACATCCCGGTCTACTTCTGCGACCCCGCCAGCCCCTGGCAGCGCGGCTCGAACGAGAACACCAACGGCCTGCTGCGGCAGTACTTCCCCAAAGGCACCGACCTGTCCGTCCACGACCCCGAGCACCTGGCCGCCGTCGCCGACCAGCTCAACCGCCGCCCACGCAAAACGCTCGGCTGGGAAACCCCGGCCGAGCGCCTGCATAAACTACTCGCGGCCTGACCAACACGACCACGTGTTGCGACGACCCCTAGAAACCGCC
>NZ_SDOY01000142.1 GCF_004117935.1 Streptomyces roseicoloratus | reverse complement strand
GCGCCGAGGCCGGCCGCGAGGAACGGGCAGCCCCGGCGCCCGGCCGCCCGGCCCGCGGCCAGGCCGCGCACGATCCGCCTCGGCAGGCCCAAGCCCCGGCTGCGCCTGGTCTCCCTCGGCCTGACCCTCGTCATGCTGGCCTTCGTGGTCCGGCTGCTCCAGGTCCAGGCCGTCGACGCGAGCGCGTACGCCGCGAAGGCCGAGAAGCACCGCTACCAGGAGTACACGCTCTCCGCCGACCGGGGTGAGATCACCGACCGCAACGGGGTCGCGCTGGCCGCCAGCGTCGACGCGTACGACATCACCGCCGACCCGAAGCTCTTCACCCCGGAGGAGGCGAAGCTCGGGGACGCCCCGGAGCAGGCGGCGGCGCTGCTCGCCCCGCTCCTCGGCAAGGAGCCCGCCGAGCTCGCCAAGAAGCTGCGCACGCCCAAGTCCCGCTACACCCTGCTCGCCCGCAAGCAGACGCCGCAGGTCTGGAACCAGATCAAGGACCTGAAGAAGGTCTACGAGCAGAAGGCCAGGCCCGCCAACGGCGGCAACGGGGTCAACCTGCTCGGCGGCGTCCTCGGCGAACCCAGCACCAAGCGCGTGTACCCGAACCGCGAGCTCGCCGCCGGAATACTGGGCTACGTCAACGCCGAGGGCCGCGGCGCCGGCGGCATGGAGGCCCTGCTCGACAAGGAACTCGCCGGCAAGGACGGCAAGATCCGCTTCGCCCAGTCCGGCGGGCGCCGGGTGCCCACCGCGGGCTCCCAGGGCACTCCGGCCGTCCCCGGCTCCGACATCGAGCTCACCATCGACCGGGACATCCAGTGGGCCGCCCAGCAGGCCGTCACCGAGCAGGTGGCGAAGTCCAAGGCCGACCGCGGCTACGTCATCGTGCAGGACACCCGCACCGGCGAGGTCCTGGCCATGGCCAACGCCCCGGGCTTCGACCCCAACGACCTCTCCCAGGCCAACGCCACCGCCATGGGCAACGCCGCCCTCCAGGACGCCTACGAGCCCGGCTCGACCGCCAAGGTCATCTCCATGGCCGCCGTCCTGGAGGAGGGCGCTGCCACCCCCGACACCCACGTCACCGTGCCCAACCGACTCCACCGCGGCGACCGGCTGTTCAGCGACGACGTCGACCACAAGACCTGGGAGCTGACCCTCAACGGCGTCCTCGCCAAGTCCAGCAACATCGGCACCATCCTCGCCACCGGCAGGCTCGGGAAGACCCAGCCCGAGGCCAACAAGGTGCTGTACGACTACCTGCGCAGGTTCGGCGTCGGCAGCCCCACCGGCCTGGGCTACCCGGGTGAGACGCCCGGCATCCTCGCCAAGCCCCAGGACTGGTCGACCTCGCAGCAGTACACGATCCCGTTCGGCCAGGGCCTGTCCGTCAACGCCATGCAGGCGGCGTCGGTCTACTCGACCATCGCCAACGGCGGCGTCCGGATCGAGCCGACCCTGGTGCGCGGCACCAAGGGCCCCGACGGCCGCTTCACCCCCGCGCCGGCGCCCGAGGAGTCCCGCGTCGTGAGCGAGAAGACCGCCAGGACCCTCGCGGAGATGCTGGAGTCCGTCGTCGACGACGAGGAGGGCACCGGCACCAAGGCCGCCATCCCCGGCTACCGCGTCGCCGGAAAGACCGGCACCGCCAACCGCGTCGACCCCGAACTCGGCCGCTACAAGGGCTACACCGCCTCCTTCGCCGGCTTCGCCCCCGCCGACCAGCCCCGCGTCACCGTCTACTGCGCCATCCAGAACCCCACCAAGGGCAGCTATTTCGGCGGCCAGATCTGCGGACCCATCTACAAGAAGGTGATGGAGTTCGCCCTCAAGACCCTCCGCGTCCCGCCGACCGGCAAGGAGCCCGCCCGCCTTCCCGTGTTCTTCGCCCCCTAGGCGTACGGACGCACCCGGCGCGCGCTGGAAGCCCCCGCGCGCGAACACCCACGGACGAACACCCCCCCCGCACGTGACCACCCACGAACGCGAACGCCCGACGAACGTGAACACCCGTGACACTTCGGGAGCACCAGTGACAACGATCACCCCGCCCTCCGGGAACCGGAAATCGAACTCCGGCGACGCCGCGGCCCGATTTAGCCCTGCGCAGGGTGCGCCCGGTACGCTCACCGCCGTGCCACACGCTGATCAGTCCCGAACCACCCCGCCCCGCCCGGAGCGGCTCCGCCCGACACCCCTGGGCGAGCTCGCCGGCCGGCTGGGCACCGAGCTCCCCGGCGCCGGTCACGGCGTCGCGGTCTCGGGCATCACCCACGACTCGCGGGCGGTGCGCCCCGGCGACGTGTACGCGGCCCTGCCGGGCGCCCGCGCCCACGGAGCCGACTTCGTCGCCCAGGCCGCCGGCCTCGGCGCCGCCGCCGTCCTCACCGACCCGGCGGGCGCCGAACGCGCCGCCGCGACCGGCCTGCCGGTCCTGGTCGTCGAGGACCCGCGCGGCCGGATGGGCGAGCTCGCCGCCGAGATCTACGGACGGCCGGGAGCGGACCTGCTCCAGATCGGCATCACCGGCACCTCCGGCAAGACCACCACGGCCTACCTCGTCGAGGGCGGCCTGCGCGGCGCGGGCCGGGCCACCGGCCTCGTCGGCACCGTCGAGATGCGCATCGGCGACGAGCGCATCAAGTCCGAGCGGACCACCCCCGAAGCCACCGACCTCCAGGCCCTGTTCGCGGTCATGCGCGAACGCGGCGTCGAGGCGGTCGCCATGGAGGTCTCCAGTCACGCCCTGGTGCTCGGCCGGGTCGACGGCTGCGTCTTCGACGTCGCCGTCTTCAACAACCTGAGCCCGGAGCACATGGAGTTCCACTCCGACATGGAGGACTACTTCCAGGCCAAGGCGCGGCTGTTCACGCCCGAGCGCAGCCGGCGCGGCGTGGTGAACCTCGACGACGAGTACGGCCGTCGGCTCGCGAAGGAGGCCGCCGTCCCGGTCGTCACCTTCTCCGCCGGCGGCGACCCGAACGCCGACTGGCGCGCCGAGGACGTGGTCACCGGGGCCGCCGACTCCACCTTCACGGTGGTCGGTCCCGACGGCGTCCGGATCGCCGCCACCGCGCCGCTGCCCGGCCCGTTCAACGTGGCCAACACCCTGGCCGCGATCGTCACCCTCGCCACGGCGGGCGTCGACCCGCAGACCGCGGCCGACGGCGTGGCCGCCGTCCCCGGCGTCCCGGGCCGCCTGGAGAAGGTCGACGCCGGCCAGCCGTTCCTCGCGGTCGTCGACTACGCGCACAAGACGGACGCCGTCGAATCGGTGCTGCGCTCGCTGCGCGAGGTGACCCGCGGGAAGCTGCACGTGGTCATCGGCTGCGGCGGCGACCGCGACACCACCAAGCGCGGCCCGATGGGCGCCGCCGCGGCCCGGCTCGCCGACACCGCCGTCCTCACGTCGGACAACCCGCGCTCCGAGGACCCGCTCGCCATCCTCACCGCGATGCTGGCCGGCGCCTCCGAGGTGCCGGCGTACCAGCGCGGCGAGGTCCTGGTCGACGCCGACCGGGCCGCCGCCATCGCCGCCGCCGTGGCCCGCGCGGAGCCGGGCGACACCGTCCTGGTCGCGGGCAAGGGCCACGAGCAGGGCCAGGAAGCCGCCGGCGTGGTCCGCCCCTTCGACGACCGCCAGGTCCTGCGCGAGGCCATTCTCAGCCGGCTGACCCAGCAGGACGCACCCCGTCACCAGAACAGTCAGGGATGAAGCAGTGATCGCCCTCTCCCTCGCCGAGATCGCCGAAATCGTCGGCGGGCGGCCGCACGACATACCGGATCCGGCCGTCCGGATCACCGGTCCGGTCGTCATCGACTCCCGTGAGGTGAAGCCCGGCAGCCTGTTCGCCGCCTTCACCGGCGAGAACGTCGACGGCCACGACTACGCGACGCGCGCCGTCGAGGCGGGTGCGGCGGCCGTGCTGGCCGCCCGCCCCGTCGGCGTGCCCGCGATCGTCGTCGAGGACGTCCAGACGGCGCTCGGGGCCCTCGCCCGCGCGGTCGTCGGCCGCCTCGGGACCGATGTCGTCGCGCTCACCGGCTCGGCCGGCAAGACCTCCACCAAGGACCTGATCGCCCAGGTCCTGCAGCGGCACGCGCCCACCGTGTGGACGCCGGGATCGCTCAACAACGAGATCGGCCTGCCGCTGACCGCGCTCACGGCGACGGCCGAAACCCGCCACCTCGTCCTGGAGATGGGGGCGCGCGGAATCGGCCACATCCGCTACCTCACCGGCCTCACCCCGCCGCGCATCGGACTCGTCCTCAACGTCGGCACCGCGCACGTCGGCGAGTTCGGCGGACGCGAGCAGATCGCCCAGGCCAAGGGCGAGCTCGTCGAGGCCCTGCCGGCCGCCGAGGAGGGCGGCATCGCGGTCCTCAACGCCGACGACCCGCTCGTGCGCGCCATGGCGAGCCGCACCACGGCACGCGTCACCCTGTTCGGAGAGGCGGACGAAGCGGCCGTACGGGCCGAGAACGTCCGGCTCACAGAAACCGGACAGCCCTCTTTCAGGCTTCACACACCCACCGGGTGCAGCGACGTGACCTTGCGCCTGTACGGTGAGCACCACGTGTCGAACGCGCTCGCCGCGGCCGCCGTCGCCCATGAGCTGGGCATGCCCGTCGAGGAGATCGCCACCGCGCTCTCCGAGGCGGGCACCCTGTCGCGCTGGCGCATGGAGGTCACCGAGCGTCCGGACGGCGTGACGATCGTCAACGACGCCTACAACGCGAACCCCGAGTCCATGCGAGCCGCGCTGCGCGCGCTCGCGGCCATGGGCCGGTCCGCTCAGGACCGGGGTTCCCGTACGTGGGCGGTGCTCGGCAAGATGGCCGAGCTCGGAGACGAGTCGCTCGCCGAGCACGACGCGGTCGGACGGCTCGCCGTCCGGCTCAACGTCAGCAAGCTCGTCGCGGTCGGGGACAGGGAAGCGTCCTGGCTGCAACTGGGCGCCTATAACGAGGGTTCGTGGGGTGAGGAGTCGGTGCACGTGTCCGACGCGCAGGCGGCGGTCGACCTGTTGCGCAGTGAGCTGCGCCCGGGGGACATCGTCCTGGTGAAGGCTTCCAGGTCGGTGGGTCTGGAGCGGGTCGCCCTGGCACTGCTCGAGAACGCCGCCGAGGGTGAGGCGGCCGGCCGATGAGGCAGATCCTCTTCGCGGGGGCCATCGGGCTCTTCCTGACCCTGATCGGCACCCCGCTGCTCATCAAGCTGCTCGCCCGCAAGGGATACGGCCAGTTCATCCGCGACGACGGCCCGCGCGGCCACCTCGGGAAGAAGGGCACGCCCACCATGGGCGGCATCTCCTTCATCCTGGCCACGCTCATCGCGTACGCCCTGGCCAAGGTCATCACCGGCGAGGACCCGACGTACTCGGGCGTCCTGGTGCTGTTCCTGATGGCCGGCATGGGTCTGGTCGGCTTCCTCGACGACTACATCAAGATCGTCAAGCAGCGTTCGCTGGGCCTGCGGGCCAAGGCGAAGATGGCCGGCCAGCTGATCGTCGGCATCGCCTTCGCCGTGCTCTCGCTGCAGTTCGCGGACCTGCGCGGCAACACCCCGGCCTCCGAGAAGCTCTCCTTCATCACCGACTTCGGCTGGTCCATCGGACCCGTGCTGTTCGTGGTCTGGGCGCTCTTCATGATCCTGGCCATGTCCAACGGCGTGAACCTGACGGACGGTCTGGACGGCCTGGCCACCGGCGCCTCGGTGATGGTCTTCGGCGCGTACACGTTCATCGGGCTCTGGCAGTTCCAGGAGTCGTGCGCCAACGCCATGACCCTGACCAACCCGAACGCCTGCTTCGAGGTGCGCGACCCGCTCGACCTCGCGGTCGTCGCCTCCGCGCTGATGGGCGCCTGCTTCGGCTTCCTGTGGTGGAACACCTCGCCCGCCAAGATCTTCATGGGCGACACCGGCTCGCTCGCCCTCGGCGGCGCGCTCGCGGGTCTGGCCATCTGCTCCCGCACCGAGCTGCTGCTCGCCATCCTCGGCGGCCTCTTCGTCATGATCACGATGTCCGTGGTCATCCAGGTCGGCTCCTTCAAGCTGACCGGAAAGCGCGTCTTCCGGATGGCGCCCCTCCAGCACCACTTCGAACTCAAGGGGTGGTCCGAGGTCCTGGTCGTCGTCCGCTTCTGGATCATCCAGGGCATCTACGTGATCGTGGGCCTGGGCCTCTTCTACGCGGGATGGGCATCCGAAAAGTGAGCGAGCAGCTGGACTGGCAGGGCAAGCGCGTCACCGTCGCCGGGCTCGGCGTGAGCGGCATCCCCGCCGCCCGCGTCCTGCACGGCCTGGGCGCGGTCGTCACGGTCGTCAACGACGGCGACGACGAGCGCTCCCGGGCGCAGGCCGCCGAGCTCGAGGCGGTGGGAATCACCGTCCGCCTCGGCGACGGGGCGACCCTGCCGCCCGGCACCGAGCTGATCGTCACCGCGCCGGGCTGGAAGCCCGACAAGCCGCTCTTCCTGGCCGCCGAGGCGGCCGGGGTGGAGATCTGGGGCGACGTCGAGCTGGCCTGGCGGCTGCGCGGCCCGGACGCGGCCCCGTGGCTCGCGGTCACCGGCACCAACGGCAAGACCACGACCGTGCGGATGCTCGCCTCCATCCTGGAGGCGGCCGGCCTGCGGACCGCGGCCGTCGGCAACATCGGCGTCTCGCTCCTCGACGCCGTGCTCGGCGACGAGGAGTACGACGTGCTCGCCGTCGAGCTGTCCAGCTACCAGCTGCACTGGGCGCCCTCGCTGCGCGCTCACTCGGCCGCCGTGCTCAACCTGGCGCCCGACCACCTCGACTGGCACGGCTCCATGGACGCGTACGCGGCCGACAAGGGCCGGATCTACGAGGGCAACCGGATCGCCTGCGTCTACAACGCGGCCGACAAGGCGACCGAGGACCTGGTCCGCGAGGCCGACGTCGAGGAGGGCTGCCGGGCCATCGGCTTCACCCTCGGCACGCCGGGACCCTCCCAGCTCGGCGTGGTCGACGACCTGCTCGTCGACCGGGCCTTCGTCGCCGACCGGCAGAAGAACGCCCAGGAGCTGGCCCAGGTCTCCGACGTCCAGCCGCCGGCCCCGCACAACGTCGCCAACGCGCTGGCCGCGGCCGCGCTCGCGCGCGCCTTCGGCGTCGAGCCGAAGGCCGTACGGGAGGGACTGCGGGCCTTCCGGCCGGACCCGCACCGCATCGAACTGGTCGAGGAGATCCAGGGCGTCACCTACGTCGACGACTCCAAGGCCACCAACACCCACGCCGCGGAAGCCTCGTTGGCGGCCTACGACCCGATCGTCTGGATCGCCGGCGGCCTCGCCAAGGGAGCGACCTTCGACGAGCTCGTGCAGGGCTCCGCGAAGCGGCTGCGCGGCGTCGTCCTGATCGGCCAGGACCGGGCGCTGATCGCCGAAGCCCTGGCGCGACACGCCCCGGAGGTCCCGGTGGTGGACCTCGACCGGACCGACACTGGGGCGATGTCCGCGGCGGTCCGCGAGGCGGCCGCGCTCGCCCGGCCGGGGGACACGGTCCTCCTTGCCCCGGCCTGCGCGTCGATGGACATGTTCGCCAACTACAACAAGCGGGGCGAGGCCTTCGCGGACGCCGTCCGCGCCCTCGCCGCCACCGGCGACGCCTGACCTGACCAGCAGAGGGGTCCGGCCGCGCCGGACACGACTGGAGGGGACAGCGACCATGCCGAGCAGAACCGCCGGGACACGCCGGCCGGCCGCCGCACGCGGCGCCGGCCGGGCCCCCGCGGCGCCGCGGAAGCGCCGTGCGGGCGGGGTGCGGGGACTGTACGAGCGGGGCCGCCGGGCCTGGGACCGGCCGCTCACCGCGTACTACGTGATCGTCGGCGCCGGACTGCTCATCACCGGGCTCGGCCTGGTGATGGTCTACTCCGCGTCGATGATCACGGCGCTCCGCTACGACCTGGTGCCGTCCTACTTCTTCCGCAAGCAGTTCTTCGCGGCCCTGCTCGGCGCGGGCCTGCTCTTCCTGGCCTCCCGGATGCCCGTGAAGCTGCACCGGGCGCTCGCCTACCCGATCCTGGTCGGCGCGATCTTCCTGATGGTGCTCGTCCAGATCCCCGGGATAGGAGTCTCGGTCGGCGGCAACCAGAACTGGATCTCGCTGGGCGGACCGTTCATGCTCCAGCCCAGCGAGTTCGGCAAGCTGGCGCTGATCCTGTGGGGCGCCGACCTGCTGGCCCGCAAACAGGACATGAAGCTGCTGACCCAGTGGAAGCACATGCTGGTCCCGCTGGTGCCCGGAGCGTTCCTGCTGCTCGGCCTGATCATGCTGGGCGGTGACATGGGCACGGCGATCATCCTCACCGCGATCCTGTTCGGCCTGCTGTGGACCGCGGGCGCGCCCACCCGGCTGTTCGTCGGCGTGCTCGCCGTCGCCGGCGTGATCGGCGCGCTGCTCATCAAGACCAGCCCGCACCGCCTGGAGCGCTTCGGCTGCCTCGGCGCCAGCGACCCGGGCGGCGCGGGAGACCCGTGCTGGCAGGCCGCCCACGGGATCTACGCCCTGGCCTCCGGCGGATGGTTCGGTTCCGGACTCGGGGCAAGTGTGGAAAAATGGGGCCAACTCCCCGAAGCGCACACCGACTTCATCTTCGCCGTCACCGGGGAGGAACTGGGCCTGGCGGGGACGCTGTCGGTGCTGGCCCTGTTCGCGGCTCTAGGCTATGCGGGTATCCGCGTGGCCGGACGCACGGAGGACCCCTTCGTGAGGTATGCCGCGGGAGGCGTGACCACCTGGATCACGGCCCAGGCCGTGGTCAACATCGGTGCGGTGCTCGGCTTGCTGCCGATCGCCGGAGTCCCGCTCCCGCTGTTCTCCTACGGAGGGTCGGCCCTGCTGCCGACCATGTTCGCCGTCGGGCTCCTGATCGCCTTCGCGCGACAGGAACCCGCCGCGAAAGCGGCCCTGGCCCTGCGCCGCCCCGGATGGGGCAAGCGGGCCGGGGGGAGATGGAAGTCGATGCGACGGCGCGTCAAGAAGCGTCCGTCCGGAGAGCGGTGAATTTCGGTGCATGTCGTACTCGCCGGCGGAGGTACCGCCGGTCACATCGAGCCCGCGCTCGCCCTCGCGGACGCCCTGCGCAGGCAGGACCCCTCCGTGGGGATCACGGCGCTGGGCACGGAGCGGGGCCTGGAGACCCGGCTGGTACCCGAGCGCGGCTACGAGCTGGCGCTCATCCCTGCCGTGCCGCTGCCCCGTAAACCCACTCCCGAGCTGATCACCGTCCCCGGACGGCTGCGCGGCACCATCAAGGCCGCCGAGCAGGTCCTGGAGCGCACCAAGGCCGACTGCGTGGTCGGCTTCGGCGGCTACGTGGCCCTGCCCGGCTACCTGGCCGCCAAGCGGCTCGGCGTGCCGATCGTGGTCCACGAGGCCAACGCGCGGCCCGGTCTGGCCAACAAGATCGGCTCGCGGTACGCGGCCGGCGTCGCCGTCGCCACCCCGGACTCCAAGCTGCGGAACGCCCGTTACATCGGCATCCCGCTGCGGCACTCCATCGCGACCCTCGACCGCGCCCGCGTACGCCCCGAGGCGCGCGCCGCGTTCGGCCTCGACCCCAACCTGCCGACGCTGCTGGTCTCCGGCGGCTCGCAGGGCGCACGCCGGCTCAACGAGGTCGTCCAGCAGATCGCCCCGGTGCTCCAGCGCTCCGGCATCCAGATCCTGCACGCGGTCGGCCCGAAGAACGAACTGCCGCGTGTCGACAACATGCCCGGAATGCCGCCGTACGTGCCGGTACCGTACGTGGACCGGATGGATCTCGCGTACGCCGCCGCCGACATGATGCTCTGCCGGGCGGGCGCGATGACCGTCGCCGAGCTCTCCGCCGTCGGACTGCCGGCCGCCTACGTCCCGCTGCCCATCGGCAACGGCGAACAGCGGCTCAACGCCCAGCCGGTGGTCAAGGCCGGCGGTGGACTCCTCGTCGACGACGCGGAGCTGTCGCCGCAGTGGGTGCAGGCCAACGTCCTGCCCGTACTGGCCGATCCGCACCGCCTGTACGAGATGTCCCGCTCCGCCGCCGAGTTCGGCCGCCGGGATGCCGACGACCTGCTCGTCGGCATGGTGTACGAGGCGATCGCCGCCCGCCGACAGGCGTAGCGCGCGCCGCGCCGAGCAGAGGCAACAGGCAGGAGACACCACCGTGGCAGCCGGACCGACGACCGCCGAGAAGCGTGGAACGAGCAGGTCCAAGGCGGCGCCGCGGCAGCCGTCGCGGCCGGGCACCCGGAAGTTCCGGATGCCCGGCCCGCGGGTTCTCCTGGGCGTCACCGGCGCCGTCCTGCTGACGGCCTTCGCCGTCTGGGCGCTGTACGGCTCCGACTGGTTCCGGGTCGAGAAGGTGAGCACCACCGGCACGAAGGTGCTCACCCGCGACGAGGTCGAGCGGGTCGCCGCCGTACCGCTCGGCGCGCCGCTCGTCTCGGTCGACACGGGGGCCATCGAGGCCCGGTTGCGCGAGGAACTTCCCCGTATCGACAGCGTGGACGTCGTCCGGTCCTGGCCGCACGGAATCGGTCTGAAAGTGACGGAACGCCGTCCCGTCCTGATCCTTCAGAACGGCAGGAAATACGATGAAGTGGACGCGGGGGGCGTGCGGTTCGCCACCGTGGCCATCCCGCCCCGCGGCGTTCCCCGGCTCGTCCTCGACGCCGCCGCCTCCCCGAGCCTGCGCCGCTTCGGCACCGAACGGCTGCTGACGGCCGCGGTAGGCGTGACGGGCGAACTCCCGGAGAAAATCGCCCAGGACGTCCGTGTCGTCCGGATCACGTCGTTCGACTCCATCACTCTGGAACTCGGCAAGGGCCGCAGCGTCTTCTGGGGCAGCGGCGAGGACGGAGCCGCAAAGGCCCGCGTTCTCACCGCGCTGATGAAAGCGACTCCCAAAGCGGGGCACTTCGATGTAAGTGCCCCCACGGCACCCGCGTCGTCGGGAAGTTGACGCCCATCTGCGCTGGCCAGCACCCTGGTTGGCCAGCGCTACGGGTGATCACATAGGGTGAAAAGAAAAACGGGAGGTTCGGCGTGTTCGTTGAACGCGCGCCGCTTGTCGACTTAGTGTCCTGTTCGGAAGAGTCCAGCGAACAGAGACACTGGTAACCCTAAACTTGAACGTTAGGGTTTGGGTCGGCGTCATGGACCGTCCCAATCGGCATCCGTCGTCAGCAACGCGCCTAACCACCGCGGAGCGGCGACACGTAACTCGAGGCGAGAGGCCTTCGACGTGGCAGCACCGCAGAACTACCTCGCAGTCATCAAGGTCATCGGTGTCGGCGGCGGTGGTGTCAATGCCATCAACCGAATGATCGAGGTCGGTCTCAAGGGCGTCGAGTTCATCGCCATCAACACCGACGCGCAGGCGCTGTTGATGAGCGACGCCGACGTCAAGCTCGACGTCGGCCGTGAACTCACCCGCGGCCTCGGGGCCGGGGCCAACCCGGCCGTCGGCCGCAAGGCGGCAGAGGACCACCGCGAGGAGATCGAGGAGGTCCTCAAGGGGGCCGACATGGTCTTCGTGACCGCCGGCGAGGGCGGCGGCACCGGCACCGGCGGCGCGCCCGTCGTCGCCAACATCGCGCGCTCGCTCGGCGCCCTCACCATCGGCGTGGTCACCCGCCCGTTCACCTTCGAGGGCCGCCGCCGCGCCAACCAGGCGGAGGACGGCATCGCCGAGCTCCGCGAAGAGGTCGACACCCTCATCGTCATCCCGAACGACCGGCTGCTCTCGATCTCGGACCGCCAGGTCTCCGTGCTCGACGCCTTCAAGTCGGCCGACCAGGTGCTCCTCAGTGGTGTCCAGGGCATCACCGACCTCATCACCACCCCGGGTCTCATCAACCTCGACTTCGCCGACGTCAAGTCGGTCATGTCCGAGGCCGGTTCGGCCCTCATGGGCATCGGCTCCGCCCGCGGCGACGACCGCGCCGTGGCCGCCGCCGAGATGGCGATCTCCTCGCCGCTCCTCGAGGCCTCCATCGACGGCGCCCGGGGCGTCCTGCTGTCCATCTCCGGCGGCAGCGACCTCGGCCTGTTCGAGATCAACGAGGCCGCCCAGCTGGTGAGCGAGGCCGCCCACCCCGAGGCGAACATCATCTTCGGCGCCGTCATCGACGACGCCCTCGGCGACGAGGTCCGGGTCACCGTCATCGCCGCCGGCTTCGACGGCGGCCAGCCGCCGGCCCGTCGCGACAACATCATCGGCTCGGTCTCCGCCAAGCGCGAGGAGCCCGCCCCGGCGCCCCGCGCCAGTGAGCCCGCCCGCCCGCTCGGCGGACTCGGCACGGTGACCCCGCGTGAGGAGCCGGCGGCTCCGGCCGAGCCCGCGCCGGCGGTCGGCGAGAGCTCGCTGCCGCCCGTCGCGCCGCCGGTGGTCCCGCCGGCCCGCCCGTACCCGGACACCCAGGCCGAAGAGCTGGATGTCCCGGACTTCCTGAAGTGACACCTTGATAGGGCAGCGTTTCGAGACGAGCGGCGCGCACTTCGCCTTCACCGACCGGTGGGGCGGAGTGAGCGCCGTTCCGTACGAGGAGCTCAACCTCGGCGGCGCGGTGGGCGACGACCCGGCGGCCGTGCGGACCAACCGGACGCGGGCGGCCGGGGAACTCGGGCTCGACCCGGCGCGGGTCGTCTGGATGAACCAGGTGCACGGCGCCGACGTGGCCGTCGTCGACGGCCCCTGGAACCGGGGGTCCGCCGACGCGGTTCCCGCCGTCGACGCGATCGTGACCGCCACCCGCGGCCTCGCCCTCGCCGTCCTCACCGCCGACTGCGTCCCGGTCCTGCTCGCCGACCCCGTCGCCGGGGTCGCGGCGGCCGCCCACGCCGGGCGGCCGGGCATGGTGGCCGGAGTCGTGCCCGCCGCGGTGAAGGCGATGACCGGACTCGGCGCCGACCCCGCCCGCATCACCGCCCGCACCGGACCCGCGGTCTGCGGACGCTGCTACGAGGTGCCCGAGGCGATGCGCGCCGAGGTGGCCGCGGTCGAACCGGCCGCGTACGCCGAGACGAGCTGGGGCACCCCGGCCGTGGACGTGGCCGCCGGAGTGCGTGCCCAGTTGGAACGCCTCGGCGTCCGGGACGTCGAGGACGCCGGGGTGTGCACCCTGGAGTCCCGCGACCACTACTCGTACCGCCGCGATCGCACCACAGGGCGACTCGCGGGATATGTCTGGTTGATCTGAGAAGAGATATGACGGACCGCAAGTCGGAACTCGCCGCAAACCTCGCCCGGGTGGAGGAGCGCATCGCCGCCGCGTGCGCCGCCGCCGGGCGGAAGCGCGAGGACGTGACCCTGATCGTGGTCACCAAGACCCACCCCGCGAGCGACGTCAGGCTGCTGCACGAGCTCGGGGTGCGGCACGTCGCCGAGAACCGGGACCAGGACGCGGCACCCAAGGCCGCCGCCTGCGCGGACCTCGATCTGACCTGGCACTTCGTGGGCCAGTTGCAGACCAACAAGGTCCGTTCCGTGGTGGGTTATGCCGATGTGGTGCAGTCCGTCGACCGCTTGCGGCTCGTCACCTCTCTTTCCGCCGCCGCGGAGAAGGGCGGGCGGGAGCTCGGCTGTCTGATCCAGGTCGCCCTCGACGCCGGGTCCGGCCACCGGGGCGAGCGGGGCGGAGTGGCTCCCGACGGGATCGAGGAGTTGGCGGCCGCGGTGGACGCCGCGCCGGGGCTGCGGCTCGACGGCCTGATGACCGTCGCGCCGCTCGCCGGTCCCTACGCGGGCCGGCAACGGGCCGCCTTCGAGCGGCTCATGGATTTGTCGACTGTCCTGCGCGCGACTCGTCCAACTGCGAACATGGTGTCAGCAGGCATGAGTGCGGACCTCGAGGAGGCCGTGGCGGCCGGGGCGACACACGTGCGCATCGGTACGGCGGTACTCGGCGTCCGCCCGAAGCTCGGGTAACGTCGCGAAGCAAGTCGGACCACAGCAGAAAATATGGTCATTCCGCCGAGAAGGCGGACGGACCCGTGGATCGCGGGCACTTGGTGACACTGCGACATTCGGTAAGGGCGATCCACCACAGAGCGGAGGATGCAGAGAATGGCCGGCGCGATGCGCAAGATGGCGGTCTACCTCGGCCTCGTGGAGGACGATGGCTACGACGGCCGGGGATTCGATCCCGACGACGACTTCGAACCCGAGCTGGAGCCCGAGCCCGAGCGTGACCGGCGCCACCACCAGCCTCCGCGGCAGGTGGAGCGCGAGGAGCCGGTGAGGGTGGTCACGCCGCCGGCGCCGCGCGAGCCGGTGGCTCAGTCTGTACCGGTACACGCGGAAAGCGGACGTCCTGCCCGAATTGCCCCCGTGGCATCCATCACACCCGAACGTCCGAGCCTGGAGAAGAACGCACCGGTGATCATGCCCAAGGTCGTGTCCGAGCGGGAGCCGTACCGCATCACCACGCTGCACCCGCGGACCTACAACGAGGCCCGTACCATCGGGGAACACTTCCGTGAGGGCACCCCGGTGATCATGAATCTCACGGAGATGGACGACACCGACGCGAAGCGACTTGTCGACTTTGCCGCCGGACTCGTGTTCGGGCTCCATGGCAGCATTGAGCGCGTGACGCAGAAGGTGTTCCTGTTGTCGCCTGCTAACGTCGATGTCACGGCGGAGGACAAGGCCCGCATCGCAGAGGGCGGATTCTTCAACCAGAGCTAGAGAGAACGAGACCGAGTACGGCCCGGCCGCCGGGAGCGGCCGGACAAGTGAGAGCACGAGAACCAGGGGAGAGGGAACCGCGGGATGGGCGTCGCACTGCAGGTGGTCTACATCGTCCTGATGTGCTTCCTCGTCCTGCTGATCCTCCGGTTGGTCATGGACTACGTCTTCCAGTTCGCCCGGTCATGGCAACCCGGGAAGGCGATGGTGGTGGTCCTGGAGGCCACCTACACTGTGACCGATCCACCGCTCAAGCTTCTGCGGCGGCTCATCCCGCCGTTGCGTCTCGGGGGCGTGGCACTCGACCTGTCCTTCTTCGTTCTGATGATCATCGTCTACATCCTGATCTCCGTCGTGAGCAGCTTCGCGAGGTGAGGATGAGGGAATCTGTGGACGATACGGTCTTGCCGACTGCCGACGACTACGTAGAGGTGAAGAAGAGATGGCGCTGACCCCCGAGGACGTGCGGAACAAGCAGTTCACGACCGTCCGCCTTCGAGAAGGCTATGACGAGGACGAGGTTGATGCCTTCCTCGACGAGGTCGAAGCCGAACTGACCCGACTGCTCCGCGAGAACGAGGACCTGCGCGCCAAGCTGGCCGCCGCGACCCGTGCCGCCGCGCAGAACCAGCAGCAGGGCATGCGCAAGCCGCCGGAGCCGCAGGATCGTCCCGTCGGTCCCGGCGCTCCCGTGCCCGCCGCCATATCCGGACCGCCCGCCCAGCAGCAGGGCCCCATGCAGGGCCCGCCGCAGCTGCCGTCCGGTGCCCCCGCGCTTCCCGCCGGCCCGATGCAGGGCGGCCCCATGCAGGGCGGCCCCATGGGCCCCGGCCCGATGCAGGGCGGCCCGATGGGTCCCGGCCCGATGCAGGGCGGCCCCATGGGTCACCCGCAGCAGCAGATGCAGCCGGCTCCGCAGGGCCCCGGCGGCGACAGCGCCGCGCGCGTCCTGTCGCTGGCCCAGCAGACCGCCGACCAGGCGATCGCGGAGGCCCGTTCCGAGGCCAACAAGATCGTCGGCGAGGCGCGCTCGCGCGCCGAGGGCCTGGAGCGGGACGCCCGCGCCAAGGCCGACGCCCTGGAGCGGGACGCCCAGGAGAAGCACCGCGTCGCGATGGGCTCCCTGGAGTCCGCCCGCGCCACCCTCGAGCGCAAGGTCGAGGACCTGCGGGGCTTCGAGCGTGAGTACCGGACCCGCCTGAAGTCGTACCTCGAGTCCCAGCTGCGTCAGCTGGAGACCCAGGCCGACGACTCGCTGGCCCCGCCGCGCACCCCGGCGACCGCGTCGCTCCCGCCGTCCCCGTCGATGGCCCCGGCCGGCGCGAGCGCCCCGTCCTACGGCGGCAACAGCCCGATGGGCGGCGCCCCGTCCTACGGCGGCCAGCAGCAGATGTCCCCGGCGATGACCCAGCCGATGGCTCCGGTGCGCCCCCAGGCCCCGCAGCCGATGCAGCAGGCCCCGGCGCCGATGCGCGGCTTCCTGATCGACGAGGACGACAACTGAGGCCGGCGGATCAACGCGTGTTGAGCGCGTAGCCGTCGTCGGCAGTCCCGAAGGGCCGGACCCTGTTTCCCCAGGGCCCGGCCCTTCGGCGTACCCCGCGCGACCGGCGGATGACCGGCCCGAGAGAACCACGCGGACGGGCACGGGAAAGGCCCGGCCGGAGAACCGGCCGGGCCTCTCGGGGCAGGAGCGGCGGCTACGCCTTGCGCAGCCGGAAGGTCAGCGCCAGCGCCTCGTCCTCGAAGGCCGTCCCGTACGTGCCGTCGGCCTCACCCTCCGCGTAGTCCGTCGCCAGGACCTCGTCCGCGATCAGCGAAGCGTGCGCCGTCAGCGCCTCGACCGTCTCCGCCGACGCCGAGGTCCACCGCAGCGCGATCCGGTCCGCGACGTCCAGCCCGCTGTTCTTGCGCGCCTCCTGGATCAGCCGGATCGCGTCCCGGGCCAGACCCGCCCGCCGCAGCTCCGGCGTGATCTCCAGGTCCAGGGCGACCGTGGCGCCCGAGTCCGAGGCCACCGACCAGCCTTCCCGCGGCGTCTCGGTGATGATGATCTCCTCCGGGGTCACGGTGATCTGCTCACCGTTGACCTCCAGCGTCGCCTCACCGTCGCGCAGCGCGAGCGCCAGCGCCGCGGCGTCGGCCGCCGCGACCGCCTTCGCCACGTCCTGGACGCCCTTGCCGAAGCGCTTGCCGAGCGCCCGGAAGTTCGCCTTCGCCGTGGTGTCGACCAGGCTGCCGCCCACCTCCGACAGGGAGGCGAGGGAGGAGACGTTGAGCTCCTCGGTGATCTGCGCCTGAAGGTCCGCGGACAGGTCCGCGAAGCCCGCGGCCGCCACCAGCGCCCGCGAGAGCGGCTGGCGGGTCTTCACGCCCGACTCCGCGCGCGTGGCGCGGCCCAGCTCCACCAGGCGGCGGACCAGCAGCATCTGCTCCGAGAGGGTCCGGTCGACCAGGGCGGCGTCCGGCTCGGGCCACGTCGCCAGGTGGACCGACTCGGGGGCGTCGGGGGTGACGGGGACCACCAGGTCCTGCCAGACCCGCTCCGTGATGAAGGGGGTCAGCGGGGCCATGAGGCGCGTGACCGTCTCCACGACCTCGTGCAGGGTGCGCAGCGCGCCCTTGTCGCCCTGCCAGAACCGGCGGCGCGAGCGGCGCACGTACCAGTTGGACAGGTCGTCCACGAAGGCCGACAGGAGCTTGCCGGTGCGCTGGGTGTCGTACGCCTCCATCGCCTCGGTGGCCTCGGCCACCAGCGTGTTCAGCTCGGACAGCAGCCAGCGGTCGAGGACGGAGCGGTCGGCCGGGGCCGGGTCCGCCGCGCTCGGCGCCCAGCCCGACGTACGGGCGTACAGCGCCTGGAAGGCGACCGTGTTCCAGTACGTGAGGAGGGTCTTGCGGACGACCTCCTGGATGGTGCCGTGGCCCACCCGGCGCGCCGCCCACGGCGAGCCGCCGGCCGCCATGAACCAGCGGACCGCGTCGGCGCCGTGCTGGTCCATCAGCGGGATCGGCTGGAGGATGTTGCCGAGGTGCTTGGACATCTTCCGGCCGTCCTCGGCGAGGATGTGGCCCAGGCAGACCACGTTCTCGTACGAGGACTTGTCGAAGACCAGGGTGCCGACGGCCATCAGCGTGTAGAACCAGCCGCGGGTCTGGTCGATCGCCTCGGAGATGAACTGCGCCGGGTAGCGGCTCTCGAACAGCTCCTTGTTCCGGTACGGGTAGCCGTACTGCGCGAACGGCATCGAGCCCGAGTCGTACCAGGCGTCGATGACCTCCGGCACGCGCGTCGCGGTCCTGCCGCAGCCCTCGGCGGGGCAGGAGAAGGTGACGTCGTCGATGTACGGGCGGTGCGGGTCGAGGTCCGACTGGTCCGTGCCCGTGAGCTCCGACAGCTCGGCGCGCGAGCCCACGCACGTCAGGTGGTCGTCCTCGCAGCGCCAGATCGGCAGCGGCGTGCCCCAGTAGCGGTTGCGGGAGAGCGCCCAGTCGATGTTGTTGTTCAGCCAGTCGCCGAAGCGGCCGTGCTTGACCGAGTCCGGGAACCAGTTGGTGTTCTCGTTCTCTTCGAGCAGACGGTCCTTGACCGCGGTGGTGCGGATGTACCAGGACGGCTGCGCGTAGTACAGCAGCGCGGTGTGGCAGCGCCAGCAGTGCGGGTAGCTGTGCTCGTACGGGATGTGCCGGAAGAGCAGCCCGCGGGCGTCCAGGTCGGCGGTCAGCGCCTCGTCGGCCTTCTTGAAGAAGACGCCGCCGACCAGCGGCACGTCCTCCTCGAAGGTGCCGTCGGGGCGGACCGGGTTCACGACCGGCAGGCCGTAGGCGCGGCAGACCTTGAGGTCGTCCTCACCGAAGGCGGGGGACTGGTGGACCAGACCCGTGCCGTCCTCGGTGGTCACGTACTCGGCGTTGACCACGTAGTGGGCGGTGTCCGGGAACTCGACCAGCTCGAAGGGGCGCTGGTACGTCCACCGCTCCATGTCCTTGCCGGTGAAGGACTCGCCGGTGGTCACCCAGCCCTCGCCGAGCGCCTTCTCCAGGAGCGGCTCGGCGACGACCAGCTTCTCGTCGCCGTCCGTGGCGACCACGTACGTCACCTCGGGGTGGGCGGCGACCGCGGTGTTGGACACCAGGGTCCACGGCGTGGTCGTCCAGACCAGGAGCGCGGCCTTGCCGGCCAGCGGGCCCGAGGTCAGCGGGAAGCGGACGTAGACGGACGGGTCGACGACCGTCTCGTAGCCCTGAGCGAGCTCGTGGTCGGACAGGCCGGTGCCGCAGCGCGGGCACCACGGGGCGACGCGGTGGTCCTGGACCAGCAGGTCCTTGTCGAAGATCTGCTTGAGCGACCACCAGACCGACTCGATGTACGAGGGGTCCATGGTGCGGTAGGCGTCGTCGAGGTCGACCCAGTAGCCCATGCGCGTGGTCAGCTCGGCGAAGGCGTCGGTGTGGCGGGTCACGGACTCGCGGCACTTGGCGTTGAACTCGGCGATGCCGTACGCCTCGATGTCCTTCTTGCCGGAGAAGCCGAGCTCCTTCTCGACGGCGAGCTCCACGGGCAGGCCGTGGCAGTCCCAGCCGGCCTTGCGGGCGACGTGGTAGCCGCGCATGGTCCGGAAGCGGGGGAAGACGTCCTTGAAGACGCGGGCCTCGATGTGGTGGGCGCCCGGCATGCCGTTGGCGGTCGGCGGGCCCTCGTAGAACACCCACTCCGGGCGTCCCTCGGACTGTTCCAGGGTCTTGGCGAAGACCTTGTTCTCGCGCCAGAAGTCGAGCACGGCGTGCTCGAGCGCGGGCAGGTCTACCTGGGCGGGTACCTGGCGGTACTGCGAAGACATCGATCTTCCTCCGGCGGATGTGCCTCGTTCCGTCCGGAGGGACGAGAGCACTGCTCCCGCGGTACCACCCTCCTTGGCCCCGGGCACGGATGCCCTGAGCCCCCTCATTGGGGTCGCGACGCCGGTTCTACTCACCGCGGCCGATCGACGGCCGAGGCTTTCTTCCGGCAGCTCCGGGGTGATGCTTCACATCGGGCTCGCCCCCGGGCTCGCACCGTCCCCGGGTCGCTCATGGCTGCGTACGACGCTACTCGTCCCCATCCAAGCCTTTCGCTCAGGCCAGTGTACGGGCCTCCGGCCGGCTCGGCCGACCGCTTTCCCGGTGACCCGAATGGCCACACGGCCCGGCGCGGACTTCGGCTGCGGCCAAGTGGGGGAGGGCGGCGCGGATAACCCGCCGGGGAGCTGGGCACAACCGAGGCAGACTCGCCCCGCAGGGCGCCGGGGCGGGCGGAACGGGCGGCGTGCCCCGTTGCCGCGGGCCTTGGGCCGATTTATCGTCCCAGCACGATTCGCGAGCAAGATCACAAAATGTGAAGGGGCCGCGACATGGTGGCGAAGAAGACCGCCGCGAGGAAGACGACGGCCACGATGACCGCGGCCGCGAAGGCGCCGGCCGCGAAGAAGTCCGCGCCCGCGAAGAAGTCCGCGACGCCCGCCAGGAAGGCGTCCGGGAGGACGGCCCCTCCACCCGGAGCCGACCCGGCGGACACCGCGGCCCTCACCGCGGCGGCCCCCGCCACGACGACCGCGAAGAAGACCGCGAAGAAGACCGCCGCCGGGAAGGCGACAGCGGAGAAGAAGCCAGGGAAGAAGGCGACGGCGAACAAGGCGACGGCGAACAAGGCGACCGCCGAGAAGACGGCGACCGCCAGGAGGACGGCGGAGAAGCGGACGGCCGCCGAGCAGACAGCCGCCGAGAAGACGGCGGAGAAGCAGACGGCCGCCAGGAAGACGGCGGCGAAGAAGACGGCAGCGAAGAAGGCGAAGGCCGCCGGGAAGCCGGCGGCGCCCTCCGAGACGGTGACCCAGGCCGGTGAGGCCGCACCGAAGAACCGGAAGACAGGAGCCAGGACGGTGGCAGCGAAGAAGACCGCGGTGGGCGTCACGACGGCCGGGAGCGAGGCCGCGGTGCCCCCGGCCCGCACCGGCGAGCTCGCCGTACGGCCCGGGGAGGACCCCTGGACCCCGGACGAGGTCGACGAGGCCCGCAGCGAGCTCCAGTCGGAGGTGCTGCGGCTGCGCAGCGAGCTGGCGCACTCGCGGGAGGAGCTGACCGGGCTGATGCGGGACTCCGGCGACGGCGCGGGCGACGACCAGGCCGACACGGGAACCAAGAACATCACGCGGGAGCACGAGCTCGCCCTGGCGGCCAACGCCCGCGAGATGCTGGAGCAGACCGAGCACGCCCTGGAGCGGCTCGACGCGGGCACGTACGGTTTGTGCGAGGTGTGCGGGAAGCCCATCGGCAAGGCCAGGATGCAGGCCTTCCCGCGGGCCACCCTGTGCGTGGAGGACAAGCAGAAGCAGGAACGCCGGGGCTGACGCCGCCGGAGGTGTGTGACGTACCCTCGGTGCACATCAGGCACCTAGGTTGAGGGACTCACGTGGCAGAGGCGGAGAGCGTCATCGGTACGCCGGATTCATCAGGAGCCGACGAGGCGGCCGCTCCCGAGGAGCGGCCGCAGCCGAAGGGGAAGCGGAAGATCGCCGCGCTGCTCGTGGTGGCCCTGCTCGCCTACCTCCTCGACCTCGGCAGCAAGATGCTGGTCGTGGCGAAGCTGGAGGGGCGCCAGCCGATCAACGTGATCGGTGACCTGCTGCGCTTCGAGGCCGTCCGCAACCCCGGTGCCGCCTTCGGCATGGGCGAGGCCTTCACGATCATCTTCACCTGCATCGCGGCCGTGGTCATCGTGGTGATCATCCGGCTGGCCCGCAAGCTGTACAGCCTGCCCTGGGCCATCGCGCTCGGCCTGCTGCTCGGCGGCGCCCTGGGAAACCTGACCGACCGGATCTTCCGCTCGCCCGGCGTCTTCGAGGGCGCGGTCGTGGACTTCATCGCGCCGGCGCACTTCGCCGTGTTCAACCTGGCCGACTCGGCGATCGTGTGCGGCGGCATCCTGATCGTCCTGCTGTCGTTCCGGGGCCTGGACCCGGACGGCACCGTCCACAAGGACTGAGCGGGCGGCCGGGACCGGCGAGGCGCGGCGGCCGGGCGAGCCGCGGGGACCGGACGGCCGGGCGGATCCGCGAGGACCGGGCGAGGGGACCGGGCGGTCCGCCGCACAAGGCATACTCGTACGGGTGAGCACGAGTCCCGAGATCCGCACGCTGCCCGTTCCCGACGGCCTGGAGGGCGAGCGCGTCGACGCCGCCATCGCCCGCATGTTCGGATTCTCCCGTACGAAGGCGGCCGAGCTGGCCGCCGCAGGCAAGGTCCAGGTCGACGGTGCCGTCGTCGGCAAGTCCGAGCGGGTCAGCGGCGGCGCGTGGCTCGAGGTCGAGATGCCCGGCGCGCCCGCCCCGGTGCAGGTCGTGGCCGAGCCCGTGGAGGGCATGGAGATCGTCCACGACGACGACGACATCGTCGTGATCATGAAGCCGGTCGGCGTGGCCGCCCACCCCAGCCCCGGCTGGACCGGCACCACCGTGATCGGGGGCCTGGCCGCCGCCGGCTACCGGATCTCCACGTCCGGCGCCGCCGAGCGCCAGGGCATCGTGCACCGCCTCGACGTCGGCACCTCCGGTCTGATGGTGGTGGCGAAGTCGGAGTACGCGTACACGTCGCTGAAGCGCCAGTTCAAGGAGCGCGTGGTCGACAAGCGCTACCACGCCCTGGTGCAGGGCCACCCGGACCCGCTGAGCGGCACCATCGACGCGCCGATCGGCCGGCACCCGAACCACGACTACAAGTGGGCCGTGACCGCCGACGGCAAGGCCTCCGTGACCCACTACGACCTGATCGAGGCCTATCGCGCGGCCTCGCTGCTCGACATCAAGCTGGAGACGGGCCGCACCCACCAGATCCGGGTGCACATGTCCGCCCACCGCCACCCGTGCGTCGGCGACCTCACGTACGGCGCCGACCCGACCATGGCCAAGCGCCTCGGCCTGACCCGCCAGTGGCTGCACGCCGTCCGCCTCGGCTTCGAGCACCCCGGCGACGGGCAGTGGGTCGAGTTCGCGAGCACCTATCCGGCGGACCTGCAGACCGCCCTCGACCGGATCGCCTCGGAGAGCCGGTGACCGCGCCGTACGACGTCCGGGAGGCCGTGGACGGCACCGACCGCGAGGCGTGCTTCTCGGTCCGCCGCGAGGTCTTCGTCGTCGAGCAGGGCGTGCCGCAGGAGCTCGAGTACGACAGGTACGACGAGACGGCCGTGCACCTGCTCGCGGTCCGCGCGGACGGTGAGCCGCTCGGTACCGGCCGGCTGCTGCTCGGCGCGGACGCGGTGGGCAAGACCGGCGCCGACGCGTCGGTGGGCTCGCTCGGGCGGCTCGCCGTGACCCAGGCCGCCCGTGGCCTCGGGGTCGGCGCGGCGCTGGTGCGGGGCATCGAGGAGGCCGCCCGGGAGCGCGGGCTGACCGCCGTCGACCTCCACGCGCAGACCCACGCCCTCGGCTTCTACGAGCGGCTCGGCTACGTGGCGTACGGCCCCGAGTTCCCGGACGCGGGCATGCCGCACCGGGCGATGCGGCGGGCGCTGTAGGGTCCCGGGTGCCGTAGGGCGGAGGCGCTCAGGGCATGCGCCGCGGGGCGGAGGCGCCGCGGGGCGGAGGCCGGGGACACCCCGGCGGCGGGTGGTGCGTCCGGTCGGTCCGGCGGGGTGGCATGGTGATCAGCGACCCGCCCTGCGACCGAAGGGGACGCCGTGGACCAGCTCGCCCTGCTGTTCCTGCTGCTGCTCGGCGCCGTGCTCACGGTCCCCCTGGGAGACCGGCTCGGGCTGCCGGCACCCGTCCTGATGACCCTCGTCGGGATCGTGCTGGCCTTCCTGCCCTTCGTGCCGAACGTCGACATCCCACCCGAGTTCATCCTGCCGCTCGTCCTGCCGCCGCTGCTCTACGCGTCGGTGCAGCGCACCTCCTGGCGCCAGTTCGCGGCCAACCGGCGGCCGATCTTCCTGCTCGCGGTGGCCCTGGT
This sequence comes from Streptomyces roseicoloratus, assembly GCF_004117935.1. GTDB lineage: Bacteria > Actinomycetota > Actinomycetes > Streptomycetales > Streptomycetaceae > Streptomyces > Streptomyces roseicoloratus. Next base: position 112,937 of record NZ_SDOY01000142.1, on the reverse strand, counting down.
GTTCGTCACGACGGCCGCCGTCGGCGCCGTCGCCGACGTCCTCGTGCCCGGCATCCCGCTGGCCGCCGCGCTCGCGCTCGGCGCGCTGGTCGCGCCGCCCGACCCGGTCGCGGCGACCGCGGTGGCCGGATCGCTCGGCCTGCCGCGGCGGCTCGTGTCGATCCTGGAGGGCGAGGGACTCTTCAACGACGTCACCGCGATCGTGCTCTACCACGTGGCGATCACCGCGGTGGTCACGGGCCACTTCTCGTGGCCCGAGGCGCTGGGCGAGCTCGTCCTGTCGGCCGTCGTCGCGGTCGCCGTGGGGCTCGCCCTCGGCTGGGCCGCCAACAAGCTGATGGGCTTCCTCGGCGAGGCCCCGCTGCAGACCGGACTCACCCTCCTCGTCCCCTTCGTCTCCTACGTCCTGGCCGAGGAGCTGCACGGTTCGGGCGTGCTCTCGGTGCTCGTCACCGCGCTCTTCCTGGCCGAGTACGCGCTCGACGCCGACGACGTCATGGGACGGCTGGCCGGCCAGACCTTCTGGGAGATCGTCGACACGCTGGTCACCGGCATCGCCTTCGGCCTGATCGGTCTGGAGCTCGTGCACGTCTTCGGGGTGGCCGAGGGGCGCGGTGCGCAGATGCTCGGCTGGGGCCTGGTCGTCGTCGGCGTGGTGGTCGGGGTGCGGCTGCTGTGGCTGCTTCCGGCCACCTGGCTCGCGCAGCGGCTGCACGACCGCCGCGACGTCGCCGAGGAGATCCCGGTGAGCTGGCGGGAGACCGTCGTCATGTGGTGGGCGGGGATGCGCGGCGTGGCCTCGGTGGCGCTCGCGCTCGCCATCCCGCTCCGCACGGACGACGGTTCGCCCTTCCCCGGCCGCGACGAGCTCGTCTTCATCGCCTTCTGTGTGATCCTCGCGACCCTGGTGGTGCAGGGTCTGTCGCTGCCCTGGCTGGTGCGCCGGCTCGGTGTGCAGGCGGACGCGGACGCCGGGCGGGCCTTCGAACGGGAACTGGCGATCCGGGCGGCCAAGGCGGCCAGGAAGCGGCTGAAGGAGATCGAGGAGGTGGAGGAGCTGCCGGAGGAGGTGGCCGAGCGGCTGCAGCGCGGGGCCTTCGACATCGGGGCCCGGATCAGCCCGGACATGGTGGACGAGGAGCGGCGCGCGGCGTTCGCGCAGCGCGTGGAACGGCTGAAATCGGCGCACCGGATCCAGAAGGAGATGCTGTCGGCGGCCCGCCACGCGGTGCTCTCGGCGCGCAGTGAGCCGGGTGCCGACCCGGAGGTGGTGGACCGCGTGCTGCGCGCGCTGGACGTGCGCAGCATGCGCTGACGCGCGGTCGGCCGTGGCGGGTGCGGCATGCGTCGAGGCGCGGTCGGTCGTGGCGGGTGGGCATGCGTCGAGGCGCGGTCGGTCGGGGGTCGCGCGGTGGTCCCGAGGCGCGGTCGGCCGTGGGCCGTGCGGCATGTGCCCGGGCGCCACAGGTCAGGGTGGCAGGATGGTGCGCATGGACATCATGCTCTTCCACTCCGTCTACGGACTGACCCCTTCCGTCGAGGCCGCCGCCGAGCGCCTGCGCGCCGCCGGGCACCAGGTGTGGACGCCCGACCTCTTCGACGGCCGGACGGTGGAGACCGTGGAGGAGGGCAGGGAACTCCGGGACGGGATCGGCAAGGACGAGCTGCTGAAGCGGGCGGTCCTGGCGACGGCGCCCTACTCGGAGCGGGGCCTGGTGTACATGGGCCTGTCGTTCGGCGCCTCGGTGGCGCAGACGCTGGCGCTCGGCGACGAGAAGGCGCGCGCCCTGCTGCTGTTCCACGGGACCTCGGACATCGCCGAGTCGGCCTCGGTGGACGAGCTGCCGGTGCAGCTGCACGTGGCCGAGCCGGACCCGTTCGAGACGGACGACTGGCTGTCCGCCTGGTACCTGCGGATGCGCAAGGTGGGCGCGGACGTGGAGGTCCACCGCTACCGCGGTGCCGGCCACCTGTACACCGACCCGGAGCTGCCGGACTACGACGCGGAGGCGGCGGAACGGACCTGGGCGGTCGCGCTGTCGTTCCTCGACAGCCTGTAGGCCGGCCGCCGGAGGGCCGACGGCCTGGGAGGCGTACGAGCGCGGGGCGGCGGGAACGGGCGTGGCCCCCGGGGACGGTTGCTCCCGGGGGCCACGCCGCCGTGTCCGGACGGTGCGTCAGCCGCGGTACGCGGTCCAGTGGTCGTTCATGCGGGCCACCTGGCCGGCGGTGAACTGGTACATGCAGGCGTCGTACGTGTAGTCCATGAAGTTGTGGATCGGGTCCACACCGGACTTGGACGCGCAGGAGTCACGGCCGGTCGGGCACTCGTAGGCCGGGCTCTTCTCGGCCGGGGTGTCGGAGACGTAGTCACCGTTGCCGTTGCAGCCGCCCTGGAAGGTGTGGTACAGGCCCATCCAGTGGCCGACTTCGTGGGTGGCGGTGTCGCCCTGGTTGTAGTTGGCCGCGGAACCGCCGGGCAGCGAGGCGTCGAGGACGACGACACCGTCCATCGACGGGTTCGACCTGTAGGAGGACGGGAAGGTCGCCCAGCCGAGCAGGCCGCCGCTGAGGTTGGCGGTGTAGAAGTTCAGCGCGTTGGCGCCGCCCTTGCGCAGGGTCTGCTTCATCTGCTTCTCGGCGGTGGAGCCGGAGGACAGGTTGTACCAGCCGGCGTTGTCCGTGTAGTCGGTTCCGGCCAGGGTGAACTGGAAGCCCGTGTTCACGTTGCCGGTGCCCTGGCCGCTGTAGGCGGCGTTGAGGACGGCCATCTGGTTGTTGATGTCGGTCGCGCTCAGCTTGCCCGTCGAACCGCTGTGGATGACGTGGAAGTAGACCGGGATCGAGACCGTGGTGGCGCCCAGGGCGCGCGAGGCGTCGGCGCGGCCGGACAGACGGGCCTCCGCGACTCTCTTCTTCAGGTCCGCGTCCATGGCCTTGGCCTGGGCGGCGGTGACCTCGTTGGGCTCGGCCTTGTGGGCGTCGCCCTTGGCCTTGCGCGCGCCGGACAGGGCGGCGGTGCCGTCCGCGCACTCCTCGACCGAGGCGCCGGCCAGGGTGGTGGTCGCCGGGGCGGCCGCCGGGGCGGACAGGGGGGCCAGGGCCAGGGTTCCGGCCATGACGGCGGTGCCGAGCATACGACGTGACATACGCGGCGATATACGGGCAAGAGCACGCACGGGTGACTCCTCGTGGGGGTTGGGGGAGAGGCACTTCCTCGCCACCGCCGGGGAGATTACGCGTCCATGTCATGTGTCGTTGAGGATTGATCAAGCCCAATCATTCGTTGGGCAAATCGGGGCATCGGGAAGAAAAACTTGCGCCGCTTCCGGAGTTTGAGACGTGGACGTAACAGAAGAGACGCCGAAGGCGGGTGGTGTGTCCGGATTCGACGCTCCGAACTCGCCACCCGCCGTAGTGACGTGATCTCCCGTTAACACGGGGGATCATGGCTGAAAATCGTTGTAGCTGTGTCCAGCGGGTGTCGTCAGCGCACCGGCTGGTACACCCGCTCGACCCGCTGGGTTCCGGTCAGGGTCCGATAGGAACGCGCCCAGGAGGTCGTCGCGTCCCGGTCCGCCCGGTCGGAGACCGTGTAGTAGTCCATCTGGGAACGCTCGGCCGTCACGTCGAGCACGCCGTAACCGTGGTGGTCCATGTCCACCCACTTCACATGGCGGTTGGCGGCCTTGATCGCGCCCGCGGCCACCACCGAGAGCGTGCCCGGCGCCACGTGGAGCAGGTCGTCCAGGTTGTCCGAGGTCACCGAGGTCACCACGAACTCCGTGGCCGCCGAGGCCGACAGCGGATAGGTCGAGGCCTTCACCGGCACGTCGTTGGCCCAGGCCATGTGGATGTCGCCGGTCAGGAAGACCGTGTTGCGGATGCCCCGGTCCGTCAGGTGCTTCAGGAGTTCCTTGCGGTCGTCCGTGTAACCGTCCCACTGGTCGACGTTGATCGCCAGGCCCTCCTGCGGCAGTCCGAGCAGTTCGGCCAGCGGGCCGAGCAGTTCGGCCGGCAGCGCGCCGAAGGCCACCGGCGAGATCATCACCGAGGTGCCCACCAGCTGCCACGTCGCGTCCGAGGCCGCGAGTCCGGACTTCAGCCAGTCCAGCTGCGCCCGCCCGGTGATCGAACGCTCCGGGTCGTCCACCTTGCCGCTGCCCACGCCCGTCTGCTGCGAGCGGAAGGAGCGGAGGTCGAGCAGATGCAGATCGGCCAGGCGGCCGAAACGCAGCCGCCGGTAGACCGTTCCCTCGGTGGAGGCGCGCACCGGCATCCACTCGAAGTACGCGCGCTTGGCCGCCGCCATCCGCTCGGCCCAGGCGCCCTCGGTCCCGGGCGTGTGGTTCTCGGCCCCGCCCGACCAGGTGTCGTTGGCGAACTCGTGGTCGTCCCAGATCGCCACGACGGGGTGCGCCGCGTGCAGCGCCTGGAGGTCGGGGTCCGTCTTGTGGGTGGCGTGCCGCAGCCGGTAGTCGGCGAGCGAGACGATCTCGTGCTCAGGCTGGTGCCTGCGGACGGTGTACTCGGCGTCGGGGTAGGAGCCGCTGGCGTACTCGTAGATGTAGTCGCCGAGATGGAGGACCGCGTCCAGGTCGGTACGGCCGGCCAGGTGGCGGTACGCGGAGAAGTAGCCGGCCTCCCAGTTGGCGCAGGACACCACGCCGAAGCGCACTCCGGGCGCCGCCGCATCGGCGGCGGGCGCGGTGCGGGTGCGGCCGGCGGGGGAGGCGGTCCCGCCCGCGGTGAAGCGGAACCAGTAGGACGTGGCGGGCCGCAGGCCCCGGACGTCCACCTTGACGGTGTGGTCGGACGCGGCGCCGGCGACGACGGTCCCGCTCGTCACCGTGCGGGTGAAGTCACGGTCTTCGGCCAGCTCCCAGCCGACCGTGACGTCGGGGCCCCGGCCTGAGCCGGGCAGGGCGTCGGGGGTGGGGGTGACGCGCGTCCAGAGGAGGACGCCGTCGGGCAGCGGGTCACCGGAGGCGACTCCGTGCAGGAACGCGGGCGCCCCGGCTCCGGCGAGTGCGGGCGAGGCGGCGGCCACCAGCGCCGGCGCGGCGACGGCCGTCACGGCGGCGGCCTTCACCACGGAGCGGCGGCTGGGGACGGATATGAGGTTACGACTGGTCACGGCCCGTCAGATTACCGACTGGTAGGGCAAACTGGCAGACTTCTGCGCAGATGTTCGCCCGTTCTTCCCGGCCCGTTCCTTCCTCGGGCACCCGTCTCCGGCGCGGCAGCGGCCTCCGGGCGCGGGACCGGACACGGGAAAGCCCCCGGAGCGGAGAACTCCGGGGGCTTCGGGGCCCGTTGCGGAAGCCCGGCCGCGCTCGCGACGGAAGGGCAGGCGCGCGCGGGCGAAGGCAGGCCCTCGCGGGCGAGGGCGTCAGCCCTTGAGGACCTTGCCGAGCGCCGCGTTGAACTGCTCGACCGTCAGCGGCGGGTTGTCGCTGCCCTCGGCCGTCAGCGTCTTGCCGTCCATCTTCAGCGTCGGCGTGCCGCGCACGCCGCTGTCGTCGAAGGCCTGGGACATCTTCATCGCCCAGGCGTCGAAGGTGCCGCTCTCGACGTTCTTCCGGAACTCCGCGTTGCCCTTGAGGGCCGGGACGGAGTCCGCCACCTCCAGCAGGTAGGAGTCCTTGGCGAACTTGTCCTGGCTCTCCTCGGGGTGGAAGTCCGCCGAGTACAGCGCGGCCTTGTACTTCAGGAAGGCCTCCGGGCTCACGTCCAGCGCCGCGCCCAGAGCGGACAGGGCGTTCTTGGAGCCCTCGCCCTGGTCGGCGTTGTCGATGAAGGTCGCGCCCACGTACTTGAGCTTGTACTTGCCGTCGGCGACGTCCTTCTCGACGGTGGCGCCCACGCCCTGCTCGAAGGTCGCGCACACCGGGCAGCGGGAGTCCTCGTAGATCTCGAGCGTCTGCTTGGCCTCCGGCTTGCCGAGGACCACGGTGGTGCCGTTCGTGCCCTCGGTGTTCTTCGGCGCGGTGACGTTCTTCGCGTCGGCGGCGGTCTCCCAGGCGGTGGGTTTGTTGGCCTGGACGACGCCGTAGCCGATGCCGCCGGCGACCGCGAGGATGCCGAGCGCCGACGCCGCGACGATCACCTGGCGGCGGGTCTTCTCCTTCTTGGCCTGCCGCTCGCGTTCGATCCGCAGCCGCTCGCGGGCGGCCGCCTTGTTGGCCTGGCTGTTGCGCTTGCTCATGGTCCTGCACTCCGTGACGGGGAGAAGAAAAAAGGAAGGGAAAACGAGGGAGGGGCGCGTGCTGCCCGTCACGAGCCGCCCGTCGAGCGGTTCGCTCAGACGAGGGCGGGCGCGGGCGCGCCACCCGGAGCCGTACGCCCCGGGCGCGCACCGCGCGGAGGCCCCCGCCGTCCCACGGAGTGTGCGAAGAGCCGGGTACGGGACCGGCGCGGCCGGTCCACGGGGCGCCCGGCGCGCCGCGGGCGTGCCCCGGCGGCGCGGACGAACGCGGCCGCCAGCAGCAGCGGCCGGAAGGCGAAGGCGACGGCCGCCCGCAGCAGCCGGGCGAGGGCCCGTTCGCCGCCGCGCAGCCAGGCGGCCGCGCCGAGCCCGACGGCCACGTGGGCGGCGAGCAGCAGCCACGGCACGGCGGGATCGGGCGAGCTCAGCAGGGCCGCGGCCGTGCCGCTCCCGGGCGCCGCCACGCCGGGCAGCGGGGCGCCGACGGCGCCGCCGCACAGCGCGTCCACGTCGAACCCGACCGCGCGCAGCGAACCGGCGACCGGGCCGCCGGCGGGCCCGTAACAAGCGGCCTGCCCACTGGTGAAGAGCGTGTCGGCGGCCAGTTCGAGCGGGACGAGGAGCCCGGCGATGGGGCCGAAGCCGCGCTCACGGCCGGCCAGGGCGAAGGCCACCGCGAAGACGGCCGCCCCCACCGGGGCGACCGTGGCCAGGGGCAGCGGGACCCCGGAGAGCAGGACGTGCGAGGCCACGGACAGCGTCACGACCAGTGCCGTGAAGAACGCCGCCCGGAGGGCTCTCAGCTGGATTCCTGCCATGTTCATCGACCAGGAAGTGTGCCATGCCGGGACGTAAGGCGCCCCTAAGGCCGAGCTGTGAGCCGCCTCGTACGCACCACCGGACCCGCCTCGCGGCCCGGCGGCCCCGGCTCGCCTCGCGGCGGTTCCAGCGATCACGGAACCTCTCGCCGGTATCGATGGTCACGCACCCGGATGTCGAAGACGGCGAGGATCTGCTCACCGCGCTCGTCGGCGGTGACCTGGGGGACCGGCGTCGAAGAGCCTCCTGGCTGGAAAACGTGCATGACAAATGGGACAAGCGTTCCCTGTCTCCCCACGCGCGAACGTACCGCCCGGTGCCCGACCGATGTCAGTGGGGCGACGTAGACTTCCACGCTGACCCCCCAGAATCCGCAGGAGGCATCCCCCGTGACCAAGCCGCCCTTCACGCACCTCCACGTCCACACCCAGTACTCCCTGCTGGACGGTGCCGCGCGGCTCAAGGACATGTTCAACGCGTGCAACGAGATGGGCATGACCCACATCGCCATGTCCGACCACGGGAACCTCCACGGCGCGTACGACTTCTTCCACACCGCCCAGAAGGCCGGCGTGACGCCGATCATCGGCATCGAGGCCTACGTCGCCCCGGAGTCCCGCCGCAACAAGCGGAAGATCCAGTGGGGCCAGCCGCACCAGAAGAAGGACGACGTCTCCGGCTCCGGTGGTTACACCCACAAGACCATCTGGGCGGCGAACAGCACCGGACTGCACAACCTCTTCCGGCTGTCCTCCGACGCGTACGCCGAGGGCTGGCTGCAGAAGTGGCCCCGGATGGACAAGGAGACCATCTCGCAGTGGTCGGAGGGCCTGATCGCCTCCACCGGCTGCCCCTCCGGCGAACTGCAGACCCGGCTGCGCCTCGGTCAGTTCGACGAGGCCCTGAAGTCCGCCTCCGAGTACCAGGACATCTTCGGCAAGGACCGGTACTTCCTGGAGCTGATGGACCACGGCATCGAGATCGAGCGCCGGGTCCGCGACGGCCTGCTGGAGATCGGCAAGAAGCTCGGCATCCCGCCGCTGGTCACCAACGACTCGCACTACACGTACGCGCACGAGGCCGCCGCCCACGACGCCCTGCTGTGCATCCAGACCGGCAAGAACCTCTCGGACCCGGACCGCTTCAAGTTCGACGGCACCGGCTACTACCTGAAGTCCACGGACGAGATGTACGCCGTCGACTCCTCGGACGCCTGGCAGGAGGGCTGCCGCAACACCCTGCTCGTCGCCGAGCAGATCGACACCACCGGCATGTTCGAGAAGCGCGACCTCATGCCGAAGTTCGACATCCCCGAGGGCTACACCGAGGTCTCCTGGTTCCGCGAGGAGACCATGCGGGGCATGCACCGGCGCTTCCCGGACGGCATCCCCGAGGACCGCATGCGGCAGGTCGAGTACGAGATGGACACCATCATCTCGATGGGCTTCCCGGGCTACTTCCTCGTCGTCGCCGACTTCATCATGTGGGCGAAGAAGCAGGGCATCGCCGTCGGCCCCGGCCGAGGCTCCGCGGCCGGCTCGATCGTCGCGTACGCCATGGGCATCACCGACCTCGACCCGATCCCGCACGGCCTGATCTTCGAGCGCTTCCTCAACCCCGAGCGCATCTCGATGCCCGATGTCGACATCGACTTCGACGAGCGCAGGCGCGTCGAGGTGATCCGGTACGTGACCGAGAAGTACGGCGCCGACAAGGTCGCCATGATCGGCACGTACGGCAAGATCAAGGCCAAGAACGCGATCAAGGACTCCGCCCGCGTCCTCGGCTACCCGTACGCGATGGGCGACCGGCTCACCAAGGCCATGCCCGCCGACGTCCTCGGCAAGGGCATCGACCTCGACGGCATCACCAACCCCTCCCACCCGCGCTACAGCGAGGCGGGCGAGATCCGGGCGATGTACGAGAACGAGCCGGACGTGAAGAAGGTGATCGACACCGCCAAGGGCGTCGAGGGCCTGGTCCGGCAGATGGGCGTGCACGCGGCCGGCGTGATCATGTCCAGCGAGCCGATCGTCGACCACGCCCCGATCTGGGTGCGGCACACCGACGGCGTCACCATCACGCAGTGGGACTACCCGCAGTGCGAGTCGCTCGGCCTGCTGAAGATGGACTTCCTCGGCCTGCGCAACCTCACCATCATGGACGACGCCGTCAAGATGGTGAAGGCCAACAAGGGCGTCGAGCTCGACCTGCTCGCCCTGCCGCTGGACGACCCGAAGACCTTCGAACTGCTCCAGCGCGGTGACACCCTCGGCGTCTTCCAGTTCGACGGCGGACCCATGCGGTCCCTGCTGCGGCTGATGAAGCCCGACAACTTCGAAGACATCTCCGCCGTGTCCGCGCTCTACCGCCCGGGCCCGATGGGCATGAACTCGCACACGAACTACGCCCTGCGCAAGAACGGCCAGCAGGAGATCACTCCGATCCACCCGGAGCTGGAGGAGCCCCTCAAGGAGGTCCTCGACGTCACCTACGGCCTGATCGTCTACCAGGAGCAGGTCCAGAAGGCCGCCCAGATCATCGCCGGCTACTCGCTCGGCGAGGCCGACATCCTCCGCCGCGTCATGGGCAAGAAGAAGCCCGACGAGCTGGCGAAGAACTTCACCATCTTCCAGGCCGGCGCCCAGAAGAACGGCTACAGCGACGAGGCCATCCAGGCCCTCTGGGACGTCCTGGTCCCGTTCGCCGGCTACGCCTTCAACAAGGCGCACTCCGCCGCGTACGGCCTGGTCTCCTACTGGACCGCCTACCTCAAGGCGAACTACCCCGCCGAGTACATGGCGGGACTGCTCACCTCGGTCAAGGACGACAAGGACAAGTCCGCCGTCTACCTGAACGAGTGCCGCCGCATGGGCATCAAGGTGCTCCCGCCGAACGTCAACGAGTCCGAGTCGAACTTCGCCGCCCAGGGCGACGACGTGATCCTCTTCGGCCTCACCGCCGTCCGCAACGTCGGCGCCAACGTCGTCGAGTCGATCATCAGGACCCGCAAGAGCAAGGGGAAGTACAGCTCCTTCCCGGACTTCCTGGACAAGGTCGAGGCCGTCGTCTGCAACAAGCGGACCATCGAGTCGCTGATCAAGGCCGGCGCCTTCGACACCATGGGCCACACCCGCAAGGGCCTGGTCGCCCAGCACGAACCCATGATCGACACCGTGGTGGCGGTCAAGCGCAAGGAGGCCGAGGGACAGTTCGACCTGTTCGGCGGCATGGGCGACGAGGGCACCGACGAGCCGGGCTTCGGCCTCGACGTCGAGTTCTCCGACGTCGAGTGGGAGAAGTCCTACCTGCTGGCCCAGGAGCGCGAGATGCTCGGCCTCTACGTCTCCGACCACCCGCTCTTCGGCCTCGAGCACGTCCTGTCCGACAAGACCGACGCCGGCATCTCCCAGCTCACCGGCGGCGAACACGCGGACGGCGCGGTCGTCACCATCGGCGGCATCATCTCCGGCCTCCAGCGGAAGATGACCAAGCAGGGCAACGCCTGGGCCATCGCCACCGTCGAGGACCTGGCCGGCTCCATCGAGTGCATGTTCTTCCCGGCCACCTACCAGCTGGTCTCCACCCAGCTGGTCGAGGACGCGGTCGTCTTCGTCAAGGGCCGGCTCGACAAGCGCGAGGACGTCCCCCGCCTGGTCGCCATGGAGCTGATGGTCCCCGACCTGTCGAACGCGGGCACCAACGCGCCGGTCATCCTCACCATCCCGACGGTCAAGGTCACCCCGCCGATGATCAGCCGGCTGGGCGAGATCCTCCAGCACCACAAGGGCAACACCGAGGTGAGGATCAAGCTCCAGGGGCCCCGCTCGACCACCGTGCTCCGGCTCGACCGGCACCGGGTCCAGCCCGACCCGGCGCTCTTCGGCGACCTCAAGGTGCTGCTCGGCCCGTCCTGCCTGGCCGGCTAGGCACAGAACTGCCGGACGCCCGGCCTCCGCCGTACGCGCAAGGGGCGCGCCCGTCGTCACGGGCGCGCCCCTTTGCCGTCGGCTGCGTGCCGTCGGCTTCTCCGCCGTCGGCTCGTCAGTTGTGGCCGAAACGCTTCTGCCGGCCCTTGCGGGCCACGTCACCCGGGGTGATCTGGGTGGCGCGGTGCTCGGCCTGGGACTCCATCGAAGACTGCTGGGCCTGCTGCGCACCGCGCTCGGCCTGCGAGCCGCGCTGCTGACTGCGGTCCTGCTTCCGGTTCTTGGCCATGGTGATGATGCCTCCTCAAAGGGGTGTGGGGGCCAGGGCCGCTGCCAGACTCACACACGGCAGGAAGCGCCGCATTTTGGATCATTACGGACGGTGAGCGCCGCCTCCGGGCGCTTCCGCGTGAGATCCGCCACGCCGATGATCCAGTTCCGGACGTCAACCCCATCGCGGTCGGGCAGACTCGGAGGAACCCGGAGCACTTCCGATCCCGAGGTTCCCGCAGGGCTTCCCGAAGTTTCCCGAAGCGCTTTCCGAAAGAGGGTGGAACACGTGGACCGATGCGTCGTCCTGGTGGATGCCGGCTACCTCCTTGGCGCCGCCGCCAGCCTCCTCGCCGGAGAACCGGCCCGCTCGCGGATCACCGTCGACCACGCCGCGCTCGTCCAGCAGCTGCGCGAACGCGCCGAGGCCGACACCCAGCAGCCGCTGCTGCGGATCTACTGGTTCGACGGAGCACCCGACCGGGTGCCGCAGCCCGAGCACCGCCGGCTGCGCGTCATGCCCCGTGTCACCGTCCGGCTGGGAGCCCTGACCCGCAGCGACGGCCGCTGGGCCCAGAAGGGCGTCGACGCGGCCATGCACACCGAGCTCACCGAGCTCTCCCGCAACCGCGCCTGCTCCGACATCGTCCTCGTCACCGGCGACGGCGACCTGCTGCCCGGCCTGATGTCCGCCAAGGAACACGGCGTCGCCGTCCACCTGTGGGCCGTCCAGGCCGCCGACGGCGACTACAACCAGTCCGAGGACCTGGTCGCCGAGGCCGACGAGCGGCGCGTCCTCGACCGGGTCTGGATCACCCGGGCCATCCGCCCCAGGGAGCTCACCGGACCGTGCGCCCCGCCGCCCGCGCCCCGCCCCGAGATCGCCGCCATCCTCTCCGCCCCGCTGCCCGAGTCCGCCCTCGCCGCCTCCGCCGAGCGGGCCGCCGCGACCCGGCACAACGGCTCCGCCGCGCCCGCCGCCCCCGCCGGCACCCCGGACGCCGACCGGGCCCCCGCCGCCGAACCGGCGGGTGGTGCCGCCGTCCCGGCGCCCGCCTCCCACAAGACCGTCCCCACCCCCAAGGACCTCGCCGCCCTGCGCGCCTCCGCCCCGGCCGCCGCGCCCCACACACACGGCGCCACCCTGCGCTGGTCCTCAGACCGGGGCTGGATCGACCGCCCCGCCCCGCCCCTCGGCGAACCCGCCGAGACCGCGTCCCTGCCCACCCTCGCCCAGCTCACCAGCGCCGAGCAGCGCTGGGCCGACCGCGAGGAGGACATCACCACCGTCGGCGGCGACCCCTACGAGGTCGGCCAGGTCTTCGCCCGCCGCTGGCTCGACCGGCTCCCGGAGCCCGGCCACGTTCCCAAGCTCGCCACCATGTACCCGCGCATCCCGCACCGCATCGACGGCGAACTGCTCCGCTACGCGGCCCGCTTCGGCCTGCTCGCCCACAAGGACGACCAGATCGACGAGCACGACCGCTACGCGATCCGGGCCGGTTTCTGGCGCGAGATCGACGTCCACGCCGCCGCGCAGCACGCCCCCGGGCCCGAGGAGAGCCGGGGGACCCCGTAGGCTCCTCCCTTGTGAGTACGGTGTGCGCGGTGCGGGACCTGGTGAAGACGTACCCCGCCACACGCGGCAGACGCGGCACGCCCGCGACCCCCGAGGTACGGGCCACCGACGGGATCAGCCTCGATGTGCGCGGCGGCGAGATCTTCGGCCTGCTCGGCCCCAACGGCGCCGGCAAGTCCACCCTCGTCCGCCAGCTCACCGGCCTCATGCGCCCCGACTCCGGCTCCGTCCGGATGCTCGGCCACGACCTGGTCCGCCACCCCGAGCGCGCCTCCCGGCTCCTCGCCTACCTCGGCCAGGAGTCCACGGCCCTCGACGAGCTGACCGTCGCCCTCGCCGCCGAGACCACCGGCCGGCTGCGCGGCCTCGGCACCCGCGAGGCCCGCGCCGAGCGCGACGCCGTCCTCGACGAGCTGGGACTCGGCGAGCTCGCCGGCCGGCCCCTCAAGAAGCTCTCCGGCGGCCAGCGCCGGCTCGCCTGCGTCGCCGCCGCCCTCGTCGGCGAGCGGCCCGTCCTCGTCCTCGACGAACCCACCACCGGCATGGACCCGGTCGCCCGCCGCGCCGTCTGGGCCGCCGTCGACCGGCGGCGCGCCGACCGCGGCACCACCGTCCTGCTCGTCACCCACAACGTCATCGAGGCCGAGACCGTCCTCGACCGGGTCGCCGTCCTCGACCGCGGCCGGGTCATCGCCTGCGACACCCCCGCCGGACTGAAGGAGCGCGTCGCCGGCGAGGTGCGGGTCGAACTCGTCTGGCGCGAGCGCGCCCCGCTGGACGTCCCCGAGGTCGCCGCGCTGCGCACCTCCGCGCAGGAGTCCGGCCGCCGCTGGGTGCTCCGGCTCGCCCCGGACGAGGCCCGCGCCGCCGTCGCCGCGGTGACCGGCGGGGCGGCCTTCGCGGCCCTGGACGACTTCACCCTGGCGACGCCCAGCCTGGAGGACGTGTACCTGGCGCTCGGCGGCGAGACCCGGGGACTGGTGAAGGCATGACGCGCCCTGTGACGTTCCCGAGCGTGTACGTGTCCGTGTCGACCGTCAGGAGCTGGACGAGTTGAGCACCCTGCCCGCCGAGGCCGTCACCGCCGGCGTGCCCGTCGGCCGGCCCCGCGACGAGGAGCCGGACGCGGCCCCGCTCGCCCCGCGCGCCCGGCTGTTCCCCGCGCTCGGCGCGGTCTACCGCGCCCAGCTCTCGCGCGCCCGGGTCGCCCGGATCCCGCTGCTCTTCGTGGCGACCTTCCAGTCGATCGGGATCATGGTCCTGATGCGGGGCGTCGTCGACGGCGGTTCGGAGGCCCGCGCCGTGGTCGCCGGCTCCGCCGTGCTCGTCGTCGCCTTCGTGGCGCTCAACCTGCTCGCCCAGTACTTCGGACAGCTGCGCGCGAGCGGCGGGCTCGACCACTACGCGACGCTGCCCGTGCCGCCCGCGGCCGTGGTGCTCGGTGCGGCCGGCGCGTACGCCTCCTTCACCGTGCCCGGGACGCTGGTGACCGCGGTCGCCGGCTCGCTGCTCTTCGGGCTGCCGCTCGGCCACCTGTGGATCCTCGCGGCCGTGGTGCCGCTGTCCGGGGCCGCGCTCTCCGGTCTCGGCGCGGCGCTCGGCCTGCTCGCCCCGCGGCAGGAGCTCGCCACCCTGCTCGGCCAGCTCGGCATGTCGGCGGCGCTGCTGCTCGGCGTGCTCCCCGCCGAGCGGCTGCCCGGCCCGATCGGCTGGGCACGGGACCTGCTGCCCTCCACGTACGGGGTGGAGGCCCTGGCCCGTACCTTCGACACCCACCCGGACTGGACGGCGGTCTGCCTCGACCTCGCGGTGTGCGGGGCGGTGGGCGTCGTCTCGCTCGCGGTCGCCACCCGGGCGTACCGGAGGGCCGCGGTCCGCTGAGCGCCGCCCGGGCCCAGGTCCGCTGAGGCGGCTCACAGCCGCACCTGGCACGATGGCGTCGTGACCGCACCTCTGACTCCGCCGCACCAGCCGCCGCCGCACGACTCCGCCTGGCCCGCGCCCGAGCCGGTGCCGCCCGCATCGGGCGGCGCCCCGAGCACGGCGACCGAGTTGCGGCAGTCCGCCGTGGTGGTCGCCGCGTCCGTGGCGGGCGGGTTGCTGCTCGGTCTGCTGTGGCTGTGGCTCGCGCCGCGGGTGACGCTGTTCTCCGACGGCAAGGCCGTCTACCTCAAGAACAGCGAAGGCGAGTCGGCCATCGGGATGGACGGCACCTTCGTCCTCCTCGCCCTCGGCTTCGGCGCGCTGGCCGCAGCCCTGGTGTTCCTGATCCACCGGCACGGCGGCATCGCCCTCGTCCTCGGCCTCGCGGCCGGCGGTGTCCTCGGCTCACTGCTCGCCTGGGGCGTGGGCGTCTGGTTCGGCCCGGACCGCGACGTCGTCGGGCACGCCAAGGCGGTCGGTCCCGACGTCGTCTTCGAGGCGCCGCTGGAACTCAAGATGGGCGCAGCGGCGCTGCTGGCCTGGCCGATCGCCGCGATGCTCGTCCACCTGGGCCTGACGGCCCTGTTCGGCCCGCGCGACCCGGAGCCGGAGGACGACGGGACGACCTGGACCGAGCCGGCGCCGCACCAGACGCCGCCCGCGGCGCCGCAGGGCTGAGCGGACGACGGCGGGGAGCGGCCCCGGTGCCGCGCCGGCGCGCGGTCAGCCGCGCCCGATCGGCGCCAGGACCGCGTTCGTCAGGGTCGCCAGGTCCTTCGGGGACAGTTCGACCTCCAGACCGCGGCGGCCCGCCGAGACGCAGATCGTCTCGTGGCCGGAGGCCGAGTCGTCCAGGACCGTGCGCAGGCGCTTGCGCTGGCCCAGCGGGGAGATGCCGCCGCGCACGTAGCCGGTGGTGCGTTCGGCCGCCGCAGGGTCCGCCATCGCCGCCCGCTTGCCGCCGACCGCCGCGGCCAGTGCCTTCAGGTCGAGCTGGCCGGCGACCGGGACGACGGCGACCGTGAGCTCGCCGTCCACGTCGGCGACCAGGGTCTTGAACACCCGGTCGGGGGAGACGCCCAGGGCCTCGGCCGCCTCCTCGCCGTACGACGCGGTCGCCGGGTCGTGCTCGTACGCGTGCAGCGTGTACGGCGTGCCCGCGGCCGTCAGCGCCACCGTCGCCGGGGTGCCGCCGCCGTTCTTCTTCTGCTTCTTCGCCACGGGTTCCTCGCTCAGTTCGGGCTGGTCGGCGCGCGCGTGAGGTCCACCGCGGGCAGCGACGGGAGGTGGCGGAGCACCGCCGTCTCCGAGCGGAGCAGGGTGAGTTCCTCGCGCAGCCGGGTCGCCGTGTCCGGTGCCTGGAGCAGCCGCTGCTTGGCCGGGATGTCGAGCACGGCCGCCGCGGCGACCAGGTACGACACGACCGAGGGGTCGTCCGGCAGTTCGCTCGTCGTCATCGACCGTTCCCGGGCGCCCGCGAGCCGCTTCTGGTACGAGCGGAAGGCGCGCAGCACGCTCTCCGCGAGCGCGTCCGCCTCCTCGCCCTGCTCCTCGGGGATCTCCTCGACCTCCGCGGTGAGGAAAGGCCCGCTCGCGTCGACGGAGAGCAGCCGCACGCGGACGGTGCCGGTGACCATCACCTCGAAGCCGCCGTCCGCGCGCTGCCGGATCGACGCGGCGTCGGCCACACAGCCGACGCGGTGGAAGGCCTGGACCGGGTCCGGGCCGAAACCGGCCGCGGGTCCCTTCTCCGGCAGCGCCGTCTGGTCCGGGAGGCCCGGCGCCGTCGGCGCGACCTCACGGCCGTCGCGGATCGCCACGACGGCGAAGCGCCGCGGCTCGGACTCGTCCGTGCGCAGCAGTTCGCGCATCATGGCGCGATACCGCTCCTCGAAGACGTTGAGCGGCAGCACGAGCCCGGGGAACAGCACCGTGTTCAGCGGGAAGAGAGGCAGACGGGCGGTGGTCACAGCGGTCAAGCGTAATGGCCGCCGGGCGCGCCCCCGTCGGCCCGTCCCGCAACCGGCGCGGACACCTCAGGCGGCCGGCCCGGCGGCCGCGCCCAGCGGGATGCGCCGGGCCGCTTCCCGGACCGTGCGGGCGCGTGCCTCCAGGAAGCCGTGCAGCGGGTCCTCGGCGACCAGCGTCCACGGGAACGTGCTGGCCTGCGGCCCGATCCGGCCGAACTCCGCCAGGGCGTCGTGCCAGCGGCCGCGCTCCACGAGGACGCGCACGAGCAGGTTGCGCACCTCGGCCGGCCACAGGGCGCCCGCCGGGTACTCCGCCGACAGGGCGAGGGCCCGGTCGGCCGCCGCGTCGATCCGGCCGGCCCGCACGCCGTGCTCGCGCCCGGGGGCGGCGAGCAGCTGGGCGAAGGCCGCCCGCACCGGCAGTGCCTGGGCGAGCGAGCCGGGCAGCGCGTCCTCCGCGGCCTGCTCGGCGAAGTCGAAGCACTCGCGGTGCGAGCCGTACCACTGCGCCGACAGGTACTTCAGCGCGGCCACATGGCTGCCGTAGTGGTGCGGGGCGCGGCGTACGGCCTGCTCCCACAGCGCCTCGAAGACCGTGTGCCCGGCGTGGGTGCCGCGCGCGTGGTCCAGGGCGAGCCGCCACGGCACCGGGTCGCGCGGCGCGGCCTCGGCGGCGGCCTCGATCAGCGGGCCGAGCTCGCGGAGCCGTTCCGCCCTGGCCGGCGACTCCCAGGCCCGGCGGACCGCCAGCTGCGCGGTGACGAGCAGGGCGTCCGGGTCGTGCGGCGCGGCCGACAGCCAGTGCTCCAGCCAGCCGTCCCTGCGGTACGCGAAGGCGCTCAGCCGCGTGACGTAGCGGTCCCGCTCCTCCCACTCGGCCGCGTCGCGGGTGGTGGCGAGCAGTTTGGCGGCCGGCTCCGGGTCGTCGAGCGCGGCGGCGACCAGTGCCGGGGCGAGCCGCCCGTCCGGCGCGTCGAGCAGCACGTCGTCGTCCGGCGTCAGCGCGGCGGCGAGCCGCGGGGCGTGCCGGACCATGCGGGAGGTGCCGATCAGGGCGCGGAGCAGTGACATGGTGCGAAACATTGAAAACCGCAGGTGAGGGCCGCGCCAGTGGGGGACTGTGAAGCTTTGGTGGCGGCGGGAAGGTTGTGCTGACGGGGGTCAAGACAACGTAAAGGAAGGGGCGAATCGGTGCGCGCGCCACCCCCCGCCCGCACAACCGGAATGCCCGCGCCCCCTGACCGCACGACAGGAATGCCCGCGCCACCCCCCGCCCGCACAACCGGAAGCCGTCAGCCCCGGCGCAGCAGCCGCGACGCGCCCGCCGCCACCGTCGTGGCGAGCACCCAGCCCAGCAGGATCAGCACCGTGGACGCCCACTGCCAGAAGCCCTCCAGGCGCCAGAAGCCCACCTGCCCCAGGTCGATCACCGGGAGCAGCAGGTCGAGCGCGTACAGCGGGGCGTTCCAGTGCGGCGACTCGCCCGGCTTCAGCGGCACCGCGTCGTAGTGCGAGAAGGCGACCGTGCCCGCCGCCCACAGGACGGCCATCCACAGCGCCGCCCGGCCGGGCCGGTAGCCGTACGCCACCGTCAGGTCCTGGACCCAGCCCCACAGCTTCCCGGCCACCGGCAGCGTCTCGCGGCGCCGCCGCTGCTTGGCGAGCAGCACCTCGCGGGCGTCCGCGTCCTCCCCGCTGTTGCGCAGCACCGTCGCCAGCCGCTCGTACGGCTCCGGCGCGTACTCCGGAGTGGCCGCCGCCACCCACTCCAGGCGCCGGGCCAGCGGGAAGTGCCCGTACGGCACCAGGTTCTCGTAGAGGAAGCCGTTGATCGCCAGCCCGCCCGGGCCCGGCCAGCTGCCGGCCAGGTCGATCAGCGTCACCACCTTCGCCCCGTTGAGCACCACCCGGCCCTCCTCCGGGCGCTCCCCGTTGAACCGCAGCTCCGGGGTCACGATCCGGCGCAGCGACAGCTCCTCCCGCCGCGAGCCGTCCAGCACGAACCGGGCGTGGTTCAGGTCGACCGAGTCGCCGAAGCGGCCGTCGTCCAGCCGCACCCCGCCGTGGCACTCGACCGGTTTGCGCCGCGCGCCCTGCGCCGGCGTCACCCCGTACGGCGGCGTGGCCGTCGCGTTCCCCGAGGTCTCGTAGACCCACGCCGCGTTCAGGTAGAGCGTGCGCTCCACGGTCAGCTGCGGCGCGTTCAGCGCGCGGCGGTGCTGCGCCCCGCGCAGCACGCTGCCCCGCAGGCTCAGCGACACGCCGACCTTCGCGCCGCGCAGGCTCACCTCCCCGTACGTCTCGATCAGCTCGGCCTGGAAGTCCTGCGCGACCACCATGCCGTCCGCCGTGACCGCCCGGCCGCGCCGGTCCGGCCACACCCGGATCTGGTTGATCAGCAGGTCCGTGCCGATCTGCGCGTCCGTCAGCCGGATGCCCCGCTCGACCCGGCAGCGCGGCAGGTGCAGGTCGCCCTCCGTGTGCAGCCGCGCCGCCTCCAGGCGCGGGATCGCGCACTCCACCATCCGCAGCGTCCCGAAGTGGGCCTCGGGCAGCACCACCTCGCCGTCGAACCGGCAGCCCTGCAGCTCCACGTACGGCCCGATCGTGCCGCCCGCGAGATACAGCACCCCCGTGATCCGCGCCCCGCGCAGCTTCAGCGCCGCGACCCGCCCGGCCACGGCCGGCGGCCCCTCGAGCAGCAGCAGCGCCACGATCTCCGCCCGGACGCTGCGCTCGGGCCCCCACGGCGTCCGCAGCGCGAACGGATCGTCCCGCTCGGGTATCCCTTCCCTCAGGTCACACGTCCCGCCCACCCGGAACGCCCTCCACATGACCTCCTCCGGCCCGGTCAGGCCCTCCGGCATCCCGTCGTCCTCGCGCGGCTCGGTCACTGCCGCCCCCTCGCTTCCCACGATTCCGCTTTCCCGGATTCGTACAGCCGTTCTTCCCGCTGAGTGACGGACTGAACGCTAACGGTCAGGAGTGGCGACAAGACGCCAGAGTGGCCCGTATCAGCCAGTGGTACGGGTGTCCGCGATGCGTATCAGCCAGTGATACGGACGTCCGGCGTTGTGGGGCGTCTGCGAGAATTGAGCCGTGATCTCTCGAATCGATCTGCGCGGCGAGGCCCTCCCCGAGGGTTCCGCCCTGCGTGACCTGCTGCCCCGTGCCGAGTTCGACGTGGAAGCCGCCCTGGAGAAGGTGCGGCCGATCTGCGAGGGCGTCCGGCATCACGGCGCGGCGGCCGTGATCGACTACGGGGAGAAATTCGACGGCGTCCGCGTGCCGAGCCTGCGCGTCCCCGCCGAGGCGCTGACCCGCGCCCTCGACGAGCTCGACGCCGCCGTCCGAGCGGCCCTGGAGGAGTCCATCCGGCGCGCCCGCAAGGTCCACCGCGAGCAGCGCCGCACCACCCACACCACCCAGGTCGTGCCCGGCGGCACGGTCACCGAGAAGTGGATCCCCGTCGAGCGCGTCGGCCTCTACGTGCCGGGCGGCCGGTCCGTCTACCCCTCGTCCGTGGTCATGAACGTCGTGCCCGCCCAGGAAGCCGGCGTCGAGGGCCTCGCCGTCGCCTCCCCGCCGCAGCGGGAGTTCGGCGGCCTCCCGCACCCCACGATCCTCGCCGCCTGCGCCCTCCTCGGCGTCGACGAGGTCTACGCCGCCGGCGGCGCCCAGGCCGTCGCTATGTTCGCGTACGGCACCGAAGGCACCGCCGGCGATCCCGGCTGCGCCCCCGTCAACCTGGTCACCGGCCCCGGCAACATCTACGTCGCCGCCGCCAAGCGCCTCCTCAAGGGCCGCATCGGCATCGACGCCGAGGCCGGCCCGACCGAGATCGCGATCCTCGCGGACTCCACCGCCGACCCCGTCCACGTCGCCGCCGACCTGATCAGCCAGGCCGAGCACGACCCGATGGCCGCCTCCGTCCTCGTCACCGACTCCGCCGAGCTGGCCGAGGCCACCGAGGCCGAACTGAAGACCCAGGTCGCCGCCTCCAAGCACGTCGACGACCGGATCGTCCCGGCCCTGGCCGGAAAGCAGTCCGCGATCGTCCTCGTCAAGGACATCGCCGACGGCCTCAGGGTCGTCGACGCCTATGGCGCCGAGCACCTGGAGATCCAGACCGCCGACGCCGCCGCCGTCGCCGACCGGGTCCGCAACGCGGGCGCCGTCTTCGTCGGCCCCTGGGCCCCGGTCTCCCTCGGCGACTACTGCGCGGGCTCCAACCACGTGCTGCCCACCGGCGGCTGCGCCTGCCACTCCTCCGGCCTGTCCGTCCAGTCCTTCCTGCGCGGCGTCCACATCGTGGACTACACGCGCGACGCCCTCGCCGAGGTCGCCCACCACGTGGTCACCCTCGCCGAGGCGGAGGACCTCCCGGCGCACGGCGCGGCGATCAAGGCACGGTTCGGATGGAAGGTCCCCGAGAGCAAGTGACCCAGCGCAAGACCATCGGGATCGACGACCTGCCGATCCGTGACGAGCTGAAGGGCAAGTCGCCCTACGGCGCGCCCCAGCTCGACGTGCCCGTCCAGCTGAACACCAACGAGAACCCCTACCCGCTGCCCGAGCCCCTGGTGGCCCGGATCGCGGAACGGGTCGCCGAGGCCGCCCGCGGCCTCAACCGCTACCCCGACCGGGACGCCGTCGAACTGCGCACCGAGCTCGCCCGCTACCTCACCCGCACGACCGGGCACCCGGTCGCCCGGGAGAACGTCTGGGCGGCCAACGGCTCCAACGAGGTGCTCCAGCAGCTGCTGCAGGCCTTCGGCGGCCCCGGCCGTACCGCGATCGGCTTCGAACCCTCGTACTCGATGCACGCCCTGATCGCCCGCGGCACCGGCACCGGCTGGATCTCCGGTCCGCGCGACGAGGACTTCCGCCTGGACCTCGCGGCGGCCGAGCAGGCCATCGCGGAGAACGCGCCGGACGTCGTCTTCGTCACGTCGCCCAACAACCCCACCGGCACCGCCGTCGAGGCGGAGACCGTCGTCGCGCTGTACGACGCCGCCCAGGCCGCCAAGCCCTCCCTCGTGGTGGTCGACGAGGCCTACGTCGAGTTCAGCCACCGGGCCTCGCTGCTGCCCCTCGTCGAGGGCCGCCCGAACCTGGTGATCTCCCGGACGATGTCCAAGGCCTTCGGCGCCGCCGGACTGCGTCTGGGCTACCTCGCCGCCCACCCCGCCGTGGTCGACGCCGTCCAGCTGGTGAGACTGCCGTACCACCTTTCGGCCGTCACCCAGGCCACCGCCCTCGCCGCCCTGGAGCACACCGACACCCTCCTCGGGTACGTCGAACAGCTCAAGGCCGAACGCGACCGGCTGGTCGCCGAGCTGCGCGCCATCGGCTACGAGGTCACCGAGTCCGACGCCAACTTCGTGCAGTTCGGCCGCTTCGACGGAGCGGAGGGCTCCCACGCGGCCTGGCGGAAGATCCTCGACCGGGGCGTCCTGGTCCGGGACAACGGCGTACCCGGCCGGCTCCGGGTCACCGCCGGCACCCCCGAAGAGAACGACGCGTTCCTCGACGCGGTTCGTGAGCTGAAGAAGGAGCAGAACGCATGAGCCGCGTAGGCCGCGTTGAGCGCACCACCAAGGAGACCTCCGTCGTCGTCGAGATCGACCTCGACGGCACCGGAAAGGTCGACGTGTCGACCGGGGTCGGCTTCTACGACCACATGCTCGACCAGCTCGGCCGGCACGGTCTGTTCGACCTGACCGTGAAGACGGACGGCGACCTCCACATCGACTCGCACCACACCATCGAGGACACCGCCCTCGCCCTGGGCGCCGCCTTCAAGCAGGCCCTCGGCGACAAGGTCGGCATCTACCGCTTCGGCAACTGCACCGTCCCGCTGGACGAGTCGCTCGCCCAGGTCACCGTCGACCTCTCCGGCCGCCCCTACCTGGTGCACACCGAGCCCGAGAACATGGCGCCGATGATCGGCTCCTACGACACCACGATGACCCGGCACATCCTGGAGTCCTTCGTCGCCCAGGCGCAGATAGCGCTGCACGTCCACGTGCCGTACGGGCGCAACGCGCACCACATCGTCGAGTGCCAGTTCAAGGCCCTCGCCCGTGCCCTGCGCTACGCCTCCGAGCGCGACCCGCGCGCCGCCGGCATCCTCCCCTCGACGAAGGGCGCCCTCTAACCGTGAACGGCCTCTCCACCGTCCTCATCGTCGTCGGGCTCTTCCTGCTCGGCGGCATCTACTCCTTCGTCAAGCAGAAGATGCCCAAGGGCCTCATCGTGCTGCTCTCCATCGGCGCCGTGATGTGCCTGTCGGCCGGCGTCCTGCGTCTGGACGTGTGGTCATGACGGCGGGCACCCCCAAGAAGGTCGTCGTCTTCGACTACGGCTTCGGCAACGTGCGCTCCGCCGAGCGGGCCCTCGCCCGGGTCGGCGCGGACGTCGAGATCACCCGCGACTACGAGAAGGCGATGAACGCCGACGGACTCCTCGTCCCCGGCGTCGGCGCCTTCTCCGCCTGCATGCGGGGCCTCACGGAGGCCCGCGGCGACTGGATCGTCGGACGCCGGCTGTCCGGCGGACGGCCCGTCATGGGCATCTGCGTCGGCATGCAGATCCTCTTCGCCCGCGGCATCGAGCACGGCGTCGAGACCGAGGGCCTCGACGAGTGGCCCGGCACCGTCGAGCCGCTCGACGCCCCCGTCGTGCCCCACATGGGCTGGAACACCGTGGACGCGCCCGCCGACAGCGAGCTGTTCGCCGGCCTGGACGCCGACGCCCGGTTCTACTTCGTGCACTCCTACGCGGTGCGCGACTGGACCCTGGAGATCGGCAACCCCACCCTGCGCGCGCCCAAGGTCACCTGGGCCACCCACGGCGAGCCGTTCGTCGCCGCCGTCGAGAACGGCGCCCTGTGGGCCACCCAGTTCCACCCCGAGAAGTCCGGCGACGCCGGTGCCCAGCTCCTCACCAACTGGATCGGAACCCTGTGAGCACTCTCGAACTCCTCCCCGCCGTCGACGTCCGTGACGGCCAGGCCGTCCGCCTCGTCCACGGCGAGTCCGGCACCGAGACCTCCTACGGCTCCCCTCTGGAGGCCGCCCTCGCCTGGCAGCGCTCCGGCGCCGCATGGCTCCACCTGGTCGACCTGGACGCCGCCTTCGGCACCGGCGACAACCGCGCCCTGGTCCGCGAGGTCACCGAGGCCATGGACATCAAGGTCGAGCTCTCCGGCGGCATCCGTGACGACGCCTCGCTCGCCGCGGCCCTCGCCACCGGCTGCACCCGGGTCAACCTCGGCACCGCCGCCCTGGAGACCCCCGAGTGGGTCGCCAAGGTCATCGCCGAGCACGGCGACAGGATCGCCGTCGGCCTCGACGTGCGCGGCACCACCCTGAAGGGCCGCGGCTGGACCCGCGACGGCGGCGACCTCTACGAGACGCTGGCCCGCCTCGACTCCGAGGGCTGCGCCCGCTACGTCGTCACCGACATCGGCCGCGACGGCACGCTCACGGGCCCCAACCTGGAGCTCCTGAAGAACGTCTGCGCGGCCACCGACAAGCCCGTCGTCGCCTCCGGCGGCGTCTCCTCCCTGGACGACCTGCGGGCCCTCGCCGGGCTCGTGCCGCTGGGCGTCGAGGGCGCGATCGTCGGCAAGGCGCTCTACGCGAAGGCCTTCACCCTGGAGGAGGCCCTGCAGGCGGTGGCCTCCGCATGAGCGGCACGGAACGGGTGAGCAGCGGCAGCCCGTGGGAGGACGCCTTCGGCTTCTCGCGGGCCGTCGCGGCGGGCGACCGGGTGGTCGTCGGCGGCACCACGTCCTTCAAGGGCACGGTGCTGTACGGCGAGGGCGACCCGTACGAGCAGGCCAAGGTGGCCTTCGCCACCGCCCTGGAGGCCGTCGCCGAGTTCGGACTCGGCCCGGAGTCGGTGATCCGGACCCGGATGCTGCTGACCCATGCCCGCGACGTGGACGCCGTGGGCCGGGCCCACAAGGAGGTCTTCGGCGACGTGCGTCCCGTGACGACCCTGATGGTCGTCGAGGGCTTCGTCGACCCCCGTGTCCTCGTCGAAGTCGAACTCGAGGCCTACCGAGGAGCGTCGTCATGAGCCTCGCCGTACGCGTGATTCCCTGCCTGGACGTGGACAACGGCCGCGTCGTCAAGGGCGTCAACTTCCAGAACCTGCGCGACGCGGGCGACCCCGTCGAGATGGCCAAGCTGTACGACGCCGAGGGCGCCGACGAGCTGACCTTCCTCGACATCACGGCCTCCTCCGGCAACCGCGAGACCACCTACGACGTGGTGCGCCGCACCGCCGAGCAGGTCTTCATCCCGCTCACCGTGGGCGGCGGCGTCCGCTCGGCCGAGGACGTCGACAGACTGCTGCGGGCCGGCGCGGACAAGGTGGGCGTGAACACGGCCGCCATCGCGCGCCCCGAACTGATCCAGGAGATCGCGGAGCGCTTCGGGCGCCAGGTCCTCGTCCTGTCCGTGGACGCCCGGCGCACGCCCACCGGCTCCTTCGAGGTGACGACGCACGGCGGCCGCAAGGGCACCGGCATCGACGCCGTCGAATGGGCGCACCGGGCCGCCGAGCTGGGCGCGGGCGAGATCCTGCTCAACTCGATGGACGCGGACGGCACCAAGGACGGCTACGACACCGAGATGATCGCGGCCGTGCGCAAGCACGTGACCGTCCCGGTGATCGCCTCCGGTGGCGCGGGCAAGCTCTCCGACTTCCCTCCGGCCATCGCCGCCGGCGCGGACGCTGTCCTCGCGGCCTCCGTCTTCCACTTCGGCGACCTGCGCATCGGCGAGGTCAAGGGAGCGCTGAGGGAAGCGGGCCACGAGGTCCGCTGAGCCGGATTCCGGTTCGCGACGTGCCACAGGAAGGGCCCTCTCCGGGGCCCTTCTTCGTTCCCACTTGCGCAGGATTATTTGTGCAATTTATATTGCGCAAGATTTCGTTTGTATCTAGCGTCATGGGCATGACCTCGCAGGAGAACCGCCGCATCACCGACATCGGCACCCTCAAGGCCATCTCGCACCCCCTGCGGATGCGCCTCTACCGCGCCCTCTTCGTCGCCCGCACCGCCACCGCCTCGCAGCTCGCCGATCAGGTCGACGAGGCGGTCTCGCTCGTCAGCTACCACCTGCGCAAGCTCGCCGAGCACGGGCTGATCGAGGAGGCGGAGGCCCGGTCGAGCGACGGCCGCGAACGCTGGTGGCAGCCGAGTTCGTACGGCATCACCATCCGCGACGAGGACGTCCGCGACAGCCCGGAACTCGCCGCCGCGAGCGACGCCGTCGGCCGCACCGTCGACCGGCAGCGCGGCGAGCTCCACAGCCGCTTCCTCGACGAACGCCTCACCTGGTCCGACGCCTGGCGGTCCGCCGCGCTCAGCGCCGAGTGGCTGCCCCGCCTCACCGCCGCCGAACTCGCCGCGCTCGGCGAGGAACTCGCCGCCGTCTGCGAGAAGTACGACCGCAAGGCCCGCGCCGCCGAGGCCGCCGGCGACACCGAGGGCCGCGAGAACGTCGCCGTGCACCTCCACGGCTTCCCGTACCGGGGACTGCCCCGGTGACGGCCGTCACCACGGCCGCCGCCCCCGCCGCCCGGCCCGCGCACCGCGACCCCCAGGTCCTGCGCTGGCTCGGCGCCTTCACCGCCTCCACCCTCGGCGACAGCGTCTACTACCTGGCCCTCTCCTGGGCCGCCGTCAGCAGCGGCAGCCCCGCCCAGGCGGGACTCGTGATGGCCGTCTCCGCCGCCCCGCGCGCCCTGCTCCTGCTCTTCGGGGGAGTGATCGCCGACCGGCTCGGCCCGCGCCGGGTCGTCCTCGCCTCCGACACCGTCCGGTGCCTCGTCACCCTCGGGCTCGCCGCGGTGATGCTCGTCGGTTCCCCCGGGCTGTGGCTGCTGGCTGCCGTCGCCGTCGTCTTCGGCGTCGTCGACGCCCTGTTCCTGCCCGCCGTCGGCGCCCTGCCGCCCCGCATCGCCGGTCACGACCAGCTCGCCCGCGTCCAGGGACTGCGCGGCCTCGCCTACCGCTCGGGCGCCGTCCTCGGCTCTCCGCTCGGCGGCCTCGCCGTCGCCCTCGGCGGCACCGCCGGAGCCTTCGGCGTCGCCGGAATCCTCTTCGCGCTGTCCCTGCCGCTGCTGTGCGCCCTCAGGCTCCGGACACCCGCCGGCGAGGCGAAGAGCGACGGCACCGCCCTGAGCGACCTCGCCGACGGCCTGCGCTACCTGCGCGGCCACCGGGTCCTCGGCCCGCTGATGATCACCATCCTGCTCGCCGACCTCGGCTTCGTCGGCCCGCTCAACGTCGGCCTCGCCGTCCTCTCCGAACAGCGCGGCTGGGGCGCTCCCGGCATCGGCTGGATCCTGGCCGGCTTCGGCACCGGCGCAGGCGGCGCCTCCCTGCTCCTCGCGATCAGGGGACGGCTGCCCCGGGCGGGCGCCACCGCCGGCGGGACCCTGGTCCTCGGCGCCGCGGCCATCGGCGGCCTCGCGTTCGTTCCCCGGCTGCCCCTCGCCGTCGCCGTCGCCGCCGCGATCGGCCTCCTCGCCGGAGTCTCCGGAGCGCTCTGCTCCGCCCTCGTCCAGACCACGTGCGACCCCGCCTACCTCGGCCGGGTGACCGCCGTCGCCAGCCTCGCCAGCCTCGGCCTGGCCCCGCTCGGCATGCCGCTCACCGGCGCCGCCATGGGCCTCTGGGGCGCCGGCCCCGTCTACGTCGCGAGCGCCGCCGTCTGCGCCCTCAGCGGCGTCTACGGTCTCGTCGTCCCCGCCCTGCGCCGCGCCGAGCTGCCGGAGTAGCCGCTCTCAGATCGTCCCCGCCCTGCGCCGCGCCGAGCTGCCGGAGTAGCCGCTCTCAGATCCCCAGCTGCTTCGTCTCGTGCAGCCGGTCCACCGCCTGCTGCTCGCCGTCCAGGACCACCTTCGCCGCGTCCTGCCGGCCGAACAGGAACATCAGCAGCTCGCCCGGCTCCCCGGACACCGTCACGACCGGGGTGCCGCGGTGCGCCACCACCGTGCGGCCGTCGGGGCGGCGCAGCACCAGGCCCACCGGGGCCCTGCGGCCGGCCAGCCGCGCCGTCTTCTCCAGGCGGGACCACAGCGCGTCCGCGAAGACCGGGTCGAGCTCGCGCGGCGACCAGTCCGGCTGCGCCCGGCGCACGTCCTCGGCGTGCACGTAGAACTCGACGACGTTCGCGCCCTCGTCCACCTGCTTGATGGTGAACGGCGACAGCCGCGGCGGCCCCGTACGG
This sequence comes from Streptomyces roseicoloratus, assembly GCF_004117935.1. Lineage (GTDB taxonomy): Bacteria > Actinomycetota > Actinomycetes > Streptomycetales > Streptomycetaceae > Streptomyces > Streptomyces roseicoloratus. The sequence goes on along the minus strand of NZ_SDOY01000142.1, from coordinate 84,987 downwards.
ATGAGCCCGATCAGCTCCTCGTACGGCTTCTCGGCGAACTCCGCCTGCACCCGGTCGAGCCGGCCCCTCAGCGCCGGGACGAGCGAGCCCGCCGCCGCGTCCGGCCGGCGCTCCCGCACCACCACGTGCGCCGCCAGGTCCCGGGTGCGCCAGCCCTCGCACAGCGTCGGGGCGTCCGGGCCGGCCGCCTCCAACAGGTCCGCGAGCAGAAGGCGTTCACGCTTCGCATGGGTCGACATGGCCGCCAGCGTACGGGCACGGCCACCGCCGCGCCCAGCGGACGCCCGCCGACCGGACCCGCCGTTCCGCCCAGTGGACGCACCCCGGCCGTCACCCGCGGTCACGGCACAATGGCGGCATGAGCACCGCGCCCCGGACCCCCAGCGCCCTCGACCCGGCCGTCGCCGCCCGCCTCAAGCGCAGCCCCGGCGGACTGGTCCCCGCCATCGCCCAGCAGTACGACACCGGCGAGGTGCTCATGCTCGGCTGGATGGACGACGAGGCGCTGCACCGCACCCTCACCACCGGCCGCGCCACCTACTGGTCCCGCAGCCGCCAGGAGTACTGGGTCAAGGGCGACACCTCCGGGCACGTCCAGCACGTCAAGGCCGTCGCCCTCGACTGCGACGCCGACACGCTGCTCGTCAAGGTCGACCAGGTCGGCGCCGCCTGCCACACCGGCACCCGCACCTGCTTCGACACCGACGTGCTCCTCGCGGCCGAGTAGGGTCTGGCGCCATGGATCTCGAGACCTTCCGCAAGCTGGCGGCCGACCGCCGCGTCATCCCCGTCAGCCGCAGGCTCCTCGCGGACGGCGACACCCCGGTCGGGCTCTACCGCAAGCTCGCCGCCGAACGCCCCGGCACCTTCCTCCTCGAATCCGCGGAGAACGGCCGCAGCTGGTCCCGCTACTCCTTCATCGGCGTCCGCAGCGACGCCACCCTGACGGTGAAGGACGGCGAGGCCCACTGGCTCGGCACTCCGCCCGTCGGCGTCCCCGTCGACGGCGACCCGCTGGCCGCGCTGCGCGCCACCGTCGAGACCCTCCACACCCCGCGCGACCTCGCGTCCGGCATGCCGCCCTTCACCGGCGGCATGGTCGGCTACCTCGGCTACGACATCGTCCGCCGCCTGGAGCGCATCGGCGAGCACGGCCGTGACGACCTGAAGCTGCCCGAGCTCACCATGCTGCTCACCAGCGACCTCGCCGTCCTCGACCACTGGGACGGCAGCGTGCTGCTGATCGCCAACGCGATCAACCACAACGACCTCGACACCGGCGTCGACGAGGCCTACGCGGGAGCCGTCGCCCGCCTCGACGCCATGGAGGCCGCCCTGGGCCGCCCGGTCGCCACCACCCCCGCCGCCCTCCCGGAATCCGCGCTCCCCGAGTACACCGCCCTGTGGGGCGGCCCCGCCTACCAGGACGCCGTCGAGGACATCAAGGAGCGCATCCGCGCGGGCGAGGCCTTCCAGGTCGTGCCCTCCCAGCGCTTCGAGACCCCCTGCACCGCCTCCGCCCTCGACGTCTACCGGGTGCTCCGGGCCACCAACCCGTCCCCGTACATGTACCTGTTCCGCTTCGAGAACGGCTTCGACGTCGTCGGCTCCTCGCCCGAGGCCCTGGTCAAGGTCGAGGACGGGCACGCCATGCTCCACCCCATCGCCGGCACCCGGCACCGCGGCGCCACGCCGCAGGAGGACCACGACCTCGCCGAGGAACTGCTCGCCGACCCCAAGGAGCGCGCCGAGCACCTCATGCTCGTCGACCTCGGCCGCAACGACCTCGGCCGGGTCTGCGCACCCGGCTCCGTCGAGGTCGTCGACTTCATGTCGATCGAGCGCTACTCGCACGTCATGCACATCGTCTCGACGGTCACCGGCAAGGTCGCCGAAGGAAGGACCGCCTTCGACGTCCTCACCGCCTGCTTCCCGGCCGGCACCCTCTCCGGCGCGCCCAAGCCCCGCGCGATGCAGATCATCGAGGAACTCGAGCCCTCGCGCCGCGGCCTCTACGGCGGCTGCGTCGGCTACCTCGACTTCGCCGGCGACTCCGACACCGCCATCGCCATCCGCACCGCGCTGCTCCGTGACGGCACCGCGTACGTGCAGGCCGGAGCGGGCGTCGTCGCCGACTCCGACCCGGTCGCCGAGGACAACGAATGCCGCAACAAGGCCGCCGCGGTGCTCCGCGCCGTCCACACGGCGAACCGGATGCACACGACCGGATGAACGATCGGCACGCCGGTAGGGGATAGTGGGGTACGTGAGTGCTGTATCCGTACCCCAGCCCCGAGCCGCCCGACAGGGCGGCGCCGCCCCCTCCGGCGCCCGCCGCAGCCTGGCCGCGGCCCTGCTGCTCGGCGCCCTCGGAGCCACCGTCGTACTGCTCTCCGCGGGCCAGATCTGGGCCGAGGGCACCGCGTCCGTCGGCGGCGGCACCGTGCCCGTCGAGGCCGAGGGCGGAGCCGTCACCGGCGTGCCGACCGCCCTGGCGATCGTCGGCCTCGCCGCGCTCGTCGCCGTCTTCGCGGTCCGCCGCACCGGCCGCACCATGGTCGCCGCGCTGCTCGCCCTGAGCGGCGCCGGAGCGGCCCTCGCCGCCGTCCTGGGCGCCTCCGACCGCTCCGCGCTGAACGCCGAGGCCGCCAGGATCAGCGGCAACACCGCCGCCGCCGTGGGCGGCCTCAGCCACACCGTCTGGCCGTACGTCACCGCGGCCGGCGCCGTCCTGATCCTGGCCGCCGGACTCTTCGCCCTGCGCTTCGGCACGTCGTGGCCCGCCATGGGCGGCCGCTACGAGCGCTCCGGCGCCCCCCGCGCCGCCCGCCGCCCCGCGACCGTCGACCCGGACCGCCCCGAGGACCTCTGGAAGGCCCTCGACCGCGGCGAGGACCCGACGCACCGGAGCTGATCCGGGTCCCCTCCCGGTACGGTGACGCCGACGTGACCGCTCGGCGACCGCTCACGGGACCGCGACGCGTGATCGTTCGGGCACCCCGATGCATCACGGCGCCCGCATGTACGGAAGAATGAGGCGTCACCACCGAGCAACACCAACGAGGAGCAACTCATGGCGGGCAGCGCCCACGGACACACCCCGGCCGCCTGGACCGGTGTCATCATCTCCTTCATCGGCTTCTGCATCGCCGGCGTCTTCATGGTGGCCGCCAACGTGCCCGGTTTCTGGGCGGGTATGGGTGTCATCCTCCTCGGCGGTGTCGTCGGCGGCGCGATGAAGGTCGCGGGCATGGGCATGCCCAAGGAGTCCGCCGCCGTCGTGGCCGCCCGCGAGGCCGCCACCCGCAGCGCGGTCGAGCGTGCCCACGCCTGATCACGCGGCCCCGGTTCACCCCGAAGGCGCAGTCCCGCGAGGCGGGGCTGCGCCTTCGCGCCGTACGGGCGAGAATCACCGGGTGGACCCGAACCCGACGGCGGCAGCCGTGACCCCGGCCGAGCACGCCCCCGCTCATCCCGGCACGTACGGCCCCTGCACCCCGCCACCGCCGGTCCCGCCGCGCCCGCTCGCCCGCCGGCTCCTCGCGCCGCTCGGCACCCTCGCAGGCGCCGCCGCCGCCTTCGCGTACGTCGGGACCGTCGACCCCAACGAACCCGGCCACTACCCGGTCTGCCCGCTGCTGCGCTTCACCGGCGTCTACTGCCCCGGCTGCGGCGGACTGCGCAGCGCCCACGCCTTCGTCCACGGCGACCTGGGCGCCGCCCTCGGCGCGAACGCGCTCGCCGTCGTCGGCTACGGCCTCTTCGCGGTCCTCATGGTCCTCTGGCTGGTTCGCGCCGTCCGCGGCCTCCCGATGAGCCTCGCGGTCGCCCCGGCCGTGTGGTGGGGCATCGGGGGCGTTCTGGCCGTGTTCACCCTCGTACGGAACCTTCCCTTCGGCTCCGCGCTGGCCCCGTGAGCCTCTCCGAAGTCCCAGCAGATGGGACGCGACGCCCACCGATGCGGGCCGGCGGCCCACCTGCGGATACCATCGACGTGGCTGAACCGTGTTCATCGAATCCCGGAAGGGGGCCTCTCGCGTGAGTGTGCTCGACGAGATCATCGACGGCGTGCGCGCCGACCTCGCAGAGCGGCAGGCGCGGGTCTCCCTCGACGAGCTCAAGGAGCGCGCCGCAAAGGCGCCGCAGGCCAAGGACGGTGTCGCCGCACTGCGCGGGGACGGCGTCACGGTGATCTGCGAGGTCAAGCGCTCCAGCCCGTCCAAGGGCGCGCTCGCCGCCATCGCCGACCCTGCGGGTCTGGCCGCCGACTACGAGGCGGGTGGCGCCGCCGTCATCTCCGTCCTCACCGAGCAGCGCCGCTTCGGCGGCTCGCTCGCGGACCTGGAGGCCGTCCGCGCCAGGGTCGACATCCCCGTCCTGCGCAAGGACTTCATCGTCACCGCCTACCAGCTGTGGGAGGCCCGGGCGTACGGCGCGGACCTCGCGCTGCTGATCGTCGCCGCCCTCGAGCAGGAGGCGCTGGTCTCCCTCATCGAGCGGGCCGAGTCCATCGGCCTGACCCCGCTGGTCGAGGTCCACGACGAGGAAGAGGTCGAGCGGGCCGTCGAGGCGGGCGCCAGGATCATCGGCGTCAACGCCCGCAACCTGAAGACCCTCAAGGTCGACCGCTCCACCTTCGAGCGCGTCGCGCCCGAGATCCCGGCCCACATCGTCAAGGTCGCCGAGTCCGGCGTCCGCGGGCCGCACGACCTCATCGCGTACGCCAACGCCGGCGCCGATGCGGTCCTGGTCGGCGAGTCCCTGGTCACCGGCCGCGACCCGAAGGCCGCCGTCGCCGACCTGGTCGCCGCCGGTGCCCACCCGGCCCTGCGCCACGGCCGGGGCTGACCGCTTATGATCCACCGCCACGACACGCCGCCGTACGTCCCGGGCCCCGGTGCCCGGGGCGCGGTCGGCGCGCCGTCGGCGGTCGGTGCCGCGTCGCCCGGGCGCCGCACCCTGCTCCGTACCGCCTCCGTGCCCGCCCACGCCCCGCTCGCCCGCGGCTGCCGCCCACGCGGCTGCCGCGCGCCGGCGCGCCGTGTCCACGGGCGCCGGGTGCGTTATGTGATCGGCGACGAGCCGGGGCAGGTCAACGGCATGCGATGGCGCCCGCCACGCTCAGCGCGCATCACCTGACCCACGCAGCCCGACCCGGCCGCCCCACGGCGGCCCCTGCGTCCGGTCCTCCGCCTCACCGCCCCCGCGCCCTGCCGGCCGGCGCCCACCGGAGCCCTGCACACGACGCCCGTCCCACCGGGCGACGCCACCCCAGGCCCTCCGCCGGGCACCCGCCGTACCGACCGGGCGCAACCGCACCTCCGTCCGGGCCCGCGCCTGTGCCGGGCGGTGCGGTGCTGCACCTCCGTCTGGGCTTGCGCCCGGCAAGGCGGTGCGGTGCCGTACCTTCCGTCCGGGCTCGCGCCTGTGCCGGGCGGTGCGATGCCGTACCTCCGTCCGGGTCCGCTCCTGGTCGGGACGGTGCGGTGTTGCACCTCCGTCTGGGCTTGCGCCCGGGTTGGATGGCGCGGTGCTGCACGTCCGTCCGGGTCCGCGCCCGGCAGGGCGGTGCGATGCCGTACCTCCGTCCGGGTCCGCTCCTGGTCGGGACGGTGCTGCACCTCCGTCTGGGCTTGCGCCCGGTTGGACGGTGTGGTGCTGCGCCTCCGTCCGGGTCCGCTCCCGGCAGGGCGGTGCGATGCCGCGCCCTCCGTCTGGGCTTGCGCCCGGTTGGACGGTGCGGTGCCGTACCTCCGTGTGGGCATTCGTCCCGCTGGGGCGGGACGGGTGGGCACACGGGACGGCGCCCTTGCGGGCGCGTTCCGCCCCTGTGCCTACCCGCACCCCCAGGGCGCCGCGCCCGCAGGGTGGCCGTCAAGGCGCGGGGGCCTGGGCCCGGCAAGGGGCGCCGTCCCGTTGTGCCCACCCGTTCCGCCCAGCGGAACGACTGCCCACAACGGAACGGCGGGGCGCCGGCACCCACGGCGGGTCCAAGCCCCGCCAGGCGGGGCACAGGCCCAGCGGGGCGCAGGCCCACGCCGCGGGGCACAGGCCCAGCGGGGCGCAGGCCCACGCCGCGGGGCGCAGGCCCACGCCGCGGGGGCGCCGCCCTCGGGCGGGGCGCAGGCCCACGACCGCGGGGCGCCGCCTCTGTCGGGGCGCAGGCTCCATCCGGCCGGGCGTAGCCCCGGGTGGGTGGCGGTCCGTGGCCGGGGTCGCGGTCCGGGGTGGGGTGCCGTAGGGCAGGGGAGCGCGCGCATAACGTGACCATCAACCGCACGTCATTCGGGGCCACCGGCCCCGCGAGGAGCAACCGCATGTCCAGCGAGTTCTTCATTCCGGACCTGGAGGGCCAGGTCCCGTCCGCCGAGGGCTACTTCGGTGCCTACGGCGGCAAGTTCATCCCGGAGGCCCTCGTCGCCGCCGTCGACGAGGTCGCCGTCGAGTACGACAAGGCCAAGCACGACCCCGAGTTCGCCCGCGAGCTCAACGACCTGATGGTCCACTACACGGGCCGCCCCTCCGCCCTCACCGAGGTCCCGCGGTTCGCCGAGCACGCCGGCGGCGCCCGCGTCTTCCTCAAGCGCGAGGACCTCAACCACACCGGCTCGCACAAGATCAACAACGTGCTCGGCCAGGCCCTGCTCACCAGGCGCATGGGCAAGACCCGGGTCATCGCGGAGACCGGCGCCGGCCAGCACGGCGTCGCCACCGCCACCGCCTGCGCCCTGTTCGGCCTCGACTGCACCATCTACATGGGTGAGATCGACACCCAGCGGCAGGCCCTCAACGTCGCCCGCATGCGCATGCTCGGCGCCGAGGTCATCGCCGTGAAGTCCGGCAGCCGCACCCTCAAGGACGCCATCAACGAGGCGTTCCGGGACTGGGTCGCCAACGTCGACAGCACCCACTACCTCTTCGGCACCGTCGCCGGCCCGCACCCCTTCCCCGCCATGGTCCGCGACTTCCACCGCGTGATCGGCGTCGAGGCCCGCCGGCAGATCCTGGAGCTCGCCGGACGCCTGCCCGATGCGGCCGTCGCCTGCGTCGGCGGCGGATCCAACGCCATCGGCCTCTTCCACGCCTTCGTCCCGGACGCCTCCGTCCGGCTGATCGGCTGCGAGCCGGCCGGCCACGGCGTCGAGACCGGCGAGCACGCCGCGACGCTCACCGCCGGCGAGCCCGGCATCCTCCACGGTTCCCGGAGCTACGTCCTCCAGGACGAGGAGGGCCAGATCACCGAGCCGTACTCGATCTCGGCCGGCCTCGACTACCCGGGCATCGGCCCCGAGCACGCCTTCCTCAAGGACAGCGGCCGCGGCGAGTACCGGGCCGTCACCGACGACGCCGCCATGCAGGCGCTGCGCCTGCTCTCCCGTACCGAGGGCATCATCCCGGCCATCGAGTCGGCGCACGCCCTCGCCGGGGCCCTGGAGGTCGGCAGGGAACTCGGCAAGGACGGGCTGATCGTCGTGAACCTCTCCGGCCGCGGCGACAAGGACATGGACACCGCCGCCCGCTACTTCGGCCTGTACGACACCGACGCCGAGGTGGCCGCGAACCAGGCCGCCACCGCCGAGATCGAAGGGGACGCCAAGTGACCGGCACCATCCAGCTGCTCGAAGAGACCCTCGCCGCGGCGAAGGCCGAGGACCGGGCCGCGCTCATCGCGTACCTGCCGGCCGGCTTCCCGACCGTCGACGGCGGCATCGCCGCGATCAAGGCGGTCTTCGACGGCGGCGCCGACGTCGTCGAGGTCGGCCTGCCGCACAGCGACCCGGTCCTCGACGGCCCGGTCATCCAGACCGCCGACGACATCGCGCTGCGCGGCGGCGTGAAGATCGCCGACGTGATGCGCACGGTCAGGGAGGCCCACGAGGCCACCGGCAAGCCGGTCCTCGTGATGACGTACTGGAACCCCATCGACCGCTACGGCATCGAGCGCTTCACCGAGGAGCTGGCCGCGGCCGGCGGCGCGGGCTGCATCCTGCCCGACCTGCCGGTCCAGGAGTCCGCCGTGTGGCGGGAGCACGCCGACAAGCACGGTCTCGCCACCGTCTTCGTCGTCGCCCCCAGCAGCAGGGACGAGCGCCTGGCGACCATCACCGCGGCCGGCTCCGGCTTCGTCTACGCCGCCTCCCTCATGGGCGTCACCGGAACCCGCGAGTCGGTCGGCGAGCAGGCCGCCGACCTGGTCCGCCGTACCCGGGCCACCAGCGAGCTGCCGGTGTGCGTGGGCCTCGGCGTCTCCAACGCCACCCAGGCCGAGGAGGTCGCCGGCTTCGCCGACGGCGTCATCGTCGGTTCCGCCTTCGTCAAGCGGATCCTCGACGCGGACGGCGACGAGGCCGCCGCGCTCGGCGCCGTAAGGGAACTGGCGGCCGAACTCGCCGCGGGAGTCCGCCGCAGGAAGTAACCCATACGGGTGGATTCGTGACCGGGGAGGCACGCGCGTGCCTCCCCGGTTCGTTCTCGTGGCGTGAGCGAGAAGAACCGTGACGGTAACCGGAGCGCGCGGGAGCGCCTCCAGCAGCAGCGCGAGCGCGAGAAGGCCCGCGAGAAGCAGCGCCGCGTCCTCATCGTGTCGGCGGCGGTCGTCGGCGTCCTCGGCCTGGCCGCGGTCGTCGGCGTGATCGCGGCCAACACCGGGGGCAAGGACAGCTCGGACAAGGCGGGCCCCGTCGTCGCCCCGGCCGGCGCCGTCGGCGGTGACAAGCCCGCCATCCCGCAGGGCAAGCCGGACGCACCGGCCACGCTCGCCGTCTGGGAGGACTTCCGCTGCCCCGCGTGCGCCCAGTTCGAGAACTTCTTCCGCGACACCATCCACGAGCTGGAGGCCTCGGGCGCGGTCAAGGCCGAGTACCACCTCGCCACCCTCATCGACGGCAACCTGGGCGGCAGCGGCTCGCTGCGCGCCGCGAACGCCGCCGCCTGCGCCCAGGACGCCGGGAAGTTCACCGCGTACCACGACACGCTGTACGTGAACCAGCCGCAGGAAACCGACGACGCCTACGCCGACAACGCCAAGCTCATCGAACTCGCCGCGAAGGTCCCCGGGCTCGACACGCCCGCCTTCCGCAGCTGCGTCGAGGACGGCACGCACGACGGCTGGGTGAAGAAGTCGAACGACGCCTTCCGCAGCAGCGAGTTCAGCGGCACGCCGTCCGTGCTGCTCAACGGAGAATCGATCTTCCCGAAGAAGGGGAACGAGCAGATCTCCGTGGAGAACCTGAAGAAGTGGGTCGCCGAGGCCAACCAGGGCAAGAAGCCCGGCACCGCCTCCCCGGCCGCGGGCTCCCCGGGCGCCGGAGCGGCCGCCGGCCGCTGAGGGGCTACAGGCCGTTGACGGGCCCTACGGGCCACTGACGGACGTCAGGCCCCGACGGGCGGCGAAGCCCTCGTCGGCCGCCTGGGCCGCAGACCGAGCCCGCGCCGCCGCCCGCCGCCGGTCGTCACATCCGGCCACCGGAGCCACCGACGGCCGGTGGCCGGCCGGCGACGATCCCGACGGCGTTACGGAGAAGTTGCCGGGCTGGCTGCCGTACGGCCCGCCCGGCAGGGTAGCGTCGGTCCTGCCATGGACCTTGCCTTCATTCCCAGCCCGTCGACCGGCGTGATCCACCTCGGACCGATCCCGCTGCGCGGCTATGCCTTCTGCATCATCATCGGTGTCTTCGTCGCCGTCTGGCTCGGCAACAAGCGCTGGATCGCCCGGGGCGGCACCGCCGGCACCGTGGCCGACATCGCCGTCTGGGCCGTGCCCTTCGGCCTCGTCGGCGGCCGGCTCTACCACGTGATCACCGACTACCAGCTGTACTTCAGCGAGGGTGAGAACTGGGTCGACGCCTTCAAGATCTGGGAAGGCGGCCTCGGTATCTGGGGCGCCATCGCGCTCGGTGCCGTCGGCGCCTGGATCGGCTGCCGCCGCCGCGGCATCCCGCTCCCGGCGTACGCGGACGCCATCGCGCCGGGCATCGCCCTCGCCCAGGCCGTCGGCCGCTGGGGCAACTGGTTCAACCAGGAGCTGTACGGCAAGCCGACCGACCTGCCCTGGGGCCTGGAGATCAGCGCCGGCGCCAACCGTGTCGAGGGCGTCTACCACCCGACCTTCCTCTACGAGTCGCTGTGGTGCATCGGCGTCGCGCTCCTCGTCATCTGGGCCGACCGCCGCTTCAAGCTCGGCCACGGCCGCGCCTTCGCGCTCTACGTCGCCGCGTACTGCGCCGGCCGGGGCTGGATCGAGTACATGCGCGTCGACGAGGCGCACCACGTTCTCGGCCTCCGGCTGAACGTGTGGACCGCGATCATCGTGTTCCTGCTGGCCGTCGCGTACATCGTGATCTCGGCGAAGGTGCGTCCGGGGCGCGAGGAGACCGTCGAGCCGAAGAAGGCCGTGGGCGGTGACGGGGCCGTGGACGGTGGGAAGACCGGCGAGGCCGCGGACGCGACCGACACGACCGGCGCCGACGGCGACGGCGCGCCGGCCGAGGACGCCGCGCCCGGCGACACGGACGCCGTCGCGGACGACGCCCCGGCCGCGGACGCGAAGGACAAGGACGGCGCCGGGAACGGCGCCGGAGCCGGCGGGCGCTGACCCGCGGGACACAGGGCACGAGGCGGAGGGCCGCCGGGACCGACTGGTCCCGGCGGCCCTCCGCCATTTCCGCCCGCGCCGTGCGGGTCAGCGCCCGACCGCCGAGGCGGGCCCCGGGCCGTGATCCGGAGGACACCGCCTACGCCCGGCGGGCCGCCAAGGCCAGGACGCGGCGGGCGCGGACGACGACGGCAGCGTCGACGAAGCGGCCGTCGGGCAGAGCGAGGGCGCCGTCCTGGACCTCCGCCGCCTTGACGACTTCTTCGGCGGCGGCGATCTCGTCGGAGGTGGGGAGGTAGGCCCGCTCGATGACCGGGAGCTGGCGGGGATGGATCGCCGCCCGGCCGAGGAATCCCAGCGCCCGGCCGCGCGCGCAGCTCGCGGCAAGGGCGTCGAGGTCGCGGACGTCGGGGTGGACGGACTGGACGGGCGGCGGCAGGGCGGCGGCCCGGGCGGCGACCACGACCCGGCTGCGCGGCCAGTCGAGCCCCCGGTCCTCGCGTACGCCCAGGTCGGCGGCGAGGTCGGCCTCGCCGAGCGCGATGCCGTGGACCGAGGGGTGCGCCGTGGCGATGGCGTACGCGTGCTCCACCGCGAGCGCGTTCTCCAGGAGCGGGTAGAGCGGGAGGCCCGCGGAGAGCTCGACGATCCGGGCGATGTCAGTGGCGTGTGTCACCTTGGGAACACGGAGAGCGACGAGTCCGGGCAGGGAGACCAGGGAAGGGATGTCGCGGAATGCGTGGACACGGACATGGACCGGTACGGGCTGGGGATCGGCGAGCAGTTCGCGGGTGGCCGCGAGGGCGTAGGCCCTGCGGTCCGGGGCCACCGCGTCCTCCAGGTCGACGATGACGACGTCGGCGCCGGAGGCGAGGGCCTTGCGGACCACGTCCGGGCGGTCGCCCGGGGCGTAGAGCCAGGTGAGGGGAAGGGTGCTCGGGTTCATACGGCTCCTTCGGCGCGCAGCGCGTCGATCTCGTCGGGACCGAGGCCGAGCTCCGTGAGGAGTGCGGCGGTGTCGGCGCCGTGCGGCCGGCCGGCCCAGCGGATGGCGCCCGGGGTGTCGGAGAGCCGGAAGAGCACGTTCTGCATCCGGATCGGGCCGAGCTCCGGGTCCGGGACCTCGGTGACCGTGCCGAGGGCCTGGAACTGGGGGTCGTCGAGGACGTCCCGGACGTCGTAGACGGGGGCGATCGCGGCCTCCGCCTTCTCGAACGCGGCCAGGGCCTCGTCGCGGGTGTGGCGGGCGATCCACGAACCGACCGCCTCGTCGAGGACCTCCGCGTGGGTGGCGCGGCCGGTGCCGGTGGCGAACCAGGGCTCGTCGATCAGCTCCGGGCGGCCGACGAGGCGCAGCACGCGTTCGGCGATGGACTGGGCGGAGGTGGAGACGGCGACCCAGGAGCCGTCGGCGGTCCGGTACGTGTTGCGCGGGGCGTTGTTGCGGGAGCGGTTGCCGGTGCGCGGCTGGACGTAGCCGAGCTGGTCGTACCAGAGGGGGTGGGGTCCGATGACGGAGAGCATCGGTTCGATGATGGCCATGTCGACGACCTGGCCGTGGCCGGTGGTGTGCCTCGCGGCGAGCGCGGTCATCACGGCGTACGCGGTGGTGAGGGCGGCGATGGAGTCGGCGAGGCCGAAGGGCGGCAGGGTCGGCGGTCCGTCGGGTTCGCCGGTGATGGCGGCGAAGCCGCTCATCGCCTCGGCCAGGGTGCCGAAGCCCGGGCGGTGGGCGTACGGGCCGAACTGGCCGAAGCCGGTGACGCGGGCGAGCACGAGCCGCGGGTTGACGGTGGACAGCTCCTCCCAGCCGAGCCCCCAGCGTTCGAGGGTGCCGGGGCGGAAGTTCTCCACGATCACGTCGGCGTCGGCGGCGAGCCGGAGCAGGGTGTCGCGGCCGCCGCGGGTGGACAGGTCGAGCGTCATCGTCCGCTTGTTGCGGCCGAGGACCTTCCACCACAGGCCGACGCCGTCCTTGGCGGGGCCGTGGCCGCGGGACGGATCGGGCTTGCGCGGGTGCTCGATCTTGACGACGTCGGCGCCGAAGTCGCCGAGCAGGGTGGCGGCGAGCGGCCCGGCGAAGAGGGTGGCGAGGTCGAGGACGCGCAGCCCGTCGAGCGGCCGGGCGGGTGCGGCGGGGCCGGTGGCGTCGGGCGGGTCGGCGGGGCCGGTGGCGGGTGCGGACGGGTGCGGGGCGTTCACGCGAGGGCCGCCTCGATCGCGACGCGGTAGGGCATCGAGGTGGACGCGCCCGCGTGCTGCACGGAGAGCGCCGCCGCCGCGGCCGCCCAGTCGAGGGCCTCCGGCATGGGCCTGCCCTCGGTGAGGGCCACGGCCAGGACGCCCACGAAGGTGTCACCGGCGGCGGTGGTGTCCACGGCCCGGACGCTGGGGGCGGGCACGGTCAGCGGTTCGGCGCCGCGCGCGGCGTAGAGGCAGCCGGCGGAGCCGAGCGTGACCACCACCTCGGGCACCCAGTCGAGCAGCGCCTGTGCGGCGGCGTGCGGGTCGGTGCGGCCGGTGAGGGCGACGGCCTCGTGCTCGTTCGGCACCAACAGGTCGGTGGCGGCGAGGAGTTCCGGAGGGAGGGCGCGTACGGGGGACGGCGTGAGGACGGTGCGGACGCCGCGCTCGCGGGCGGCGCGGGCGCCTTCGACGACGACGGAGAGGGGGAGTTCGAGCTGGAGTAGCAGGGCGTCGGCGGTGCCGATCAGGGCCTCGTCGCCGTGGTCGAGGGAGGTGACGGTGCCGTTGGCGCCGGGGACGACGACGATCGCGTTGCCGCCCTCGTCGTCGACGACGATGTGCGCGGTGCCGGACGGGCCTTCGACGGTGCGCAGCAGGTCGGTGTCGACACCGCTGTGCTCCAGGGCGCTCCGCATCCGCAGGCCGAAGTCGTCGGCGCCGACCGCGCCGATCATCGACACCTCGGCGCCGGCGCGGGCCGCGGCGACGGCCTGGTTGGCGCCCTTGCCGCCGGGCACGGTGAGGAACTCGCGGCCGGTGACGGTCTCGCCGCGGGCGGGTGCCTTGGCCACATAGGCCACGAGGTCCATGTTCGTGCTGCCGAGTACGACGATGCTGCTGGTCATGGGCGTACTGCCTCCGAGTGCGTCAGTGCGGCCAGGGTGTCGAAGCCGATGCCGTCGAAGGACGGCACCGAGGTCGAGAGACGGTTCTTGAGAGGAGAGGTCCAGAATGCGGGAAGCCGCTCGGGGTGACCGGCCAGCAGCCCCGCGACCGAGCCGGCGGTGGCGCCGTTCGAGTCGGTGTCCCAGCCGCCGGAGACGGCCGCGCAGACGGAGCGCGTGAAGTCGCCGTCGGCGTGGGTGAGCGCGGCGGCGAGGAGGGCGGCGTTGGGCACGGCATGGACCCAGTGGTACCCGCCGAGCGCGGCGTGGAGCCGGTCCACGACGGTGTCGAAGTCGTGGTGCCCGGGGTGGGCGCGGGCGGTGGCGATGCCGCACCGGACCGCCTTCGCCAGCCGGGACTCCGGCGGCACGACCGCGAGCCCGGCGGCCAGGGACTCGTGCACGTCGGCGGCGCCGCCCGCGGCGGTGGCGATCGTCGCGGCGACGAACATGGCTCCGTACACGCCGTTGGCGGTGTGGGTGAGCACCGCGTCCCGGTGGGCCTGCCGGGCGGCGCCGGCCGGGTCGCCGGGGTTGGTCCAGCCGTGCACGTCGGCGCGGATCTGCGCGCCGATCCACTCCCGGAACGGGTTGCGGCGGGTGGCGGTGAGCGGCGGCTCGACGCCGTCGAGGAGGTTGCGGTAGGCGATCCGCTCGGCGGTGAACGTCCGCCCGGCGGGCAGTTCGCCGAGCCAGAGCCGGGCGACGTCGGCGGTGGTGAAGCCGCGGCCGTGCCGCTGGAGGAGCAGCAGGTTGAGGAGGGGGTAGTTGAGGTCGTCGTCCTCGGGCATCCCGTCGATGTTCTCGGCGAGGGAGGTCCCGGCGGAGCGGCGGTTCCAGGGATGGGCGACGAGCAGCTCCGGCGGCACGCCGCGCTCCGTGAACCAGCCGTCGAGGGGCCAGTTGCCCGCGGCCCGGGCGAGTGCCCGGATCGCGGGCAGCGGCAGCTTCTCGACGGGCTTCCCGAGCAGACATCCGACGGCCCGGCCGAGCCAGGCGGCGTGCAGCCGGGGGAGCAGGGCGTCGTCCCGTGACGGGCGGGCGGCGGCCGTGTCGGCGCAGGCGGGAGCAAGAGCGGTGACGGCGGAGAGCGGTGTGGGTTCGTGGTGCGCCAGAGGCGAGGGGAGAGCGGCCAGGGCGTCGAGCAGCTCCTCGGCCAGGGGACGCAGACCGGGGCGCGGGGTGGGGGAGGCACCGGCCGTGGCCGGGGCCGCGGGGCCACCGGCGGCGTGCCAGCGAGCGGCGAGGGCGCGCGCGTCACGACCGTCCTCGGCGGCCTGCCGCAGCTCGTGCCCCACCAGATCCTCGGGCTGAACCCAGGTGAGCCGGACGCCGCCGGAGACGGCAGCGGACGCCGTCGCGGCGGGCGCGGCCGTGCCGGGCGGCGTCCTGTCGGGCGGCGTCCTGCCGGGCGGCGTCCTGTCGGGAGGCGTCGCGCCCGAGGTCGTCGGGCCCGGAGCCGTCGTTCCGGGATCCGGCCTTCTGGCAGCCGTCGGTCCGGGGGTCATCGGGTGGTGTCCGTCAGGGTCGCGTAGGCCGACTCGTGGGCGCGGCGGCGGGCCGTGTCGCGGATGAAGACCTCGTGGGTCACCGCCGTCAGCGCGGTCGCCGGGCCGTGCAGGTCGAGCCGGCTGGCCTCGGCCACCTGCTTCGCCCACTCCGCCGGGACGGCGGACTCGCCGTGCAGCGCGCCGGAGAGCGCGCCCGCCATGGTGGCGATCGAGTCGCAGTCACGGCCGTAGTTGACGGCGCCGAGGACCGTGCGACGGTAGTCGCCCTCGCCGACGAGCAGCATTCCCAGCGCGACGGGAAGTTCCTCGATCGCGTGCACGCGGGACGGGCGGCGGGCGTCGAGGGACGGGGCGCGGTAGTCGGGGCCGACCGAGTCGTACGGGGCGACGGCCGCGCGCAGCGGTCCCAGCGCCGTCTCGAAGTCGCGGTGTCCGTCCGCCACTTCGGCGACCGCCTCGATCGCCGCCCGGGTGCCGTCCTTCGCCAGGGCGATCGCCGTGTCGACGACCGAGCGCGGTGTGGCGCCGGGCGCGCACGCCGCCGCCACCGCCGCCGCGAAGACACCCGCGGCCTCCCGCCCGTACGAGGACTGGTGGGCGCCCGCGATGTCGAGGGCCTCGGTGTAGGCGCCCGCCGGGTTGGCCGCGTTGACCAGGCCGACCGGCGCCATGTACATGGCCGCACCGCAGTTGACGACGTTCCCGTTGCCGGCCTCGCGAGGGTCGGCGTGTCCGTAGTGGAGCCGGGTGACGATCCACTTCTCGGCCAGGAAGACCCGCTGGAGCGGCAGCGCTTCGGCCTCCAGCTCCGGGATCCAGACCGTACGGCCCATGAGTTCGGGCACCAGGTGCTCGGCGACCGCGTACGCGTCGAGGTGGTCGCGGACCTTCTCGTACACCCTGATCAGGGCGTGCGTCATGAGGGTGTCGTCGGTGACGTGTCCGTCGCCCTTGTGGTACGGCGCGATGGGGCGCGCGGTGCGCCAGGCCGCGCCGTTCCAGGGGCCGACGACGCCGGTGACGCGGCCGCCGTGGCGTTCCACGATCTGCTCGGGGGCGTAGCCCTCGACGGGGCCGCCGAGGGCGTCGCCGACGGCGGCCCCGAGCAGGCTGCCGGTGATCCGGTCGTCCAGCGTGGGGACGGGAGGACGAGGGACGGAGGTGATATCAGGTGTTCCGGTGGTTTGGGGTGTTTGCGGGCTCATGGCGGAATTGTCCACCCGTGGCCGCCGGTTCCGTGGCTGCGAGGAGACCGGCGAGTTCGACCAGGTCCGTGCCCGCGAGGCGGGGCAGCGCGCAGCCCGCGAGCCTGCGGCACGCCTCCCGCCAGGTCGCCGGTACCGAACCTCCGCCGCCCAGCGCGCCGGTGAGCGCCCCCGCGAGGGCCGGGGCCGAGTCGGCGACCCGGGACAGGCAGGCGGCGGCCGGCACCGCCGCCGCCACGTCGCCGCGGGCGGCCAGGGCCAGGGCGAGGGCGACCGGGACGGTCTCGGCGGCGGCGATGCCGTAGCTGTAGACGTGGTCCACGATCTGGTGCTCCAGGAGCGGGACCAGCTCGAAGGCGGTGGCGGAGGTACGGGCGAGCCGCACCGCGTGCCGGCCGTTGCGGCCGATCTCCGTCGCGGGCGGCAGCTGCGCGAGTGCCGCCTCCACCGCCTCGCCGGCCGACGCCCCGCCGAGAGCGGCCGCGACCGCCGCCGCCATCGCGCGGGCACCGTGGACCCCGTCACCGTCCTGGGTGTAGCGAGCGTCGAACTCGGCGAGTCCGGCGGCGGCGAGCGGTTCGCCCGGGTGGGCGAGCGCGAGGACGGCGGCGCGTACGCAGGCGGCGTCGTCGAAGTAGTGCGGGTTGTCGTGGCCGGTGGCCGGCGGGCGCAGACCGGTGGCGAGATTGCCGAGCCCGGCCCGGACGGAGATCCGGGCGCGGAGCGGAAGGACCGCCGACTCGACCTCGGGCGCGCGGTCGGCCGCGGCGGCGACCTGGCTCGCGAGGGCGTTCCAGGCGAGGTCGACGGCGGCGGGCAGACGGCGTTCCGGGGCGAGGGTACGGAAGAGGGGGCCGGACGCGGAGAGCAGGGCCTCGGCGGTGAACACGGCCCACTCGGCGTCGTCGGACGGTCCGAGGCGCAGCGGCTCGGGCGGCTGGTTGAGGGCGATGGGGACGGGGAGGGTGGTGGTGGCGTTGTCCTCGGCGAAGGTGTCGAGCTCGCGGGTGAGACGGCGTGTCCACTGCGGCATCCGCGCGGCCCGGTGCCGCGCGGCGGGCCACCCGGCGGCGTCCCCCGCGGCGAGCCCGAGCAGCATCCCCTCGACCCGCTCTCCGTACGGCACCCCCGACCGCCGCCGTCGCCGCACCCCGAGCACGGGCGCCCGCCGCCGTCCGCCCGGGGCATCGCCGGACCCGCGACCGCCGACGGAGGCGGCGGGCGCCCCGGTGTGCTCCCCGTGCCGCGCCGGGGCGGCCGGGGCGCCGACGGCGCGGTCGGGGGCGATGCCGCGTGCGGCGTCACCGGCGGGCACGGTGCCGGGCCCTTCGGCGCACGTCCCACGCCGGGTCGGAGCGGCCGGTCCGGTGGCCTGCCCGGCGGCCGTCGGCCACGTCGGGCGGCCCGGCTTTCCGGCCTCGTCGCGGGGGAGGCGGCGACCCGCGCCGGCCGTGCCCCGTGCCGCGCCGGTGTCGCCGTCGGCCGGCGGCCACGGCAGGTCGGCCGCCGCCCCGCGTCGACGCGCCCGCGAGATCTCCTCCGAGCCGCTCGCCCGTGCTGCCCCGCCCGGCGCCGACGCCCGCGAACCGTCGCCAGGCGGCGCCGAGTTCGCCTCCTGCGGCAGCGGCAGCGGCAGCGGCAGCGGCAGCGGCGGCGGCAGGTGGCCGGGGGCCTCCGGTGGGTCGTCCGGGCGGGCCGTGGCGGTCGGGTCGGCGCTCATCAGGAGTCCTCCTCCGGAGTCAGCAGGTCCGCGATGTCCAGGACGTGGTAGCCGCGCATCGAAGGGAGGCAGCTGCCGGCGACCGGCGGGATGACGGAGGACCACTCCTCCGGGATCGCCGCGGCGCCGCCCAGCGCACCGGCGAGCGCACCGGCGACCGCCGCCGTCGTGTCGGCGTCGCGGCCCATGTTGACGGCGGTCAGGACCGAGGTGCGGAAGTCCCCGCGGGCGGCGGCGAACGCGCCGAAGGCGAGGGCCACCGCCTCCGGCGCCAGGTCGGTCCACGGATAGCCGCCGATGACCACCGCCGAGCGCACCGCGCGTTCCCGCGTCAGCGGATCCGGCTCCACCCGCTGCGCCGCCACGACCGCGCGCCGCATCGAACGCGCCGTCCAGGAGTCCATCGACACCACCGAGAGCGCCGCCGCGATCACCGACGTGACCGTCGCGCCGCCCATCGCCGCCGCGACGCCGGCCGCGACCGCCTGCCCGCCGTAGATGCCCTCGCCCTCGTGGCTGACGCTGCCGTCGATCGCGACCAGCCGCGCCGCCTCCGCGGGCCGCCCGGCGGCGAAGACGCCGAACGGCGCCGCCCGCATGGCGAGGCCGTCGCTCCACGCGTGCCGGTGCTGTGCCGAGATGGGCGCGGCCAGCCCCCGGCGGAGGTTCTCCAGAGTGCCGCGCTCGGAGAAGCCGGCGCCCCGGAAGGGGCCCTCGTCCAGGTCGGCGATCCAGTGGTGCCAGGCCCGTTCGACATGGGCGACGGTGAGGGCCGAGCCGTGCCGGGCGAGCAGCAGCCCGGAGAAGACGGCGTACTCGGTGTCGTCCGTTCCCGCCGGACGGTCCGTCAGGAAGCCCTCGATCCGGCCCCAGCGGCGGCGGATCTCGGAGGGGCGCAGGTTCTCGGCGGGCGCGCCGAGCGCGTCGCCCACCGCGAGCCCGAGCAGCGCACCCCGCGCCCGCTCCCGCAGCCCGATCCCCGCACCCGCACCCGCACCCGCACTCGTTCTTGTACCCGCTCCCGTACCCGTGCCCGTGCCCGTGCCCGTGCCTGTACCCGTACCCGCCCACCCCGTCGCCGTCGGCGCCCCGCCGCGCATCTCCCCGGTCATCTCGTCCTCGCTCCCCTTCCGTTCGCCCGCCTCTCCTCCCCATCCCTGCCACGCGCGCGGCTCCGACGCTCACAGAAACGTTTCTGTCACTCCGTTGACGGCCTCCTGACGTCTCGTCAGCCGTCCTCGCCCGCCAAGGTGAGCCTTAGTAAGTACGGCCTGCCTTGCTGGCGGGCCCCTTACATCGGGCGTATTTTCGATCGTGTCGAAGGGGGGCGGGCAGCCGAACCCGCAGGAAGACAAGGGGAGAAGCATGTCCATCATCGAAGCCGTCGCACCGCTCCACGAGGCCCACCGCGACAACCACACCCACCGTGACGTCAACGGCGGCTGGCTGCGGCCCGCGGTCTTCGGTGCGATGGACGGGCTCGTCTCCAACCTCGCGCTCATGACCGGCGTGGCGGGCGGCGCGGTCTCCTCGCAGACCGTCGTCATCACCGGTCTCGCCGGACTCGCCGCGGGCGCCTTCTCGATGGCCGCCGGCGAGTACACCTCCGTCGCCTCGCAGCGCGAGCTCGTCCAGGCCGAACTGGACGTCGAGCGGAGCCAGTTGCGCAAGCACCCGATCGACGAGATGGAGGAGCTCGCCGCGCTCTACGTCTCCCGTGGCGTCGAGCCCGCGCTGGCCCGCGAGGTCGCCATGCAGCTGTCCCGCGACCCGGAGCAGGCGCTGGAGATCCACGCCCGCGAGGAACTGGGCATCGACCCCGACGACCTGCCGTCGCCGACGGTCGCCGCCGTGTCGTCGTTCGGCTCGTTCGCGCTCGGCGCGCTGCTGCCCGTCCTGCCGTACCTGCTCGGTGCGACCGCCCTGTGGCCGGCCGTCCTGCTCGCCCTGGCCGGACTCTTCGCCTGCGGCGCGCTCGTCGCCCGGGTGACCGCCCGCAGCTGGTGGTTCAGCGGTCTGCGCCAGCTCGTCCTCGGTGGCGCCGCCGCGGCCGTCACGTACGGACTCGGCATGGCCTTCGGGGCCGCGCTGTAGCCGTACGGCCGGCTGCGGACCGTACGCCCGGGACGGAGGCCCCTGCGGAGGCTCCGGTCCCGCGGCCCCCGGCGCGTGCCGCGCGACCCCCACGGGGCGTGCCGCGAAACCCCTCGCGGTCCCCGCGCCCCCCGGCGCGTGCCGCGAAACGCCTCCGTGCCCGCAAAGCCCCTGGTCGTCCCGGCCGGGGGTCTTTCGCGTGCGCGCGTGCGGTTCGTCCGCTCATCGGGCACCCTGTCGCTGTGACGTATCTCCCTGGGCGGATCGGCCGCCCAGGTGGGACACTATGCACAGCGCCACATAACTAGCCGGTTACCTGCCGGTTTCGAAACCTCGCCCGCCGGGCATGAGGGACAAGCGCCGCGGGCAATGAAGCCCGCTCTGCGACGGGTCGCCGGACACCCCGGAGTCACCCCGGAATCCTCGATCCGTCCCCCACGGGAACGCCGCCGTTCCCGTGCCCCGCAGCTGAACCACCCGCCACCGCCCGTATCGGCGGTGTCCGCATGCTGGAATGCGCTATCCGCTTCTCGAGAAGCCAGCCATCATGTAACCTGCACGAAATTTCGCGGAGGGCCAACGTCGTCCCTCGGCTGCTGCATATGCCACGACGACGACGGGAGAGCCGATGCGTTCCGACGCCTGGTCGCCCATGGACGGTCGCCCCGCTCCGCAGGGGATGTACGACCCCCGTAACGAACACGACGCCTGTGGTGTCGGGTTCGTGGCCACCCTGACCGGTGTTGCCAGCCACGCGCTGGTCGAGCAGGCGCTGACCGTACTGCGCAACCTCGAGCACCGCGGCGCCACCGGCTCCGAGCCCGACTCCGGAGACGGCGCCGGCATCCTGCTCCAGGTCCCGGACGCCTTCCTGCGCGAGGTCACCGACTTCGAGCTCCCCGAGGCCGGCTCCTACGCCGTCGGCATCGCCTTCCTCCCCGCAGACGGCTCCGCACAGGCCGTCTCGGAGATCGAGACGATCGCGTCCGAGGAGGGCCTGACCGTCCTCGGCTGGCGCGAGGTCCCCGTCGCCCCCGAGCTGCTCGGCGCCTCCGCCCGCTCCACCATGCCGGTCTTCCGCCAGCTCTTCGTCGCCGACGGCGAGACCAGCGGCATCGCCCTCGACCGCAAGGCCTTCGTCCTGCGCAAGCGCGCCGAGCGCGAGGCGGGCACCTACTTCCCGTCGCTCTCCGCCCGCACCATCGTCTACAAGGGCATGCTGACCACCGGCCAGCTCGAGCCCTTCTTCCCGGACCTGTCGGACCGCCGCTGCGCCACCGCCGTGGCCCTGGTCCACTCCCGGTTCTCCACCAACACCTTCCCGAGCTGGCCGCTCGCCCACCCGTACCGCTTCGTCGCGCACAACGGCGAGATCAACACGGTCAAGGGCAACCGCAACTGGATGACCGCCCGCGAGGCCCAGCTCGCCGGCGACGTCTTCGGCACCGCCGCCGACGGCCGCGGCATCGAGCGGATCTTCCCGGTCTGCACGCCGGACGCCTCCGACTCCGCCTCCTTCGACGAGGTGCTCGAACTGCTCCACCTCGGTGGGCGTTCCCTCCCGCACGCGGTCCTGATGATGGTTCCCGAGGCGTGGGAGAACCACGACTCCATGGACCCGGCGCGCCGCGCCTTCTACCAGTACCACTCCACCCTGATGGAGCCCTGGGACGGCCCGGCCTGCGTCACCTTCACCGACGGCGTCCAGGTCGGCGCGGTCCTCGACCGCAACGGTCTGCGCCCCGGCCGCTACTGGGTCACCGACGACGGCCTCGTCGTCCTCTCCTCCGAGGTCGGCGTCCTCGACATCGACCCCGCCAAGGTCGTCCGCAAGGGCCGTCTGCAGCCCGGCAAGATGTTCCTCGTCGACACCGCCGAGCACCGCATCATCGAGGACGACGAGATCAAGGCCGCCCTCGCCGCCGAGCAGCCGTACGCGGAGTGGCTGGAGACCGGCGAGATCGAGCTCTCCGACCTCCCCGAGCGCGAGCACATCGTGCACACCCACGCCTCGGTCACCCGCCGCCAGCAGACCTTCGGCTACACCGAGGAAGAGCTCCGCGTCATCCTCGCCCCGATGGCCCGCACCGGCGCCGAGCCGATCGGCTCCATGGGCACGGACTCGCCGATCGCGGCCCTGTCCGAGCGCCCGCGGCTGCTCTTCGACTACTTCACCCAGCTCTTCGCGCAGGTCACCAACCCGCCGCTGGACGCCATCCGCGAGGAGCTCGTGACGAGCCTCCGCTCCTCGCTCGGCCCGGGCAGCGACCTGCTCGACCCGACCTCGGCCTCCTGCCGCTCGGTCACCCTGCCCTTCCCGGTGATCGACAACGACGAGCTGGCCAAGCTCATCCACATCAACGCCGACGGCGACATGCCCGGCATGAAGGCCGTGACGCTGTCCGGCCTCTACCGGGTCACCGGCGGCGGCGACGCCCTCGCCGCCCGCATCGAGGAGATCTGCGCCGAGGCCGACGCGGCGATCGAGGGCGGAGCCCGCCTGATCGTCCTGTCCGACCGGCACTCCGACGCCGAGCACGCGCCGATCCCGTCGCTGCTGCTCACCGCGGCCGTCCACCACCACCTCATCCGCACCAAGCAGCGCACCAAGGTGGGTCTGCTGGTCGAGGCCGGCGACGTCCGCGAGGTCCACCACGTCGCCCTGCTCATCGGCTACGGCGCCGCCGCCGTCAACCCGTACCTCGCCATGGAGTCCGTCGAGGACCTGGTCCGGGCCGGCACCTTCATCACGGACATCGAGCCCGAGCAGGCCATCCGGAACCTGATCTACGCCCTCGGCAAGGGCGTCCTCAAGGTCATGTCCAAGATGGGCATCTCCACCGTCGCCTCCTACCGCGGCGCCCAGGTCTTCGAGGCCGTCGGCCTCGACACCGCCTTCGTCGAGAAGTACTTCAACGGCACCGCCACCAAGATCGGCGGCGCCGGCCTCGACGTCGTCGCCAAGGAGGTCGCCGCCCGCCACGCCAAGGCGTACCCGGTCAGCGGAGTCGCCTCGGCGCACCGCGCCCTGGAGATCGGCGGCGAGTACCAGTGGCGCCGCGAGGGCGAGCCGCACCTCTTCGACCCGGAGACGGTCTTCCGCCTGCAGCACGCCACGCGCTCCAAGCGGTACGACATCTTCAAGAAGTACACGGACCGGGTGAACGAGCAGTCCGAGCGCCTGATGACGCTCCGCGGTCTGTTCGGCTTCACCTCCGACCGCCCGTCGATCTCCGTCGACGAGGTCGAGCCGGTCTCCGAGATCGTCAAGCGCTTCTCCACCGGCGCCATGTCGTACGGCTCCATCTCGCGCGAGGCCCACGAGACCCTCGCCATCGCCATGAACCAGCTGGGCGGCAAGTCCAACACCGGTGAGGGCGGCGAGGACCCGGAGCGCCTGTACGACCCGGAGCGCCGCTCCGCGATCAAGCAGGTCGCCTCCGGCCGCTTCGGCGTGACCTCGGAGTACCTGGTCAACGCGGACGACATCCAGATCAAGATGGCCCAGGGCGCCAAGCCCGGCGAGGGCGGCCAGCTGCCCGGCCACAAGGTCTACCCGTGGGTCGCCAAGACGCGTCACTCGACGCCGGGCGTCGGCCTGATCTCCCCGCCGCCGCACCACGACATCTACTCCATCGAGGACCTGGCGCAGCTGATCCACGACCTCAAGAACGCCAACCCGGTCGCCCGCATCCACGTGAAGCTGGTGTCCGAGGTCGGCGTCGGCACGGTCGCGGCCGGCGTGTCCAAGGCCCACGCGGACGTCGTCCTCATCTCCGGCCACGACGGCGGTACGGGCGCCTCGCCGCTCACCTCGCTGAAGCACGCGGGCGGCCCCTGGGAGCTCGGCCTCGCCGAGACCCAGCAGACCCTGCTGCTCAACGGGCTGCGCGACCGGATCGTCGTCCAGACCGACGGCCAGCTGAAGACCGGCCGCGACGTCGTCATCGCCGCGCTGCTCGGCGCCGAGGAGTTCGGTTTCGCGACCGCGCCGCTCGTCGTCTCCGGCTGCGTCATGATGCGCGTCTGCCACCTGGACACCTGCCCGGTCGGCATCGCCACCCAGAACCCGGTGCTGCGCGACCGCTTCTCCGGCAAGGCCGAGTACGTCGTCAACTTCTTCGAGTTCATCGCGCAGGAGGTCCGCGAGCTCCTCGCCGAGCTGGGCTTCCGCTCGATCGAGGAGGCCGTCGGCCACGCCGAGCTGCTCGACACCAGCCGCGCCGTGGACCACTGGAAGGCGCAGGGCCTGGACCTGGAGCCGCTGTTCCACGTGCCCGCACTGCCCGAGGGCGCGGTCCGCCACGCCCTGGTCGAGCAGGACCACGGCCTGGAGAAGGCCCTCGACAACGAGCTGATCCAGCTCGCCGCCGAGGCCCTGAACGCCGAGTCCGCCGAGGCCGCCCAGCCGGTGCGCGCGCAGGTCCCGATCCGGAACATCAACCGGACCGTCGGCACCATGCTCGGCCACCACGTGACGAAGAAGTTCGGTGGCGCGGGCCTGCCCGCCGACACCATCGACATCACCTTCACGGGCTCCGCGGGCCAGTCCTTCGGCGCCTTCCTGCCGGCCGGCGTCACCCTCCGCCTGGAGGGCGACGCCAACGACTACGTCGGCAAGGGCCTCTCCGGCGGCCGCGTCATCGTCCGCCCGGACCGCGGCGCGGACCACCTGGCGGAGTACTCCACCATCGCGGGCAACACCATCGCGTACGGCGCGACCGGCGGCGAGCTGTTCCTGCGCGGCCGCACCGGCGAGCGCTTCTGCGTCCGCAACTCCGGCGCCCTGGTCGTCTCGGAGGGCGTGGGCGACCACGGCTGCGAGTACATGACCGGCGGTACGGCGGTCGTCCTCGGCGAGACCGGACGCAACTTCGCGGCCGGCATGTCCGGCGGCGTCGCCTACGTCATCGACCTCGACCGGGACAACGTCAACTCCGGCAACCTGGGCGCGGTCGAGGCCCTGTCGGACACCGACAAGGCGTGGCTGCACGACGTCGTGCGCCGCCACCAGGAGGAGACCGGCTCCACCGTGGCCGAGAAGCTCCTCGCCGACTGGGACGCGGCGGTGGGCCGCTTCAGCAAGATCATCCCGACCACGTACAAGGCAGTGCTCGCCGCCAAGGACGCCGCTGAGCTCGCCGGTCTCTCCGAGGCCGAGACCACCGAGAAGATGATGGAGGCGGCGACCAATGGCTGACCCCAAGGGCTTCCTGACCACCGGGCGCGAAGTCGCCGAGACCCGGCCGGTGGGCGAGCGCGTCAAGGACTGGAACGAGGTCTACGTCCCCGGCTCCCTGCTGCCGATCATCAGCAAGCAGGCCGGCCGCTGCATGGACTGCGGCATCCCGTTCTGCCACAACGGCTGCCCGCTCGGGAACCTGATCCCCGAGTGGAACGACTACGCCTACCGCGAGGACTGGTCGGCCGCGTCCGAGCGCCTCCACGCCACCAACAACTTCCCGGAGTTCACCGGCCGCCTGTGCCCGGCTCCGTGCGAGTCGGCGTGCGTGCTCGGCATCAACCAGCCGGCCGTCACCATCAAGAACGTCGAAGTCTCCATCATCGACAAGGCGTGGGACGCCAACGACGTCAAGCCGCAGATCCCCGAGCGGCTCTCCGGCAAGACCGTCGCCGTCATCGGCTCCGGCCCGGCCGGTCTGGCCGCCGCGCAGCAGCTGACCCGGGCCGGCCACACCGTGGTCGTGTACGAGCGGGCCGACCGCATCGGTGGTCTGCTGCGCTACGGCATCCCCGAGTTCAAGATGGAGAAGCGGCACATCAACCGCCGCATCGAGCAGATGCGCGCGGAGGGCACCAAGTTCCGCACCGGCATCGAGATCGGCCGCGACCTCACCGCCACCGACCTGCGCAAGCGGTTCGACGCGGTCGTGATCGCCGCCGGCGCCACCACCGCCCGCGACCTGCCCGTGCCGGGCCGCGAGCTCAAGGGCATCCACCAGGCGATGGAGTACCTGCCGCTCGCCAACAAGGTCGTCGAGGGCGACTTCGTCACCCCGCCGATCTCCGCCGAGGGCAAGCACGTCGTCGTCATCGGCGGCGGCGACACCGGCGCCGACTGCGTCGGCACGGCGCACCGCCAGGGCGCGGCCTCGGTCACGCAGCTGGAGATCATGCCGCGCCCGGGCGAGGAGCGGAACGCCAACCAGCCCTGGCCGACCTTCCCGATGCTCTACAAGGTCACGTCCGCGCACGAGGAGGGCGGCGAGCGGGTCTACTCCGTCTCCACCACCCACTTCGAGGGCGACGAGGACGGCAACGTCCAGTTCCTGCACCTGGTCGAGGTCGAGTTCGTCGACGGCAAGCTCACCCAGAAGCCGGGCACCGAGCGGAGGATCCCCGCCCAGCTGGTCACGCTCGCGATGGGCTTCACCGGCACGGACGTGGAGAACGGCCTGGTCGCCCAGTTTGGTCTGGACCTCGACGAGCGGGGTAACATCGCGCGTGACGCGGACTTCGCCACCAACGTCGATGGCGTCTTCGTCGCCGGTGACGCCGGCCGCGGTCAGTCGCTGATCGTGTGGGCCATCGCGGAGGGCCGCTCGGCCGCCCGCGGCGTGGACCGCCACCTCACGGGCGCCAGCTCCCTGCCGGCCCCGATCCGCCCGACGGACCGTGCGCTGACGGTCTGACGGCCTCGCACGGCCGGTCCGGTCCGCCGGACCACCCCTCATCCGTCCCGTACAACGACG
This sequence comes from Streptomyces roseicoloratus, assembly GCF_004117935.1. Classification (GTDB taxonomy): domain Bacteria; phylum Actinomycetota; class Actinomycetes; order Streptomycetales; family Streptomycetaceae; genus Streptomyces; species Streptomyces roseicoloratus. The sequence continues at coordinate 58,019 of NZ_SDOY01000142.1, read as the reverse complement.
TGCGGAACTGAGCGCGGCGCTTGCCCCACTGTCCCCGACCTGGACGACCGGGCGAGCGCCGCGGCGCGTCCGGGTCGCCGGACGCGGGACCGCCCAGGGCCTCGGACGCGGGACGCGCCGGGCCTCGGACGCGGGACACCGGGGGTCCGGGACGCGCGGCACCCAGGGGTGCTCCGTCCCCTGCCAGGGACGAGGCGGAGCGCCGTACACTGCGGGGCGTGGCTCTGAGTCTGCGCAAGGTCGAGGAGACGGCGCCCGCGCTCGTCGATCTGTACAAGAAGGCGGGGGACTCGCTCCGGCGGCACGGGATCGACGGTCAGCGGCTCGCCGTCTACCTCGTCGTCGACTACTCCGGCTCGATGAAGCCGTACTACGCCGACGGCAGCGTGCAGGCCCTCGCCGACCGGGTGCTCGGGCTCTCCGCGCAGCTCGACGACGACGGCCGGGTGCCGGTGGTGTTCTTCTCCACCGACGTCGACGCGGAGGCCGACATCGTGCTGGGGGAGCACGAGGGGCGGATCGACCGGATCGTGGCCGGTCTCGGCCACATGGGGAAGACCAGCTATCACCTGGCCATGGACGCGGTCATCGACCACTACCTCGACAGCGGGGCGAACGCGCCCGCCCTCGTCGTGTTCCAGACCGACGGCGGGCCGATCAACAAGCCGGCCGCCGAGCGGTACGTCTGCAAGGCGGCCCGGCTGCCGATCTTCTGGCAGTTCGTCGGCTTCGGCGACCCGGGCAGCCGGCAGTTCGAGTTCCTGCGCCGGCTCGACGAGCTGGCGGTTCCGGCGAAGCGGCCGGTCGACAACACCGGCTTCTTCCACGCCGGGAAGGACCCGCGCCGGGTCAGGGACGAGGAGCTGTACGACCGGCTGGTCGCCGACCTGCCCGCCTGGCTGGCAGCCGCCCGGGCGCGGGGCATCGTACGGACCTGAGCGGGCGCGGGGCGGGCGGGCGCGGGAGTAAAGGGGTCGCCGGTCGTCCCGACGGCAGGCGAACATGACCGCATGACCTCTCTCGTGCGACACATCACCATCGACTGTTCCGACGCCTACGCCCTCGCCTCCTTCTGGGCCCGGGCCCTGGACTCCAAGCTCTCCGACGACGACGTCCCCGGCGATCCGGAGGCGCTCGTCGAGGCGCCCGGCACCGGCCTGCTCTTCATCCAGGTCCCGGAGAAGAAGACGGTGAAGAACCGGGTCCACCTGGACCTCCAGCCGCAGGACCGCACCCGTGACGAGGAGGTCGAGCGGCTGATCGCGCTCGGCGCGACGCTCTTCGACGACCAGCGCCGTCCCGACGGCACCGGCTGGGTCGTCCTCCACGACCCGGAGGGCAACGAGTTCTGCGTCGAGCGCGGCAAGGCCGAGCGCGCCGCCGCCGAGGCCGCGGCGCAGTCCTAGGGCGGCGCGGGTCCGCAGGAGACAGGCTTCTGTCCGGAGCAATCCGGACAGAAGATGTCGGGTTTCCGGTGTTCCCTGGAACCATGGGAATCACCGGAACCACCCCGACCGCCGTCCCCTGGTCCGCCTTCGAGGCCGCCGAACCCGAGCTCGCCGTCACCGTGCGCGAGCGCTTCGGCCAGTACACCCACCACGCCCTCGCCACCCTGCGCAAGGACGGCTCGCCGCGGCTCAGCGGCATCGAGGCCGACTTCCGGGCCGGAGAGCTGTGGCTCGGCATGATGCCCGACTCGCGCAAGGCCCGTGACGTGCTGCGCGACCCGCGCTTCTCGCTGCTCGCCAACCCGGGCGAGGGCACGAGCATGGGCGGCGGCGACGTCCGCGTCTCCGGGCGGGCGGTCGAGATCACCGATCCCGGGAAGCTGGACTGGTACGCGGGCGAGGTCGGCATGCCGATGCCGTTCCACGTCTTCCGGATCGAGCTGACGGAGGTCGTCAGGACGTCCGTCGACGGCGAGGAGATCGTCCTGCGCACCTGGACGCCAGGGCGCGGCGTACGGACGCTGCGGCGCGGCACCGACGACAGCCCGGCCCGCGAGGACCGGTCCTGAAGGGGCGCCGCGAGGACCGGTCCCAGGGGGTGTCAGACGGTGTCAGACACCTCCCTGGCCGCGCGCCGCCAGCACCCGCGCCCGGCACCAGGACGGTGTGCCCCAGGCGTCGCGCAGGGGGCGGGCCTTGCGCAGCCAGAGGGAGAGGTCGAGTTCCTCGGTGTAGCCGATGGCGCCGTGGATCTGGAGGGCCGTGCCGGCGGCGGCGTAGGCGGCCTCACCGGCCGCCGCCTTGGCCGCCGCGAGATCGCCGCTCTCGAAGGTGAGCGCCGCTCCGAACAGCAGCGGCCTGGCGAACTCCAGGCCGATCAGCGTGTCCGCGAGCCGGTGCTTCACCGCCTGGAACGCGCCGATCACCGTGCCGAACTGGCTGCGCTGCTTCGCGTACGCCACCGTCCGGTCCAGGAGCGCGAGCCCGACGCCCAGCGACTGGGCCGCCGTCGCGAGCAGCGCCCAGTCCTGCGCGTGCCGCGCCGCCGCGGCCACGGCGGGCCCCGCCGCCAGCAGCTCGCCGCCCGGCGCGGGCCGCGCCGGCCGTCGTACCGGATCGGCGGACACCCGTATCTCCTCGTGCCCGGGCGCGAGCCGCAGCTCCTCGCCGTCGACGGCGAGGACCGGCCCGGCGGCGTCCGGATCGAGCGCGTACGGCGAGACCTCGGCCATCGCCAGCGTCGCCACCGTCTCCCCGGACACGAGTCCCGGCAGCAGCCGCTTCGCCGGGGCCGGCTCGCCCAGCGCCGCCAGTTCGGCGAGCAGCGCGGTCGCCGCGACCGTCTCCACCAGCGGCCCCGGGACGGCGTGGCGGCCCGACTCCACGAAGGCGTGGGCGAGTTCGACGGGCAGCGGCCCCGCGCCCCCGTACGCCTCGGGCGCCGCGAGCGCGAAGACCCCGGCCGCCCCGAGCCGCGCCCACAGGGCCCGCCCGGCCGCCGGTTCGCCGGCCGCCCAGGCCCGAGCCACCGCCGGGGTGTCCGCCGCGGTCAGCATCGCGTCGAGGGAGCGGGTGAAGGCGCGCTGTTCGTCGGTCGGCAGGAAACGCATCAGCGGCGGCCCTTCGGAAGGCCGAGCAGGCGCTCGGCGATGATGTCGCGCTGGATCTCGTTGGTGCCCGCGTAGATCGGCCCCGCGAGCGCGAAGACGTGGCCCTCGGCCCAGGCCGTGTCCGCCCGTTCGCCGTCCGGGCCGAGCAGGTCGAGCGCGGTCTCGTGCAGGGCGATGTCGTACGTCGACCAGAACACCTTGTTCAGGCTGGACTCGGCGCCGGTGCTCCCGCCCGCCGCGAGCCGGGCGGCGCCGGCCGCCGTGAACAGCTGGTAGGCGCGCGCCCCGATCACCGCGTCCGCGACCCGGTCGCGCAGCGCGGTGTCCCCCTCGTCCGCCCGCTCCCGCCACAGCCGTACGAGCCGGTCGGCGGCGGCCAGGAAGCGGCCGGGGGAGCGGAGCGTGAGCCCGCGCTCGTCGCCCGTGGTGGACATGGCGATCCGCCAGCCCTGGCCCGGCTCGCCGATGACGTCCTCGTCCGGCACGAACACCTCGTCCAGGAACAGCTCGGCGAAGGCCGGTTTGCCGTCGAGCCGTCCGACGGGGCGCACGGTCACACCGGGGGCGCGCAGGTCGAACATCAGACAGGTCAGGCCCCGGTGCGGGCGGCCCTCGGCCGCCGGTGCCGGGTCGGTGCGGAAGATGCCGAAGGCCCGGTCGGCGAAGGCGGCCCGCGAGGACCAGGTCTTCTGCCCGGTCAGCAGCCAGCCGCCGTCGGTGCGCACCGCGCGCGAGGTGAGCGCGGCGAGGTCGGAGCCGGCCCCGGGCTCCGACCAGGCCTGCGCCCAGATCGTCGCGCCGGTCGCCATGGCCGGCAGGACCCGGGCCCGCTGCTCCTCGGTGGCGTGCGCGAAGAGGGTGGGCGCGAGCAGGCTGATGCCGTTCTGGGAGACGCGTCCGGGCGCGCCCGCCGCGTAGTACTCCTCCTCGAAGGCCAGCCAGCGGAACAGGTCGGCGCCGCGGCCGCCGTACTCCTCCGGCCAGGAGACCACCGACCAGCGGTCGGCGGCGAGTTCGGCCTCCCAGGCGCGATGGGCGGCGAAGCCCTCCTCGGTCTCCAGGGACGGCAGCGGCTCGGCGGGCACGTGCGCGCGCAGCCAGGCGCGGGCCTCCGCCCGGAACTCCTCGGTCTCCGCGTCAGGGGTGAGGTCCATCGGGCGTCGCCCTCCATTCTTCCCTAACAAGTGTTTGGTAGGTTAACGTACGGCCATGAGCAGCGCCATGAGGAGCGCCACCGGCGGCGTCGAGGAGTTCCGCGCCGCGATACGCGACTGGCTCGGGGAACAGCTGCGCGGCGACTTCGCCGCGCTGCGCGGCCTCGGCGGACCCGGCCGGGAACACGAGGCCTTCGCCGAACGCCTCGCCTGGGAGCGGCACATGGCCGCCCACGGCTGGACCTGCGTCGGCTGGCCGGAGGAGTACGGCGGCCGCGGCGCGAGCATCGAGCAGCAGATCGCCTTCCACGAGGAGTATGCCCTCGCCGACGCCCCCGCCCGCGTCAACCACATCGGCGAACAGCTCCTCGGCCCCACCCTCCTCGACCACGGCACCGAGGAGCAGAAGGCCCGCTTCCTGCCGGGGATCCGGGCCGTCGAGGAACTCTGGTGCCAGGGCTACAGCGAGCCCGACGCCGGCTCCGACCTCGCCGCCGTCCGCACCCGCGCCGTCCGCGACGGCGACGCCTGGGTCGTACACGGCCAGAAGACCTGGACCTCCCTCGCCCACGAGGCCCAGTGGTGCTTCGTCCTCGCCCGCACCGAGCCCCGCGCCCCCGGCGCCCGCCCGCATGCCGGGCTCTCCTACCTCCTCGTCCCGCTCGACCAGCCCGGAGTCGAGATCCGGCCCATCACCCAGCTCACCGGGACCGGCGAGTTCAACGAGGTCTTCTTCGACGGCGCCCGGACACCCGCGAGCCACGTCGTCGGCGCGCCCGGCGACGGCTGGCGCATCGCCATGGCCACCCTCGGGTACGAACGCGGCGTCTCCACCCTCGGCCAGCAGGTCGGCTTCCGCCGCGAACTCGACGCCCTCGTCGCGCTCGCCCGCGCCAACGGCGCCGCCGCCGACCCGCTCCTGCGCGACCGGCTCGTCCGCGCCTGGACCGGACTGCGCGCCCTGCGCGCCAACGCCCTCACCGGCACCGACCCGTCCCTGGCCAAGCTCTGCTGGTCCCACTGGCACCGCGACCTCGGCGAGCTCGCCATGGACGTACGCGGCGCCGCCGCGACCCTCGCCGCCGGCGAGCCGTACGAACTCGACGACTGGCAGCGGCTGTTCCTCTTCTCCCGCGCCGACACCGTCTACGCCGGATCCAGCGAGATCCAGCGGAACATCATCGCCGAGCGGGTGCTCGGCCTCCCGAAGGAGCCGCGCCCATGAGCACCCCGCCCGGGCCCTCACCCGCGTCCCCGCCCCCGTACGTGCCCGGCCACGGGCTGCTCGCCGGCCGCACCGCCGTCGTCACCGCCGCCGCCGGCGCCGGGATCGGCGGCGCCACCGCCCGCCGTCTCCTGGAGGAAGGCGCCCGCGTCCTCGTCAGCGACGCCCACCCGCGCCGCCTCAAGGAGACCGAGACCGCCCTCGCCGCCGAGTTCGGCGCCGACCGGGTCGCCGCCCAGCCCTGTGACGTCACCGACGAGGCCCAGGTCAGGGCCCTGTACGACACGGCCGTACGGCACCACGGCGGCCTCGACGTCCTCGTCAACAACGCGGGCCTCGGCGGCACCGCCGAACTCGCCGACATGACCGACGAGCAGTGGCACCGCGTCCTCGACGTCACCCTCACCGGCACCATGCGCTGCACCCGCGCCGCCCTCCGCCGCTTCCGCGACACCGCCCGGACCGGCGGCCACCGGGGCGTGATCGTCAACAACGCCTCCGTCGTCGGCTGGCGCGCCCAGGCAGGACAGGCCCACTACGCCGCCGCCAAGGCCGGTGTGATGGCCCTGACCCGCTGCGCCGCCGTCGAGGCCGCCGCGTACGGCGTCCGCGTCAACGCCGTCGCGCCCTCCCTCGCCATGCACCCGCACCTCGTCAAGGTCACCTCCGCCGAGCTCCTGGAGGAGCTGACCGCACGCGAGGCCTTCGGACGGCACGCCGAGCCCTGGGAGGTCGCGAACGTCATCGTCTTCCTGGCCAGCGGCTACTCCTCGTACATGACCGGGGAGACCGTCTCGGTCAGCAGCCGGCACCCGTAGCACGCGTACCACAATGGACCCGTGCCAACGACGAAGAAGAAGACGCAGGTGACCGCCTCGCCCGAGCGGCGCAGGGAGCTCCTCGACACGGCGGCCGAGGTGTTCGCCGCCCAGGGGTACAACGCCACCACCGTCCGCAGGATCGCGGACGAGGCGGGCATGCTCGCCGGCAGCCTCTACTACCACTTCGATTCCAAGGAATCGATGCTCGACGAGATCCTCTCCACCTTCCTCACCGAGCTGTGGGACGGCTACGACGCCGTGCTCGCCGCCGATCTGGGCCCCCGGGAGACCATCGAGGCCCTCGTCACCGAGTCCTTCCGGGAGATCGACCGGCACCGCGCCGCCGTCGCGATCTACCAGAAGGAGGCCCGTCACCTCACCGACCAGCCCCGCTTCCACTACCTCGCCGACTCGCAGGTCAGGTTCGAGAAGGCCTGGCTCGGCACCCTGGAGCGCGGCGTCCGGTCCGGCGCCTTCCGCGCCGACCTCGACGTCCGGCTCACCTACCGCTTCGTGCGCGACACCGTCTGGGTCGCCGCGTCCTGGTACCGCCCCGGCGGGCAGCACAGCCCCGAGGAGATCGCCCGCCAGTACCTGTCGATGGTGCTCGACGGGATCGCCGTACGCACCTGATCCCCATCCCTTCAGGATCCCTTCAGGAGGAACAGCATGGCCGAGGCCTACATCGTCGAAGCGGTCCGCACCCCGGTGGGCCGCCGCAGGGGCGGACTCGGCGCCGTCCACCCGGCGGACCTCGGCGCCCACGTCCTGAAGGCCCTCGTCGAGCGGAGCGGCGTCGACCCGGCCGCCGTCGAGGACGTCGTCCTCGGCTGCCTCGACACCGTCGGGCCGCAGGCCGGCGACATCGCCCGCACCTGCTGGCTCGCCGCCGGACTGCCCGAGGAGGTCCCCGGCGTCACCGTCGACCGCCAGTGCGGCTCCTCCCAGCAGGCCGTCCACTTCGCCGCCCAGGGCGTGCTGTCCGGCACCCAGGACCTGGTCGTCGCCGGCGGCACCCAGAACATGACCATGATCCCGATCGCCTTCGCCTCCCGGCAGGCCGCGGAACCCCTGGGCCTCACCCAGGGCCCGTACGCCGGGTCCGAGGGCTGGCGCGCCCGGTACGGGGACGCGCCGGTCAACCAGTTCCACGGCGCCGAACTCATCGCCGCCAAGTGGGGCATCAGCCGCCGCGACCAGGAGGAGTTCGCCCTGCGCTCGCACCGGCGGGCGATCCGCGCCATCGATGAGGGCCGCTTCGCCCGCGAGACCGTGCCCTACGGGGACGTCACCGTCGACGAGGGACCGCGGCGCGACACCAGCCTGGAGAAGATGGCCGGGCTCGACCCGGTCGTCGAGGGCGGCACCATCACCGCCGCCTGCTCCTCCCAGGTCTCCGACGGCGCCGCGGCGATGCTGATCGCGAGCGAACGCGCCGTACGCGAGCACGGGCTCACCCCCCGCGCCCGGATCCACCACCTGTCGGCGCGCGGCGAGGACCCCATCCGGATGCTGTCCGCGCCGATACCCGCCACGGCGCACGCCCTCAAGAAGACCGGGATGACCATCGACGACATCGACCTCGTCGAGATCAACGAGGCCTTCGCCCCGGTCGTCCTCGCCTGGCTGAAGGAGACCGGCGCCGACCCGGCCCGCGTCAACGTCAACGGCGGCGCGATCGCCCTCGGCCACCCGCTCGGCGCGACCGGCGTGAAGCTGATGACGACCCTCCTGCACGAGCTGGAACGCACGGGCGGCCGCTACGGGCTCCAGACCATGTGCGAGGGCGGGGGACAGGCGAACGTGACGATCATCGAGCGGCTGTAGGGGGAAGCGGCCGCGGGAGGAGCACCGGCCGCCGCAAGGGGACCGGCCGCCGTACGGGAATGCGCGCGGCCCGCGCCCTCGCGGGGTGCGGGCCGTACTGTCGCCGGGTGAGAGCGGCTCACGCGCCGGGTGCGGGCCCGTACTGCCGCCGGGCGCGGGCCTCGCTCTCTCGCGTACGGCTCGTCAGGTACGGCTCGTCAGACGACCAGCCGCTCCCGCAGGCCCGCCAGGGTGCGCAGGTCGAGGCCCAGGCCGTCCGTCACGTACCGGTAGAGGCCGCCGTAGCCGGTGCGGACCTCGGCGAGGGCCGCGTCCAGGTACTCCCGGCGCACCTCCTGGAGCGGGATGATCAGGTCCGGGTCCTGCATCAGCCCGCCCTGCCTGAGGCCCTCGCGCACCCGGGCGTCGTAGGCGGCGCGGAAGGCGTTGGACGCCAGGTAGTCGTCCGTGGCCGAGCGCTCCGGCACCCCGACCAGTGTCAGCACCAGCCAACTCGCCCAGCCCGTACGGTCCTTGCCCGAGGTGCAGTGGAAGAGCTGCGGGCCCTGGCCCGGCGCGGCGAGTTCGCGCAGGGTCGCGCCGAACCGCTGCCGGTTGGCGGCGTTCGTGACGAAGGTGCGGTACACCTCGGTCATGAAGGCCGCCGCCCGGCCGTCGCCCAGCATCTCCTCCTGCCGGACCGGGTCGCGCGAGCCGATCGCGGTGAGCAGCTGCCCGAACAGCCCGTTGTCCGTGACCGACCGGGCCACCCCGGCGACGCCGGCCGGCAGCCGGTCCGCGCCGTCGTACTGCACCTCCAGGGGGATCCGGAAGTCGACGACGCGGGTGAGGCCCAGCGCGCCGATCGCGGCCACGTCCGCGTCGGTCAGCCTGCCGAGGTGGTCGCCGCGGTAGACCCGTCCCGTACGGACCCGGGCACCGTCGTAGGTGAGGTATCCGCCCAGGTCACGGACGTTGACCGCGCCCTGGAGCGGGATCTGCCGGATGGCGTTCGCGGCGAGCGGGGACCCGGACCCGGACCCGGGCCGCCGGTGCCGGGGGCGGGCGAGTGAGGGCGGGGCCGCGGCCGCGAGGAGGGCGGTGACACCGGCGGTGCCCAGCAGGGCGCGTCTCGGCAGAGACATGGCTGACTCCCTTACGAGGGGGGAAGGGTCCGGAGCACGTGCGCGGCCTCGGACATGACGCGGGTCACGAGTTCCGCGCAGCTCGGCAGGTCCTCGATCACCCCCGCGACCTGTCCGGAGGCCATGACGCCGAGGTCGGTGCGGCCCTCGACCATGGAAGCCTTCAGGAGCATCGGGGTGTTCGCGGCGAGCAGGACCTGGCTCCAGGACAGGTCCTTGCCGTGGCGCATGGCGAGCCCGTCGCGGACCATCGCGGTCCAGGACAGGCCGGAGATCCGGCGGAACGCGGCGGCCCGGCGCACGGCCTGCGCCAACGCCCTTGTCCGGCCCGCCCGTTCGAGCGCGGCGACCAGGTCGGTGCGCAGCATCCGGTGCGGCAGCCCGTCGACGGCCGTGGTGACGGTGACGTCCTTCACGGTCGCCGCCAGGTACCGCGCCTTGACGGCGTCGGGCACCGTCGAGTCGGAGGTGAGCAGGAAGCGGGTGCCCATCGCGATGCCCGCCGCGCCGTAGGCGAGCGCGGCGACCAGGCCGCGCCCGTCGTGGAACCCGCCGGCCGCGATCACCGGGATACCGACGGCGTCGACCACCTGTGGCAGCAGCACGGTCGTCGCCACCTCGCCGGTGTGCCCACCGCCCTCGCCGCCCTGCACGAGGACCGCGTCGGCGCCCCAGGCGGCGACCTTCTCGGCGTGCCGGCGCGCCCCGACGGACGGGATGACGACGACTCCGGCGTCCTTGAGTTCGGCGATCAGCTCGCGCGAGGGCGCGAGCGCGAAGGACGCGACCCGGACGCCCTCGTCGACGATGATCCGGACGCGTTCGCGGGCGTCGCCCGCGTCGGCCCGCAGGTTCACGCCGAAGGGCCGGTCGGTGCGGGACCTCACCTCCCGTACGGCGGAACGGAGTTCGCCGGTGGTCATGGTGGCGGAGGCGAGGATGCCGAGGGCGCCCGCGTTCGCGGTGGCGGAGACCAGCCGGGGCCCGGCGACCCAGCCCATGCCGGTCTGCACGATGGGGTGCTCGACGCCGGTCAGCTCGGTGAGCGCCGTCTTCAGGACGGGGGCCGTCATCGGGGCGGCACCTCGCGGTCGCGCAGCCCGCCCGGGTCGACGACCTCGCGGATCAGCCGCAGCTCCTCGGCGGTCGGCTCGCGGGTGTACGGCACCTCGCCGTCGGTCGCGAGGTCGAAGCCGGTCGCCGCCCGGACCTCGTCGACGGTGACGCCCGGGTGCACGGACGCGAGCCGCATGCGGTGGTCGGGCGTCGCGAAGTCGAGCACGGCGAGGTCGGTGACCACCCGGGGCAGGCGGTGGTACGGGCCGACGGCGTGGTCGTAGCCCACTCCGCTGACCATGTCGACGCGCTCGACGAAGACGCGCGGCGAGTGCCGGGGGATCCAGTAACTCACCGGGTTGTTCAGGGTGTTGACCGGAGCGCCGCGGACGCCGAGCAGCTGGCGGGCGGGCCGCTCCCAGTCGCCGATGCAGGAGATGTTCTGGTTGCCGTAGCGGTCGATCTGGCTCGCGCCCATCATCACGTGCCGCCGGCCGCCGGTGACCATGGTCAGGTGCCGGCGGTACGGCAGCCAGCCCTCGGGCCGCCCGTCGAGGCCGACGAGCAGCGCCTCGCCGTCGGTGAGGAGGAGGTCGGGGGAGAAGGTCCGCTTGGCGAGCCGGGCGCCGAGCGAGGGGACGAGGCCCATGGGGCTGGCGAGCACCTCGCCGCTGTCGCGCCAGGCCTCGGCGCAGGCGATGACGCAGTACTCGGCACGGGTGATCACGTCGCGTCCTCCTCGCGCCAGGCGCGGACGGCGGCCTGGTAGTCGTCCTCGGACTTGCCGGACAGGAAGCGTGCGGCGAACTCGGGCCAGGGCGTGGTCGCGTACAGCTTCTGGAAGGGCTCGTCGCGGTCGTGGTCGGGCACGCAGGAGGTGAAGTGCGCCCCGTTCGGGGTCTCGACGACGCCGGTCACGCTGTGCCGGCTGACCAGCAGGGTCTGCGGGGCGGTGCCGGCGGGGAAGGCGTCGACGAGCCGCTCGCAGGAGACGTACGCGGTGTCGGCGGCCTCGCAGAACAGGTCGTCGAAGTACGGGTCGGGACCCAGGTACTGGCCGTTGCCGGACCGGTCGGCGCGGTTGAGGTGGACGAGCGCGGCGTCCAGGCGCAGCGCGGGCACGGCCACGAACTCCTCGCCGTCCCCGTAGGGGGAGGCGACGGTGCGCAGCTCGGGGTTGACCCGCATCACGTCGGAGCCGAGACCGGCCCGTACCGGCAGGAAGGGCAGCCGGTTGGCGGCGGCGTGCAGCCCCCACATGAACATGGCCTCGTCGTACTCGGTCATCGCGAACCGGCCCTGCTCGCGGGCCGCCCGGAAGTGCGGTTCGAGCGGGATCGTGTCGAGGGTCGCGAACGGCGCGACGAGCCGGCGGATCCGGCCGGCCGCGGCGAGCAGGCCGACGTCCGGTCCGCCGTAGGAGACGACGGTGAGATCGGTGATCTCGGACCGGAGCAGCGCTCTGACCAGGGCCATGGGCTTGCGCCGCGAGCCCCAGCCGCCGATCCCGAGCGTCATGCCGGAGCGCAGCCGCCCGACGACCTCCTCCGGCGTCATGGTCTTGTCGGTCACCGCCGTCCACCGTCCTTCCCGAAGGCGTCGCGGACCCGGCCGGCGACCCCGGAGAGCTGGGCCTCGAAGGTGAAGCCCTGCTCGAAGCGGTAGCTGCGCCGGACGTCGACCGGGTCGATGCCGTTGATGGCCGCCTTGGCGAGCCGGAGGAGCGTGCCGTCCTTGGCGGCGATCTCGCCCGCGAGTTCCAGGGCGGCGGCGCGGAGCTCCTCGCGCGGCACCACCTTCCAGACCGAGCCGTGTGCGTGCAGCTCGCGGGAGGTGACGGTGCGCGAGGTGTAGTACAGGGCGCGCATCAGGTGCTGGGGCACGAGCCGGGCCAGATGGGTGGCGGCGCCGAGCGCGCCCCGGTCGAGCTCGGGCAGCCCGAAGACGGCGTCGTCGGCGGCGACGATCGCGTCCGCGTTGCCGACGAGACCGATGCCGCCGCCCAGACAGAAGCCGCCGACCGCCGCGACCACCGGCACCGCGCAGTCGTAGACGGCGGCGAAGGCCTCGGCGCAGCCGTGGTTGACGGCGACCAGTGCGTCGTGGCCCGGGTCGCGCTGGAGCTCCTTGATGTCGACGCCCGCGTTGAAGCCGCGGCCCTCGGCGGCGAGGACGACGCAGCGGACCTCCGGATCGCGCCCGGCGGAGCGGACGGCGTCGGCGAGCGCGTACCAGCCGTGTGCGGGAAGGGCGTTGACCGGTGGGAAGTCGACGGTGACGAGCGCGACGCCCTTGTCCGGGCGGGAGGTGGAGACACCCATGAGCGGATCAGCTACCTTTCCACCAAACGTTTGTTAGGTAACGCTGGGAGGAAGGTAGCAGCCGATGGAGCTGGACGGGAGGGTCGCCGTCGTCACCGGCGGAACCCGAGGGGTCGGCGCGGGCATCGCCCGGGCCTTCCTGCGGGCGGGCGCGCAGGTCGTGGTCTGCGCCCGCAGGCCACCGGACGAACCGGTCGAGGCGGCGGGCCGCACGGCCGTGTTCGAGCCGGCCGACCTGCGCAGGCCCGCCGACGTGACGGCCCTCCTCGCCCGCGTCGACGAGCGCTACGGACGCCTCGACACCCTGGTCAACAACGCGGGCGGCACGCCGTACCGCCTGCTGGCGGGAGCGGAGCCGGGCGGGGGGACGGGGCCGGGAGCGCCGGGGCCGCAGGACACGGGCGACGCCGAACGGCACGCCCGGGTCCTGGAGCTGAACCTCACCGTCCCTCTGACCGTCTCGCTCGCCGCGTACGGGCGGCTGCGCGCCGCCCGCGGCTCCGTCGTCATGATCGGCAGCGTCAGCGGCACCCGGCCCTCGCCCGGCACCGCCGCGTACGGGGCCGCCAAGGCCGGGCTCGAGAACCTCGCCCGCAGCATGGCCGTCGAATGGGCCCCCGAGGTACGGGTCAACACGCTCGTCCCCGGCATGGTGCGGACCGAACTGTCCCACCTGCACTACGGCGACGCCGAGGGCGTCGCCGCCGTCGGCCGCACCGTGCCGCTCGGGCGGCTCGCGGAACCGGCCGAGATCGGCGAGGCGGCGGTCTTCCTCGCCTCCGACCGTGCGGCGTACGTGTCGGGAGCCTCGCTGCTCGTGCACGGCGGCGGGGAACGCCCCGCCTTCCTGGACGCCGCAACAGCCAACAAGGCCGACAAGGAGGACGGACATGGGTCTGTGTGACGCACGCGTGGTGGCCGTGACGGGCGCGGGACGGGGGCTCGGACGCGCGCACGCGCGCGCCTTCGCCGCGGAGGGCGCGCGGGTGGTGGTCAACGACCTCGGCGTCGGGCTCGACGGACGGCCGGACGCCGACAGCCCGGCCGCGCGCGTCGTGGAGGAGATCCGCGAGGCGGGCGGCGAGGCCGTCGCCCACGGCGGCGACGTCGCGACGGAGGAGGGCGCGGCGGCGCTGGTGCGGACCGCCCTCGACGCGTTCGGCCGGCTCGACACCCTGGTCAACAACGCGGGCTTCCTGCGCGACCGGATGCTGGTCAACCTCGGCGAGGACGACTTCGACGCGGTCGTCCGGGTCCACCTGAAGGGCCACTTCCTGCCGCTGCGGCACGCCGTCGCGCACTGGCGGGCCGAGGCCAAGGCGGGCCGGCCGGTGGCCGCCCGCGTGATCAACACGACCTCGGGCGCGGGACTCCTCGGCAGCGTCGGCCAGGGCAACTACGCGGCGGCGAAGGCGGGCATCGTCGGCCTCACGCTCGTCGCGGCGGCGGAGACGGCACGCTACGGCGTCCAGGTCAACGCCATCGCCCCGGCGGCCCGCACCCGCATGACCGAGCGGACCTTCGCGGACCTCGCCGCGCTCCCCGAGGACGTCTCGCCCGTCGTCGTCTGGCTCGGCTCCGCCGCCTCCGCCGGAGTCACCGGCCGCGTCTTCGAGGCCGAGGGCGGTCGCCTGACCGTCATGGAGGGCTGGCGCCCGGGCCCCACGGCGACCAGCCCCACCCGCTGGACCCCCGGGGAGGCGGGCGAAGCCGCCCTCGGACTCCTGGCCGCGTCGGAACCACCGCTTCCGGTCTACGGCACCTGAAGTCCTCCGCCCCGTCCCTTGGCCAGACACGACACCGTCCCGCGCAGCGTTTCGCCATGCCTCGCCTACAGGGGCGACATCCCGCCCACCCGCCAAACGACACCAACCTTCACCAGCAAAGCGACACACGAAACCCACGACAGCCCAGATCAGCACCAGTGAAAAACCAATGACGCGTACCTATGAACAACACACGACACCCATCAAGCAGCCGGTCGAACTCGTGGGGGTGGCGCGGTGGCTCGTCGGCCAGGTCGAGCGTGGTGAACAGCTCGTAGCGCACTGCGCGGGCGGTGGGCCGGGCCCGGAAGGTGATCTTGCGGACGTCCTCGCCCGGTTCGAGTTCGTGCAAGGAGGTGTTGACGACGAGAGTTCTGCCGAAGCCGGCGCCGGCTCCAGGCAAACTCTGCTCTGCACCCCATCATGCTCCACCCTTAAGGCGCTACCGCAGTAGGAGCACGTCGCTAACTTCGTTTGAGAACTCGTCACACTTCGCCAGAATCTCTCTGCCTTCCTTCAGATCGAAAATGCTCTCACCGTCAGAAGTCTTCTGGATCGCCTGATGGCATTGCCGCTCAAGGTCAATATTGCGAGAGCCGAAATACCCGAGCCCCAAGTTGCGAATACCGTCGGGCATGGTCTCCAGATAAGCCTTCCTTTCGGATTCTCCGTCGAGTTTCAAAGCCGGGGACACCAATTCGTCCACGTAGTTGGCCAGCGCTCGGACTGTTCGGATGATCTCAACGGCGGGGGACCGGTACGGCCTCGCCGTCCTGGAGGCGCCGGCCGGTGGCGGTGACGGTGACGGGCGACTGGTCGGCGGAGTGGTGCTCAAGGGCGCGGCGCCGGGCGCCCCGGCGGCCGAGGTCGGCTACTGGACCGCGGCGCACGCGCGCGGGCGGACCGTCGCGCCCCGCGCACTGGAGGCCCTCACCGGCTGGGCCTTCGCCACCTTCGGGCCCTGCGGGCTCGAGCGGCTGGACCTGCTGCACCAGGTGGACAACCCGGCCTCGTGCCGGGTGGCGGAGAAGAGCGGCTACGCGCTCGACCGCATCCTGCCCGGGTCGCCACCCGAGTACCCGCTCGACGGCCACCTGCATAGCCGCCACCGCCTCGCCTGAGCTCCGCCGGCGACGCCTGAGCCTGCCCGGCGGGGTCTGGGGTCGTCCGTCTGCGCCTGAGCCTGCCCGGCCTGGGGCCCGGGGTCGTCCGTCCGCGCCTGAGCCTGCCCGGCCGGGGTCTGGGGCTGTCCGTCCGCGCCCGAGTCCCTTCCGGCGCACGAGAGCAACGGCCGCCCGTCTGGGCGCCGGAGGGCGGTCGAGCCCTCCTCGGCGCCGGCCCGCTCCCTCCTCGGTGCCCGCCCACCGCCCTCCTCGGCGCCGGCGCCGGGCCGCCGTGCGCCCCGCCCGTCTCAGCGGCCGCGCGGAGTCGTCCACTCCAGGCGGGTCCTGACGCGCGGATCCGCCACGTGTTCCAGTGCGGACAGGGCCGTCTCGCGGGCCGGGCCCTCCGGGTCGCCGTCCGCCAGGGCACGGGCCAGGGCGTCCACCGCGCGTGGGTCCTGACGGATGGCCAGGCCGCGGGCCGCCTCGGCGGCCGTCTCCGGGTCCGCGTCGGCGAGCCGGGCGGCCAGCGCCTCCCGGACGACGGGCGTGTCGTCGGGCAACTCGGCGAGCGCGAGCGTCGCCCAGTCCCGTACCCGCGCGTCGGGGTCCCGGCTCAGCGCCACGATCGTCGCGACGGCCACGGCGTCCCCGGACGGCACGATGCCGGTCAGTGCGGCGGCCACCTGCCGCCTTACCTCGGCGTCCGGATGCCCGGCGAAGGCGAGCAGTTCGGGCACGGCGCTCCCGTCCCCGCACTGCCCGAGCGCGACGACCACGGAAGCGGCGGGCTCCCGCCCGGCCTCCCGCGCGCCGCCTCCGACGTCGGACGGGGCCCGGACCCCGGCCCCGGACGCGAAGCGAGGCCCTGCCGAAGTCCCGGCCTTGGCCCCAGCTCCGGCCGGATCCCCAGCCCCGGCCCAAGTCCCGGCCGCCGCCCGGGCCTCGGCCGCATTCCCGGCCTCAACGACGGCCCCCGCCGGAGTCCCGGCCTCCGACCCGGCCGAAGGCCCCGCCCCCGTCACAGCCTCCGCCTCCGCCTCCGCGGAAGCGACCCGAGCCCCAGCCAAAGGCCCCGCCCCGGCCCAAGGCCCCGCCCCCGTCAGAACCTCCGCCTCCCCGGCCGCCAGCGCGCGCAGGACCGGTACCGCGCTTGCCGTGAAGCCCGGGAGGGACGCGAGGACGCGGGCGCCCAGGGCGCGGCGCAGGGGGTCCGGGCTCGCGCACCAGCCGGTGGCGGTGACGAACACCGTCTCGTCGGCGCGGGCGGCGAGCGCGTCGACCGCCGTCGTCCAGTCGTCCTGGTCGGGATCGCCGCAGGCCAGCGCCCGCCCGGCGAGTTCCTCCGGTGGCACGGACACGCCGAGGGCGCCCTCCAGGAGGGTGGCGACGGCGGCGTGGCCGGTCTGCCGCTCGTCGCCGCGGGCAGGCGCGCCGTCCTCCCGCAGCAGCTCGACGACCACGGTGATCCCGCCGTCCTCCGGCACCCGCCGCACCACCGCCTCGTACGTGTCGGCGGTGCCGCCGCTCTCGACCAGGCCGCGCCGCAGCACCGCCGCCATGTCGACGCCGATCCAGCGCCGCGCCTCCGCCAGCGCCTCCTGGAGCGCCGCGCGGTCGCGTCCGGCACCCTGTTCCAGGAGCGCGCGGACCAGCGAGGGCGAGCCGCGGCGGGCGGCGGCGGTCAGCGGCAGCAGGCCGTCGGGGCCCGGCCGCGCCGGATCCGCGCCGGCCGCGAGCAGGACTTCGGCCGTCCCCGTGTGCCCGAGCCGTACCGCCCAGGCCAGGGCCGTGAAGCCGTAGCCCTCCTCCTGGTCCGGGTCCGCGCCCGCCGCGAGCAGCGCCCGTACGACCTCGGTGTGGCCGCCGCAGGCCGCCCCGCACAGCGGCAGGTCCGTGTCGTCCTCGCCGCTCGCCCGCGCCGGGTCGGCTCCGGCGGCGAGCAGTACGCGCACGGCGACCGGCTGGTTCCCGACGGCCGCCCGGTACAGCGGTGTCTCGCCGTCGCCCCTCGCCTCGGCGTCGGCCCCCTCCCGCAGGGCCCTGACCAGCCCGTCGTCGTCCCCGGCCCACAGCGCGTCCCACAACCTGCTCATGGCCACGACCCTCACCCGAAGTACCCGAACGGCGCAAACGGATGGGCGGGCACGGCAGGTGCACGGCGACCCGCGCCGGTCAGGGCGTGCACTCCAGGACGCTGTCGCACACCCCGCACCGGGCCCTGACCCGCCGCTGCCCGCCGCCGGCGGTCACCCGCAGCCGCTGCCCGCACACCGGGCAGGGGAACACGCCGTCCCCGCCCGCCGCCCGGGCCCTGCGCCGGGCGGCCCAGCCCGCGCCGGCCAGCGGCGGGCGGCGCCAGTCCCGGGCGGCCGCCTCGCGGCCGCGCAGCCACGCCTCGTACGCGACCGCGCTGGTGAACCAGGGCGACGGGTCCTCGCCGAACGCCGTGGCCCGCTTGGCGAGCACGTAGCCGAACTCCTCCGGCGTCAGATAGCCCAGCTTCTGGCTGGACATGCCGTCCCGGCGGAAGGCGTCCAGGAGCAGCCAGCCCGCGCCGAGGTAGGTGGCGGCGACGTCGGTGAGGATCTCGGTCCCGGCGTCCGTGGGCATCGCGAGGCCGAGCCGGTGCAGCAGGACGTGGGTGATCTCGTGGGCGAGCGCGGCGCCGATGTCGCGCCGGTGCTCGCGGCGGGCGAAGCGCTCGTTGAGCTCGACGAAGTACTCCGGGCCCGCGCCCAGCTCGACGCTCGCCGCGTGCTCCATGGCCCGGAAGCTCACGACCATCCGCGCCTCGGGCAGCCGCAGCTGACGGACCAGCGCGCGGGCGACCCGCTGGGCGCCGAGGTGCAGCCCGTCGCCGTCGTCGACCAGGACGTCCGAGGCCGGGACGCTGACCTCGTAGCGCCGTACGCCGTCGGGGGAGAGCCGCCGATAGAGCGCCGTGAGGGACGAGCGGACCGTGTCGAGGTGCGGGAACCCGTGGACCACGGGAGAGACTTCTCCGCTGTGCGGCATCCCGATCACCCCCTGCCGTCCAGGGTACGGGCGGCGGCCGTCCCGGAGCCCGGACGGTCGCCCCGGCCCGCCGGGCGGCCCCGGTCCCGGCCGCCGTCGGCGGCGGTCCGGCCCGTCGCTCGTCTGGCCGAAAAGGCCTCCTTGTGACGCCCGTCGCGCCCTCCTCATAATCCGGACCACGTCTTGACGGGCACATGCCATCAAGATCGACCCCCCACGAAAGAAGGCAGTCGTATGCAGAAGAAGAACAGACTGGTGCGCGCGCTGCAGAAGCTCGCCGCCGCGGGCGCCGTCGTCCTCGCCGCCGTCAGCCTCCAGCCCACCACCGCCTCCGCCGCGCCCGCCCCGGTCGTCGGCGGCACCCGCGCCGCCCAGGGCGAGTTCCCCTGGATGGTCAGGCTCTCCATGGGCTGTGGCGGCTCCCTGATCAGCCCCCAGATCGTCCTCACCGCGGCGCACTGCGTCAGCGGCTCCGGCAACAACACCGGCATCACCGCCACCGCCGGCGTCGTGGACCTCCGCTCCGGCAGCGCCATCAAGGTCCGCTCGACCAAGGTCTACCAGGCCCCCGGCTACAACGGTCAGGGCAAGGACTGGGCCCTCATCAAGCTCGCCTCGCCCATCACCAGCCTGCCGAACCTGAAGATCGCCGACACCACCGCGTACAACAGCGGCACCTTCACCGTCGCCGGCTGGGGCGCCGCCCGCGAGGGCGGGGCGCAGCAGCGGTACCTGCTCAAGGCGAACGTCCCGTTCGTCTCGGACGCCTCCTGCCAGGCCGCGTACGGCAGCTCCCTCGTGCCCGCCGAGGAGATCTGCGCCGGCTACAGCCAGGGCGGCGTCGACACGTGCCAGGGCGACTCCGGCGGCCCGATGTTCCGCCGGGACGCCAACGGTGCCTGGATCCAGGTCGGCATCGTGAGCTGGGGCGAGGGCTGCGCCCGCGCCGGCTACCCCGGCGTCTACACCGAGGTGTCCACCTTCGCCTCCGCGATCAAGTCCGCGGCGGCCTCGCTGTAGTACCCCCCAGGGCGGCGGCCGTGCCCGGCGGCCCCGCCGTCACACCAGCAGCCGGGCGGCGGCCGTGCCGTGGCGCCACCGCCGCCCGGGAGCGGCACGACACCCGTACGCGGGTGCCCGGGACCGTCGGGTCCCGGGCACCCGCGTGCTCACACGAGCTCCACCGGGCCGCCCGCGCCGCCCTCCAGCTCCAGCACCCACACCTCGTTCGCGCCCTCCGTCAGGACCGGGCCCGGCACGAACAGGGCGTCCTGCGGGCCGATGTCCCAGTACCGGCCCAGGCAGAAGCCGTTGACCCAGACGAAACCGCGGGTCCAGCCGGGCAGCCGCAGCCACGCGTCCCCCGCGCCCGCCACGTCCACCGAGCCCCGGTACAGGCCCGGCCGCGGATCCGCGGGCACCGCCCCGAACGGCACCTCCGCCACGGCCTCCGCCGTGAACGCGTCGAGCCGCAGGCCCCGGGCCCGTACCCCGTGCAGGAACTGCCGCTCGTGCCGGATCCCGCCCGTGACGCCCTTCGACTCCGCCTGCCGCGGCCCGTAGTTGACCCGGCCCAGCGACTCCACCCACAGGTCCACGACGGCCCCGCCCGGCACCGGCCCGGCCAGCACCGCGTCCTCCGTCTCCAGGACCCCGGCCGGCAGCCCGTCGACGTACGCCACGGCCCGGTCGCGCAGCCCCGTCACCGAGAGCGGATACGGCTGCCGCGGCCCCGGCACCGTCACCCGGTAGCGCACCAGGCCCCGGTCGACGCCCAGTTCCTCGAAGGCCGGCGGCACCGGCGTGACCGTCTCCTCGCCGCCCAGCACCGACAGCACCTCGTCCGGCGACGCCCAGCCGACCATCCCGCCGGCCGCCGGCGCCCCGAGCCGTGCCGGCGGCTCCGGCACCTCCGGCAGCGGCCCCTCCGCGTACGCGGCCAGCACCTCACGGAACCGCCAGAACTTCTCCGTCGGCAGCCCGGCCTCGTCCACCGGCGCGTCGTAGTCGTACGAGGTCACCGTCGGCCGCAGCGCGCCGTCGTGCAGCCGGCCGGAACGGTTCGCCCCGGCCCACCCGGCGAAGTTCGTCCCGCCGTGCGCCATGTAGACGTTGACCGAGGCCCCGCACTCCAGGATCTCCCGCAGCGTCGCCGCCGCGTCCGCCGCGTCCCGCCCCGCGCGCTCCGTGCCCCAGTGGTCGAACCAGCCGCACCAGAACTCCATGCACATCAGCGGCCCCTCCGGCCGGTGCCGCCGCAGCGTCGCGAACGCCTCGCGCGCGTCCGAGCCGAAGTTCGCCGTCGCGAGCACGCCCGGCACCGAGCCGCCGGTCAGCATGTGGTCCTCGGGACCGTCCGAGGTGAACAGCGGCACCTCCACCCCGCAGTCGACCAGCAGGTCCGCCATGTGCCGCAGATACCCGGCGTCCGTGCCGTAACTGCCGTACTCGTTCTCCACCTGCACCAGGACCACGGGGCCGCCCCGCGTGATCTGGCGCTCCACCACCTGGGGCAGCAGCCGGTGGAACCAGCGGTCGACCGGCGCCAGGAACTCCGGGTCGTCCGTGCGCACCCGCCGCCCCAGCGGGCCCGTCAGCCAGTGCGGCAGACCGCCGTTCTCCCATTCCGCGCAGATGTACGGCCCCGGGCGCACGATCGCCCGCATTCCGGCCCGCGCCACCGCGTCCAGGAACCGGCCGAGCGCGCCCACGTCGCCGTACCGGCCCGGCTCCGGCTCGTACAGGTTCCACGGCACGTACGTCTCGACGCAGTCGAGGCCCATCGCGCGCAGCATCCCGAGCCGGTGGTCCCACTGCTGCTCGTGCACCCGGAAGTAGTGCAGCGCCCCGGAGAGCAGCCGCACGGGCCGCCCGTCGAGCAGGAAGTCCCGGTCGCCCACCTCGAACCGGCGGGCCGGACGGGCCGCACCGGACCGGCCGGACCCGTCGGACGGGCCGTGCGCCTCGGACGGGCCGGGTGCGCCCGGCCGACCGAGTGCGCCGGGCCGGCCGGGTTCGTCGGACCCGCCGTGGCCGCCGGACTCGCCGGACTCGCCGGACTCGCTGAACTGGCTGAACTCGCTCATGCGCCTCACCCTCACCCTCTGGCGGCGGACCGGTCCATGGACAAAGATCGTCGCAGTGTGGACCTTCAGGCGGACCACAGGAAGGGAGCCGCGCCATGTACCACACCTGGATGCGCTACTTCACGCCGAGCCCGGTCCACCACCGCCTCGGCCTGGTCTGCCTCGGCGTCGGCCTCCAGCACGGCGCCCTGCCCACCGTCGGCCCGCGCACCCTCGACCACCACGTCGCCGTCGTCGTCAGCTCCGGCGGCGGCTGGTACCGCGGCCCCGACGGCCGCCGCACCACCGTCACCGCGCCCGCCCTGATCTGGCTCACCCCCGGCGTGCCCCACCACTACGCCGCCGACCCCGGCACCGGCTGGGACGAGGCCTTCGTCGACTTCACCGGACCCGCCACCGCCACCTACACCGAACTCGGTTACATCGAGCCCGAACGGCCCGTCGTCCCGCTCGCCGACGCCCAGTCCGCCCGCGCCGCCATCGGCCGCATCGCCCGTGCCGCCCGCCCCGGCAACCCGCTCCTCGAGGTCGAGACCGCCGCCGCCGTCCACGAACTCCTCGTCGCCCTGCGCCGCGCCCGCGCCGACACCGCCGCCGACGGCGACCCGGTCCTGTCCGCCCTCGCCCGCGACGCCTTCACCCCGCTGTCCGTCGCCGAGCACGCCGCACGGCACGGCATGACCGCCGCCGAACTGCGCGCCGCCGTCCGCCGCGCCGCCGGCCGCAGCCCCAAGGACTATCTGCTCACCGTGCGCCTCGGCCGCGCCAAGGAGCTCCTCGCCGCCACCGACCTGCCGGTCGCCGCCGTCGCGCGCCGCGTCGGCTACGACGACCCGGCCTACTTCTCCCGGCTCTTCACCCGCCGGGTCGGCACCGCCCCGATCCGCTTCCGCGAGCAGCAGGGCCGCACCGTTCCGGGTGGCTGGAGCACCACCGTTCCGGATCCCGAACACCCGCCCACCCTCCTCACCGGATCCGGATAGGCTCGCTGGTCATGAGCGAGATCGACGAGTCCGTACGGGCCGAGCTGACCCGGCTGCGCGAGAGCATCGACAACATCGACGCGGCGGTGGTCCACATGCTCGCCGAGCGCTTCAAGTGCACCCAGCAGGTCGGCGTCCTCAAGGCGAAGCACCAGCTGCCGCCCGCCGACCCGGCCCGCGAGGCCCGGCAGATCGCCCGGCTGCGGGAACTCGCCGGGAGCGCGAAACTGGACCCGGCGTTCGCGGAGAAGCTGCTGAACTTCATCATCGCCGAGGTCATCCGCCACCACGAGACCATCGCGGACGGAACGACGACGGAGGCGGACCGGGACACGGACGCGAACACGCACGGGGCCGCGGACACGGACGGGGACGCGAACACGGACGGGGACGCGAACACGGACAGGGACGCGGACACGGACAGGGACGCGAACACGGACAGGGACGCGAACACGGACAGGGACGCGGACAGGGACGGAGCACGCTGATGGCACGCGTCACCGTATTCACCCTCGGCGGCACCATCTCCGCGCGCGGCGGTGACGCGAGCCGCATGTCCGGCGCCGAGGTGCTCGCCGAGCTCGGCGTCGCGCCCGCCGGCGTGGACGTCGAGCTGCGGGACTTCCGCCGCGTCCCCAGCTCCACCCTCTCCTTCGAGGACCTCGCCGCCCTCGCCGACGAGGTCGCGGCGACGGTCGCGGAGGGCTCCGGCGTGGTCGTCGTCCAGGGCACCGACACCCTGGAGGAGACCGCCTTCCTCCTCGACCTCCTCTGCACCACCGAGGAGCCCGTCGTCGTCACCGGCGCCATGCGCCGCCCCGACCTGCCCGGCGCCGACGGCCCCGCCAACCTGGCAGCCGCCCTCGCCGTCGCCGCCGACCCCGGCTGCCGCGGCCTCGGCGTCCTCGTCGTCCTCGCCGACGAGATCCACGCGGCCCGCTTCGCCCACAAGGCCCACACCACCTCCGTCGCCACCTTCACCTCGCCCGGCGCGGGCCCGCTCGGCGCCGTCGTCGAGGGCGAGCCGCGGATCCTGCTGCGCCCCGCCGTCCCGGCCAGGGCCTGCCCGCTGCGGCTCGACCCGGACGTACGGGTCGCCCTCCTGACGCTCTCCCTCGGCGACCGCGGCGAACTCCTCGACGCCGTCGCCGACCGCCACGACGGCCTCGTCGTCGCCGCGTTCGGCGCCGGACACGTACCCGCCTGGTTCGTCGAACCGCTGGCCGCGCTCGCCGAGCGCATGCCGGTCGTCCTGGCCTCCCGCACCGGCGCCGGCGCGACCCTCTCCCACACCTACCGGAGCCCCGGCTCCGAGTACGACCTGCTGCACCGCGGCCTGATCCCGGCGGGCCCGCTCGCCCCCGCCAAGGCCCGGCTGCTGCTGCACGCCCTGCTCTCCAGCGGCGCCAAGGGCCCCGCCGGCTACGACCGCCCCCGGATCTCGGCCGCCTTCGCCCACGTCGACGGCGCGGGCCTCGCCTGACGGTGCGGAAGGCGACACGGTGACGCCGCCGGAGTGGTGGGCCCGATCCCTCGCCTGACCGACGTCCCGGAAGCCCCGCCCCGGGCCCGCCCGGCCGGTCACCGCTCCTCCGGCCGGCCCGCGGCCGACGTCCCGCTCCTGAGCTCTCGGTGAACGCCCCTCCCGGCCGCGCGAGGCATCGGGCAGCATGGGCCCCATGTCCGTACTGACGCGCGACGAAGCGCAGACCCGTGCCCAGCTCCTCGACGTCCACCACTACACCGTGGACCTCGACCTCACCACCGGCGACGACACCTTCGAGTCCACCAGCCTCATCCGGTTCAGCGCCCGCACCGCCGGAACCACCTTCGTCGAGCTCAGGCCGGACACCCTCCACTCCGCCGTCCTCGACGGCGCTCCGCTCGACGTCGCCGCCCTCGACGAGAACCGGCTCCCACTCGCCCTCACCGAGGGCGAGCACACCCTGTCCGTCACCGCCACCATGCGCTACTCCCGCACCGGCGAGGGCATGCACCGCTTCACCGACCCCACCGACGGCGAGGCGTACGTCTACACCCAGCTGTTCATGGAGGACGTCCAGCGCGTCTTCGCCGCCTTCGACCAGCCCGACCTCAAGGCCGTCTTCGAGGTCTCCGTCACCGCGCCCGACGGCTGGACCGTCCTCTCCAACGGCATCACCGAGCGGCAGGCCGACGGCCGCTGGAAGGCCGCGCCCACCCCGCTGCTCTCCACCTACCTGGTCTGCGTCGCCGCCGGCCCGTGGCACTCGGTCCGCACCGAGCACGCCGGCCTGCCCTTCGGCATCCACTGCCGCCGCTCGCTCGCGCCCCACCTGGACGTCGACGCCGACGAGATCCTCGACGTCACCAAGGCCTGCTTCGACCGCTACCACGAGAAGTTCGACGAGCCGTACCCCTTCGACTCGTACGACCAGGCCTTCGTCCCCGAGTTCAACGCGGGTGCCATGGAGAACCCCGGACTCGTCACCTTCCGCGACGAGTTCGTCTTCCGCTCCGCCGTCACCGACACCGAGCGGATGACCCGCGCCATGGTCATCGCCCACGAGATGGCCCACATGTGGTTCGGCGACCTCGTCACCCTGCGCTGGTGGGACGACATCTGGCTGAACGAGTCCTTCGCCGAGTACATGGGCTTCCAGACCGTCAACGAGGCCTGCGCCGACCGCTTCGCCGACACCTGGATCGACTTCGGCGTCACCCGCAAGTCCTGGGGCTACGAGGCCGACCAGCGGCCCTCCACCCACCCGGTCGCCCCCGACCCGGACGCCGTCCCCGACACCGCGTCCGCCCTGCTCAACTTCGACGGCATCTCCTACGCCAAGGGCGCCTCCGCGCTGCGGCAGCTCGTCGCCTGGCTGGGCGAGAAGGACTTCCTCGCCGGCATCAACATCCACTTCAAGCGGCACAAGTTCGGCAACGCCACCCTCGCCGACTTCGTCGACAACCTCGCCGCCGCCACCGACCGCGACGTCCACGCCTGGGCCGAGCAGTGGCTCCGCACGACCGGCGTCGACGTCCTCACCCCGCGCCTGGAGGGCGAGGGCGGCACGTGGCGGCTCACCGTCGACCGCCGGGGCAGCCGCCCGCACCGCCTCTCCGTCGGCGTCTACGACCGCGACGCGGCCGGCGACCTCGTACTGCGCGAGCGCGTGGGAGCCGACGTCCCGCAGGAGGCCCCGATCACGCTCGACGGGCCGCGCCCGGCGCTGGTCGTCCTCAACGACGGCGACCTCACCTACGCCAAGATGCGCTTCGACGAGGTGTCCGAGGAGACCGCGCTGCGCGGCATCTCCCGCATCCCCGACCCGCTCACCCGGGCCGTCGTCTGGAACGCCATGCGGGACATGGTCCGCGACGGCGAGCTCGGCGGCGCCGAGTACCTGGAGTTCGCCGCCGCGCACCTGCCCGAGGAGACCGAACTCGCCGTCGTCCAGGGCGTGCTCGGCTTCGCCCGTACGCAGATCGCCGACCGCTACGTCTCCGAGGCCGAGCGCCCGGCCGCCCTCGCCACCCTGACGGCGATCACCCGCGACCTGCTGCGCCGCACCGAGGACGGCGAGGCGCCGGGTCTGCGCCTGACCGCCGTGCGCGTCCTCGTGGACAGTGCCACCACGCCCGACAAGATCGCCTCCTGGCTGGACGAGGGCACCGTCCACGGCGGCCCCGAGCTCGACCCGGAGCTGCGCTGGCGCATCCTCGCCCGGCTCGCCGTCCTCGGCGCGACCGACGAGGCGGCGATCGCCGCCGAGCTGGAGCGCGACCCCAGCGCCACCGGCCGGGAAGGCGCCGCCCGCTGCCGCGCCGCGCTGCCCACGGCGGAGGCGAAGGAGGCGGCCTGGTCCGCCATGTTCGCCTCCGACGAGCTGTCGAACTACCTGTTCACGGCCACCGCCCAGGGCTTCTGGCAGCCCGAGCAGGCCGAGCTGCTGCGCGACTACCTGCCCCGCTTCTACCCGGACGCCATCGCGATGGCCGAGCGCCGCGGCCCCGCCATGGCGGAGGCCGCCGGCCGCCGCGGCTTCCCGGCGTACGCGGTCGACGCGGAGGCCCTGGCCCTCGGCGAGCGCCACCTGGCGGAGGACACGATGATCCCGGCCCTCCGCCGCCAGCTCACCGACCAGCTGGACGACCTCCGCCGAGCCCTCCGGGCCCGCGGCTAGGCCGCACATCCCCGGGTCTGTCCGGCTCCGGCCCCCGAACGGCCGAGCCGGACAGGCCCGGCACGGCCGAGCCGGACAGGCCTGCCCCCCCCAAGCTCCTAGACCGGCCCCGCGGTCCAGTCCCAACCGGTGAACGCCTCGTGCATCAGGTGCGCGGCGCCCGCCGGCGTGCTGTCGGCGTGCCGCAGCAGGGTGAGGGTGCGCCGGCAGTCGGGGGAGTCCACCGCGATCCAGGCGACCGGGACGCGGGTGGCGCTGCGCCGCGCCATGTCCGGGATGAGGCCGATGCCGAGCCCCGCCGCGACCAGGATCGCGGTGGCGCTGGGCTCGTCGCCCTCACAGACGATCTTCGCGGGGGCGAGACCGTGCCCCGCGAAGAGCCGGTCGAGCAGCCGGCGCTGCCAGTGCCCCGTGCGGGTGGTGACGAAGGGCTCGTCGGCGAGTTCCGCGACGGTCACCGAGGTACGGCCCGCCAGGGGATGCCCGAGCGGCGCGACCACCCACACCTCCTCGTCCATCAGCCGTACCGCCGTCAGGTCCTCGGGCGGCACCGGCTGCGAGGCGACGCACAGGTCCACCTCCCGGGCACGCAGCCGGGAGGCCATCTCCTCGGCGGCCATCTGGTGGAGATCCACCTCGACGCCGGGATGGGCCCGTTTGAACGCCCCGAGCGGGCCCGTCAGGGTGAGGAAGGTCTCCGAGGCCAGCCGTACGCTGCCGGAGCCGCCGCCCGTGATCGCGGCGACCGCCCGGCGGCCGGCGTCGAGCTCGCCCAGCGAGCGCTCGACGTGCCGCAGGAACGCCCTCCCGGCGTCGTTCAGCCGGAGCCGCCCCGCGCGGTCGAACAGCGGGGCGCCCAGTTCGTCCTCGAGCCGGGCGATGGTCCGGCTCAACGACGGCTGGGCGACGCGGAGTTCACCGGCCGCGCGGCTGAGGTGCTCCAGGCGTGCCACGACGACGAACTGTCTGAGCGCGTGGAGATCCATCATGCCTCCCGCGGCATGGCTGCATAGCAATATTGATCTTGGACAGGATATCCGCCCGGTCATAGCGTCGTGAGCGTTCCCGAACCGACGACGAGGGGGAGGCGTCCGATGTGGGCAGGAGCGTGGCGGGCCGCCGTCACGACGCACGGCGTGGCGGTCTACGGCCAACCGGTGTTCGCCGGGGTCTACCTGAGCGGCGACTTCGACGGCCTGGGCATGCACGCGACCGGCGCCGACGTCGTGACGTCGCTGTGCCTGGTCCAGTTGATCGTGGCGGTGGGGGTGTGGGTACGGCTGCGCCGCGCCTGGCCGTTCCTCGTGACGCTGGCCCTCGCCGCCGCCGAGACGGTGCAGTACTTCGCGGGGACGGCGGGCGCGCTGTGGCTGCACATCCCGCTGGGCGTCTTCACGGTCGCCGCCGCGACGCTGCTGTTCGCCGCCGCCTGGCTGCGGCCGCTCGTACGCCGGGAGGCCGC
The DNA here is from genome assembly GCF_004117935.1 of Streptomyces roseicoloratus. Taxonomy (GTDB): domain Bacteria; phylum Actinomycetota; class Actinomycetes; order Streptomycetales; family Streptomycetaceae; genus Streptomyces; species Streptomyces roseicoloratus. The sequence goes on along the minus strand of NZ_SDOY01000142.1, from coordinate 29,852 downwards.
CGATGCGTGACGGACTGACGCGACGTCGGGTGCTCGCCGTCGGCGGGGCGCTCGGCGCGATGGCGGCCGGCGGGCTCGGCCTCGCGGCGGGACTCGCCCGCCACCCGGCGGCCACCGGCGCCGAACTCCGCAGCGCCGTACCCCTGCCGCCCCCGTACCGGGTGCCGCTCCCGCTGCCCGAGGTCCTCCGGCCGGTCGCCACGACGGGCGGGACCGACCGCTACGAGCTCGTCCAGCGCGAGGCCACCGCGGAGATCCTGCCCGGCGTGCGGACCCGCCTGTGGACGTACGGAGGCACCTTCCCCGGCCCCACGATCGAGTCGCGGCGCGGCCGGCCGGTCACGGTGACCCACCGCAACGAACTGCCGGTGCCCACCGTCGTCCACCTGCACGGCGGTCGCACGCCCGCGGAGTCGGACGGCTACCCGACCGACCTGGTGCTGCCCCGGGGCTGGGGGGCGACGGGCGGACACGGGGACGGGCATCCGGACGGCGGCACCGGCCACCACGGCGGCGGCATGCGCGACCCGCGCGCCGTGACCAGCGAGCTGACCCGCGCCTACACCTTCCCGCTGGACCAGCGCCCGACGCTGCTCTGGTACCACGACCACCGGATGGACTTCACCGCACCCGCGATCTGGCGGGGCCTCGCCGGACTGCACGTCGTGCGCGACGACGCCGAGGACGCCCTCGGCCTGCCCGCCGGTCCCCGCGAACTGCCGCTGATGATCACCGACCGGGCCTTCGCCGCCGACGGCAGCCTCGACTACCCGTCGCTCGACCCGGCCCTGCGCACCCGCCCCGGCGTGCGCGAGCCGTACCTCGCCGGAGTGCTGGGCGACGTCATCCTGGTCAACGGGGCGCCGTGGCCGGTGCACGAGGTCGACGCGGCCCGCTACCGGCTGCGCGTCCTGAACGCCTCCAACGCCCGGCACTACGAGCTCGCCTTCGTCGACGAAGGCGACGGCCGCATCCGGGAGTTCCAGCAGGTCGGCTCCGACCAGGGCCTGCTCGCCGGCCCCGTCACCCACAGCACCCTGCCCCTCGCCCCGGCCGAACGCCACGACCTGGTCTTCGACTTCTCCCGCGTCCCGGTCGGCACCGTCGTCCGCCTCGTCAACCGCCTCGGCTCCGGCCGCACGCGCGACGTCATGGCCTTCCGCGTCACCCGCAGGGCACGCGACGACAGCCGCGTCCCGCGCGTCCTGTCCACGGACCTGCCCGACTGGCGGCGCGCCGACGCCGTCCGGGTCCGCGACTTCTCCTTTCGCGCCGGACGCATGGGCGCGGACGGCGGCCACGGCTGGCTGATCGGCGGCCGGGCCTTCGACCCGGCCCGCACCGACGTCACCGTCCGCCTCGGCGACGTCGAGCTCTGGCGCCTCGTCGCCGACGTCCACCACCCCGTCCACCTCCACCTCACCGGCTTCCGCGTCCTCACCCGCGGCGGCAGGGATCCGCTGCCCCACGACGCCGGCCTCAAGGACACCGTCTCCCTGCGCCCCGGCGAGTCCGTCGAACTCCTCACCCGCTGGGACGGCTACCGCGGCCGCTACCTCTTCCACTGCCACAACGCGGAGCACGAGGACATGGGCATGATGGCCAACCTGGAGGTCGTCTAGGCGTGTGGCGAAAGGAGCGTCGTCCGCCCGAAGGGCGCGGGACTTTCGACACACGCCCCTGCCGGATCCCGGCCGGGTCCGCAAGCAACGACCCGCAGGTTTCACCCGTCCGTCCCTCTTTCGGGTCACACCACCGCACTCTCCGGACAATCCCCGACAACCCCCGGCACCCTGTCGTCCATGCGTGCCGCACCCCTCGCCGGAGGCGTCCACGGGCCGGAGGCCCTGCGCCCGTTGCTCGACGTCGTTCTCGGAGCGCTGCGCGACGGCGCGGCCGTGCGGGACGGGCCGCTGCCCGGCGGAGGCGCGGACGAGGTGGACCGGCGGGTGCGGGAGGCCGTCGGTGCCGTACTGCCCCAGCACGGAACCGGGCAGGACGAGGCCCTCCGTACGCTCGTGCACGCCCTCGCCGCCGGTGCCGCCGATCCCGCGCACCCACTGTGCGCGGCGCATCTGCACACCCCGCCGCTCGCCCTCGCCGTCGCCGCCGACCTCGCCGCCTCCGCCCTGAACCCCTCCCTCGACTCGTGGGACCAGGCCCCCGCCGCCTCCGCGCTCGAAGCGCTGGTCACCGCCGCCCTCGCCGCCGAGGTGTTCCCCGGCGCCCCGGCGCCCGACGCCCTCGTCACCACCGGCGGCACCGAGTCCAACCAGCTCGCCCTGCTCCTCGCCAGGGAACGGCACGGCACCCTCCGGACCGTGACCGGTGCCGACGCCCACCACTCCTTCCGCCGTGCCGCCTGGCTCCTCGGCCTGCCCGAGCCGGTCGTCGTCCCCACCCCCGCCGGAACCCTCGATCCGGACGCCCTCGCCGAGACCCTCGCCGGCCTGGCCGGGCAGCCGCTCCTCGTCGCCGCCACCGCCGGCACCACCGACGCCGGACTGATCGACCCGCTGCCCCGGATCGCCGACCTGTGCGCCGCGCACGGCGCCGACCTTCACGTCGACGCCGCCTACGGCGGACCCGCCCTGTTCAGCGCCGCCCACCGGCACCTCCTCGACGGTCTCGACCGCGCCCGAACCGTCACCGTCGACCTGCACAAACTGGGCTGGCAGCCCGCCGCCGCCGGACTCCTCGCCGTACGGGACGCCGCCGACCTCGCCGTACTCGGACACACCGCCGACTACCTCAACGCCGACGACGACACCGAGGCCGGACTGCCCGACCTCCTCGGCCGCTCGCTGCGCACCACCCGCCGCCCCGACGTCCTCAAGACCGCCGTCACCCTGCGCGCCCTCGGCCGCTCCGGCCTCGGAGCGCTCGTCGACGCCTGCGTGGACCGGGCGCGGCAGCTGGCCGACCTCGTGGAGAAGGCGCCGGGCCTCGAGCTGTACGCCAGGCCCGTCCTCACCACCGTCCTGTTCCGCCCGCACGGCGCCGACGACGCGACCGTCGCGGAGATCCGCCGCACCCTGCTCGCGGAGGGCCGGGCCGTCCTCGGCCGGGCCGCGGCCGGCGGCCGGCTCTGGCTCAAGGCCACCCTGCTCAACCCCCACGCCACCCCCGGCGACCTCGAAGAGATCCTCACCCTCGTGGAAGGCAGCACCCACCGATGACCGGCAGCACCCCGCAGCACGACCACGACCGTCCGCTCGACCTGGTGGGCGTCGGCATCGGCCCGTTCAACCTGTCGCTCGCCGCGCTCGCCCACGGCGTCCCCGGCGGCCTCTCCACCGCCTTCTACGAGCAGCGCCCCGCCTTCGAGTGGCACCCCGGGCTCCTCATCGAGGGCTCCACCCTCCAGGTCCCCTTCCTCGCCGACCTGGTGACCCTCGCCGACCCGGCCAGCCCCTGGACCTTCCTCAACTACCTCCGCGCCCGCGACCGCCTCTTCCCGTTCTACTTCGCCGAGAAGTTCCACATCCACCGCGCCGAGTACGACGCCTACTGCCGCTGGGTCAGCGAGCAGCTGCCCGGACTCCACTTCGGCCACCAGGTCGACTCGGTCCGCTGGAACCCCGAACGCCGCCTGTTCGAGGTCGACTTCACCCAGCTCGACGCCGACGGCGAGGCCGAGGCCCTGGGCCGCTCGTACACCCGCGACGTCGTCCTCGGCGTCGGCACCGAACCGTACGTCCCCGAGGCCCTGAGGCCCCTCGCCGACGCCCCCGGCGTCCCCGTCGTCCACTCCGCGGACTACCTCGCCCACCGCGAGTCCCTGCTCGCCGCCGGGCACGTCACCGTCATCGGCTCCGGCCAGTCCGGTGCCGAGGTCTTCCTCGACCTGCTCCGCGCCCGCCCGGCCGGCGCGGAACGACTGCACTGGCTGGCCCGCACCGAGGCCTTCGCGCCGATGGAGTACTCCAAGCTGGGACTCGAGCACTTCACGCCCGACTACACCCGCTACTTCCACAGCCTGCCCGAGCCCGTCCGCGGCGAACTGCTGCCCCGCCAGTGGCAGTTGCACAAGGGCATCGACGCCGACACCATCGCCGCCATCCACGACGAGCTCTACCGCCGCACCCTCCACGGCGGCTGGCCCGACGCCGTCCTCACCCCGGGCGTCCGGGTCCGCACCGCCGGCCGGGTCGCCACCACCCGCGTCGAGCTGCACCTGGAGCACATCCAGCAGTCCACCCGTTCCCGGCTGACCACCGACGCCGTCGTCCTCGCCACCGGCTACCGCGAACGCCCGGTCGACCGCATGCTCGCCGGCCTCGACCCGTACCTGCGCCACGACTCGGCCGGCCGGGCCCGCGTCGCCGCCGACTACCGGCTGGTCCTCGACGAGTCCGTCACCGGCTCCGTGTACGTGCAGAACGCCGAGCGGCACACCCACGGCGTCGGCGCGCCCGACCTGGGGCTGGCCGCCTGGCGCAGCGCCGTCATCCTCAACTCGGTGACCGGCAAGGAGCCGTACCCGCTGCCGCACCGCACCGCCTTCACCACCTTCGGCCTGGACGAGCGAGCGGCGCCGGGCATTCCGGCCCAGGGCCGGCAGGCCCCGGGCCGGAAGCTGACGCCTCTCGTCCAGCACTGAGAGACGGCGACCGCCCTAGAACACCGGCACGCCGTCCCGGGTCAGCTTCCAGTCCACCGACGCGAACGCGGCCGGGTCGACGGTGCCCTTCGCCTGCACCCACTGGATGATGGTGTTGCGGATCTCGTCCGAGTTCGACCACAGCTGCGGGGCGGCGGCGACGTGCGGGAACGCGCCGCCGCCGTTCGCCCGGTAGTTGTTGACGGCGAGCACGAACCGCGCCGCCGGGTCCAGCGGGCTGCCCTCGAAGGACAGGTTCACGATCCGCGAACCGGCCGGCTTCGCGATGTCGATCTCGTACGTCAGACCCGACACGGCGTCGTAGTTGTAGTCCGGGATGCCGTCGGCGTTGGTCAGCTTCGCGGTGTCCACCGGCACGCCCGCCGGGGTCCGGGCGTAGTACCGCGCCGAGAACTCCAGGTAGTCCTTCAGCTGGGCGCCCGTCATCAGACGGGCCTCCATGGTGTTCTCGAAGGGGTAGAGCCCGGCGGCGTCCTTGATGGTGATCTCCCCGGACGGGATGCGCGCCGTGCGGGAGAAGCAGGAGGCCTGCGAGACCACGGGCAGGCCGGCGTACTCGCCGCCCGCCAGGGCCGCCTTCACCGTCTCGGCCTGCACGATGTTGATCAGGTCGATGATCGGCTCGTCCTTCCACGGCGCGTCGGCCGTGGTCATGGCGGCGGTGGAGGTGCCGATGACCTGGTTGACGTACGCCACGACCTTCTTGTGCTCGTCGGAGAGCAGCGCGGTGATCTCCGGGTCCTCGCCCACGGTGTTGGAGTCGAGGACGCGCGCGCCGGCCTTCTCGACGACCCAGCGGCCCTTCTGCCACACCAGGTCGAAGTCGAAGAGGGTGAGGCGCTGGCCCCACTTGAGCGGCTCGGACAGGACGACGTCCTTGCCGGTCTCCTTGTTCCTGACCCGGTACTCGGGGATCTCGGTGTGGGCGTGGCCGACGAGGATCGCGTCGATGCCGGGGACCTGCTCGGCGACGAGACCGGCCGCGTTCTCGACGTACGGCAGCTGGTCGCCGTACGAGGAGGTGCCGCTGGAGCCGGAGTGCGCGGAGACGATCACCACGTCGGCGCCCATGGAGCGCAGCTTCGGCACCCACTTCGCGGCCTGCTCCTCCAGGCCGGGGAAGACCATCTTGCCGGTGACGTTGGCCTTGTCCCAGATGGCGATGCCGGGGTTGGTGAGGCCGAGCACGGCGACCCGGACGTCCCGGCCGTGCGGCGTGCGCAGGCAGTGCATGCTGTACGGCGGGAAGGCGGGGCGCAGCGTCCTCGCGTCGAGCGCGTTGGCGCCGAGCAGCGGGAAGTCGCACTGGTCCTGGAACTTCCGCAGCACCGGGATGCCGTAGTTGAACTCGTGGTTGCCGAGCGCGGCGGCGTCGTAGCCGATGGCGTTCATGGCCCGGGCCATGGGGTGGACGGGGCCGCCGGCCCGGGTGATCGGGTCGACCTTGGCGTAGTAGTAGGACAGCTGGGTGCCCTGGATGGTGTCGCCGGCGTCGATCAGCAGGGTGTTGCGGCGGCCCTTGGCCTCGCGCACCTGGTTCACCAGGGTGGAGATCTTCGCCAGGCCGACGTCGTTGTGCGCCTTGTCGTCGAACTCCTTGTCGGTGAAGTAGTCCCAGTTGAAGACGTTCCCGTGCAGGTCGGTGGTGCCCATCACGGTGAAGGAGTACCGCTTGGCCGGCCGGGGGCGGGCCGGGTGGGCCTCGGCGGGGGCGGCGGCCCCGGCGGTGAGTGCGACTCCGGCTCCGACGGCTGCGGAGCTCTCCAGGAAGGCCCGGCGGTTCAGCGGCATGTGCGTGTTCTCCCCTTGTGATCTGCGGCGTCCGCGCCGAGGGTGGCGCACAACGCGCGTAGATTCTGGCTCAGACGGCACTGTCGCAACAGCCCCTACGGGTCACGGAGTGGGAAAGTGTTCGGCATGACACAGCCGCACCCCACCCCCGACGCACCCCAGGTGACGGTCCGTGGCGAGGGCCGTCTCGAAGTGGATCCGGAGCTCGCCCGCATCGGCGTGTCCGTCCGCGCCCGGGGCGCCGACCGGGCCGGGGTCCTGGCCGCCCTGACGTCCCGTAACGCCGAGGCGATCGCCCTGGTCAGGTCCTACGGCGAGGCGGTCGCCACGCTGGAGACCGGCGCCCTGTCCGTCACGCCCGAGCCCGTCCGGCACGGCCGCGGCGAGCGGGTGCGCGCCTACCAGGGCTGGGTGCACCTGACGGCCGAGCTCACCGACTTCTCGGCCCTCGGCGAGCTGAGCACGCGGCTCGCCGACCTGGAGTGGACACGGGTCGACGGCCCGTGGTGGTCGCTGCGCCCGGACTCGCCGGCCCACGCGGAGGCCCGTCGGCAGGCCGTACGGGATGCGGTGCGACGGGCACGCGAATACGCGCGGGCGCTCGACACCTCGCTGGTCGCGCTGCTCGAACTCTCCGACACCGGGCTCGCGCCGGGCATGCCCGCGCCGGCCGGCGGCATGCGCATGGCCTTCGCCGCCGAGGCGGCGGACGCGCCCGCCCCGCTGGACCTGGAACCGCAGCGGCAGACGGTCACCGCGGAGGTCGCGGCGCGGTTCACGATGGCGCCGCCCGCACTCTGAGACGAACCGCTTCCCGGGCCGTATTCCGCTCATCGGAGCAGCCCGCCGCACACATTCAAGACTTGTCAACAACCTTTCACCGAAAGGTTGTTGAGTAGTCATGCGCGGCCCCTTCGCTACCAGCTGGTAAGGCCTAGTCTCGTCCTATGCGCCGAGCAAAAATCGTTTGTACCCTTGGGCCCGCCACCGAAACATACGACCAGATCAAGGCGTTGGTCGAGGCCGGAATGGACGTGGCCCGCTTCAACCTCAGCCACGGCGGCTACGCGGAGCACGAGGAGCGTTACCAGCGCGTCCGCAAGGCCGCGGAGGAGACCGGCCGCAGCGTGGGCGTCCTCGCCGACCTTCAAGGCCCGAAGATCCGGCTGGGACGATTCCGCGAGGGGCCCGTACTCCTTGAACGCGGCGACGAGTTCACCATCACCGTCGAGCCGGTCCAGGGCGACCGCCACCGCTGCGGAACCACCTACGCCGGCCTCGCGGAGGACGTCGCCGCGGGTGAGCGCATCCTCGTCGACGACGGCCGCGTCACCCTGGAGGTCACCTCCGTCGACGGGCCCCGTGTGCACACCCGCGTCGTCGAGGGCGGCCTGGTCTCCGACAACAAGGGCCTCAACCTGCCCGGAGTCGCCGTCTCCGTGCCGGCCCTGTCCGAGAAGGACGTCGACGACCTCCGCTGGGCCCTGCGCACCGGCGCCGACGTCATCGCCCTGTCCTTCGTCCGCAGCGGCCGCGACGTGGAGGACGTCCACCGGATCATGGCCGAGGAGGGCCGCCGGGTCCCGGTCATCGCCAAGATCGAGAAGCCCCAGGCCGTGGACAACATCGAGGACATCGTCGCCGCCTTCGACGGCATCATGGTGGCCCGCGGCGACCTGGGCGTCGAGATGCCCCTGGAGCAGGTGCCGATCGTCCAGAAGCGCGCGGTCAAGCTCGCCAAGCGGAACGCCAAGCCGGTCATCGTCGCCACCCAGATGCTCGACTCGATGATCGAGAACTCCCGCCCCACCCGCGCCGAGGCCTCCGACGTCGCCAACGCCGTCATCGACGGCACCGACGCCGTGATGCTCTCCGGCGAGACCAGCGTCGGCAAGTACCCGATCGAGACCGTGCGCACCATGAGCCGCATCGTCGAGGCGGCGGAGGAGGACATCCTCGCCAAGGGCCTCCCGCCGCTGACCGAGCGCAACAAGCCCCGCACCCAGGGCGGCGCGGTCGCCCGCGCCGCCGCCGAGATCGGCGACTTCCTCGGGGCGAAGTTCCTGGTCGCCTTCACCCAGTCCGGCGACACCGTCAAGCGGCTCTCCCGCTACCGCTCGCCGATCCCGCTGCTCGCCTTCACCCCCGACCCGGCGACCCGCTCCCAGCTCAACCTCACCTGGGGCGTGGAGACCTTCCTCGGCCCGCACGTCGACTCGACCGACGCCATGGTCGCCCAGGTCGACGAGGAGCTGCTGCGCATCGGCCGCTGCGAGAAGGGTGACATCGTGGTCATCACGGCCGGCTCCCCGCCGGGCGTCCCGGGCTCGACCAACATGGTCCGGGTCCACCACATCGGGGACCCCGTCACGAACTGACGGTGGTCGGTACCGGGCCGACATGGGCGTCCATGTGGTTGCTTTGGGTGATCGGCCGTGATCCCGTGTAACGAAAAGTGGAGGTCCACGACCAGGTGAACCTCCACTTTCAGCTGTACCGGGTGCGGGACTCGAACCCGCAAGCCCTCACGGGCAGAGGTGTTTGAGACCTCCGTGTATACCGTTCCACCAACCCGGCCAGACAGCTGATCGGAGTGTACCCGGTGCGGAAGTGCTGTGGCAGCTAGGTACCCTTCATGTGCAGCACCGCCTTGCATCGAGGCCAGCAACGAGGAGCCCCCGTGACCGCCCCCGAGTCGCCCCAGCCCGCCGCCGACGACGCCGAGACCGCGTCGCACGTCCCGCCGCTGACGACCCGCGTCGTCATCGCCGAGGACGAGGCCCTCATCCGCCTCGACCTCAAAGAGATGCTGGAGGAGGAGGGCTACACCGTCGTCGGCGAGGCAGGCGACGGGGCCACGGCCGTGGAGCTCGCCCGCGAGCACCGGCCCGACCTGGTCATCCTCGACGTGAAGATGCCCGTCCTCGACGGCATCTCGGCCGCGGAGAAGATCGCCGGCGAGTCCATCGCCCCGGTCCTCATGCTCACCGCCTTCTCCCAGCGCGAGCTCGTCGAGCGCGCCCGGGACGCCGGCGCCATGGCGTACCTGGTGAAGCCGTTCAGCAAGAGCGACGTCGTGCCGGCCATCGAGATGGCCGTCTCCCGCTTCGCCGAGCTGCGCGCCCTGGAGAAGGAGGTCGCCGACCTCTCCCAGCGCCTGGAGACCCGCAAGCTCGTCGACCGGGCCAAGTCGATCCTGCAGACCCAGTACGGGCTGACCGAGCCCGCCGCGTTCCGCTGGATCCAGAAGACCTCCATGGACCGTCGCATGTCGATGCAGCAGGTCGCCGAGGCGGTCATCGAGGACGCGGAGGAGAAGAAGGCCGCGAAGGCCAAGGAGCAGTAGGCGCGCGAGCGCACCGCCGCGGACACTCCGCATCGCGGACGCTCCGCATACGGAAGAAGACCCGCCCCACGTCGTCGTGGGGCGGGTCTTCCGTCTGGGGTGGCGCCTACTCCTCGCCGAGGTACGTCTTGCGGACGTCGTCGTTGACGAGCAGCTCCTGGCCGGTGCCGGACAGCTTGATCGAGCCGACCTCCAGCACGTACGCGTAGTCCGCGAGGGACAGCGCGGCCTGCGCGTTCTGCTCGATCAGCAGAATGGTCATGCCCTCCGCCTTCAGCGTGGCGATGGTCTCCATGATCTTCTGCATCATGATCGGCGACAGACCCATCGAGGGCTCGTCCAGCATCAGCAGCTTGGGCTGGGACATCAGGGCCCTGCCCATCGCCAGCATCTGCTGCTCACCGCCGGAGAGGGTGCCCGCGGCCTGCTTGCGACGCTCGCCCAGGATCGGGAAGAGGTCGTAGGCGCGCTGGATGTCCCGCTCGATGCCGTCCTTGTCACTGCGCAGGAAGGCGCCCAGCTGGAGGTTCTCGGCGATGCTGAGCCGGGGGAAGATGTGCCGGCCCTCGGGGGAGTGGGCCAGGCCCAGCGAGACCACCTTGTGGGCCGGGATGCCGTTGAGCACCTGGCCGTCGAAGGCGATCTTGCCCGCGGTGGGCTTGAGGAGACCCGACAGGGTGCGCAGGGTCGTGGTCTTGCCGGCACCGTTGGTGCCGATCAGCGCCACGACCTGACCCTGTTCGACGGAGAAGGAGATGCCCTTGACGGCCTCGATCTTGCCGTAGGCGACCCTGAGGTCCTCGACCTCGAGAAGAGCGGTCACTTGGAGTCTCCTTCGGTGGTGCTGTGCTGCTCGTCGGCCGCGTCCGCGTCCGCCGGAGCCGCGTCGGCCGGAGCGCCGCCGTCGGCCTCGGCCTCGGCGTCGTCGGAGTCCGCGTCGGCGTCGGCGTCGGCGTCGGCCGGAGCGTCCTCGGCCTCGGCGTCGTCGGTGGCCTCCGCCGCCTCGGCAGTCGCCTCGGCCGCGGCCTCGGCCTCCGCGTGGGCTTCGGCGGCCTCGACCTCGGCGACCTCGGCCGCGCCCGGCGCGCCCTCGTACGGCGTGCCCAGGTAGGCGGCCACGACCCGCTCGTCGCCCTGCACGACCTCGGCCGTGCCCTCGACGAGCTTCTCGCCCTGGACCAGGACGGCCACCCGGTCGCACAGCTTGAAGATGAACTTCATGTCGTGCTCGATGACCAGGACGGCGATGCCGCGGTCGCGGATGGCGAAGACCAGCTCCTCGGTGGTGCGGGTCTCGCTCTGGTTCATGCCGGCCGTCGGCTCGTCGAGGAGCAGCAGGCCGGGGTCGCTGGCGAGCGCGCGGGCGATCTCCAGCTTGCGCTGCTCGCCGTACGGCAGGTTGCGCGCCAGGTGCTCCGCCTTGTTCGCGAGGCCCACGAACTCCAGGAGTTCCATGGCCCGTTCGCGGGAGGCGGCCTCCGCCTTCTTGAAGCCGGGGCCGCGCAGCAGCGCGGACCACAGGCCCTCCTTGGTCCGGGTGTGACGTCCGACGAGGACGTTCTCCAGGACCGTCATGTTGGAGAAGAGACGGATGTTCTGGAAGGTACGGGCGATGCCGGCCTGGGTGACCAGGTGCGGCTTCGGCGGCAGGACCGTGCCCTTGTAGCTGACCTGGCCCTCCGTGGGGACGTACAGGCCGGTCAGGCAGTTGAAGAAGGTGGTCTTGCCGGCGCCGTTCGGGCCGATCAGGCCGACGATCTCGCCCTCGCGCACGGTCAGGTCGACGTTGCGGACGGCGGTCAGACCGCCGAAGCGCATGGTCACGCCGCTGGCGTCGAGGACGGTCGCGGCCGTCGCCGTCTTCGCGGCCCCGGTCTCGGTGGTGGTCGTCATGTCGTTCACGCCCCCGCCTTCGCCGTGCCGTCGGCCTGCGTGCCCGCCTCGGCGGACTGGCGCTGCTCCGGTACGGCGAGCTGGTCGTCGTCGTTCTCGTGGAATTCCAGCTGCGCCCGCTTGTTGGCGATGAGGCCCTCGGGACGGAAGCGCATCAGCAGGATCAGGGCGATGCCGAAGCCGAGGAGCTGGTAGTCCTGGAGGAACTGCAGCTTGGCCGGGATCAGGAAGAGCAGGGCCGAGCCGACGATGGGGCCGGTGATCGTGCCCATGCCGCCGAGGATGACGGCCGCGAGCAGGAACGCCGAGTTCGGCGGGACGGGACCGGCGAACATGTAGTTCTCCGGGACCACCGTGGTGTTGACGTGCGCCTGCACGGTGCCCGCGAGGCCGGCCAGGGCCGCGCCGAGGGCGAAGGCGACGAGCTTCACCCGGAAGCCGTTGATGCCCATCGCGGTCGCGGCGGTCTCGTCCTCGCGGATCGCGACCCAGGCGCGGCCGATGCGGCTGTTGCCGGCGCGGGAGAAGACGAGCACGACCAGCGCCATGACCAGGATCATGAGCAGGTAGTAGTTCGCGTACGCGCCGAGTTCGATGCCGAGGACCGTGTGCGACTCGCCGAAGTTGTACCCGAAGAACTCCAGGTGCGGGATGTTCGGGATGCCGTTCGGGCCGTTGGTGATCCGGGGGCCGGAGGTGCCGTCCAGGTTGCCCATGGCGATGCGGAAGATCTCACCGAAGCCGAGGGTCACGATGGCCAGGTAGTCGCCGCGCAGCCGCAGGGTCGGGGCGCCGATGACGACGCCGAAGATCAGCGAGGTGGCCATGCCGGTGAGGGCGGCGGCCCAGAAGGGGAACTGGACTCCGAAGGCGGAGGAGGTGGCGCCGGAGACCAGGGCCGCGGTGTACGCGCCGACACCGAGGAAGGCGACGTAACCGAGGTCGAGCAGACCCGCGAGGCCGACCACGATGTTCAGGCCGAGGGCGACGGTCGCGAAGATCAGGATGTTGACCGCGATCAGCGTGTACGTGTCGCCGCTCTGCTGCAGGAACGGGAAGGCGATCGCCATGACGAGGCTGGAGGCGACCGTCACCTGGCGGTTGCGCGCGGTGATCCGCGTGAGCCGCTGGGTGAGACCGGACTTGACCAGGGCGGTCGCGGCGAAGCCGACGAGGATCAGGTACGCGATGAAGAGCTGCGGCTCCGAGTCGTCGGTGTCGATGCCGAAGGTGACGACGTAGAGACCGACGGCGAAGGCACCGACGATGACGAGGATCTCGGCCCAGGAGGGCAGCGGCTTGGCGGGCGCGGCCTTGCGGGTGTCGTCGGGCAGCAGGTACGCGGCGATCGCCGGGACGGCAGCGGCGACGACGGCGACGCCGGCACCGGGCTCCAGGTCCACGAGGGCACCCAGCTCGACGATGATCGATATCGCGGTGAACAGGGTGGTGACGAAGGTGCCCAGGGCCAGGATCCACAGCGCCTTGCGGGCACCGGTCGGGATCAGCCAGCCGAAGCCCTTGATGCCGAGCGCGGCGAGCGCGTAGGCGGCGGTGAGCACGGCTCCGACGAGCGTCAGCATCTGGAGCGGGGCGGGGTAGCCGTAGACCGTGAGGTTGCCGGGGAAGGCGGTGGTCCACGTCCAGGCGAGGAAGGTGCTGGCGACGGTCGCGACGGCGCCGGCGACGATCGCCCACAGCAGCGTGGCGGGCCCTGTGGTCGTCTTGGCCACGGCGGTGGTCTCGGTGGTGAGGGTGTTCTCGCTCATGGTGCTCACGCCCTGTCCGCGACGCGCTCGCCGAGCAGGCCCTGGGGCCGCACGAGGAGTACGAGGATGAGGAGGACGAAGGCCCACACGTTGGACCAGGCACCGCCGCCGAGCTGCTGCATGCCGGGGATGTCCTCGATGTAGGCGATCGAGAGGGACTCGGCGATGCCGAGGACGACGCCGCCGACCATCGCGCCGTAGATGTTGCCGATGCCGCCGAGGACGGCCGCGGTGAAGGCCTTGAGGCCGAGGATGAAGCCCATCTCGAAGTTGATCTGGCCCTTGTCGAGGCCGTAGGCGACGGCCGCGACGGCGGCGAACGCGGCACCGATGGCGAAGGCCATGACGATGATGCGGTCGGTGTTGATGCCCATCAGCTTCGCGGTGTCGGGGTCCTGCGCGGTGGCCTGCATGGCGCGGCCGCTGCGGCTCTTCGAGACGAAGAGGCCGAGGGCGAGCATGCAGAGCGGCGCGAGGGCGAGGATGAAGGCGTCGGCCCGCTGGATCTGGAGGCCATCGGTGATCTGGAAGGCCTCACCCTTGAACTCGGGGAAGCTGACGGCCTTCTTGGCGTCCGGGTAGAACTGCCAGACCAGCTGCTGGAGCGCGATGGAGAGACCGATCGCGGTGATGAGGGGGGCGAGGCGGGGGGCGCCGCGCAGAGGGCGGTAGGCGAACCGCTCGGCGGCGGTGGCGACGGCCACGGAGGCGATCGCGCCACCGAGGATCATGAGCGGGATCGCCACCAGAAGGGACGTTCCGCTCGGCAGAGCGGTGTAGGTGGTGAGGGCGCCGAAGCCCCCGATCATGAAGATCTCGCCGTGGGCGAAGTTGATGAGCTGGACGATGCCGTAGACCATGGTGTACCCGATGGCGATGAGGCCGTAGAGGGCACCGAGGGCCAGACCGTTGGCCAGCTGTTGCGGCAGTTCGTGCACCGCAGGCCTCCGATGAGCTTGTCGGATAAGACTCCGCGCGAGGGCGCTGTTTGCGCCCTCGCGCGGTGGTGTTCAGTTCGTGAGGGGAGGTTCCCGGCGCCGGGGCACTCGGCGGTGCGCCGGGAGGGTGGTGCCTACTGGTTGAAGGTGTCGCTCTTGACGTCGATCCACTTGCCGCCCTCGACCTTGTAGACCGTGAGCTGCTTGTTGGTGGTGTCGCCGAACTCGTCGAAGGAGACCTTGCCGGTCACACCGTCGAAGGAGACCTTGCCCAGGGCCTCGGTGACCTTGGCGCGGGCGTCCTCGGGCAGCTTGCCGTTGTTCGCCGCGACGACGGCCTTGACGGCCTGGATGATCGCCCAGCCGGCGTCGTAGGAGTAGCCGCCGTAGGCCGCGTACGGGTCCTTGTAGCCGGCCGCCTTGTAGTTCTCGATGAACTTCTTGGCGGTGTCGAGCTTCTCGACCGGGTAGCCGATCGAGGTGGCCAGGTCGCCGTCGTTGGCCTCGGCGGAGGCGCTGATGAAGGCCGGGTCGTAGATGCCGTCGCCGCCCATGACCGGGACCTTGGCGCCGGTCTTCTTGATCTGGTCGGAGAGCAGGCCGCCCTCGGGGTACTGGCCGCCGAAGTAGACGGAGTCGGCGCCGGAGGACTTGACCTTGTCGGCGGTGGAGGAGAAGTCGGTCTCCTTCACGGTCACGTGGTCGGTGCCGACGACCTGGCCGCCGAGACGCTTGAACTCGTCGGTGAAGATCGCCGCGAGGCCGGCGCCGTAGGTCTGCTTGTCGTCGACGACGTAGACCTTCTTCTTGCCCGCGTCCTTGAAGAGGTACTGGGCGGCGAACTTGCCCTGGACCACGTCGGTGGCGGCGGTGCGGAAGTAGGTCTTGAAGGGGCGCTTGAACTCGCCCTTGCCCCAGTTGTCACCCTGCGACAGCGACGGGTTGGTGTTGGCGGGGGAGACCTGCGCCAGGTTGGCGGAGGAGAAGACGCCCTGCATCTGCTGGGAGACGCCGGAGTTCAGCGGACCGACCACGCCGAGGACGTCCTTGTTGCCGACCAGCTTGGTGGCGTTGGCCTGACCGGAGGCCGGCACGGCCTGGTCGTCGAGGGCCTCGATCTTGAAGGTGACGCCCGGGACTTCCTTGTTCTTGTTGGCGGTCTGGACCGCCAGGTCCACGGAGTTCTTGATGCCCTGGCCCAGGGCGGAAAGCGAACCGGTGAGCGGGGCGTCCACACCGATGACGACGGTGGTGGTGCCGCCGGCGTTGTCGCCGCTGCCCTTGCCCTCGTCACGCGAACCGCAGGCGGTGAGGGTGAGCGCACCCGTGGTGAGCACGCTGGTCAGGATGAGCAAAGAACGGTGTCGCACGAAGATTCCTTTCCCTGGCGCGGCCCCCTCAAGCTGAGGCGGTGCCGTGAAGCTGTGTAGCTAGAGGTGCCGTTTTCGATGCCGGGCCGTACTGGTGGAGCGGGGCCGTGCAGAGGAGGCGCCCGGCGGCGCGGTGACTGGCCGTGACTCTAAGCGCAGCTGGGGAAGGACCGGGAGCGCCGAAGTGAGGATGTGACTGTCTTGTTATGCCGACAGGGGGAACCGGTGTGCAGGCGGTGGGCAAACCAGGGCGAATGGGTCAGGAGCCCGGTGTTCACATACTGAGAACGCCCAGTTCCGCTAAGGGGCTTGGGTGGATCATGGTCCTGACGGTGCAGCCGAGGGGCTGTCCGGATACCGGACACCCCGTGTGATCTCAGCGAACGGCGCGGCTGAGCGGAATCCTCCGCTCCCCCTCCGTTCCCACCCCAGGGGAACGTCACGCAGAGTCACGGCACGGATGGCCGGTAACCGCTGGTGGGTACGCGCTGTTCGCTGGGCGGTCGCCAGTTCTCCGAACTTCCCGTCGCCCCCTTCGCCGCCTCGCAGCGCCGCCGGGTCTCACGGTCGGTCAGCGCGAAGGCCGCCTCGCGGCCCGCGCGGCGCTCCTCCGCCCGCGCCGCGACGAGCACCTCGTCGTGGATCCCGTACTGCTCGTTCGACATCCCCTTCTGCTCCCAGTCGAGCCCCGCCCACTTGCTGCCCCTCAGTGCCTCTTTCACCCAGTACGACACGAGACTTGTGCACACGTCCGCGGGCGAACTGGTACGAGCCGACGGCGCCACCGCGGGCTCGCGACCCCCCTCGCACCCACCCGCCGACATCAGCACGCACCCGCTCAGGACAACGGCGAACGCGACCCTGCCCGGGGTCGGCGGCCTGCCGCTCACGGCAGTTGACCGCACGACCTCGGCAAGGCGCGGGCACCACCGGCCGGATGGGCGCCGTCCGACCCGTGCCGCGCCTCCGGCCGCTCCGGCCGTCGAGCCCCCGGCCGCCCACTCGCCGGCGCACGACTCCCGCACTCCGCGATCTTGGCCGAAGACAGCCCGAGCACCCTGCCGCCACGGGCGCCGGAGCCCGCCCCCGGGCACACCGGGTGACCGTTCCCGCCCCCGGCGACGGCCCGCGCCGCGGCAATGACGCGCATCGGAAGTCCCCTCGTCGGTGAACCGCCAGTGAACCGGCTATCACGGAGAGAGGCAAGAGCCCCTGGCGAAAGGGAAGTTGAGACGAGAAACCTACGCGCCGGTCTCCCCGGCACGCCCCGCCTCCGGCAGGTTGCCCGCGTCCTTCTCGCCGATCTCCCGCAGCATGCACGTCAGCCGCGCCGAGCACACCCGCCTGTCCTGCTCGTCCGTGATGACGATCTCGTACGTCGCCGTCGACCGCCCCCGGTGCACCGGCGTGGCGACTCCCGTCACCAGGCCGCTCCGCACCCCGCGGTGATGCGTGCAGTTGAGGTCCACGCCCACGGCGATCCTCGACACCCCGCCGTGCAGCATGGAACCGATCGAGCCCAGGGTCTCGGCGAGCACCGCCGAGGCGCCGCCGTGCAGCAGCCCGTACGGCTGGGTGTTGCCCTCGACCGGCATGGTGCCGACCACTCGCTCGGCCGAGGCCTCCACGATCTGCACGCCCATCCGGTTGCCCAGGTGCCCGGCGGAGAAGAGCGCCGGCAGGTCCACGCCGAGCGAGGCGTACTCGTCGATGACCTCCTGCGGGAACTTCACATGCTGCTGCTCACCCATGGCCGGGCTCCGTTCGTCGTCGTACGGCTGGTCGAGGTCGACTGGTCCTTCGCGGACTCCACGTCGCCTGAGCAAACGCTTAGGCGGACTCGGATTGTTCCAGACGCACGATCACGGACTTGCTCGCGGGGGTGTTGCTGACGTCCGCCGTCGACTCCAGCGGCACCAGCACGTTCGTCTCCGGGTAGTAGGCCGCCGCGCAGCCCCGGGCCGTCGGATAGTGCACCACCCGGAAACCGGGCGCCCGCCGCTCGCTGCCGTCGGTCCACTCGCTCACCAGATCCGCGTACGCGCCGTCCGCGAAGCCCAGGGCCGCCGCGTCGTCCGGGTGGACCAGGACCACCCGCCGGCCGCCCGTGATGCCCCGGTAGCGGTCGTCGAGACCGTAGATCGTGGTGTTGTACTGGTCGTGCGAGCGGAGCGTCTGCAGCAGCAGCCGGCCCTCCGGCACCCTCGGGTACTCCACGGGCGCCGCCGTGAAGTTCGCCTTGCCGGTCTTCGTCGGGAAACGCCGCTCGTCGCGCGGCGCGTGCGGCAGCGCGAAGCCGCCCGGGTCGGCGGCCAGCCGGGCGTTGAAGTCCTCGAAACCGGGCACCACGCGCGCGATGCGGTCGCGGATCCGCGCGTAGTCCGCCTCGAACTCCTCCCACGGCGTCGCGGAGCCCCCGCCCAGGACCGCCCGTGCCATCCGCGCCACGATCGCCGGCTCGGACAGCAGGTGCGGGCTCGCCGGCGGCAGGTTGCCGCGCGAGGCGTGCACCAGGCCCATCGAGTCCTCGACGGTCACGACCTGCCGGCCGCTCTTCTGCACGTCCTTGTCCGTGCGGCCCAGCGTCGGCAGGATCAGCGCGCGCGTGCCGGTGACCGCGTGCGAGCGGTTCAGCTTCGTGGACACGTGCACCGTCAGGCGCGCGTTCCGCATCGCCGCCTCGGTGACCTCCGTGTCCGGCGTCGCCCCGACGAAATTGCCGCCCATCGCGAAGAAGACCTTCGCCTCGCCGTCGCGCAGCGCCTGGATGGACCGCACCACGTCGAAGCCGTGGTGGCGCGGCGAGACGATCCCGAACTCCTTGTCCAGGGCGTCGAGGAAGGCCGGCGCGGGCCGTTCGAAGATCCCCATCGTGCGGTCGCCCTGCACGTTCGAGTGACCGCGCACCGGGCACACGCCGGCACCCGGCCGCCCGATGTTGCCGCGCAGCAGCAGGAAGTTGACCACCTCGCGGATGGTCGGCACGGAATGCTTGTGCTGGGTGAGCCCCATCGCCCAGCAGACGATCGTCCGCTCCGAGGCGAGGACCATCTCCAGGGCCCGCTCGATCTCCGGCCGGGACAGGCCGGTCGCCGCGAGCGTCTCGTCCCAGTCGGCCGCCCGCGCGGCCGCCGTGAACTCCTCGTACCCGTGGGTGTGCTCCCGGACGAAGGCCTCGTCGACGGCGCCCTCCGTCTCCAGGACCAGCTTGTTGAGCAGGCGGAACAGCGCCTGGTCGCCGCCGATGCGGATCTGCAGGAAGAGGTCGGTGAGCGCGGCGCCCCTGAACATGCCCTGCGCCGTCTGCGGGTTCTTGAACCGCTCGAGACCGGCCTCGGGCAGCGGGTTCACCGAGATGATCCGCGCGCCCGCCGCCTTCGCCTTCTCCAGCGCCGACAGCATCCGCGGATGGTTCGTCCCCGGGTTCTGCCCGGCCACGATGATCAGGTCGGCCCGGTGCAGGTCCTCCAGGGACACGCTGCCCTTGCCGATGCCGATCGTCTCGGTCAGCGCCGAGCCCGAGGACTCGTGGCACATGTTGGAGCAGTCCGGAAGGTTGTTGGTGCCGAACTCGCGGGCGAACAGCTGGAGCAGGAACGCGGCCTCGTTGCTGGTGCGGCCCGAGGTGTAGAACAGCGCCTCGTCGGGGGAGGAGAGCGCCGTCAGCTCCTCCGCGATGATCGAGAACGCCTGCTCCCAGCTCACCGGCTCGTAGCGGTCGGCGCCCTCCGGCAGGTACACCGGCTGCGTGATCCGGCCCTGCTGGCCCAGCCAGTAGCCGCTGCGCGTCGCCAGGTCCGCCACCGGGTGCGTGGCGAAGAACTCCGGCGTCACCCGGCGCAGCGTCGCCTCCTCGGCGACCGCCTTCGCCCCGTTCTCGCAGAACTCCGCCACATGACGCTTGTCGCCCTCGGGCCACGCGCAGCCGGGACAGTCGAAGCCGTCCTTCTGGTTGACCTTGAGCAGGGTCCGCGCGGTCCGCCGCACGCCCATCTGGGCCTGCGCGATCCGCAGGGTGTGGGCGACGGCGGGCAGCCCGGCCGCGGCGTGCTGCGGCGCCGCGACCTGCGGCGCGTCCTGGACCGGGTCGCCGACGGGCGGCTTGCTGACCATCGCGCTCTCCCTTGAGCGGTGACGAGTGTCGTACGTCTCCGATCCTGTCACGGACCACCGACAGCCGGAGCCCCGCGGGGACGCCGGAGCCCCGCGGGGACGCCGGAGGCCCGGTCGGGATCGCGGCCGGGCCGCCGCGGTCGCCGTGCGCGGGCGGGAATGTCAGTGGTCCGTGGGAGGATCGTTCCGTGGCTGAGACAGCATCGAAGAAGACCGAGAAGACCGACGAGACGCGCCCCCGGCTCATGCTCATGGACGGGCATTCGCTGGCATACCGGGCGTTCTTCGCGCTGCCCGCGGAGAACTTCACGACCGCGACGGGGCAGCCGACGAACGCCATCTACGGCTTCGCGTCGATGCTGGCGAACACGCTCCGCGACGAGGCGCCCACGCACTTCGCCGTCGCGTTCGACGTGTCCCGCAAGACCTGGCGCTCCGACGAGTTCCCCGAGTACAAGGCGAACCGCTCGAAGACGCCCGACGAGTTCAAGGGGCAGGTCGAGCTGATCGGCGAGCTGCTCGACGCGATGCACGCGCCGCGCTTCGCCGTCGAGGGCTTCGAGGCGGACGACGTGATCGCCACCCTCGCCACCCAGGCGGAGGCCGCCGGCTTCGAGGTCCTGATCGTCACCGGCGACCGGGACTCCTTCCAGCTGGTCTCCGAGCACACCACGGTCCTCTACCCCACCAAGGGCGTCTCCGAGCTGACCCGCTTCACCCCGGAGAAGGTCCAGGAGAAGTACGGGCTCTCGCCCTCCCAGTACCCCGACTTCGCCGCCCTGCGCGGCGACCCGTCGGACAACCTGCCCGGCATCCCCGGCGTCGGCGAGAAGACCGCCGCGAAGTGGATCAACCAGTTCGGGTCCTTCGCCGAACTGGTGGAGCGCGCCGAGGAGGTCAAGGGCAAGGCCGGCCAGAACCTCCGTGACCACCTGGAGTCGGTGAAGCTCAACCGTCGCCTCACCGAGATGGTCCGCGACGTCGAGCTGTCGAAGACCGTGGCGGACCTCGCCCGCGAGCCGTACGACCGCACGGCCGTCGCGCTCGTCCTCGACACCCTGGAGATCCGCAACCCCTCGCTGCGCGAGCGGCTCCTCGCCGTCGACCCCGGCGCCGCCGAGCAGGCCGCCCCGGCGCCCGCGCCCGGCGTCGAGCTCGACTTCACCGTCCTCGACACCGGCGAGCTCGCCGGCTGGTTCGCCGAGCACGGCGCGCGGCCCCTCGGCA
Organism: Streptomyces roseicoloratus; assembly: GCF_004117935.1. Taxonomy (GTDB): domain Bacteria; phylum Actinomycetota; class Actinomycetes; order Streptomycetales; family Streptomycetaceae; genus Streptomyces; species Streptomyces roseicoloratus. The sequence goes on along the minus strand of NZ_SDOY01000142.1, from coordinate 8,781 downwards.
TCGCCACCGTCGACAGCTGGGCCCTCGGCACCGGGAACGTCTCGGAGATCGCCCTCGCCTCGGGCGACGGCGCCGCCGCCTGGTTCGACCCGAGCCGGTTGGACGCCGCGGACGAGAAGGCCTGGTCGGAGTGGATCGCCGACCCCGCCCGCCCCAAGGTCATGCACAACGCCAAGGGCGCCATGCGGGTCTTCCCCGAGCACGGCTGGAGCGTCGCCGGCGTCACCATGGACACCGCGCTCGCCGCGTACCTGGTGAAGCCCGGCCGCCGCTCCTTCGCCCTGGACGCGCTGTCCGTCGAGTACCTGGGGCGGGAGCTCGCGCCCGCCGCGGCCGCCGACGGCCAGCTCGCGTTCGGCGCCGAGGACACCGCCGAGGCCGAGGCCCTGATGAGCCAGGCCCGGGCGATCCTGGACCTCGGTGCGGCCTTCGAGGAGAAGCTCGCCGAGGTCGGCGCCAAGGAGCTCCTCCACGAGGTCGAACTGCCCACCTCCGCCCTCCTCGCCCGCCTGGAGCGGCACGGCATCGCCGCCGACCGGGACCACCTGGAGGCCCTGGAGCAGCAGTTCGCGGGCGCGGTGCAGCAGGCGGTCAAGGAGGCCCACGCCTCCGTCGGCCACGAGTTCAACCTCGGCTCGCCCAAGCAGCTCCAGGAGGTCTTCTTCGGCGAGCTCAACCTGCCGAAGACCAAGAAGACCAAGACCGGCTACACGACGGACGCCGACGCGCTCGCCTGGCTGGCCGGCCAGACCGAGCACGAGCTGCCGGTGATCATGCTCCGCCACCGTGAGCAGGCCCGCCTGCGGTCCACGGTCGAGGGCCTGATCAAGACCGTCGCGGCGGACGGCCGCATCCACACCACCTTCAGCCAGACCGTCGCCGCCACGGGCCGCCTCTCCTCCACCGACCCGAACCTGCAGAACGTCCCGGTCCGCACCGACGAGGGCCGCGCCATCCGGCACGGCTTCGTCGTCGGCGAGGGCTTCGAGGCGCTGATGACGGCCGACTACAGCCAGATCGAGCTGCGCGTCATGGCCCACCTCTCCGAGGACGAGGGCCTGATCGAGGCCTTCACCTCCGGCGAGGACCTGCACACCACGGTCGCCTCGCAGGTCTTCGGCGTCGAGCGGTCCGCCGTCGACGCGGAGATGCGCCGCAAGATCAAGGCCATGTCGTACGGCCTGGCGTACGGCCTCTCCGCCTTCGGCCTCTCCCAGCAGCTGGGCATCGAGCCTGCCGAGGCGCGCGGCCTGATGGACACCTACTTCGAGCGCTTCGGAGGGGTGCGCGACTACCTCCGCCGGGTCGTCGACGAGGCCCGGGCCACCGGCTACACGGAGACGATGCTCGGCCGCCGCCGCTACCTCCCGGACCTCAACAGCGACAACCGCCAGCGCCGCGAGGCCGCCGAGCGCATGGCGCTCAACGCGCCGATCCAGGGCACGGCGGCGGACATCGTCAAGGTCGCCATGCTGAGCGTCGACCGCGCGCTGACCGAGGCCGGTCTCGCCTCCCGCATGCTCCTCCAGGTCCACGACGAAATCGTCCTGGAACTCGCCCCCGGCGAACGCGCGGAGGTCGAGTCCCTCGTCCGCACCCACATGTCCCACGCCGTGGACCTCCGAGCCCCCCTGGACGTCTCGGTGGGCGTAGGCCCCAACTGGGACTCAGCAGCCCACTGACCCCACCCCCACCCACTCCGGCACCAGGCGGACCCCCGCGACGGACATACCTCACCGCGCGGGGCGGTGTCGTGGTGGTCCTCCCGCGCGGGCCCGGCGCACACCTCCGTGTGGGCGATCGTCCCGAGGGCGGGACGGATGGGCACACGGGACGGCGCCCTCAGCGGCGCCTCCGCGCCCCGCACCTGCCCGCACCACCAGGGCGCCGCGCTGTACGGAGTGACCGTCCAGGTGCGGGGAGGCCGACAAGGGACGTCGTACGGCACCGAGGGCGGGAGCGAGTGCCGTCGGGCCGGTCAGCGGCGGTCCGGGCCGACGGGTTCGGGGCGTCGGCCCGCCGCCGGGCCGTCCCCGCGGCCGGCCTCCGACCCCGCCGCCGAGCCGTCCCCGCGGCCGGCCTCGGCCCCCGCCCGGGAAGCCGGTCGCGTCGCCGACCACACCCGCGCCCCCACCCCGTACAGCACGACGCCCAGCGCCAGCCCCGACCCCGCCCCGAAGCAGATCGTCGGGATGATGTCGAACGGGGTGCCGACCTCGAGCCCGTACGCGTAGAAGCGCAGCACCCGCTGGACCACTCCGATCGCCACGCACGCGCCGATCACGCCCCAAGCGATCAGCAGCCCGCGCCGGTCGAGGACCGGGACCCGGCCGGGAGACGGCGTCGGCCCGTCGGCGGGGGCCGCGCGCAGCGCCCGCAGCGTGAACCAGCCCAGCAGCACCAGCGCCAGGGCCGAACCCCCGTACTGCGCGTACAGATAGACGGGGAACCCGCCCACCACGTCGCCGAGCACCGGGATCAGCCGTGTGCCCCAGCGGTCGAGATGGGTGAAGGCGTCCCACACGACGTGCGTCGTCGCGCCGGCGGCCGCCGACACGGAGAACCAGCAGACGAGCGCCACCGGGCGGCGCTCCCGCCACGGCCGGCCGCGTACGAAGCCGTGCACCCGCCCGCGCCACCGCCGCGGCAGCAGCGCCACCAGCGGCTCACGCACCGTCAGCCACAGCGCCACCACCACGGCGGTGATGAGCACGTCGACGGTGACGACTCCGAGGAAGGAGTGGGTCACGTTCCCGAACCGCATCGCACCGGGCACGACAGAGGCCGTGAAATAGGTCATGTCGGGTGAGAACGAACCCGCGACCAGTGCCGACGCCACCAACGGACCCCGTGCCGTGGCATCCCGCCGAAGTCCCGGGAGTACCGCGGCGGCATGACTGAGCGTGAAAGGCACCGGACTGCTCCCCCTCGTTTCGATGTGCCGGTCAAGTATTCATGACCGCCCCGCGCCGAAAGCCGGGACGGCCAAGTGGTGACGAAACCGTGAAACACGGTCAGGGGCCGGTGTGCCGGACCTCGGAGTTGGCATAGGGTCGGCGGGTCGGACCCGCGCGGGGAGCGCGGACGCGGGACTCGGGGAGGGACCACACGTATGGCAGGGCACTTGGGCCGTCGGCTGCGCAGGGGAGCCACGAGCGGTGCGGTGGTGGCCGCGGCGGTCGCGGCGCTGGCCGCCTCTCAGGGGCCGGGCACGACCCAGCCGCCCACCGACGGAGCGAGTGGTGACGTGCCGATCGGGACCGGCGACACCGCCACGACCCCGGACGGCTCGGCCTCCGGCGACTCTCCGTACTACACGGAACTGCCCCCGCTGAACACGCCCAACAAGCCGGGCTCTCCGGCCGGCACGCTGCCGGTCATCACCGGCCCGGCCGAAGCCGGCATACCCGCGTCCGTCCTCGCCGCCTACCAGCGCGCCGAGCAGTCGATACGTTCCACCGACCCCGACTGCAACCTCCCCTGGCAGCTGCTCGCCGGCATCGGCAAGGTCGAGTCGGGGCAGGCGCGCGGCGGAGCCGTCGACGCCAACGGCACCACGAACTCGCCTATCCTCGGCCCGGTCCTCAACGGTGTCGGCTTCGCGAACATCTCCGACACCGACAACGGCGCCTACGACGGCGACAGCGTCCACGACCGGGCGGTCGGCCCGATGCAGTTCATCCCGTCCACCTGGGCCACCTGGGGCCAGGACGCCAACGGCGACGGGAAGAAGGACCCGAACAACATCTACGACGCGGCCCAGGCCGCCGGCCTCTACCTCTGCGCCAACGGCCGCAACCTCGCCGTCAAGGCCGACCTGGACAAGGCCATCCTCAGCTACAACCGCTCCCGCGAGTACCTGAACACGGTCCTGTCCTGGTTCGAGTACTACAAGCGTGGCAGCCACCAGGTGCCCGACGGCACCGGGGTGCTCCCGGGCGACCGCAGCGACAACCCGCGCACCACGCCCGGCGCCCGCCCGACGCCGACGGCCCCCGTGACGCCGAAGCCGAAGCCGACCACGCCGAAGCCGAGCCCGTCCAAGCCCGCCGAGCCGACGCCCACCAAGCCGACCACGCCGCCCACCACCGATCCGGCGGCCAAGGTGGCGCGCCTGAACAAGGACGGTGCCACCGCCCTCAGCGCCACCGCCGGCACCACCTTCACCACGCGGCCGACGGTGCTCGCCGTCGACCTGGCCGGCAAGCCGGTCGCCGGCGTCCAGGTGCGCTTCCGGATCAGCGACGAGACCGACGCCCGCTTCGCCGTCGGCGCCCGCGAGGTCACCGCCGTCACCGGGTCGAACGGCAAGGCCGTCGCGCCGACCCTGAAGGCCGGCGAGCAGACCGGCGGCTTCAAGGTCAGCGCCACCGTCGTGGGACGCGCCCTGAACGCCGTCGAGTTCGCCGCGACCGTCACCGAGCGCTCCGCCGACACCCTCACCCACGTCGACGCCAAGGAGCTCGCCGCCACCACCGGCGGCACCGTCACCGGCCCGGTCACGGTCAAGGCCACCGACGGCGGGGCCGCCGCCGCCGGTGTCGCCCTCACCGCCACGTTCGTCACGTCCGCGACCGACCCGCAGCCCGCCACCGACGGCCCCTACTTCAAGGACGCCGACGGCACCGCGGTGCGCACCCTGACCGGTCTGAAGACCCGCGCCGACGGCACGTACGAGCTGCCGGACATCCACGCCGGCGACAAGACCGGCACCTTCGTGCTGCGGCTGACCGCGCCCGGCGGCGGCTCCGTCACGATCACGATCACGGTCACCGCCCCGGAACCCGAGCCGGAGCCGACCCCGACGCCGTCGCCCTCTTCGTCCACGGGCGGCACCCCGGAGCCCACGCCGACCTCCTGACCGCCTGAGGGCGAAAGGACCACCCCGGTCTCCTGCTCGTCACCGCGCCGCCCTCGCGTCCCCGCCGGACGCGAGGGCGGCGCACGTGTTCCCGGTGCGACGTGTTCTCATCTCGCGGCGACGTTGCTACGGTGCCCCCGCCCTGACGACGCATCAGATCGAGCACCGGGAGGCCGACCTTGCGCGCCCTTGCCGCCGCCGTCATCGGACTCGTTCCCGTCCTCCTGTTCATCCTCCTCGTCTCCTTCGTCGATCTGCCGCCGGACGGTCCCACCTCGCCGAAGCCCCTGCTCACCGCCGATCCGGGCCCCAAGAAGTGAGGGGCCGCCCGATGCGCCGCCGCGCCAGCCTCGTCCTGCTCGCCTTCGCCGTCTTCTTCGCCGCCATGGCCCCCACGATGCGCTGGTACGCCTTCCCGCGCCTGGCCAAGATCCCGCCGAACCAGTACCAGGAGACGGTCCTGGAGGCGAAGCCCGCGACCCTGCTCGACTACTCCACGCTCAAGGCGAAGAAGGTCGACCGGATCACCATCGTCCAGACCCTCAAGGGCAACGTGGAGGAGTCGAGGAAGATCGAACGCGACGCCGGCCGCGACGTCGTCGTCTGGGACTCCCTCTCCTACGTCCTCGGCCCCGACGGCAAGATGGTCTCCAAGATCCCCGAGCGCTACATCTTCGACGCCCACACCCAGGACCCCGTCCACGCCACCGGCGAGACGGTCGACGGCGACCCGGTGCGCCGCGAGGGCATCGAGTTCAAGTGGCCCTTCCTCACCGAGAAGCGGGACTACCGGTACTTCGACGCCCAGACCCGCACCTCCGCCCCCATCCACTACCAGGGCACCCGCACCTTCCGCGGACTGGAGGTCTACTACTTCGAGCAGACCATCCCCTGGACCAAGGTCCCCATGCCCAAGACGATGCCCATCGACATCGACCCCGGCGTCCTCGCCAAGACCGGCCTCACCCGCTGGTACACCACCAAGCGCATGTTCTGGGTCGACCCCGTGACCGGCGCTCCCGTCAACGGCGAGGAGATCCACAAGGAGGAGCTCCGCAACGCCCGCGCCCTGATGGGCCAGGACACCGTCACCGTCTTCGAGGGTCACGTGAAGATGCGCGAGGACTACATCGCCCACGTCGTCGACCTGGTCGAAGGCAATCGGCTGATGGTGCTGATGCTCGTCTCCTATCTCCCGTGGACCTTCACCGTCCTCGCCCTCCTCCTGCTCGCCCTCTCCTTCTGGCTCGAAGCCCGCTCCCGCCGGGCCCGGGCGGCGGGCCCGGGACCGGACACCGGCTCCGGGCCGGCGCCTCTCACCGCTCCCGTCTGAGCCGGGCACTGGTGTGCCGGGTCGGCTGGGCCGCCGAAGGGTCCTCCGGCCATGGATGCTTCGGATAGCGTCCGCGCAGCTCCGCACGCACCGCCCGGTAGCCGTCCCGCCAGAACGAGGCCAGATCGGACGTCACCGCCGCCGGCCGGCCGGCGGGGGAGAGCAGATGCACCAGGACCGGAACCCCGGCCACCCGCGGCGTCTCCGCGAGCCCGAACATCTCCTGCAGCTTCACCGCCAGCACCGGCCGCTCCCCGCCGTACTCCACCCGTATCCGCGAACCGCTCGGCACCTCGATCCGCTCCGGCGCCAGCTCGTCGAGGCGCAGCGCCTCGCCCGTCGCCCACGGCAGCAGCCGCCGTATCCCCTCACCGGCGTCGATCCGCCCCAGATCGGCCCGCCGACGCGCCCGCGACAGCTCCGGCTCCAGCCAGTCGGCGGCCCGGCCGAGCAGGGCCTCCTCCGACACGTCCGGCCACGGCTCGCCCAACTCCCGGTAAAGGAAGGCCAGTCGGGCGCGCAACTCCTCCGCGTCCCGGTTCCAGCGCAGAAGCCCCGTGCCCTCGCGGCGCAGCCCGTCCAGCAGCGCCTCCCGCACCAGCGCCGGATCCGCGCCGTTCCGCAGCGGGCGGACGGTCAGCTCCACCGCCCCCAGCCGCTCCACCGACCGGGCCACCACGTCCCCGTCCTCCCAGTGGACCTCCTCGCCGGCGCTGAGCAGATGCCCCGCCGCGCGCCGCGCCACCTCCTCGTCCACCACGGCGGCCAGCCGCACCCGTGCCGTGGCGCTCTGCGCAGTCCGGTCCGCCACCGCCACGGCCAGCCACGGACTCGACCCCAGCCGCGAGCCCTCGGCCAGCCGCGCCCCCGTGCCCGACACCATCAGCAGGCCGCTCTGCTCCCGCGCCCGCGCCACCCGCTCCGGGAACGCCAGTGCCGTCACCAGACCCGCCACCGCATCCTCTCCGCCGCCTGCGTCCAGGGATCCGGTCCGCGCGTCCTCCGCGCCGCCGGCCTCCTCGCCGGCCGATCGTTCGAGGCGCCGGACCTCCGCCTTCCAGCGCGCCGCGTACCCGTCGCCGCCCCGGCGCGCCCCGCGCCAGGCCGCCGCCAGGTCGTCCCCGTACTCCCGGGGCGGCTCCTCGCTCAGCAGCGCCACCACCTCGGCCGCCCGCCGCGCCCCGACCTCGGCCGTCCCGTCGAGCAGGGCCCGGCCGAGCCGGGGGTGCAGCCCGAGCCGGGACATCCGCGCGCCGCGGTCCGTCGCCCGGCCCTCCTCGTTGGTTCTAGTGGTTGTCGCAACACCCCAGTTCAAGGGGTGCGATGGACTTCCAGATCCGAGCGGACCGGACACCGCAGGGGCGTAAGAAGTTGTCCCGGGAGCGGGAGGCATACTCCCGGCTCGTGCGGCAGGGATACAGCAACACCGAAGCGTGCCGGATTGTCGGCATCGATGAGCGGACCGGTCGGAAGTGGCGCAACGGCCGCTCCGGGGAACGCAACCGGAAGCCGGTACCACCGATCAATCTGGTGGTGCCGGCTTCCGGTCCGTCCCGATACCTGAGCGAGGACGAGCGGATCCACATCGCGGACCGGCTGCGGGAGAAGGCCACGGTACGGGCGATCGCCGCGGAGCTGGGCCGAAGTCCGTCCACGGTCAGCCGGGAGATCCGCCGCAACCGCACCGACGGCACACGCGGCCAGTGGCACTACCGCCCGCACGCCGCCCAGGCCCGCGCCGACGCCCGCCGTCCCCGCCCCAAGCCCCGCAAGATCCTCCGGAACCCCGAGCTGCGGGACGCCGTCCAGACGATGCTGGACGAGAAGTGGAGCCCGGAGCAGATATGCCACGCTCTGCGGACACAGTTCCCCCAGCGGCCGGAGATGCACGTGGTCCACGAGACCGTCTATCAGGCACTTTATGTCCAGGGCAGGGGTCAGCTGCGGCGCGAGCTGGCCGGCGCCCTGCGCTCCGGGCGGGCCCGCCGCAGACCCCAGCGGCAGGCGAACTGCCGCCAGCCGCGTTTCACCACCCCGATGGTGATGATCAGCGAACGGCCCGCCGAGGTGGAGGACCGGGCCGTTCCCGGCCACTGGGAGGGCGACCTGATCATCGGCAAGGACGGCAGGTCCGCGATCGGCACCCTGGTCGAACGCGCCACCCGCTACGTCATGCTCCTGCACCTGCCCGGCGACCACGGAGCCGAGGCCGTCCTGACTGCCCTGACCGCCACCGTCCAGACCCTGCCCGCCCAGCTGATGCGGTCCCTGACCTGGGACCAGGGCAGCGAGATGGCCCGCCACGCGCAGTTCACCCTCGCCACCGACATCCCGGTCTACTTCTGCGACCCCGCCAGCCCCTGGCAGCGCGGCTCGAACGAGAACACCAACGGCCTGCTGCGGCAGTACTTCCCCAAAGGCACCGACCTGTCCGTCCACGACCCCGAGCACCTGGCCGCCGTCGCCGACCAGCTCAACCGCCGCCCACGCAAAACGCTCGGCTGGGAAACCCCGGCCGAGCGCCTGCATAAACTACTCGCGGCCTGACCAACACGACCACGTGTTGCGACGACCCCTAGAAACCGCC
>NZ_SDOY01000141.1 GCF_004117935.1 Streptomyces roseicoloratus | reverse complement strand
GGTTCTAGTGGTTGTCGCAACACCCCAGTTCAAGGGGTGCGATGGACTTCCAGATCCGAGCGGACCGGACACCGCAGGGGCGTAAGAAGTTGTCCCGGGAGCGGGAGGCATACTCCCGGCTCGTGCGGCAGGGATACAGCAACACCGAAGCGTGCCGGATTGTCGGCATCGATGAGCGGACCGGTCGGAAGTGGCGCAACGGCCGCTCCGGGGAACGCAACCGGAAGCCGGTACCACCGATCAATCTGGTGGTGCCGGCTTCCGGTCCGTCCCGATACCTGAGCGAGGACGAGCGGATCCACATCGCGGACCGGCTGCGGGAGAAGGCCACGGTACGGGCGATCGCCGCGGAGCTGGGCCGAAGTCCGTCCACGGTCAGCCGGGAGATCCGCCGCAACCGCACCGACGGCACACGCGGCCAGTGGCACTACCGCCCGCACGCCGCCCAGGCCCGCGCCGACGCCCGCCGTCCCCGCCCCAAGCCCCGCAAGATCCTCCGGAACCCCGAGCTGCGGGACGCCGTCCAGACGATGCTGGACGAGAAGTGGAGCCCGGAGCAGATATGCCACGCTCTGCGGACACAGTTCCCCCAGCGGCCGGAGATGCACGTGGTCCACGAGACCGTCTATCAGGCACTTTATGTCCAGGGCAGGGGTCAGCTGCGGCGCGAGCTGGCCGGCGCCCTGCGCTCCGGGCGGGCCCGCCGCAGACCCCAGCGGCAGGCGAACTGCCGCCAGCCGCGTTTCACCACCCCGATGGTGATGATCAGCGAACGGCCCGCCGAGGTGGAGGACCGGGCCGTTCCCGGCCACTGGGAGGGCGACCTGATCATCGGCAAGGACGGCAGGTCCGCGATCGGCACCCTGGTCGAACGCGCCACCCGCTACGTCATGCTCCTGCACCTGCCCGGCGACCACGGAGCCGAGGCCGTCCTGACTGCCCTGACCGCCACCGTCCAGACCCTGCCCGCCCAGCTGATGCGGTCCCTGACCTGGGACCAGGGCAGCGAGATGGCCCGCCACGCGCAGTTCACCCTCGCCACCGACATCCCGGTCTACTTCTGCGACCCCGCCAGCCCCTGGCAGCGCGGCTCGAACGAGAACACCAACGGCCTGCTGCGGCAGTACTTCCCCAAAGGCACCGACCTGTCCGTCCACGACCCCGAGCACCTGGCCGCCGTCGCCGACCAGCTCAACCGCCGCCCACGCAAAACGCTCGGCTGGGAAACCCCGGCCGAGCGCCTGCATAAACTACTCGCGGCCTGACCAACACGACCACGTGTTGCGACGACCCCTAGAAACCGCCTCGCCGGGGCGGCCCTTCGCCGTACAGGTCGTCAGGGACTTCAGCGGTGGTCAGGGACTTCAGCGGTGGTCAGGGACTTCAGCGGTGGTCCGGGACTGCGGCGGGTCTACGAGGCCCGGCCGCCGCGCCGCATCGCCAGGGTCACGAAGCCCGCGCCCACGCCCAGGAACAGCGTCCCGCCCAGCAGGTACGGAGTGGTGTCCGGGCCGCCGGTCTCCGCGAGCCGGCCGTCGTCCTGCCCCTCCGTCACGGCCGTCCGGCCGCCGTCGGCTCTGCCCTGCTCGCCCGTCGCGTTCGCGGACGGCACGAACCACAGAGCGCAGAGCAGTGTCCCCGCGGCAGTGGCGGTGAGCAGCGGGCGTCGGGCGACGGACACGTGTTTTCGATCCCCCTTGCGGAAACCGCGAACTGGTAGGTGGGCCGATGGTATTGAACACAGCGGGTCGCGGGAAACCCGAGGTCTCCCGGCGCTCTACGCTCCGCCCATGAGCACTTCCGAGTCATCACGCTATGTACGGCTTCGGGTCGATCTCGTCCTGGAGGTCGACGGGCCCGCCGAACTCACCGAGGCGGCCGTGGACCGCATCGAGTCCGACACGTCGCTGCCGGAGGAGGAGCGGACGCACGCCCGCACCGCCGTCGTCGAGGACAGCGCGGAAGCCCTGGCCTATCTGGTCGAGCCCTTCGACGTCGTCGGCACCGTCCCCGGAATCGAGCTGGTCCAGGCCTCCTGGAGCACCGAGGAGATCGACTACGACCCCGATGCGAGGGAGTGGGACGGCGAGGACGAAGATGGTGGGTGGGAAGACGACGAGGACGACCGCACCTGACTCCTCCGGACCGCGCTCCGACCCGACCCGTGCCGCGGCTCCGCCGCACGCACCGGCCGGACGCCGGACGGGTTCCGGCGGTGCGACGGCGGTGCGACGGCGGCAGGCCGGCGCAAGGCCCCGGGGCGTCGGTGTCCCGGGGCCTCCCCGCGCCCGGGAACCGAACGGACCGCCGGTGCGTGTGGATCAGTGGTGTTCCCCACAAACCCCCCGGTGACGGAACCGGGCGGGTTCTCATGGGTGTTTGAGTGGGAAGTGGCAGGTAGTCGGCGACGATGGAGAAGCATGTGATGACGGACGGCAAGCGTCGCAAGGGCCTGGCCGCCGCGGCCGCGGTGCTCGGTGGCGTGCTGGTGCTCTCGGCGTGCAACGACGGCGACAAGGGCGGCAGCGCCGCCGACCCCTCGCAGAGCGGACAGTCGCAGGCCCAGGTCGACGAGGCCGCCGCGCAGAAGACCTCCAAGGCGCAGATCACCATCTCGCCGAAGAACGGCGCCCAGAACGCGTCGATCAACGACGACGCCAAGGTCACCGTCACCGACGGCAAGCTCACGGACGTCACCATGACCTCCGCCGAGGGCACCGCCGTCAAGGGCGAGATATCCGCCGACGGCCTCAGCTGGAAGCCGTCCGGCCAGCTCAAGCGCGGCACCGTCTACAAGATCGCCGCGACCGCCAAGGACGCCTCCGGCCTCGAGGCCCACGAGAACTCCTCGTTCACCACGGTCTCGCAGGCCAACAGCTTCATCGGCAACTTCACGCCGGAGAACGGCTCCACGGTCGGCGTCGGCATGCCGGTCTCGATCAACTTCAACAAGGCGATCACCGACAAGAAGGCCGTCCAGAGCGGCATCACCGTCTCCTCCAGCTCCGGCCAGGAGGTCGTCGGCCACTGGTTCAACTCCACGCGGCTCGACTTCCGCCCGGAGAACTACTGGTCCGAGGGCTCGACCGTCACCATGAAGCTGAACCTCGACGGTGTCGAGGGCGCGGACGGCGTCTACGGCGTCCAGCAGAAGACCGTCACCTTCAAGATCGGCCGCAACCAGGTCTCCACGGTCGACGTCAAGACGAAGACGATGACCGTCAAGCAGGACGGCCGCACCGTCAAGACCATCCCGATCTCCGCCGGCTCCCCGGAGAACACCACCTACAACGGCCAGATGGTGATCTCCGAGAAGTTCAAGGAGACCCGGATGAACGGCGCCACCGTCGGCTTCACCGACGACGACGGCAAGGGCGAGTACGACATCAAGGACGTGCCGCACGCCATGCGCCTGTCCACCTCCGGCACCTTCATCCACGGCAACTACTGGGGTGCCCGCTCCATCTTCGGCAGCGTGAACACCAGCCACGGCTGCGTGGGCCTCGCCGACGTCAAGGGCGCCGGCGACCCCAACCAGCAGGCCGCCTGGTTCTACGACCACTCGATCGTCGGCGACGTCGTCATCGTCAAGAACTCCGCGGACAAGACGATCGCTCCCGACAACGGCCTCAACGGCTGGAACATGAGCTGGTCGGCGTGGAAGGCCGGCTCCGCCGTCTGATCCGCCCGCCGCTCGAAGCGGCCCCCTCCCGGGACTTCGCTCCGGGAGGGGGCCGCTGCGTCATTCCCGTACGTCCGCCGGCTCGTCCACGCCCCACTGCGCGAGCAGTCGCAGCGCGTCCGCCGACGGCGAGCCCGGCTCGGCGTGGTAGGTGACGAGCACGAGCTCGGGGTCGTCGCCCGAGACCTTCAGCGCCTCGTACTGCAGCGTCATCTCGCCCACCAGCGGATGCCGCAGCCGCTTCTGCCCGTGGCCCTTGTCCGTCACCGTGTGCGCGGCCCACAACGAGCGGAACTCCTCGCTCCTGACGGACAGTTCGCCCACCAGCGGCAGCAGCTCCGGATCGTCCGGGTACACCCCGGCGTACAGCCGCAGCACGCTCACGACCTCGGTCGCCTTGCACTCCCAGTCGACGTACAGATCACGCGCGTTCGGGTCGAGGAAGATCATCCGCGCCATGTTCCGCTCGCGCGGCTCCCAGGTGGCGAAGTCGCCCATCAGGGCCCGCGCCAGCCGGTTCCAGGCCAGGATGTCGCCCCGCCGGCCCAGGACGAAGGCCGGCACGCCCTCCATGGCGTCCAGGAGGTGGGCCAGACCCGGCCGGATCTGCTGGGGACGGGCGCTCGCCGCCCGCTGCCGCTTCTTCGCGGTCGGCCTGGCCAGGTGCGTCAGATGGGCGCGCTCGGTGTCGCTGAGCCGCAGCGCCTTCGCGATCGCGTCCAGGACCTCCATGGACACGTTCTTGCCGTTGCCCTGCTCGAGCCGCGTGTAGTACGCCACGGACACCCCGGCCAGCTGCGCCAGCTCCTCGCGGCGCAGACCCGGCACCCGGCGGTGTCGCCCGAACTCGGGCAGGCCCACGTCCTGAGGCTTCAGACGTGCCCGGCGGGAGCGCAGGAATTCGCTGAGTTCGGCGCTGAGGTCCATGCGTCCCCAGTATTCCCGTCCACGGCCGGTAACGGACGTCCGTTCCTGTCCCTGCCAGTGGTAGGCACACCGGTCGTAGGCAGGACAGTGGTCTGGGTACGGCCGGAAACCTCCGGCAGGCTTGCCGCCATGACCACGAACGTTTCCGCCCTCGCCGCACCCGCCGCCAACGCCCCGCTGGAGCGCACCACCGTCCCGCGCCGGCCGGTCGGCGAGCACGACGTCCTCATCGAGATCACGCACGCCGGCATCTGCCACTCCGACATCCACCAGGCCCGCAACGGCTGGGGCGAGGGCATCTTCCCGATGGTGCCCGGCCACGAGATCGCCGGAATCGTCACCGAGGTCGGCCCCGGCGTCACCAGGCACCAGGTCGGCGACCGCGTCGGCGTCGGCTGCTTCGTCGACTCCTGCCGTACGTGCGCGTACTGCGAGCAGGGCCTGGAGCAGTACTGCGTCACCGGAGGCACCGGCACGTACAACGCCCTCGACAAGAACGGCGAGCCCACCTACGGCGGCTACTCCACGCACATCGTCGTCGACGAGAACTACACCCTGCGCATCCCCGAGGGCATCCCGCTCGACGCCGCCGCCCCGCTGCTGTGCGCCGGCATCACCCTCTACTCGCCGCTCGCGCACTGGCAGGCCGGCCCCGGCAAGAAGGTCGCGATCGTGGGCCTCGGCGGCCTCGGCCACATGGGCGTCAAGATCGCCCACGCGCTCGGCGCCGAGGTGACGGTGCTCAGCCAGTCGCTGAAGAAGCGGGAGGACGCCCTGAAGCTGGGCGCCGATCACTACTACGCGACCAACGACCCGGAGACCTTCACGGCCCTGCGCGACAGCTTCGACCTGGTGATCTCCACGGTCTCCGCGCCGCTGGACTTCGACGCCTACCTGAGCCTGGTGAAGACCGACGGCGCCCTGGTGAACGTCGGCGCACCGGAGGAGCCGGTCAAGGTCGGCCTGTTCTCCCTGATCGGCGGCCGCAAGACGCTGGCCGGCTCGATGATCGGCGGCATCAAGGAGACCCAGGAGATGCTGGACTTCTGCGCCGCGCACGGCCTGGGCGCCGAGATCGAACTGATCACCGCCGACCAGGTCAACGAGGCCTACGAGCGGGTCATCGCGTCGGACGTGCGCTACCGCTTCGTGATCGACGCGTCGACGATCTGAGGGCTGGGCGAGACCAGGCCGCGGGTTGACTGACTGCCGCGAGGCCGCGAGGCCGCGAGGCCGCCGGGCCGCCTGGCAGCCGTGCCGTCGGCGGCCTGGGGGCGCGGGGCGGCCCGGCCGGGTGGGGTGGCTCGGCCGGGTGGGGCGGCCCGGCCGGGTGGGGCGGTCCGGCGGCCTGGGGCCGCCCGGAGGGATCGCGCCAGGGCCCTTCGCCGTACGGGGTCACGACGAGGCGCGGCGCTCCTCGCGGCGGCGTCGCCTGACCTGCTCGGCGATGTCCCACGCGTCCCCGACCGGGCCCAGGTGGCCGAGCTTGTCCGGGTTGGACACCGCGCGGACCGTCTGGATGTGCCCGTCGAGCACGTCGAGCGTCCAGGCGAAGAGCACGTCGCCGTTCCGGTCGCGGAAGACCGCGCCGGGACCGCCGTTCACCTCGCGCGTCTCGCAGGTCACGGCGACGTCGAGCAGCATGCCGACGTACGAGGCGAGCAGACGGGCCACGTTGTCGGCGCCGACCACGGTCCTGGCCAACGTCGGCGCCTTGCCGCCGCCGTCGCCGACCAGCTGCGCGTCGGCCGACAGCAGCGCCCGCAGCCCGTCGACCTCGCCCTCCTGGAGGGCGTCGAAGAAGCGCGCCGCCAGCTCCTCCCGCTCCACCCGGTCCGCCTCGAAGCGCGGCCGCCCCTCCGCCATGTGCCGGCGCGCCCGCACCGCGAGCTGCCGGCAGGCCGCCTCCGAACGCCCCACCGCCGACGCGACCTCCGGGAAACCGAAGCCGAAGACCTCGCGCATCACGAACACCGCCCGCTCCAGCGGGCTCAGCCGCTCCAGGAGCAGCAACGCCGCCATCGACACCGAGTCCGCCAGCTCCGCCGAGCGCTCCGGGTCCTCGTACGGGTCGGCCAGCAGCGGCTCCGGCAGCCACTCGCCGACGTACTGCTCCCGCCGGACCCGCGCCGAGCGCAGCACGTCGATCGAGATGCGGGTGACGGTCGCGGACAGGAAGGCCTTGGGCGAGACGGGCGGGTTGGGAGCGGAGGCGTAACGCAGCCAGGTCTCCTGGACGGCGTCCTCGGCCTCGCTGACGCTGCCGAGGATCCGGTAGGCGAGGGAGAACAGCAGCGGCCGCAGCTCCTCGAACTCCTCGGTCCCACGAGCCCCGTCGGTCCCACGAGCCCTGTCGGTCCCACGAGCCTCGTCGGTCCCACGAGCCCCGTCGCTCTCGCGGGCCGTGTCCGCCGTGTCCGAACCGCTCATGGCGCTCTTCCTCTCGTCCTCGTCCTCGTCCTCGTCCTCGTCCACGGCGTCCGGGCGCCGTCCGCAGGCCGGCACCGGCGCCGGGAACGCCGCTCCACACTTCTGGGACGAGACAGCGGCGCGGCCTGTGACATCGCCCTTCCTCCGGCACCGCGGTGCCGGAGGAAGGGCGGGGGCGGGGCCGGCTCACTCCGCCTTCGCGACCCCGATCGGGCAGGAGACGCCCGTGCCGCCGATGCCGCAGTAGCCGGCCGGGTTCTTGTCCAGGTACTGCTGGTGGTAGGCCTCGGCCGGGTAGAAGGTGCGGTCGTCGGCCGGGAGGACCGTCGTGGTGATCTCGCCGTAGCCGGAGCCGGTCAGGACCTTCTGGTAGGCCTCGCGGGAGGCCTCGGCCGTCGCGGCCTGCTCGGGGGAGTGGGTGTAGACGGCCGAGCGGTACTGGGTGCCGACGTCGTTGCCCTGGCGGAAGCCCTGCGTCGGGTCGTGCGACTCCCAGAACAGCTTGAGCAGCCGCTCGTACGAGACCTTCGACGGGTCGAAGACCACGCGGACGACCTCCGTGTGGCCCGTGAGGCCCGAGCAGACCTCCTCGTAGAGCGGGTTCGGCGTGTATCCGCCCTGGTAGCCGACGAGGGTCGTGTACACGCCCTCGGTCTGCCAGAACTTGCGCTCGGCGCCCCAGAAGCAGCCCAGGGCGAAGTCGGCGACCTCCAGGCCCTCCGGGTAGGGGCCGAGCAGCGGAGTGCCGAGGACCGTGTGGCGCTCCGGGACGGCGAAGGCGGGCTCGGCGCGGCCGCCCAGGGCCTGGTCCGGGGTGGGGAGGACGGGGGTGCGGGACAGGAACATGCGGCATCTCTCCTCGACGGTGGCCTCAAGAAGAACGCGGCGGACCCCAGGGGGATTCCCTCCGGGGCCCGCCGCGTCCCGTCCCGGGAAGCGCACTCAGGAAGCGTTGGCCACGCACTCGTCGCGGGTGAGGCAGTAGTGCTCGGCCGGGTTCGCCCGGTACGACCACGGCAGCACCCCGACGTACCCGTCCACCCGGCGGAACTGCTCCACGGCCTCGTCCCACCGGCCTTGCAGGTTCAGGAAGTACGCCGCCAGATGACGGGCCTCGGGAAGCCGCGGGTGCGCCGGATCGGCGGCCGCGACGTCCGCGAGCAGCGCGTCGACCGCCGCGTACATCTCCGGCGTCCGGTCCACGTCCGTGGTGTCGGACGTGTCGTGCTCGAAGTGCGCGATCAGCGGGAACACCGTCAGCAGGCTGCCCGCCGGCGCCTCCGCCGCCGCCCGCACGGCGAACGCCCGGGCCAGGTCCTCCGAGCCGCGCCACTTGGCGCACCAGAACTGCAGCGCCGTCCAGTGCGCCTCGTAGTGGTGCGGAGCCCGGCTGGTGATCTCCTTCCGGATCCGGCGCATCTCGTCGTGTCCGCGACCGAGGCCGATCGCGCTCCACATCTCGCCGATGTACGGGGTCGGGTCGTCCTGCGGCGCCAGCGCCGCGGCCCGGACGTGCTGCTCGTCCGCGAGCGGCAGCGTGCGGTGGAAGCCCGCCGCCTGCTCGGCGGTGGTGTACCGCGCCCGTTGCGCGCCCCGGAGGTTCCAGGCGAGCTGGACGGTGGCGCGCGCCCGGACCAGCGCCGCACCCGGGTCGTCGGGGCGGGCCGACTCCCAGGCCGTCAGCCAGGCGTCCCCGTCGGCCGCCGCGATGCCCAGCCGCCCGGCGAGAAAGGACCGCCGCTCCCAGTCCCGGGCCGCGGCCGTCTCGTCGAGGAGGGCGGCGGCGGGCCTCCAGTCCCCGGCCGCGGCGTCGGCGAGCGCCACGGTCAGGGCCGGCTCCAGCGGTGCGGCGAGCTGGGTGTTCTGGCGCTCGGCGGGCAGCAGGCCCAGCGTGCCGAGACGTTCTGCGAGGAGCGCGGCGGCGGCCTCGTCCTCCGGTGACACGGAGCCGGACCGCCAGCCCTCGATGGTGCCCTGCACGATGGCCTTGAGGACGTACAGCCCGAGGCCCAGCAGGCCGAGGACGAGGGGGGTCAGCACGACCCACAGCAGAATGATCACGGTGTCCCACAGAATGACGATGCGTGCTTGAGCGACGTGAACACGTTGAGCGGCTTGAGCGGTTCGATGGGTTCGATGGGTTCGATCGGCTCGATCGGCCTGATCGGCCTGATCGGCTTGATCGGCTTGATCGGCTTGATCGGTTCGAACGGTGTGGCGGGAGCGGTCGGGGCTACTCCCCGCGGGCCTTCAGGACCTGCGCCGCCGTGTAGTCGCGCACGTTCGTGTAGCGGCCCTTCGGGTCGCCCGCGTAGCTCCAGGGCGCGGTGCCGATGTAGCCGTCGACGAGCCGGAACTGGGCGAGGGCCGCCTCGTACCGGTCCTGCCAGTACAGCATCCAGGCCACCATGTGCCGGGTTTCCGCGAGCCGCGGGTCGGCCGGGTCGAGCACGCTCTCGGCCGCGGCCAGGTCGACGAGGGCGGCGTCCGTGGCCGCCACGACCTCGGGCCGGTTGTAGAACTCCTGCGGCTCGAGGTCGGAGTCGTACGACTCCTGCTCGAAGTACGCCTCGAGGACGAAGTTCGTCAGCAGCTGCCCGGGCCGCGCGCGCTCGGCCCCGCGCCGGGCGAACGCGAGCGCGGCCTCGTGCGAGCCGCACCACTTGGCGCACCAGTACTGCAGGGCGCTGGAGTACGCGAGGTAGTTGAGCGGGTCGCGCTTCTCGATCTCGGCCCAGATGGCCTCGACGGCCTCGTGCGGGTAGCCCAGGCCCATCGCCAGCGGCAGCTCGCCGATGAACGGGCTCGGGTCGTCGCCCGCGAGCTCCTGGGCGTGCGCGAAGGTCTCGCGGGCCTGCTTCAGGACCCGGTGGAACGAGGCGAACTGCTCGTCCGTCGTGTGCTTCGCCAGCTTCGAGCCCCGGATCTCCCAGGCCAGGTACACCAGCGAACTGGCCTGCACGGCGGCCGCCGCCGGGTCCTCCGGCCGCGCCGCCCGCCAGGCGAGCAGCCAGGCGTCGTCCTGCACGGCCGCGTCCGCGAGCCGGCTGATCCGGCGCCGCCGCTCGTACCAGTCGCGTCCGGCCTCCTCGACGTACGCGGCCCCGGCCGCCCAGTCGCCCGCCTGCACGGCCTCCTTGGCGGCGGTGTGCACGGCGGACGGCGGGGTCAGGTTCTCGGTGTCGAGGCGGTCGGCGGGCAGCAGGCCGAGCCGGGCGGCCGCCTCGGCGTTCTTGGCGCGGGAGCCGCCCGAGCCGCCCGAGCCGCCCTTGGCGGCCCGGCGGTTCTTGATCCAGAAGTAGAGCGCGATCGCGATCACGATCAGCGGGAGGAGGCGGGCCATCGGCGGTCGGAGGTCCTTCCGGGGTGTGGGATGAGGGGGGAAGCGTTCGGACGGTACGGGCGTCAGCGCGCCGCGAGCGGTGCGAGCAGGACCCGCAGCGGGGCCGTGTCCGGGAGGTCCGCGGTGGCGGCGTCGAGGGCCGCGGTGAGCTGCTCGGGGGTTCCGTCCGGCAGGTCGAGGGTGGCGGGGCCGGTCCAGGAGAACTGCCAGCGGGCGTGCCCCGAGCGGAGGAGTTCTTCGGTGACCATGGCCGACAGGCCGCGGCGCAGCCCGGGGCGGGCGAACTCGCGGGCCACGCGGCCGGTGGCGGCCGAGGCCTCCTCGGAACGGGGCAGCCGGCCGGCGATCTCCCAGGCCCGGCCCGCGTCGATGGCGTCGAGCAGGGCCGGGAGGGCCGCCCCGCCGGCCGCCGCGCGCAGCTCCTCGGTGCCCCGGGCGACCCGGGCACTCATCGACTCGTGGACCAGCTCCGGCCACGCCAGGCGGCGCATCCGCCGGGCCTCGGGGCTGAGCGAGACGTCCTCGACGGCGGCGAGCGCCGTGTCGGGCGCGGAGAGCAGGGCGAGCGCGGGCCCGGTGCCCTCCGCCGAGCGCCCGTCGTCGGGCAGCGCCTCGACGCGGGCGACGCGCTCGGCCATCGGCGGGTGGGACTCGTACGGCGAGGCGGGCTCATCCGGCAGGTCCTCGCGCAGTCCGGCCAGTTCCTCCGCGCGCGCGGCGAGGAGATGCCGGACGCCGCCGAAGACCTCGCCGCGCGCGGGCAGCAGTCCGAACTCGGTGCCGAGGCCGGCGTAGGAGGAGAGGTAGAAGTCGTGGGCCGCGTCGAGCGCGGGGATCGCGCGCAGCGCCCGCGCGGTGGCGTCGCGGCCCGCGATCCGGGCGGCGGCCAGGTCGGCGGCCAGCTCCTGGCGGCGGGCGCCGGACAGGGTGGCGCGCAGGTAGAGGTTTCCGTAGGCGGTGTAGATCTTCGCCATGGTGCGGTAGGTGATGCCGGCGCCCGCGGTGTCGACCTCCTTGGCCGTCCTGCCCTTGGCGAGCCGCTTCCCGGCCTTCTGCTCCTGGCGGGCCCGCTCCCGCGCGACCTTGGCGTCGGCCTTCGCGTGGAACGTCTCGATCATGCGCGCGACCTGCACGCGCCCGCGCGCGGTGAGCGCCGTGAGCCGGGTGTCGGCGTTGCTGTAGTGGCCCAGTTCGTGGGCGAGGACCGCGCGCAGCCCGGCCTCGTCGAGGCCGGACATCAGCGGCAGTCCGATGTACATCCGGCGCCGTCCGCCGATCAGTCCGAGGAGGCGGGCGTCCTCGCCGACGGCGGCGTTGACGTCGGCGGTCAGCCGGATCTCGTCGGGGGCCCGGGTGCCGATCCGCTCCGCCAGTTCGCGGACGGTCGCCCACAGGCGCGGCTCGTCGGCCTCGGTGACCGGGAGCCCGCCGGGCTCGTCGTCGCGCGGGGTGCGCAGCATGAACAGGCCCTGGACTACGGGGATCGCCAGGACCACGCTGACGAAGAAGATCTTGATCCGGACGGCGCCCGGCGCCCACGCCCAGGCGGCCCAGTCGATGCCGCCGAGGACGGCGAGCAGCAGCAGGCCGAGCAGGTAGAAGCCGGACAGCAGTACGAACGCGCGCACGGCACGTAGAGTCGCGCCCATCGGGCAGGGTCCCCCCACGGGAAATTCGTGACGTCGAGCTCCGAGCTCCGGGCTCCGATGCTCCGGGGCCGCGGGCTTTGAGCTCCGAGCTCCCGGGCTCCGGGCTTCCGGGCTCCGGGCTTCCGGGCTCAAGGCTCGAGCTTCGGATTTTCGATGCTCGTTCGAACAGTGTGGGGGGAAGCGGAGTATCACCTACGCGCGGGTACGGCGTCCAGCCGATTCCGTGCCGCCGGTCAGACCCCCTACCGCGGCAGCGTCGCCGGGCTTCCGCCGTTCGCCTCGTACGCCGCCACCACCAGGTTCCGCCGCAGCGTGTACGCCGCCGCCGGGTCCGCCTCCAGCGTCCACGGCAGCGCGCCCACGTAGCCGTCCACCTTCACCAGGAGCGCCATCGCCTCGGCCCAGCGCTCCGCGCCCAGCAGGAACTCCACCAGCAGGTGCCGTACGTGCGCCAGCATCGGGTCGCCGACGCGCGCCGAGTGCACCGCGTACAGGGCGCCCTCCACGGCCTTCGTCACCACCGCGGTGCGGTGGAAGTCGACGCCGACGACGAACTCGGGCCGGTTCTCGAACACCGCGAACAGCGGCAGCGCCGCCAGCAGCGAACCCTGCGGTGCGCGCGCCGCGGCCGTCGTCGCGAAGTGGTCCGCCTCCTCGCGCGAGCCGTGCCACTTCTCGCACCAGTAGTGCAGCGCGGCCAGATGCGCGCCCATGTGCGTCGGCGCCCGGTCGATGACCTTCGCCCACAGCAGGTCGAACTCCTCGTGCGCGTAGCCGAGTCCGCGCGCCACGGCCAGCTGCGTGATGTACGGGACGGGGTCGCCCGGTGCGAGCAGCGCGGCCTGTTCGGCCGCCGACCGCGCCTCCTCCAGGATGACCCGGAAGTCGTTCGTGCCCACCTGCGCGGTGCGCCACGCCTGCTGCACCAGGAACTCCGCGTACACCTGCGCGCCGCCCGGGTCCTTCGGCGCCTCCTCCCGCCAGGCGCGCAGCCACGCGCCGCCGACGCCGGGCCGCTCGGCCAGCTCGAGCGAGGCCGCGCCCGAGAAGGCCTGGACCCGCTGCCAGCGCAGCTCGCCCTCCTGCTCGGTGCCCTTCAGCAGCTGCGACGCGGCCCGCCAGTCCTGCGTCGCCTGCACGACGTCGAGCACGTCGAGGAGATCCCGGTCCGGCCCCGGCAGCCGCACGTCCTGGTCCTCCTCGCGCAGGAATCCGTACGCCTCCGGGTCCGCCGCGTCGGGCGAGCCGGGCGCCACGCGGCGGACGGCACCGAGCCCGCTCCGCCGGACGAAGGGAACCAGGCAGCCGACGATCAGGCCCAGCGCGATCAGGAACCACAGAATCTCCATGCGTCCATTGTCCAGGACGCTCCGGCACACCTGCTGAGACACCGGGCGGCGGCCCCGGCACGGGACTACGCTCCTGCCTCATGAGCGACCAGCACTCCCACCAGAGCTTCGAGACCCGCGCCATCCACGCGGGCAACACCGCCGACCCGCTGACCGGCGCGGTCGTCCCGCCCATCTACCAGGTCTCCACCTACAAGCAGGACGGTGTGGGCGGACTGCGCGGCGGCTACGAGTACAGCCGCAGCGCCAACCCCACCCGGACCGCGCTGGAGGAGAACCTCGCGGCCCTGGAGGGCGGCCGCCGCGGCCTCGCCTTCGCCTCCGGCCTCGCCGCCGAGGACTGCCTGCTGCGCACCCTGCTCGTCCCCGGCGACCACGTCGTCATCCCCAACGACGCCTACGGCGGCACCTTCCGCCTCTTCGCGAAGGTCGTCCAGCGCTGGGGCGTCGACTTCTCCGTGGCGAACACCTCGGACGTCGAGTCGGTGCGCGGCGCCATCAACGACCGCACGAAGCTGATCTGGGTCGAGACGCCCTCGAACCCGCTGCTCGGCATCACCGACATCGAGGCCGTCGCGGGCGTCGCCCGCCAGGCCGGCGTGAAGCTGGTCGTCGACAACACCTTCGCCTCGCCCTACCTCCAGCAGCCACTGCCGCTGGGCGCGGACGTCGTCGTGCACTCGCTCACCAAGTACATGGGCGGCCACTCCGACGTCGTCGGCGGCGCCCTGGTGACGGCCGACGCGGAGCTCGGCGAGGAACTCGCGTACCACCAGAACGCGATGGGCGCGGTCGCCGGGCCGTTCGACTCGTGGATCGTGCTGCGCGGCATCAAGACGCTGGCCGTCCGCATGGACCGGCACAGCGAGAACGCCGGCAAGGTCGTCGAGATGCTGACCCAGCACCCGAAGGTCACCCAGGTCCTCTACCCGGGCCTGCCGGAGCACCCGGGCCACGAGGTCGCGGCCAAGCAGATGCGCGCCTTCGGCGGCATGGTGTCCTTCCGCGTCGAGGGCGGCGAGCAGGCGGCGGTCGAGGTCTGCAACCGGGCCAAGCTGTTCACCCTGGGCGAGTCCCTGGGCGGCGTCGAGTCGCTGATCGAGCACCCGGGCCGGATGACGCACGCGAGCGTCGCCGGCTCGGCCCTGGAGGTCCCGGCGGACCTGGTGCGCCTCTCGGTCGGCATCGAGAACGTCGACGACCTGCTGGCGGACCTGCGCGAGGCGCTGGGCTAGGGCGAACGCGTGAGGGTCCGGGTCCCGCGGGTCACGTCACGGCCCGGGCCCGGCCTTCGCGCGTACGGGCCGAGCCGGGCACCGGATCCGTACCGGCGACCGGCCCGGCCTACCAGCCCTCCAGCGGTGGTGTCGTGCCTGCCGGCGGGGCCTCCCAGGGGCGGGCCACCGACGCCCAGACCAGGAAGGCGACGGCCGCCGCGGCCAGCAGTGTCCAGCCGATCCGGCGGAGCACGCGGTCGCGGCGCAGGAGCCGGGTGCCGCGGGCGACGGCCCGGGCCGCGAGGTCGCCGGGCACGTGGGCGTGACCGGCCGCCATCATCCGGCGGACGGCGTCCTCCTTGCGCTCGTGGCGGCTCACGACGCCGCCCGCAGGTGGCTCACGGCCCGTGCGCAGACCGCCCGTACCCGGTCCTCGGGCACCCCGAGCAGCGCGGCGGTCTGTTCCTCGGCGACGCCCTCGTGGAGCCGGAGGACCACGACGAGACGTTCCTGCGGGGTGAGGGCGGAGAGGACTCCGCCCCGGCCGCGGTGGTACCGCCACGCGGTGCGGGCGAAGCGGGTCGCGAGACCGGAGCGGGTGACCTCGTACGGGTCCTCGCCGCGCAGCCGGTCCCAGTGCGCGTAGGTGTGCGCGAGCGAGGCGGTCAGCAGGTCCTGGGCGAGCGGGTTGCGGTGGGCGGGCTCGGTGGTGAGCAGCGTCGCGACGTGCAGCAGCCGCCCCGACGCCCCGGCCGTGAACGCGGTGAACTCCCGGGTGCGGTGGGCCTCTTCGCCTCCATGGCCGCCTGCGTGGCCGATTCCGGACTCTCGCACGTCCTCAGTTGAGGGCAGCGCGCGGCCGGGGTCAAGACCCGTGATCGGGCCGCGAGGTCACGACTTCGGCGCGGTGTCCTCGACGGCGGCCGGCAGACCCGACTGGCGTGCCGAGAGGGCGGAGTTGAAGCGGGTGAGGAGCGAGCAGAAGGACTCCCGCTCGGCGGGCGTCCAGCCCTCGGTGACCTCCGCCATCAGCTGCCGCCGCGAGGCGCGGACCTCCTCCAGGCGGGCCTGGCCGCGCGGGGACAGCTGGAGCACGACGGCCCGGCCGTCCTCGGGGTGCGAGGTGCGCTTGACGAGGCCGGTGTCGACGAGCGGGGCGACCTGGCGGGTGACCGTGGACGAGTCGATGCCCATGCCCGCGGCGAGCGCCTTGACGCCCATCGGGCCTTCCTGGTCGAGCCGGTTGAGCAGCAGGTAGGCGGCGCGGTCCATGGAGTTGCGCAGCTGTCCGGTGCCGCCGAGCCGGGTCTGCTCGGCCCGTCGGGCGAAGACGGCCACCTGGTGCTGGAGGGCGTCGAGGAGACCGGGGTCGAGCTCAGTCGTCATGTCCGGAGACGGGGGCATGGCTGTGGTGGCTCTCTCGTGCGGTGGGCGGGTGGTGGGGGACAGAGTACGCGGCGTTTCCCGGCTCCGTACCGGCGCTGCACGATCCGGATATGCTGCGAGACTTGCTGTCATGAGCTTCCGTAGGCCAGACCCCTTGCATCGGCTGATGCTCGACGACGTGCGCGGGGCGCAGAAGATGCTCGCCGGGGTGGCCCGGACGACCGCGATGGAGGGCAGCCGTCATCTGTCCTCGCTGGTCGGCTCGCCGGTGCACCTCAAGTGCGAGAACCTCCAGCGCACCGGTTCGTTCAAGCTGCGCGGCGCGTACGTGCGGATCGCGGGGCTGCGGCCCGAGCAGCGGGCGGCCGGGGTGGTCGCGGCCTCGGCGGGCAACCACGCGCAGGGCGTGGCGCTGGCCTCGTCACTGCTCGGGGTGCGCGCGACGGTCTTCATGCCGGTGGGGGCCCCGCTGCCGAAGGTGGCGGCGACCCGCGAGTACGGGGCCGACGTGCGGCTGCACGGGCACGTGGTGGACGAGACGCTGGCGGCGGCCGAGGAGTACGCGCGGGAGACCGGCGCGGTCTTCATCCATCCCTTCGACCACCCGGACGTCATCACGGGGCAGGGCACGGTGGGCCTGGAGATCCTGGAGCAGTGCCCGGAGGTGCGGACGATCGTCGTGGGCGTCGGCGGCGGCGGTCTGGTGGCGGGCATCGGTCTCGCCGTGAAGTCGGTACGGCCCGACGTGCGGATCGTCGGCGTGCAGGCGGAGGGCGCGGCCGCCTACCCGCCCTCGCTCGCGGCCGGCCACCCGGTGGCGGTCGAGTCGCCGGTGACGATGGCGGACGGCATCAAGGTGGGGCGGCCCGGCGACGTGCCGTTCTCCCTGGTCCAGGAGTACGTGGACGAGGTCCGCACCGTCTCGGAGGACGCGCTGTCGTCGGCGCTGCTGCTGTGCCTGGAGCGGGCCAAGCTGGTGGTGGAGCCGGCCGGGGCGAGCCCGGTGGCGGCGCTGCTGGCCGACCCGGGGGCGTTCCGGGGCGGCGGGCCGGTGGTGGCGGTGCTGTCCGGCGGGAACGTCGACCCGCTCCTGATGCAGCGGATCCTGCGGCACGGCATGGCGGCCGCGGGCCGCTACCTGAGCCTGCGCCTGAAGGTGACCGACCGCCCGGGCGCGCTGGCGACGCTGCTCGCGGTCCTGACGGTGGTGGACGCGAACGTCCTGGACGTGAGCCACGTACGGACGGATCCCCGGCTCGGCCTCACGGAGGCGGAGGTGGAGCTGCACCTGGAGACGAAGGGGCCGGAGCACTGCGAGGAGGTCGCGTCGTCGCTGAGGGAGGCGGGGTACACGATCCTGGGCTGAGCCGGGGCTGGGGTTCGGGCCCGGGCTCAGCCCGCGCCGCGGGCCGTGGCGCGAGCTCCGGCCCCTCTGTGCCCCCGCCCCGCCCCCGGCTCTGCCCCGGCCCCCGCCCCGGCCCTGAGGCTGCCGATTGCCGGTTGCCGCCCTCCACATCCGCCCGTAAATCGGTTGTGTGTCGCGATACATCGCGTTAGCTTGTGCCGTGGGTCACGGAAATGCCGGGCGCTGCCGATCCGGCGTACCTAGACTTGGACAGAAATGCTCAAATCCCGCCACATCTGCTGGGAGTACCCACATGGCAGGCGCGATCCACGCCGAAGGTCTGGTGAAGACCTTCGGTGACGTACGAGCCCTGGACGGCGTGGACCTCGACGTCCCCGAGGGCACCGTCCTGGGGCTGCTCGGCCCGAACGGCGCGGGCAAGACGACCGCCGTGCGCGTCCTCACCACCCTCCTGAGACCCGACAGCGGCCGGGCCGTCGTCGCCGGCATCGACGTGCTCGAGCGCCCCGACGAGGTGCGCCGCTCCATCGGCCTCTCCGGCCAGTTCGCGGCCGTCGACGAGTACCTGACCGGCCGCGAGAACCTCCAGATGGTCGGGCGGCTCTACCAGATGAACGCGAGGGCGGCGAAGGCCCGCGCGGACGAGCTGCTGGAGCGGTTCAACCTGGCCGACGCCGCCGACCGGACCGCCAAGACCTACTCCGGCGGCATGCGCCGCCGCCTCGACCTGGCGGCCGCCCTGGTCGTCTCGCCGCCCGTGATGTTCATGGACGAGCCCACCACCGGCCTCGACCCCCGCAACCGCCAGGCCCTGTGGGAGGTCATCCAGGAACTCGTCGCCGGCGGCACCACCCTCCTCCTCACCACGCAGTACCTGGAGGAGGCCGACCACCTGGCCCACGACATCTGCGTCGTCGACCACGGCAGGGTCATCGCCCGCGGCACTTCCGACCAGCTCAAGGCCCAGACCGGCGGCGAGCGCGTCGAGGTCGTCGTCCACGAGCGCGGGACGATCCCGGCCGCCCGCGAGGTCCTCGCCCGCTACGGCATCACGGGCGGCGGGCCCGGCGACATCACCGTCGAGGACCACACCCGCAAGCTGACCGTCCCGGTCACCGGCGGCGCCAGGATCCTCGCCGAGGTCATCCGCGACCTGGACGCCGCCGGCGTCGAGATCGACGACATCGCCCTGCGCCGCCCCACCCTCGACGACGTCTTCCTCTCCCTCACCGGCCATGTGGCCGAGCAGGCGGACGAGGAGAACGGCGGAGACGGGAGCGGACCGGGCAAGGGCCGCAGGCCACCGGGCGGAAAGACCGCGGACGGCCGGGCGGAGAGCAGGAAGGAGACCGTCACGTGACCGCGATGCCCGACATCCCGACGGGGCAGCCGGAGCGCGGCGCGGTCGCCCCGCCGGTCGGTGATCCCCTGGTCGTCACCGGGCGCACGCTGATCCGGACGACCCGCATCCCGCGTCCCGTTGGCAGAGCCGAGTGTCATGACAGCCGCGTACGAGCAGGTCGACGCGGGTTCGAGGGGAAGGGGGCGGGCGCATGAGCATGGTGACCGACAGCCTGGTCGTGGCGCGCAGGAACTTGATTCGCATGACCAGGATCCCCGAGATGATCTTGTTCGGGGTCATCCAGCCCGTGATGTTCGTGATCCTCTTCACGTACGTCTTCGGCGGTTCGATGAGTGTCGGCGGCAGCACCGACCCCGACGTCTACAAGAACTTCCTGATGGCGGGCATCTTCGCCCAGACCGTCACCTTCGCCACGGCCGGCGCGGGCGCCGGCATCGCCGACGACATGCAGAAGGGCATCATCGACCGCTTCCGTTCCCTGCCGATGGCTCAGGGCGCCGTCCTGACGGGCAGGACGGTCGCGGACCTCGTGCAGACGGCCATCACCCTGTTCGTCCTCGCGGTCGTGGCGCTCCTCGTGGGCTGGCGCACCGGTTCCGCCGAGCCGACCAACGCCGCCAGGGTCGCGGCCGGCTTCGGCCTGCTGCTCCTCCTCGGCTACGCCTTCACCTGGATCGGCGCGCTGATCGGCCTGTCCGTCCGCACCCCGGAGGCGGCCACCTCGGGCGGGCTGATCTGGCTCTTCCCGGTCACGTTCATCTCGAACGCGTTCGTGGACTCCGATCAGATGGCCTCATGGCTCCAGCCGATCGCCGAGTGGAACCCGTTCAGCGCCACCGTGCAGGCCTGCCGCGAACTCTTCGGCAACCCCGGCGTCTCGACGTCCGACGCCTGGCCGATGCAGCACCCGGTGTGGGCCTCGCTGATCTACTCGATCCTGATCATCGCGGTGTTCCGGACGCTGGCGGTGAGGAAGTACCGCCGCGCCCAGTGAGCCCGGGCGGACACAGCGGCCTTCAGAGGCCCCCCGGGTCGTTCCTGCGGGGGCCCTGATCCATGAACCGCCTCACGGCAGGTAGCCGGAGACGACCACGCCGTTGTCGAGGGCGAGGAACACCGCTCCTCCCGAGGGGAGACCGAAGGCGACGGGCTCGCCCTCGACCGCCGCGGCCGACTCCTCCATGCCCTTCGGCAGGCGGAAGGCCCGGCGATCCGGTGAGTCCGGAGGGTTCGTCAGGGGAGTGGTGTAGACGGTCGTCCCCTCTCCTGACAGAACCCGGTCGCCGACGACGGCCGTCCACTCCCCGCCCGCGCTCCGGCTCCACCGCTCGGCGCCGGACTCCAGGTCGTAGGCGTGCAACCGGTCTCCGTCGAAGACCGCCACGACGCCGTCGGCGTCCACCGCCAGGTTCCCCGTCACGGGGACGCCCCGGCCGATGGTCCGCGTCCGCCGCAGGGTGTCCGCGTCGAGCACCTCGACACCGTCCCCGGTGGGGCAGAGCACGCTCTTCTCGTGCACGACGATCTCGGAGCAACCGTCCGTCCCGGCCGCCCGGCCGGCCCGCCCGCCGGTGCGGGCGTCCAGTGCGTGCACCGTGCCGTCGCCGGGGACGTACACGCGGTCCCCGGCCGCGACCGGCGCCTCCGGGAACACGTCCACCCGGGTGCGCCAGAGCTCCTTCGGGGCACCGCCCTTGAGCGACACGGCGGTCACCAGGCCGCCCGAGGTCTCCTGGTCGGACATGTCCACATAGGTGGTGTAGAGCACGTCGCCGCGCAGGTCCGTCCCCTTCACCGCGTACGGCGCGCCCGGTGCGGCCGCCCGGCCCACCTGGCCGCCGTCCTCCCACCGGTAGCCGACGATCCCGTCGCGCCCGGTCACCCACACCGCGTCGCCGACGACCGCCGGGGAGTGCGTCCCGTCCCAGACCCGGTCCGCGCGCGGCGGCTTCGACCACAGCTTCTTCCCGTCGGCCGCGCGCAGCGCCACGACCGCCTCGCCGTCGCCCGTGCAGACCAGCGCCTTCGGCGTCAGCGCGCACTCGCCGATGGTGATCCCGGTGCTCGCCGACCAGGGGGACCAGTTCGCCGGGCGGGCGCGCAGGTCGGCGCCGTCCGCGCCGAAGTCCCTGGTCCGGCCCTCGGCGCCGGCGGGGTGGACGACGTGGTCGAGCGACGCCGGTGCGGTGCTCGCGGCCGGGTTCGCCCCGCCGCCGCCGGTGGCACCGGTGGAGCCGCCGGCCGAGGGGCCGCCGGCGCGGGTGCCGCCGCCGCTGCCGTCACGGTCGAGGAGGAGCACGCCCGCGGTCGCCAGGACCACGGCCGCCGCCGTCCCCGCGGCGAGCGCCACCCACAGCCGCCGGCGGCGCTCGGCGGGCGCGGCGGTGACCGCCGGACCGGAGACCATCGCGGTCGGGGAGTACGGCACCCGCGGTCCGATGGTCGGCAGGTCCGCCACTCCCGCTCCGGAGGCCGCGGCCTCGCCGATCTCGCGGGCCGCCTCCCCGTACCTCGCGAGCAGCGACAGGACGCCGCCGGGCCACGGGAAGACCTCCGGCGCCCCGCCGCCGAGGAGGCCGGCCACCTCGGCGGCCGTCGGCCGATCCGCCGGGTCGAGCCGCAGACAGCGCTCGACGACTGACCTCAACTCGGCGGGCACGGCGTCCAGTTCGGCGTCCGCCCGGCTGATCCGGAAGACGACCGAGGCCATCTCCTCGTCGTGGAACGGTCCGCGCCCGCTCGCCGCGAACGCCAGCACCGCGCCCAGACAGAACACGTCCGACGCGGGCACGACGGCGCGACTGCCGGCCAGATGCTCCGGCGACATGAAGCCCGGTGATCCGACGACGAGCCCCGTGGACGTCAGTGCCGTCGCCTCGAAGGCCTGCGCGATGCCGAAGTCGATCAGCTTCGGCCCGGCCGGGCCCAGCAGCACGTTCGCCGGCTTCAGGTCCCGGTGCAGCACCTTCGCCGCGTGCACCGACTCCAGCGCACGGGCCAGCGCGACGCCCAGGGCGCGTACCGCCTCCACCGGCAGCGGCCCGGTGGCCGTGACGGCCTCGGCGAGCGAGGGGCCCGGCACGTACTCGGTCGCCAGCCACGGCACCGCCGCGTCCGCGTCGGCGTCGACGAGCCGCGCCGTGTACGGACCGCTCACCGCCCTGGCCGCGGTGATCTCGCGCCGGAACCGGGCCCGGAAGTCGCCGTCGACCGCCAGGTCGGCCCGGACGGTCTTCACCGCGACCATCGCGGACGGATCGGCCGTCGGCGTCCCGGTCCGGCACGCCAGATGGACCTCACCCATGCCGCCCGCGCCGAGCGCGGCGAGCAGCAGGTACGGACCGGCGAACCGCGGGGGCCGTCCCGCCGGCAGGGGCTCCAGCACCGGCTACTCCTTCTCGTCGGGGAGTTCGGCGGAGACGACGACTCCCTGGTCGTACACGACGTGCGCCACGCCTCCGACCGGCAGGACCACCGGAGGACGGATCTCCAGAGCCATGTCGATCCCGCCCGCGCGGTTGTACAGGGACTCGGTGCGCGGGCCGGGCGCCCCCGGCAGCGGCACGGTGCGTTCCGTGCCGGGCCTGCCGTCCTCACCCAGCGGTACGAACCGAAGGCTGGAGAAGTCCGCGTACAGCAGACCGCGGTCCGTGAGCAGCGGGTCCGACAGGCGCTGGCCCTTGACGGTCTCCGTGGCGAGCCCGCCCGCCGGAAAGTGCCCGAGGCTCCGACCGGTGGCGAGGTCGAGGACGTGCACACCGATCGGGGCGGCCGTGTCGCTCAGCGCCGCCCAGCGCATGGGCCCCTGATCGAGGACGACGACCGCGCGGGCGGACACGGCCGTCGGCCAGGCACCCGACCGCGCGACGCCGGCGGGCACCGCGACGTGCCCGTCGCCCACCGGGGCGAGCGTGGTGGCGTCCAGACGGTGCAGGACGAGCGGAGCCGTGTTGCTCGCGGAGAGCGGCGCGCAGTAGGCGGACCGGCCCTGGACGTGCAGGGTGGCGCAGCCCACGGCCTCCGACGCGACCTGACCGCGCTGCTCGCCGGTCCTCGCGTCGAACGACACGAAGCCGGCGTCGCTCAGCGCGTACACCAGCCCGTTCGCGTAGGCGACGGGCTCGAAGTCCCGGAACTCCGCCCTCGACAGGTCCGCGTTGGTGAGCGACTTGGACCACAGCATGCGACCGTCGGCCAGCGCGAAGGCCGTGAGCGAGACGCCGGCGTCGTCCTGGGTCGGGACGAAGACCATGTCGTCGCCCACGACGGGCTGCGAGCGGAACCCGCCCCCCTCCATGGACTCCTGCTCCCAGCGGACCCCGCCGCCGCGCGCGTCCCGGACCTGGAGCCGGCCGGCGGACATCAGGGCGACGGACGAGCCGTGGACGGCGGGCACACCGGTGGACCCGGCCACGAAGACGGCACCGGTGGGCCCGATGAAGCTCCTGTTGTCGCGCGGGTCCGCCACCAGGTCCGCGGTCCACAGCCGCCCGCCGTTCGCCGTGTCCAGCGCCTCGAACCGCCCGTCCGTCGTCCGGCACACCAGCACCGTCTCGCCGGCCGAGCAGCCGAACGCGGGGGCGGTGAGCTTCGCCCGCCAGGGCTTCCAGCCGGCCGGCCGCTGCGCCGCGTTCTGCGGCACCACCCCCGCGGCGTCCGCCAGCCCCCGGTCGTCCACGCCCGCGACCCGCGGGACGTCCGCCCCAGGGCTCTGCGGGGCGCCGGCCTTCGGCCGGTCCTTCGCCTCCGCCGGCGGGGCCTTCCGCTCCGGCCACAGCAGGTACGCCCCCACGCCGCCCGCGACCAGCGCCAGCGCCAGCGCCGCAGCGAGCGGCGCCCGGCGGCGGCGCCCGCGCGGCGCCGGAGGGACCGCGGGCGCGCCCGGCGGAAGGGTCGGGAGCCGGTCGGAGGGCATCGGCGCCGGAGGGAGCTCGCGTGACGCCGCGCCCGTGGCGACGAGCCGGGCGAGTTCGCGACCGTACGCGCCGATCTGGTCCAGCACGCCCTGCGGCCAGGTCACGCGGTCGCCGCCGCCGAGGATCCGCACCAGGTGTTCGGGGGTGGGGCGGGCCGACGGGTCGGCGGCCAGACAGGCGGCGACGACCTCGCGGAGCTCCTCGGGGACGCGGCTCAGGTCCGCCTCGGCCTGCGACACGCGGTACAGCACCGCCGCCAGCGGGCCGTCACCGAACGGGTCCTCGCCGGTCGCCGCGTAGCAGAGCACCGAGCCCAGGCAGAAGACGTCCGAGGCGCCGGTCACGTGCCGGGCGCCCGTGACGTGCTCCGGGGACATGAACGACGGAGTGCCGACCATCATCCCCGTCGCGGTCATCGTGGTCGCCCCGCTCGCCCGCGCGATGCCGAAGTCGATGACCCGAGGGCCGTCGGCGGCCAGCATGACGTTGCCGGGCTTGAGGTCGCGGTGCAGCACCCCGGCGGCGTGCAGGTCCGCCAGGGCCCTGGCGAGCATCGTGCCGAGCGCCCGCACGGCGGGGACCGGCAGCGGGCCGCCGCGGCGCACGGCCTGCGCGAGGCTGGGGCCGGGGACGTACGCGGTGGCCAGCCACGGCACGTCCGCGTCCGCGTCGCCGCCCAGCGGGGCCGCCGCGTACGGGCTGGCCACGAGGCTCGCCACCCTGATCTCGCGCCGGAAGCGGTCACGGAAGGCCGGTTCGGCGAGGACCTCCCGGCGGACCGTCTTCACCGCGACGTACGTACCGTCGTGTTCGCCCGCCGCGCCCGGCCTGCGGCCGAGGTACACCTCGCCCATGCCGCCGGCGCCGAGCCGCGCCAGGAGTTCGTAGGGCCCGATCCGTTCGGGCGCGCCGGCGCTCAGCGGTAACAGCACGTGTGTCCTTCCCCCAGGACGTGACGGTCGGCCCGCATCATCGCACCGACCGGCACGGGTGTGCATGCACATGCCGAGGGCCGGCTCCCGTGGGCGGTTTCTAGGGGTCGTCGCAACACGTGGTCGTGTTGGTCAGGCCGCGAGTAGTTTATGCAGGCGCTCGGCCGGGGTTTCCCAGCCGAGCGTTTTGCGTGGGCGGCGGTTGAGCTGGTCGGCGACGGCGGCCAGGTGCTCGGGGTCGTGGACGGACAGGTCGGTGCCTTTGGGGAAGTACTGCCGCAGCAGGCCGTTGGTGTTCTCGTTCGAGCCGCGCTGCCAGGGGCTGGCGGGGTCGCAGAAGTAGACCGGGATGTCGGTGGCGAGGGTGAACTGCGCGTGGCGGGCCATCTCGCTGCCCTGGTCCCAGGTCAGGGACCGCATCAGCTGGGCGGGCAGGGTCTGGACGGTGGCGGTCAGGGCAGTCAGGACGGCCTCGGCTCCGTGGTCGCCGGGCAGGTGCAGGAGCATGACGTAGCGGGTGGCGCGTTCGACCAGGGTGCCGATCGCGGACCTGCCGTCCTTGCCGATGATCAGGTCGCCCTCCCAGTGGCCGGGAACGGCCCGGTCCTCCACCTCGGCGGGCCGTTCGCTGATCATCACCATCGGGGTGGTGAAACGCGGCTGGCGGCAGTTCGCCTGCCGCTGGGGTCTGCGGCGGGCCCGCCCGGAGCGCAGGGCGCCGGCCAGCTCGCGCCGCAGCTGACCCCTGCCCTGGACATAAAGTGCCTGATAGACGGTCTCGTGGACCACGTGCATCTCCGGCCGCTGGGGGAACTGTGTCCGCAGAGCGTGGCATATCTGCTCCGGGCTCCACTTCTCGTCCAGCATCGTCTGGACGGCGTCCCGCAGCTCGGGGTTCCGGAGGATCTTGCGGGGCTTGGGGCGGGGACGGCGGGCGTCGGCGCGGGCCTGGGCGGCGTGCGGGCGGTAGTGCCACTGGCCGCGTGTGCCGTCGGTGCGGTTGCGGCGGATCTCCCGGCTGACCGTGGACGGACTTCGGCCCAGCTCCGCGGCGATCGCCCGTACCGTGGCCTTCTCCCGCAGCCGGTCCGCGATGTGGATCCGCTCGTCCTCGCTCAGGTATCGGGACGGACCGGAAGCCGGCACCACCAGATTGATCGGTGGTACCGGCTTCCGGTTGCGTTCCCCGGAGCGGCCGTTGCGCCACTTCCGACCGGTCCGCTCATCGATGCCGACAATCCGGCACGCTTCGGTGTTGCTGTATCCCTGCCGCACGAGCCGGGAGTATGCCTCCCGCTCCCGGGACAACTTCTTACGCCCCTGCGGTGTCCGGTCCGCTCGGATCTGGAAGTCCATCGCACCCCTTGAACTGGGGTGTTGCGACAACCACTAGAACC
>NZ_SDOY01000140.1 GCF_004117935.1 Streptomyces roseicoloratus | reverse complement strand
AGGAGACTTCCCAATGACGTTGTCAAGCCACTGCTGTGACTGGTGGTGTGGCTTGGTAGCACGCTCCGTCGCGGATCATGGCCCACAGGACGTTGGTCCGGCGACGGGCGAGTGCCAGCAGCGCCTGTTTGTGCCCCTTGCCTTCGGCGCGTTTGCGCTCGTAGAACCGTTTCGAGGCAGGGCAGGTCCGCAGGCTGGCGAAGGCGGAGAGGTAGAAGGCACGGAGCAGGCCGCGGTGGTAGCGGCGCGGGCGGTGGAGGTTGCCGCTGACGCGTCCGGAATCGCGGGGGACGGGTGCGAGGCCGGCGTAGCCGGCCAGGCGGTCCGCGGTGCCGAAGGCCTCCATGTCACCGCCGGTGGCGGCGAGGAACTCCGCGCTCAGCATGGTGCCCATGCCGGGCAGGCTCTCTATCACCTTGGCGCTCGGGTGCTCGCGAAACCGGGCCTCGATCAGGGCTTCTACTTCAGCGATCTCCTCATCGAGGGCCATCACCCCCTTCGCCAGGCGGGCCACCATGGTGGCCGCGAGCTTCTCGCCGGGCAGCGCGGTGAACTGGGCCTCGGCCGCCTCCACGACGGTCCGGGCCAAGGCCGCACTGCCGTAGACCTTGCGGTTCCTCAGCCAGGTGGTGATGCGCGAGGTTCCGGCGCGGCGGATGGCGGCCGGGGTCTGGTAGCCGGTCAGCAGCACGACCGGCCCCTTCCTGGTCAGATCCAGGGCACGCTCCAACGCGGGGAAAATCTCAAGGAGTTGAGCGCGGAGACGGTTGATTTGCCGGGTCCGGTCGCAGACCAGATCGGTGCGGCGGTTGACCAGGGTGCGCAGGTCGACGGATATCTCGTCGCCGGGCCGCAGGACCCCGAGGTCGGTGCGCATGCGGGCCTGGTCGGCGATGACGAAGGCGTCCTTCGCGTCGGTCTTGGCCTGGCTCCGGTAGCCGGCCGAGGCACGATGGACGGCCAGTCCGGTGATGTAGGTGATGTGCTGGTCATGGCTGACCAGCAGGCCGAGCAGGAGCGCGGCTCCGCCGTGGTTGATGTCCACTGCCCACAGCACGTCGCGCGACAGCTCCAGGACGTCGGCAGTGAGCTGGAGCAGCTCGATCTCGTCGTTCAAGACCCGTCGCGACAGAAGCCGCTTGCCCTGGGCGTCGATCACCACGCAGTGGTGATGTTCCTTGCCGATGTCCACTCCGGCCCAGATCTCGGGCACAGCCACCTCCACCAACTCGTCGCGCGTGAACCCAGCAGACGACCTCGCCGACGTTGTCCTACACAGCGATCGCGTCGCGTCTCCCAATTAGCGGTCGAGTCGTCGCGGGACTCCGGGCGGCCAAGTCTCCTGAGCCATCCAACGGCGGCCACATGCCAGCCATACCCAGAGCCCCTGGGCCATCGATCTTACGAATGACCGATCAACCCAAGAAGAAGGTAGGACACCCCATGCCCCTCGTAGGGACGGCCGACGTCGTCGGTCCCGCCGTCCGCGCCGGACGCGGCGTCGGCGCCTTCAACGTCATCCAGCTCGAACACGCCGAGGCGATCGTCGCCGGAGCGGAGGCGGCCGGCGCCCCCGTGATCCTCCAGATCAGCCAGAACGCCGTCCGCTACCACGGCGCCCTCGCCCCCGTCGGCACGGCGGCCCTGGCCGTCGCCCGCGCCGCCGCGGTCCCGGTGGCCGTCCACCTCGACCACGCCACCTCGCCCGAACTCGTCGCCGAGGCCGTGGCGCTGGGCTTCACGTCCGTCATGTACGACGCCTCGACCCTGCCGTACGAGGAGAACGTCCGCGCCACCGCCGCCGTACGGGCCCGCTGCCACGACGCCGGGGTCTGGGTGGAGGCCGAGCTGGGCGAGGTCGGCGGCAAGGACGGGGTGCACGCGCCCGGCGCCCGCACCGACCCGGCCGAGGCGGCGGCCTTCGTCGCCGCCACCGGCGTGGACGCCCTCGCCGTGGCGGTGGGCACCTCGCACGCCATGCTCACCCGCGACGCCGCCCTGGACTTCGGCCTCATCGCGGCCCTGCGGGCCGGCGTCCCGGTGCCGCTGGTGCTGCACGGCTCCTCGGGCGTCGCCGACCGCGACCTCACCACCGCCGTCGAGCACGGCATGACCAAGGTCAACATCGCCACCCACCTGAACCGGGTGTTCACCACGGCGGCCCGCGCCGCCCTCGCCGCGGACCGCACGGCGGTCGACCCGCGCGGCTACCTGGGCGCCGGGCGCGCGGCGGTGGCCCAGGAGGTCACCCGCCTGCTCGCCGTCCTCGGGGCCGGGTCCGTACGGGAGGCCGCGGTCGGCGGATAGGGCGTCCGTTCCGGACCCGGCCGGCATCCGGAAGAGACGGCCCAGGGCCGCGCCGAGCGCGGCCGGTCGACGAGCGCGGCCGGTCGACGAGCGCGGCGGGTTCCCCGGTGGTGGTCACCGGGGAACCCGCCGCGTCGTTCGTTCAGTACTTGCCGCCCTTGTCGGTCGGCGGGCGCAGCCGCAGTCCGTGCATGCCGCTGTCCACGGACAGCACCGTGCCCACCGTGGACCCGGACAGCGGGCTGGCCAGGTACGCGATGGCGTTCGCGACCTCGTCGGCCGTCACCACCCGGCCCATCGGCTGGAACTCGTTGAGCGCCGCCCGGGCCGCGTCCGGGTCGGGCATGCGGTCGATCAGCCGGTCCACCCACGGCGTGTCCGCCGTGCCGGGAGCGACACAGTTGACCCGGATGCCCTCGCGGACGTGGTCCGCGGCCATCGCCAGCGTCAGCGCGTGCACCGCGCCCTTGCTGGCCGAGTACAGCACCCGCTGTTCCACCCCGGCCCAGGCCACGATGGAACAGGTGTTGACGATCGCCGCGGACGGCGAACGCCGCAGGTGCGGCACCGCGTGCCGGGCGACCCGCACCATGCCGACCACGTTGACGTCGAGGACGCGCAGCCACTCCTCGTCGCTGTTCACGGTGACGTCGCCCACCGCGCTGATCCCGGCGTTGTTCACCACCACGTCCAGCCTGCCGAAGCGTTCGACCACCTCGTCCACGGCCGCCTTCACCTGGGCGTCGTCGGTGACGTCGACGGCCAGGCCCGGTATGCCGTCCGGCAGCCCGTCCGGCTTGAGGTCGAGCGCGACGACCGTGGCGCCCCTGCCGGTCAGCAGCTTCGCCGTGGCCAGGCCGATCCCCGACGCGCCGCCGGTCACGACCGCGACGAGTCCTGCGAAGTCGTTCACGAGTTCTCTCCTGTCCATCCGTTCCGGAACATCAGGAATCCGCTTCCTTCACCGCGGGCGCCGCCGGGGCCGCGCCGCGGCGCGGCAGGCACAGCTGGGCGGCCAGCAGCCCGGCCAGACCCACCAGCGTCCACAGCCCCCACGGGCTGAACGCGTACAGGGCGCCGCCGATCAGCGGCCCCGCGCCCGTGCCGATGGTGTACGCGACGCCGTACAGCCCCTGGTAGCGGCCGACCAGGTGCGGCGGGGCCATGCTGCCCAGGTAGGCCTGCGAGACGGAGGTCGAGATCATCTCGCCGAGCGACCACAGCACCACCGTTCCGGCCAGCATCAGCATGCTGTCCATGAACCCGGTCAGCGCGAGCCCGACGCCGATGACCAGGTTGCCGAAGGCCAGGACGTACTCCAGCCGGTAGCGGGACACCCAGCCGGTGATGGGGAGTTCGAGCGCCAGCACCAGCAGGCCGTTGAGCCCGATGAGGAGACCGAAGTCGCGCTCGCTCAGACCCACGGCGTCGACGTGCAGCGGCAGCGCGACGCTCGACTGGATGTAGACGAACTCGGCCACCAGGATCATCACCAGGAACCGCACCAGGGCGCGGTCGGCGAGCGCCTGCCGGTAGCCGGCCGCCCGGTCCGCCTTCGTCTCCGCGTCCTCCCGCTCCCCGGCGGACCGGGGCCCGTCGCGCAGCAGCAGCGCCATCACCACGCCGAACAGCAGGCACGCGACGGCGTTGCCGAGGAACAGCTCGACGTACGAGGTGGCGGCGAGGACACCACCGATGACACCGCCCAGCGCCGAGCCGACGTTCATCGCGAAGCGGAACCCCCCGAAGGCCGCGAGCCGTTCCTGGTTGCTCGACACCGCGTCGATCAGCACCGCGGCCGCGGCCGGCCGGTAGATCTGCGAGGTCACGCCGATGAGCCCGACCACGACGATGATCACCGGCAGCGCCGCCAGGTACGGCACCACCGCCGTGAGGACGGCGGTGGTCACCGCGGAGAGCACGATGGTCCAGCGCCGCCCGATCCGGTCGGCGAGGGTGCCGCCGACGGCGTTGCCGAGCACCTTGCCCAGACCGGACACGCCCAGGACGAGACCGGCGGCCCCGGCGGAGTAGCCCCGCGCGGTCAGGTACAGCACGATGAACACGG
The DNA here is from genome assembly GCF_004117935.1 of Streptomyces roseicoloratus. GTDB lineage: Bacteria > Actinomycetota > Actinomycetes > Streptomycetales > Streptomycetaceae > Streptomyces > Streptomyces roseicoloratus. The sequence continues at coordinate 127,756 of NZ_SDOY01000140.1, read as the reverse complement.
GCAGGAAGTTGCCGACCTGGTTGACCAGGATGCCGAGACTGACGATCCACACCCGGGCCGGCAGGGTGCGCAACGCGTCGCGGAACCGTGGTTCCGCGACGGAGGGCTCGTCCGGAGGTGCGGTGCTCACGCGACGGGCTCGGTGCGCACGTGGATCGCCGCCGCGAGACGCTTGCTGTGGGCGATCGCGTCGGTGGCGTCGGCGCCGCGCGCGATGACGTAGCCGCCGATGTCCTCGTTCCAGGTCAGCGGGTTCACCACGTCGCCGGGCTTCACCTTCACGTGGAGGTCGACGAACGCCGGGTCCGCGCGGACGGCGTCGACGCCGCCGACCTCCACGACCCGGCCCGGCTCCGGCGTCAGGGCCTGCAGGGCCACGCCGCCCAGCGGCTCCGGCGAGGCCGTCAGCGGCTCCACCAGGCCGAACCTGACGCCCAGGGTGTAGCGCTCCATGTCGACGCCGTACGCCGCCTCGACCATCTCGTTGACGCCGTACCCGCCGATGCGGTTGTGCGACTCGATGATCCGCGGGCCGCGCGATGTCAGCCGGATCTCGGTGTGACTCGGGCCGTTGCGCAGCCCCATCGCGTCGAGGAAGTCCGCCACCAGCCGCCGGACCTCGTCCAGCGTCTCCTCGGGGTGACGGCTGGGCTGCGAGAGCCCGAGCTCGACGAATCCGGAACCGCCGCCGAACGCGGCCTTGTCGGTGACGGCGCAGACCACGTGCCGGCCGTCGAAGCTCAGCGTCTCGACGCTGATCTCGGGGCCGTCCAGGTACTCCTCCATCAGGAACTCGTCGAAGGAGTCGTTGCTGAACAGGTCGCCGACGGCCCACTCCTCGTCGTCCAGCGACCGGTAGCGCGCGGCGACGGCCTCCACGCCGGCCTCGTCGTCCACGCGGAACACGCCCACGCTGCCCGACTCCCGGACCGGCTTCACGATGATCGGGAGGCCGTGCTCCTTGACGAAGTCCCGTACGTCCTGGGCGGACCGGCCGACCGCGGAGGCCATCGGGCTGATGCCCTTCTCCGCGAGCCGCTGCCGCATCCGCCACTTGTCCAGGAGCAGTTCCACGGTCTCGACGGACTCGCCGTTCAGGCCGAGCGCCTCGTTGATCCTGGCCGCCGGCAGCAGCCCCAGCTCGAACAGGGCGACCGCCGACTGGAACGGGTAGACCTCGTGTAACGCCCGGGCCAGCGGCAGGAAGCGGTCCATGTCGCCGTAGTCGAGCAGCAGCGCCTGGTCCACGTGCGGCCAGTGGCCGCTGTCGTACGCGTCCGGGTACTGGGCGTGGACCACGTCGAGGCCGAGCTCGCGGGCCTTGCGCACCAGCTTGAGCTTGCCGCCGACGACCAGGACGCGGGGCCGTCCGGTGGGTTCGACATCGATGGACAATGCGGCTCCTTCTCTCGCGTGCCGACCCGCGGGATCGCCGGGAGTCGGGAATGGCGTCACGGCGCTGGAAGGATCAGTTCGGCACCTCCGCGCGGTGCGCCGCACGGAGGATCAGCGGCCTCGTGTCCGTCCACGTGCGATCGAGACGGTGGGACGTGCGGCGCGGGCTCTCCCCGACGGCGGTCGGGCCGACGGGTCGTCCCTGCCAGGTGGTCAGAGGGAATGCTGGTCCTCGTGGTAAAGGATCACCGGACGCAACGCTACCACGGTGAGCCCCGCCGATCCGGGCGACCGCCGTACGGCACAAGCCTGCTGACGGTTCGTCAGTCCCTTGTGCCCGTGACGGCGCCCGGCGGCTCCCCGACGGCTCAGCCCAGCACCTCCGCGATGGCGTCGACGCCGCGGTCGATCTCCTCCCGGGTGATCACCAGCGGCGGCGCGATCCGCAGGTGCGACCTGTTCTCCTTCACCAGCAGACCGCGCTCGAGGAGCGCCTCGGACACCGGCCGGCCCATCGGACGGCCCTCCGCGATCTCCACGCCGGCCCACAGCCCGCGGCCGTTTACCTCGGCGACGCTGTCCAGCTCGCCCAGCCGCGCGTGCAGATGCGCGCCCAGCTCCCGGGACCGCTCCTGGAACTCGCCGGTCGCCAGCAGCCTCACCACCGCTCGGCCGACCGCCGCCGCCAGCGGGTTGCCGCCGAAGGTCGAGCCGTGCTCGCCCGGCTTCAGCACGCCGAGGACATCGGCCCGGCCGATGACCGCGGACACCGGAAGGAGACCGCCGCCCAGCGACTTGCCCAGGGCGTACAGGTCCGCGCGGACGCCCTCGTGGTCGAGCGCCAGCGTCGCGCCGGTACGGGCCAGACCGCACTGCACCTCGTCGGCGACGAACAGCGTGGCGGTGTCGTCGCACAGCTGACGCACCTCGGCGAAGTAGCCCTTCGGCGGGACGACCACGCCCGCCTCGCCCTGGACGGGCTCCAGGAGGACCGCCGCCGTGTGCTCGCCGACCGCCGCGCGCAACGCGTCGACGTCCCCGTACGGCACGACCCGGAAACCGGGCGTGAACGGGCCGAACTCCTTGCGGGCGGCCGCGTCCGTGGAGAGCGAGACCATCGTCGTGGTCCGGCCGTGGAAGTTCGCCCCCGCGACCACGATCTCGGCGGTGCCGTCCGGCACGCCCTTCACCTGGTACGCCCACTTCCTGGCCACCTTCACGGCCGACTCGACCGCCTCGGCACCGGTGTTGGCGGGCAGCACCATCTCGGTGCCGGTCAGCTCGGTCAGTTCACGGCAGAACAGGCCGAACTGGTCGTTGTGGAACGACCGGCCGGTCAGCGTCAGCCGGTCGAGCTGCACCTTGGCCGCGGCGACGATCTCGGGGTGCCGGTGGCCGAAGTTGAGCGCGGAGTACCCGGCGACGAAGTCCAGGTAGCGCCGGCCGTCGAGCCCGGTCACCCAGGCGCCCTCCCCGTGGCTGAGCACCACGGGCAGCGGGTGGTAGTTGTGCGCGCCCCAGCGTTCGGCGTGGGCGACGTGCTCCTGAGGGGAAGTGGCGTCCGCGTTCGTACTCATGGCGTGGTTCACCTTTCGGCGGTTGATCACGGGTGCGGTGGCACTGACGGGGTGGCCCGGCCGGCCCGGCGGGCCACCCGCGCGGGTGGGTCACGAGCGGGACGGCCGCTCCGGCCTCGCGTCGACCATGCCGGCGCTGAGCGTCGCCCCGTCCTGCGGGTCGATCAGCAGGAACGATCCGGTGCGCCGGTTGTCGGCGTAGTCGTCGAGGACGAGCGGCTCGGCGGTGAGGATCCGCACGCCGCCGATGTCATTGGCGGACAGGCCGTCCTCGCACGGCAGCCGGCCGGCGACGGCGACGTCCGTGCGGTACGCGATCTCCTCGACCACGGCCGGCACGGTCCTGGTGGTGTGCTTGAGCAGCACGCGCTGCCGAGGACGCAGCGGGCGCGGGTCGAGGTGGCAGACGGTGGCGGTGAGCCGCCGTACCGGATCGGGGGCGGAGCCGGCCGTGAGCAGGGCACCCCTGGCGACGTCGAGGTCGTCGGCGAGGCGGACCGCGACCGACTGCGGCGCCCAGGCGGCGTCGGCACTCCTGCCGAGCACACTGAGCTCGACGACCGTGCTGGCCGTGCCGGCCGGCTGCACGACGACGCGGTCGCCGACCGCGAGCCGCCCGGAGGCCAGCTGTCCGGCCGCCCAGCGCTCCACCGCCTGCCGGTCGCCGGAGGGCTGCCGGATCACGTACTGCACGGGCAGCCGCAGCGGCATCCGCGCCGGTTCCGCGCCGACCCGCACGTTCTCCAGGTGGGACAGCAGCGTCTCGCCGTCGTACCAGTCCATCGCGGCCGACGGCGTGACCACGTTGTCCCCGGCCAGCGCCGACATCGGGATGGCGACGACGCCGTCGATGCCGAGCGCACGGGCCCGGGCGGTGAACTCGTCCGCGATGGCGGTGAAGACGGACTCCTCGTAGCCGACGGCGTCCATCTTGTTCACCGCGAGGACGACGTGCGGGACGCGCAGCAGGGCCGTGACGGCGCAGTGCCGCATCGTCTGGTCCACGATGCCGTTGCGCGCGTCGACCAGGATCACGGCGAGGTCGGCGGTGGAGGCACCGGTCACCATGTTGCGGGTGTACTGCACGTGACCGGGGGTGTCCGCGAGGATGAACCGCCGCCGGGGCGTCGCGAAGTAGCGGTAGGCCACGTCGATCGTGATGCCCTGCTCGCGCTCGGACCGCAGGCCGTCGGTGAGCAGCGCCAGGTCGGGGCCGTCCTGCCCGCGCCGCCGGGACGCCTCCTCGATGGCCTCCATCTGGTCGGCGAGCACCGACTTGGTGTCGTACAGGAGCCGTCCGACCAGCGTGGACTTGCCGTCGTCGACCGACCCGCAGGTGGCCAGGCGCAGCAGGCCGCCCGAGAGCGGCCGGGACGCGCCGGACCGGACCTCCGCCTCCGCAACGTCCGTTGACATGTCTAGAAGTACCCTTCTCGCTTGCGGTCCTCCATGGCGGCCTCGGACAGCCGGTCGTCGGCCCGGCTCGCGCCGCGCTCGGTCACGCGGCTCGCCGCGATCTCGGCGATCACGGCGGCCACGGTCGAGGCCGAGGAGTCGACCGCTCCGGTGCAGGACATGTCGCCGACCGTGCGGTAGCGGATCAGCCGCTCGGTCACCGGCTCGTCGTCCCGCGGGCCGCCCCAGTCGCCGGCCGTCAGCCACATGCCGTCGCGCCGGAACACCTCGCGCCGGTGCGCGAAGTAGATCTCCGGCAGCTCGATGCCCTCGTGCTCGATGTACTGCCACACGTCCAGTTCGGTCCAGTTGGACAGCGGGAACACGCGCACGTGTTCGCCCGGCTCGTGACGGCCGTTGTACAGCTGCCACAGCTCCGGCCGCTGCCGGCGCGGATCCCAGGCGCCGAACTCGTCGCGCAGGCTGAACACCCGTTCCTTGGCCCGCGCCTTCTCCTCGTCGCGCCGCCCGCCGCCGAACACGGCGCCGTAGCGGCCGTCACGGATGGCGTCGAGCAGCGGCACGGTCTGGAGGGGGTTGCGGGTGCCGTCGGGGCGCTCGCGGAGCCGGCCGTCGTCGACGTACGCCTGCACGGACGCCACGTCGAGACGGAGGCCGTGCTTCTCGACGATCCGGTCCCGGTAGTCGATCACCTCGGGGAAGTTGTGCCCGGTGTCCACGTGCAGCAGCGAGAACGGCAGCGGCGCCGGAGCGAAGGCCTTGAGCGCCACGTGCAGCATGACGATCGAGTCCTTGCCGCCGGAGAACAGCAGCGTCGCTCGGTCGAACTCGCCGGCCACCTCGCGGAAGATGTGCGCCGCCTCGGTCTCCAGCAGCTCCAGGTGGGACAGCCCGGGTACCACCGGGGCCGGCTGTGGGCTCACGCGTCCGGGCGCGTCGTCGCGCGCGGCCCGCGCCACGGCGGTCACGACAGTCCCCGCGCGGCGAGCAGCGCGCGCAGCCGCAGGACGGACTGCTCGACCGTACGGTCCTCGGTGTCCAGGCGGAGATCGGGGTCGACCGGCGCCTCGTAGGGGTCGTCCACACCGGTGAGGCCCCGGAGTCCGCCGGCCGCCTGCCGGGCGTAGAGACCCTTCACGTCGCGGTCGGCGCACCGCTCCACCGGCGTCGCCACGTGCACCTCGACGTACGGGACGCCCTGCGCCGCGTGCCGTTCCCGCACCGCCGCGCGGGACACCGCGTACGGGGCGATGACGGGCACCAGGACGGTGACGCCGTGCGCGGCGAGCAGCCCGGCGACATAGCCGATGCGCCGCACGTTGGTGTCCCGGTCCTCCTTGGAGAAGCCCAGTTCCGCGGACAGCGCCGCCCGGACCTCGTCGCCGTCGAGCACCTGGACGCGGTGCCCTTCGGCGCGCAGCCGTTCGGCCAGGCCCAGGGCGAGCGTGGTCTTGCCCGCGCTGGGCAGTCCGGTCAGCCAGACCGTCCCGCCCTGCCACACGGCCGGTTCGCCGTTCGGTTGGCTCATGTTCGGTGCTCCCTCTCGCGCGGTCCGGCGCCGGCCGGTTCCGCGCTCGTCATGGTTACCGTCGTGCCGGATCCGGCCAGGGCCCGGCTGACCGGGTCCGGCACCCGCCCGTCCGCGATGCGCACCGACCCGACGCCGCCGGCCAGGGCCTCGCGCGCGGCGACGAGTTTGAGCGCCATGCCCCCGCCGGCGAACCGGCCGGGCGCCCCGCTCGGCGGCACCTCGAAGCGGTCGAGCAGGCTGGTGGGGTCGTCGGGGTCGGCGAGCACGCCCGGTGCGCCGGTCAGCAGCACCAGGCGGTCGGCGCCGAGTGCCGCCGCCAGGCCCGCCGCGACCCGGTCGGCGTCGACGTTCACCGGTTGTCCGTGCTCGTCCGTCGCCGGGGGCGACACCACCGGCACGAAACCGGACCGCAGCAGGGTGCGCGGCAGTTCGGTGCGGACCTCGCTCAGCCGGCCGCTGAGGTTGTCCCGGACCAGTGTCGTCCTGCCGTCCACGACGGACCGGACGGCGGCCTTGCGGCGGGCGCGCAGCATGCCGCCGTCGAGGCCGGTGAGGCCGACCGAGGGGACGCCGAGCCGGGTCAGCTCGGCGACCATCTTCGGCTTGACCGCACCGGCCAGGGCGAGGACGACCACTTCGAGGGTCGCCGGGTCGGTGTACCTGGTGGACACGTTGTCCGGGGCGACCAGCCGGCGCTGCGGCACGCCGAGCCTCCCGGCCAGCCGGGCGATCTCCGCCGAGCCGCCGTGCACCAGGAGGACGGATTCCCCGGCCCGGACGAGCCCGGCGACGTCGGCGCAGACGCCCGCGGCGTCGACGGCCGGGTTGCCGCCGCACTTGACGACGGTCAGCGGTCTGGTGGTCACGGTGTCTCCAGTCAGCGTGCTCAGGCGGGATGCAGGCCGGGGAAGGACAGGCCGAGGTTCTCCGGCCAGCCCATGCGGATGTTCAGGCACTGGACCGCGTTGCCCGCGCCGCCCTTCATCAGGTTGTCCAGCGCCGCGATGGTCACCAGCCGGCCGGCCTCCTCGTCGACGGCGAAGCCGACGTCGCAGAAGTTCGACCCGAGCAGGATCTTCGGCTCCGGATAGCGGAACGTGCCGCGCTGGTGGGCCACGACCCGGACGAACGGCTCGTCCCGGTAGTGCTCGCGGAACGCCCTGCGCACCTCCGACTTGCCCACGCCGGGGCGCAGCGTGGCGTGGCAGACGGTCTGCACGCCGCGCACCGCCTCGACCCCGGTCGCCGTCATCGCGGCCGAGATGCCCAGGTGCCGGGAGATCTCCGCCTCGTGCCGGTGCCCGGTGGGCGCGAACACCCGCATGGCGCCGCTGCGTTCGGCATGGAGGTTGGCCTCGCCCGCGGTGGCGCCGGAACCGCTGGAGCCGGTGCGCGCGTCGAACTGGGCCCGCGGCTCGATCAGGCTCTCCACGGCGAGCGGGTGGAGGGCGAGCACGCCCGCCACCGCCATGCAGCCGGGCACGCTGACCAGGTCGGCCGTGCGCAGCCGGTCCCGGTACAGCTCCGGGATGCCGGGCACGAAGTCGCCCAGGAGGTGCGGCGCGGCGTGCTCGGTGCCGTAGTAGCGGCGGAAGACCTCGGGGTCGTCGAGCCGGAAGTCCCCGGTGAGGTCGAAGACCTGCTTGGCCTGTCCCGTCCAGCGTTCCATCTGGGTCATGGCGGCGCGGTGCGGCGTGGCGAGGAAGACCACGTCGCACTCCTCCACCTCGTCGGCCGTGGAGAACAGCAGGTCGGTGGCGGACCGCAGGTTCGGGTGGACGCCGTCGACGCGCTTGCCGGGGAACCGGGAGGACACCGCGTGCGCCACCTCGACCTCGGGATGGCCGATGAGGAGGCGCAGCAGCTCCCCGCCGATGTAGCCGGCCGCGCCGACGACCGCGACGCGGATCACTCGCCCCAGTCCTCTTCGACCTCGGGCGCGAGGGCGAGCACGGCCGGGCTCAGCGCCACGATCTCCAGCTCGCTGCGGCAGCCGGCGCACTCCACGATCTCGTTGAGCCGCACGGACGGGCTCAGCTGCACCTCGTCCTCGCACTCGGGGCAGGCCTGGGTCGTTGCCGTCGTCATCGGTGGTGTCCTTCCGGGTCGGTGATGCTTCTCGGTGGTGCCGTATCGGTGGTGCCTATCGGTGGTGCTTTCTCGGTGGTGTCGCGGTGGTGCCGTGTGGGGGAGGGAGGTGACGCTGTGTGGGGGGTGAACCGGTGGTGGTGGGGCGAACCGGTGGTGGGGGGTGGGTCGGTGGTCGGTGGTGCCTCAGGGGGCGGTTCCGGCGAGGGCCGTCGGGCCGACGGCCCTCGTGTCGAGCGCGGTGCGGACCGTCCTGACGAGCCGTTCCGCCGTGAGGCCGTAGTGCGCGACGAGGTGCTCCTGGTTGCCGACCTCGTCCACGAACCGGTCGGGCACGCCCAGCCGCAGCACGCGCGTGGGCGCCTCCTCCGCCAGCGCCTCGGCCACCGCGCCGCCGAGGCCGCCGCCACGCCAGTGCTCCTCCAGCGTCACGACCAGCCTGGCCGGCCCCGCCGCCGCCACGAGCGCCGCCGTGTCGAACGGCCGCAGCGTGTGCAGGTTCAGGACTGTGGCCTCGACGCCGAGTCCGGCGAGGGTGTCCGCCGCTTCGAGGCAGGCGAGCACCGGGTACGGACCGCAGCACGCGAGCACCACGTCGTCGCCCCGGCGCAGCGTCTGCGCCCTGCCGATGACCGGGGGAGGAGCGGTCTCCGGCAGCGCGGGCGACGGCTTGCGGCCCAGCCGGACGTAGAGCGGCCCCGGCAGGTCCAGGCTCTGCTCGACGAACGCCTCCGTGGCGGCGGCGTCGGCGGGCACGACCACGGTCATGCCCGGCAGGGTCCGCATCACGGCGAGGTCTTCGAGCGCCTGGTGGGTCGGGCCGAGATGGCCCGCGGCGAGACCGCCGTGGGTGGCCATGATCCGCACGGGCAGCCGGTTGTAGGCGATGTCGATCTTGATGGGTTCCAGGGCGCGGGACGTGGCGAACGCCGCCATCGTGTTGACGAACGGCATCCGCCCGCACGCCGCCATCCCGGCGGCGATTCCCATCAGGTTGTGCTCGGCGATGCCGAGGTTGAGGTACTGCTCGCCGGCCGCCGCCGCGTGGTCCGCGCTGAACAGACCCGTGTCGCTGTCCAGGCACATCAGGGCGGGGTTCCGGTCGAGCAGCGACAGGAGGGAGTCCCGGTAGGCCTCCCGGGTCGCGCGGCTCATCGTGCGGCCTCCCCGGTCGTCCGGAGCGCGGCCGTCGCCCGCGCGTGGTTGCGCGGCGACAGCGTCACGTAGTGGCCGGCCGCCCGTCCGGCGAGGAACGGGAGCCCGTGGCCCTTCACCGTGCGGGCGATGAGCACGCTCGGTCGGCCCGGCTCCCACGGGGCGGCGGACAGGTGCTCCGCCAGGCCGTCCGCGTCGTGGCCGTCCGCCTCGCGCACCGACCAGCCGAACGCCCGCCAGCGGTCGGCCAGCGGTTCCATCGGGGCGATCCGCTCGGTGGAGCCGGTCAGTTGCAGCCCGTTGCGGTCCACCACGGCGACCAGCCGGTCCAGGCCCAGCGACGCGGCGGCGATCGCCGCCTCCCACACCGAACCCTCCTGCAGCTCGCCGTCGCCGAGCAGCACGAAGCTGCGCGCGTCCCGGCCCGCGTACCGGTGGGCGAGCGCGAAACCGCAGGCCAGCGCGAGACCGTGGCCCAGCGAGCCGGTCGGCAGCTCCACGCCGGGCACGGCGCGCACCGGATGGCCCATCAGCCGGCTGCCCGGCCGCCCGTACGTCGCGAGTTCCGCGGCCGGCAGGAAGCCCCGCTCGGCCAGCGTCGCGTACAGGGCGACGGCCGCGTGGCCCTTGCTGAGCAGGAAGCGGTCGCGGTCGGGGTCGTCCGGCCGCTCCGGGTCCACGTTCATCACCGAGAAGTACAGCGCGGTGAGCACCTCGGTCGCCGAGAAGGCGCCGCCGAGGTGACCGCCCTCCGGCCCCGCGCACATGTCGACGACGTGCGAGCGGATCCGTCCGGCGACGGTCTCCAGGGAGTCGAGCGCCGGAGCCTGGGCGGCGCTCATGACCGGGCCCCCGCCAGGGTCGCCACCATGTCACGGTGGGCCCACACCTTCTCGAACGCGTCCGCGTACAGGCGCAGCAACTCGCCCGAACCCGGGTGGAGATGACGCTTCTGCAGGGTCAGCGAGTCGGCGATGACCGCGCGGGCCACCGGGTAGCCCTCGCCCTTCACCGGTGCCGGCGCGTCGGTCACGGCCCACGGATAGCCCGAGCCGAAGCCGACCCGGTCGACGAACACCTTCTGGTCCGGCAGCGGCATGAGCTGGTACTGCGACATCGGCACGCCCTCGGCGCGCAGCAGCCGCCGCAGTGCCGAGCGCAGCGCCTCCGGCCGTACGCCGTCGAGACCGAACGCGGCCGGGTCGAAGCGGAACCGCAGGATGTGCCAGGCGTGGGTGGTGTCCGGCAGCGCGGTCGGCACCCGCAGACCGGGCAGCTGCGCGAGCCGGCCGAGGAACTCGGCGACGTTGCGCTGCCGCATGTCCTCGTAGGCGTCGAACCGGGCGAGCTGGGCGTCGGTGAACGCGGCCTGCAGGGCGTTCATCTTGTGGTTCCAGCCGAGGCCGTACGAGATGTAGTCGCGGTCCCGGCCGGCCTCGATCACCTCGCCGAACTGCCTGCCCTTGCGCACGGCTTCGGCCAGACCGGCGTCACCGGTCACCAGGAGCCCGCCCTCGCCGCAGGTGGGGATGTTCTTCGTGGCCTGGAGGCTGAACGCGCCCGCCTCGCCGATCGAGCCGACCGGCCGCCCGCGGTGCGTCGCGCCGGGCGCCTGCGCCGCGTCCTCGACCACGGCCAAACCGTGCCGGCGGGCGACGTCGGTGATCCGGTCCATGTCGGCGGGCGCCCCGTGCAGGTGCACCGGGATGATCGCCCTGGTCCGGTCGGTGATGCGGCGCTCGACGTCGTCCGGGTCGATGTTGAACGTGACCGGGTCGACGTCGGCGAACACCGGGACGGCCATCTGGTGCACCGGCGCGAGCCCGGTCGCGATGAAGCTCATCGCCGGCACGATCACCTCGTCGCCCGGCCCGACCCCCAGCGCGGCCAGCGCGAGGGAGAGCGCGGCGGTGCCGGTGGACACCGCGACGCAGTGCTCGTGGCCGAACCGCCGCGCCCAGCGCTCCTCCAGGGTGGAGACCGGGTTCGCACCGTCCGAGTTCGACACCAGCCTGGCGCCGTCGAGCGCGTCGAGGACGGCCTTGCGGTCCTCGTCCTCGACCAGCGGCCAGTCCACGTGGCGCCGGTCCCTCGGCACGGCCGCGGTACCGCCGAACGCTGCCAGCTTGCTCATCACTGTCCTCTCGACATGGTCACGGTGGTCGGACGGGGCGCGGTCACAGGCGGGTCGCCGCCGCGCCGACGGCGTCGACGGCGGTGGCGTACCGGGTACGCAGCACGGTGGCGTGGTGCGCGATGTCGGCCGCGGACGCGCGGGGGTCGTCGAGGCCGTGGGCGCCGGTGATCCGCAGCCCGGTCCACGCGTGGGCGACGGCCTCGACCGCGCGTCCGGCGCCGGCCAGCTCCGGGTCGCCCCAGAAGTGGCCGCAGCGGCGCAGCAGTTCGCCGTGGAGGGCGGCCTGCGCCTGCATGCCCCAGCCGAACGCGTACAGCTCGCGCAGCGCGTCGACGTCGCCGGCGTGGCAGCGGCCGGTGAGTTCCCGGGCGAACGCGTCGAGTCCCGCGAGACCGGTACGGGCGGGGCCCTCGGTGGTGAAGAGTTCGACGTCGGTGCGGAGGAAACCGCCCAGCGCCTCGGGGGTCAGCGGCGGCGGTACGGCGTCGAGCCGCACGTCGAGGCAGCGCCGGCCGATCCGCGAGTCGCTGAAGAACGCGTCCTGGTGGTCGGTCGGGTTCGCCGAACCCCAGCTGCGCAGGAACGCCTCGACCGGTACGGCACCGCGGAAGGCGGGCGGCATCGCGTCGGAGACGTACACGACGCCGCGGACCTCGTCCAGGCCGTAGACGACCACCAGGTGGGCCGCGTGCACGTCGCTGTACGCGGGCCGGAACGGCAGGTGGAAGTTGTCCACCGCGGCGATCACCGGCCGGTCCCCGGCGAGGCTCTCCCGCACCTCGCGCCACACGTCGTCCTCGTCGGCGGGCTGCCACCAGCGCGCGTGCAGCTCGTGGTGCGGTGCCAGCGCGGCGCCGAGGTCGGTCTCGCCGGCGGCGTCGGGCGGGCACGGGTAGTAGAACTCCTCGGACCTGACGTCGCCCGGCAGGTGCAGGAACCGCCAGCCCGCGCCGAGCACGGCCAGCGGGTCGGCACCCGCCCGGGCCACGACCGCGCCGAACGTGGACTGCAGACAGCTGACCGGGTCGCGGTACCACAGCTCGGGCTCCGGCCCGGTGATCATGTACGTCCTCGCCGTCACGTCGCTCGTCACGCCCCGGCCTCCGTCCGCTGCAGGGTGACCGCGAAGACGTGCACCGCGATGTTGCGGGGCAGCCGGACGCCGGTCAGACCGGCCCGCCGGGTGACCGGCACCCGCTGCGCCCACATCAGCGCGGAGACGTTCCGCTGCACATGGTGGGGGTAGTGCATGACGAGGCTCTCGAAGGCCCTGACCTCGCCGAACCAGGCGGGCGCCGCCCAGAAGTCGGAGACCCGCAGCGGTTCCGCGTCGACCGCGCCGTCGGCGAAGTGCATCCCGACGGTGTCCTCGCAGCGCCGCTCCGAGGCCGCGAGGACGTGCACCCAGTCGTAGCGGCCCTCCGGCACCTCCAGGAACTGGCCCTCGCACCGCACGTTGTCGGGACCGTCGCAGACCGGAGGGAACCGGAAGGGGACGCCGGCGACGTGCACGAGACTGCCGCCCGCGGGCAGGTACTCGGCGGCGAAAGAGTTCCCCCAGACGTTGAAACGGCCCGCCTTGGTGTCCGTCGCCGCCGAGACCGCGGTGTTGTTGCGATGGCCGGAAATGTCGACCGGATCGCACAGCCGGGTCATGGCGGAAGAAACCGGCGTGTCCGTCACCTGATCCCCCTCACTGGAATGCCGTCCGGGTTTCCCGAACAGGTCCGCTGATCCGCGTTCTTGTCTCCACCGTGCCGACCTCGAATGCCGGGAATCGGCGTTCCGGATCGCGCGCCGGGCAATCCCGGCGGGCCCGTACCGGCGGGACGTTTCACGGGCGGAGCGCGACGGCGCGCAGCTCCTCGTAGAACGGCATGTGGTAATCGCGGTGCGCCCGCAGCACCGGGTCCGCCTCGACCGCCTCGGCACCGCGGCCGGAGCCGCGGGTGAAGCCGGCGGTCCTGCTGGTCGACTCGTGCCAGCGGCTGGTCGCCTCCCACTCCGCGCGCATGCCCGGCTGCCAGTTCAGCGCCTCCGGCACGAAGGGGATGCCCACCGCGTCGCAGTACGCCCGCACGGTCTCGGCCGGCCGGTCGAGCAGGTCGTCCGAGTCCACCACCACCGGCGTGACGCCGGTGGCGGCCCGCACGGCGGCGAAGATCCCGTGCAGCCGGGCGAAGCCGATCTCGTCGCGGCCCAGGTCCGGGTTGAGCTTGTGGTGCGAGGCGATGGCCTCCGCCGGGTGGCGGATGATGAACGTGTGCGTCGCCGCCGCCAGGAAGGCCTCGTCGGCGAGCAGCGCCGGATAGGCGAAGTCCGTCGTGTCCTTGAAGAACACCGGCTGCCGGGCCGCGAGTCCGCGCAGTTCCGCGAGCACGTCCCGCTCGCTGCGCGCGACCCGTTCGCCGACTTTCACCTCGCCGAAGTCGACCACCTGGGAGAACGGTTCGTGCACGACGACCCGGTCTCCCCGCTCCGCCATCATCCGCGCGAAAGCGGTGGAACGGGATCGCGGCGCGCTCCACAGCGCGAGTACCGGTATCCCCTGGGATTCGTGGTCCACGGTTTCCCCTTCGCTCTGGCCCCGCCCGGGTGTGAAACCGAAACCGGAAGGAAAGCGCACGGTGAACTCCGCGGCCGCCGACCGGAATCCCGACCAGCGTGACACGGGGGACGCCCGGTCCGGGTAAGCGAAATGAGCAGCCGGAGGAGCGCGAAGTAAACGCGACGCGTCCCCGCCGTTGAACTTGTCGCGGACGCGCGCGGTGCCCGCGCGCCCGTAACGTCCGTGCGACGCGGCAGACCGGTCGTGCCGTCCGGTCCACCAGTGGTCCTACTACGGAGGTCACGTGTCAGCGACAGCAGAGCACCCCGGCGGCGGCGGGATCGCCGTACTCGCCAGCAGGGTCGGCGCGGACGAGAAACGGCTGTTCGACGCGTTCGACCGGCGCGGCGTCGCCTTCGACCACGTCGACACGCGCGCGCAGTGGTTCCCGGCCGGGCGGCGCGCCCTGCCCTGGAGCCTCGTCCTGAACCGGGAGATCGGCCAGGCCCGCGCGGCGTACGCCGCCCGCTGCCTCACCGCGGCCGGCGCCGAGGTGGTCAACAGCGCCGACGCGACCGAGGTCTGCGGCGACAAGTGGCGCACCACGCTGGCCCTCCGGACGGCCGGCCTGCCGATCCCGCGCACCACGCTCGCCCTCACCCCGCAGGCCGCGCTGGCGGCCCTCGACTCCCTCGGCTACCCGGCACTGATCAAGCCGCTGGTCGGCTCCTGGGGCCGGCTGATCGTCCCCCTGCACGACCGCGCCGCCGCGGAGGGCGTGCTCGAATACGTCGGCGCGCTGCCGAGCCCGCAGTCGCACCTCGTGTACGTGCAGGAGCTCGTCGACAAGCCCGGCCGGGACATCAGGGCCGTCGTCGTCGGCGGCGAACTCCTCGGAGCCGTCTACCGGACCGGCGAGTCGACCCGTACCAACGTGGCGCTCGGCGGCAGGACCCTGCCGTGCGAGACGACACCGGAGCTCACCGGGCTGGCGGTCGAGGCCGCCGCCGCCGTCGGCGCCGACATCGCCGGCGTCGACCTGATCGAGGACCGCGACGGCAGGCTGCTCGTCCTCGAGGTCAACCACCGGGTCGAGTTCTCCGGTTTCCAGTCCGCCCTCGGCGACCGCGTCGACGTCGCGGACCGCATCGTCGAACACCTCGGGAAGCGAGCGCAACGATGAACTGGGCATTCACGTCGTCCGGCCACGTCACCGAGACCTGGGCCGTCGGGCTGCTGCGCGGCATGCTGGAGATTCCCTCCTCGTCCTACCAGGAGCGCGCTCTGGCGGACCACCTGGCCGAGGCCATGGCGGACCTGGGCTTCCGGGCCCACATCGACACCGTCGGCAACGTCATCGGCGTCATCGAACGCGGCGACGGACCGACCCTGATGCTGCTCGGCCACCTCGACACCGTCCCCGGCCAGGTCCCGGTCCGCTCCGAGGACGGCCGGCTGTACGGCCGGGGCGCCGTCGACGCCAAGGGACCGCTGGCCGCGATGATCTGCGCCGCGGCCAGCGCGGCCGACTTCCCCGGCCGGATCGTCGTCATCGGCGTCGTCGAGGAGGAGACCCCCAAGTCCCGCGGCGCGATGGCGATCCGCGCCACCCACGACCGGCCCGACGCGCTCATCGTCGGCGAGCCCAGCGGCTGGTCGAGCGTCGTGATCGGCTACAAGGGCAAGCTCGACCTGCGCTACACCGTCACCTGTCCCGCCACCCACCCGAGCAACCCGGAACCCAAGGCGTCCGAACTGGCCGTGGAGTCCTGGAACGCGCTGCTCGACCTGCTCGGGCCCGACGCCGGCCACGACGCCTTCGCCAAGCCCGGCGCGACGCTCGTCCAGGTCAACGCCGACCTCACCTCGGCGACCGTGGACCTCAGCGTCCGCACCCCGCCCGGGTTCGACACCGAAGGCCTCGTGACCGGCCTGCGCGAACGGCTGCCCGCGGGCCGGCTGGAGGTGCTGAACGCGGTGGAGGCCTGCCGCGCCGACCGCTCCAACCCGGCCGTCCGCGCACTCGTCTCCGGCATCCGCAAGGTGCACGCCCAGCCCCGGCTGGTGGTCAAGACGGCCACCTCCGACATGAACACCCTCGCCGAGGTCTGGGACATCCCCATGGCCACCTACGGCCCGGGCGACAGCAGGCTCGACCACGCCGACACCGAGCACATCGTGCTGTCCGACTTCCTGCGCGGCATCGACGTCCTGTCCCACGCCATCTCGGAGCTGTCGGACCTCCCCGTCCGTACGGACGAGCAGGTCACCGGCGCGCCGCTGTCCGAAGGGAGCCTCCGTTGACCGGACTGAGCCGGCGTCTCGCCGCGCTGCCCGAGGAGCGCCGCGCGCGCTTCCTCGCCCTGCTGAGGGCGACGGTGGAGGACGCGGCGGCACAGGGCCCGACACCGCGCGGGAACACCGGACCCGCACCGCTGTCGTCCGCGCAGCGGACCCTGGGGGACCCCGGCCGTCCGGCGGCCGACGGCCCCGCCACGGCGCTGCCGCTGTGCCTGCGGCTGCGCGGCGACCTCGACCCCGGCGCCCTGCGCACGGCGCTGGCCGCGGTCGTGGCCCGGCACGAGGCGCTGCGCACCGCCGTCGTGACGCGCGAGGGCGGTCCCGTGCAGGTCGTCGCCCCCGAGGTCCGCGTCCAGCTGCCGCTCGTCGAAGCCCCCGGCGACGACCACGGACAGCGGCTCGCCGCCGCCCGGGCGCTCGTGGCGGAACGGACCGCGACCCCCTTCGACACCGGCCGGGCGCCGCTGTGGCGCGCGCTGCTCGTCCGCGTCGCGCCCGACGACCACCTGTTCCTGTTCGCCGCGCACCGCCTGGTGTGCGACGAGCGGTCGCTCGACCTCCTGGCCGGCGAGCTCGCCGAGGCCTACCGGGCGTCGAAGGACGGCGACACCCCCCGGCTGCCCGTCCTGCCGGTGCAGTACCCGGACCACGCCGTGTGGCAGAACGACCGTCTCGACGGCGCCGAGCGCGACCGGCTGGCCGGCCACTGGCGCGACACGCTCGCCGGCGCCGAGGTCCTGGAGCTCCCCACCGACCGGCCGCGCGGCGACACGCCGACCTACGCCGGTGGCGCCCGCGGCTTCACGATCGGCCACGAGGCCCTGGAACGGGCCAGGAACCTCGCCCGCGAGGAGGCGGCGACACCGTACGACGTCCACCTCGCCGCCTTCCTCGTCCTGCTGCACCGCTACTCGGGCCTGGAGGACCTGGTCGTCGGAGCGCCCGACGCCAACCGCCGGCACGCGGCCGTGTCGCGCGTGATCGGCCGGTTCGCCGACACGACCGTGCTGCGCGGCGACCTCACCGGCGACCCGACCTTCCGCGAACTGGTCCGGCGGGTCGGCCGCGTGATCGCGGCGGCGCACGACCACGGCGGACTGCCGTTCCCCGAGCTCGTCGACGCCGTCGACCCGGCCCGCGACCTCGCGCGCGCACCGCTCTTCCCCGTCGTGTTCGCACGCGGGGACGCCGGCGCGCCGCCGGCGCTGCCCGGCCTGGCCACCACCCGGGAGGACGTCCCCGCCGACACCTCCCGCCACGACATGAGCTGGACCCTCGCCGAGCCGGCCCGGCCCGGCACCGACGCCGTCCTGCACATCGCGTACAACGCCCACCTCTTCGACGACGACAGCGTCGCCCGCTTCGCCCGGCACTACGAGGGACTGCTGCGCACCCTCACCACCGCCCCCGACGCCCCGCTGTCCGCGGCCGACGTGCTCAGCGCCGAGGACAAGGAGTTCCTCGCCCGCGTCGGCAGCGGACCCGTGCGCCCCGTCCGCGAGACGACCGTCGTCGAGCAGTTCGAGGCCCGCGTCCAGGAGGCCCCCGACGCCGTGGCCCTCGTCGTCGAGGACGTCACCACGAGCTACGCCGAACTCAACGCCCGCGCCAACCGGCTCGCCGCCCTGCTGCGCGAACGCGGCGCCGCGCCCGGCGCACGGATCGGCCTGTGCCTGCGCAGGAACGCCGACCTGACCACGGCCGTGCTCGCCGTCCTCAAGACCGGCGCGGCCTACGTCCCGCTCGACCCGGCCCACCCGCCCGCACGCGTCGCGGAGATCGCCGCCGACTCGGGCCTGCACACCGTGATCGCCCACGCCGAGGTCGCCGCCACCGTCGGCGCCGTCACCGCGCCCGTCGTGATCCTGGACGAGGTCCGCGCCGAACTCGCGGCGCTGCCCGCCACGAACCCGCCGCTCGCGGCGGAACCCGGCGACCTCGCGTACGTCATCTACACCTCCGGCAGCACCGGACGGCCCAAGGGCGTCCTCCTCGAACACCGCGGCGTGGTCAACTTCATCGACTCCGCCCAGGAGCTGTTCGACCTCACACCGGCCGACCGCGTGCTCGGCTTCGCCTCCGTCACCTTCGACGTCTCCGTGTTCGAGACCTTCTCCGCGCTGCTCACCGGCGCACGGCTCGTCCTGGCCACCGACGGCGAACGGCTCTCCATCGACCGGCTCCAGTCGCTGATGGAACGCGCCGGCATCACCGTCATCGACCTGCCGCCGACGGTCATGCCGCTGCTCGCCCCGGAGAAGTTCACCGACCTGCGGATCGCCTTCGTCGGCGGCGAGGCCTTCAGCGGCGAGCTGGTGAACCGGTGGAACCCGGGCCGGCGGCTGTTCAACGGCTACGGCCCGACCGAGTGCACGGTCACCATGATCGTCGAGGAGTGCCCGGGCACCTGGGACACCTCACCGCCGATCGGCCTGCCCATGACCAACCACGTCGCGCACGTCCTGGACCGCGACCTGCGCCCCGTACCGGTCGGCGTGCCCGGCGAACTCGTCATCGGCGGCGCCGGACTGGCCCGCGGCTACCTCGACCGGGACGAGCTGACCGCGGAGAAGTTCGTCGCCGACCCGTTCGGCACCGCGCCGGGCGGACGCCTCTACCGCACCGGAGACCTGGTCAAACGGCTGCCCGACGGCCGCCTCGTCTTCCTCGGCCGGATCGACCAGCAGGTCAAGATCCGCGGCCTGCGGATCGAACTCGGCGAGGTCGAGTCGGCGCTGGCCGGCGTCGACGGCATCGGACAGGTCACCGCGCGGCCCTGGACCGACGACACCGGCGACAAGCACCTCGTCGCCTACCTGACGGGCATCACCGAGGAACGGCTGCCCTCGGTACGCGAACAGCTCGGCACCGTCCTGCCCTCGTACATGATCCCCTCGTACTTCGTCGTCCTCGACGAACTCCCGCTCACCAGCAGCGGCAAGGTCGACTGGCGCAGGCTCCCCGCGCCCGACCCGAAGGCGGGCGGCGACGGCGCGGGCGACGCACCCCGCACCGCCACCGAGCGGGTCCTGCTGCACGACGTCCTCGGCCCGCTGCTGCGCAACGCCCGGCTCGGCGTCCACGACGACTTCTTCCTGGCCGGCGGCAACAGCCTCCAGGCCGCCCAGCTGATGTCCGCCATCACCCGCAGGTTCGGCGTGGAGATCGCGCTCGGCGACTTCTTCACCTCGCCCACCGTCGCCCACCTCGCCGCCACCGTCGACGCCGTCCGGGCCGCCCGCCGCACCACGGACGACGATCCGCTCGACCACCTGGCCGGCCCGGCCGAGCGGCGGGACCGGCACAGCGGCGCCGCGGCGACCGGCGACCGGGCCCCGGCGCTGATGCGCCCGCCCGCCCCGGCGCGGGTCGTCCTGCTGCACCCCTCCGGCGGCGAACTCTTCTGCTACGTACCGCTGGTCAGGGCCCTCGGCGAGGGCATCGGCGTGGCCGGCTTCGCCGCCGACCCGCGCGACGCCGCCCTGCCACCCGAGGAAGGCGTGACGGCGACCGCCGCCCGGATCGCCCGGGCGCTCGCCACCCCGGGCCCGCCCGACGCGTTCTGCCTGGCCGGCTGGTCCTACGGCGGCGTCCTCGCCTTCGAGGTCGCCCGTCAGCTGGAACGGGACACCGGGGCGCGGCCACCGGTGGTCCTCCTCGACGCCTCCTACGACGAGGACCTCGTCCCGCTCGACGAACGGACGGTACGGCAGCGGTTCGTGCACGACGTCGCCCGGCTGGCCGGCCAGGACGGACCGGCCGTACGCGCGGTGCTCGACGACCCGGCGGCCGGCCGGGCCGACCTCAGGGAGATCCTGACCTCGCTCGGCGTCGCACCCGAACTCGACGACGCGGAGCTGGCCGCCCGCTACGCCACCTTCCGGGCCTGCGCCCTGGCACAGCAGGAGTACCGCCCGCCCACCCCGTACGGCGGACCCGTCACGCTGCTCACCGCCTCGAACCACGCCGCCGTCGAGGCCGAGTGGCGCAGCGCCTGCACCGGCCCCTTCCGGGCCGCCGAACTGCCCGGCGACCACTACACGCTGTTCACGGAACCGGCGCTCGGCCGGATCGCCGCCGCGATCGAACGCACACTCGCCAGCTGAGGAGACGCCCATGCGCTTCGGATTCACCGAGGAACAACAACGGTTCCGGGCGGACGTGCGCACGGCACTGCGCACCGCCGAGGTGCGCGCCGCGATCGCGGACGCCACCCCCGTGGACGGCGTCGAGCCGGACCAGCGGCCGCTGTACCGCCTGCTCGGCAAGCTCGGACTGCTGGCCGTGCACTGGCCGGCCGAGTACGGGGGATCGGGCCGGCCGCTCACCGACGCCGCGATCGTCGCCGAGGAGCTGGTGCGCGCCGACGTGCCGGACACCCTGCACGTCAACACCATCCAGATCATCGGCCAGTTCCTCCTCATGGCCGGCAGCGCCGAGCAGAAGCGTCGGCACCTGCCCGCCCTGGCGAGCGGCGAGCGCTTCGGCTCCGTCCTGTACACCGAACCCGACGCCGGCTCCGACCTCGGTGCCCTGCGGACCGTGGCCGAACCCGACGGAGACGGCTACCGCATCACCGGCACCAAGGTGTTCAGCCTGAAGACCCGCTTCGTCGACCTCGGCCTGTGCGCCGCCCGTACGACCCCGGGAACCGGCAAGTACCAGGGCATCAGCCTGTTCCTGGTCGACATGAACGCCCCCGGCGTCACCGTGCACGTCATCCCCAGCGTCAACGACGAACAGTTCCACCACGTCGAGCTCGACGCCGTCGCGGTGTCCGGCGACGACCTCATCGGCGCACGCGACCAGGGATGGCCGCTGCTCAACCAGGCCCTGGCCATCGAACGCACCGGCCTCGACTACCACCTCAAGGCCGAGCACTGGCTGGACGCCGCCCTCGAAGCCCTGGTCGACCAGGCCCCCGGCGATCCGCACGAGGCCCACCTGGAACGGATCGGCCGCTGGGACGGCGCGCTCCTCGCCGACCACGCCCTCGCCTGGGAGGTGATCACCGGGATCGCCGACGACCGCGTCGACGAGGTCGCCGCCGCCGTCGCCAAGTACCACAGCAGCGAACTCGCCCAGAGCGTCGCCGCGTGGGCCGCCGACATCCCGAGCCCCCGGCAGCGGGCCGACCGCACCAGGGCCGCCGCGATCCTGGACTCCGCCCTCCGCGAGGCCCCCGGGCTCACCCTGTCGGCGGGAACCTCCGAGGTGATGCTGCAGATCATCGCCGCCGCGTTCGACTCCATCGGACAGGAGAAGCGCTGACATGGACCTCACCCCCGATCCGCTGCTCGTGCAGCTGCGCAAGGCCCTGCGCGGGGCGCTCGCCGCCGTCCCCCCGCGGCCCGAGGTGCAGGGCGCGCCGGTGACCGACGGACCTTCCGGGCCCGCGCGGGCGGTGCTCGACCGGCTGGAAGCGACCGCCTTCGAACGGCCCGCCGCGGCCGGCGGCCTCGGCCTCGGGCTGACGGCCGGCGTGCTCGTCAGCGAGGAACTCGGCCGCGCGGCCCGCGGCAACCCGTACCGGGCCGACGCGCTCGCCGCCGACACCGGCGGCCCGGCGGGCGCGGCACTGGCCGGACTCGAAGCGCTGCCGGCCGGCACCGGGATCACCGCGAGCCCGCGCGACGGCGGCTGGGAGCTGAGCGGCACGGCCACCGTCGACGCCCCGGACGCCGGACGGCCCCTGCTCGTCGCCACCCGGACCGACGCCGGCCCCGTGCTCGTCGCCGTACCGGCCGGCGCGCCCGGCGTCCGCGTCGACGGCACGTGCTGGCCGCCCGTCGTCCGCCTCGACGCCACCCCGGTCGGCACGGCGGACGTCGTCGGCGGTCCGGCCGAGGCACCGGCCGGACCGCTCGCGCGGGCCCGGCTCCGACAGGCCGCCTATCTCCTCGGCATCGCCGACGGCGCCCACCGGATCGCGGTGCGCCACGCCGGCACCCGCCGGCAGTTCGACACCCGGCTGCGCGACCTGCCGGCGGTGGCCTTCCCGCTGGCGCGCGCCACGGTGGCGCTGCGGGCGACGAGGGCGGCGGTGTACCGCGGTGCCTGGCTGGTCGACACCGCGGGGGACCGGACCGACGAAGGCACCGGTGCCGAGGCCCTCGGTGCCGGAGCCGTCGGTACGGCGCCCGTCGTGGCGCTCGCGACGGCCGCCGAGACCGCGCGCGACGTCGTACGGCTGTGCATGCAGAGCTGCGGCGTACGGGCGATGACGTCGGAGCTCGGCCTGCACCGCCACTTCCGGCTGGCCGCGGCCGAGTCGAACCGGTACGGCGAGCCCGCCGCACTGTGGCGACTGGCCGGCGCCGCCCGCCTCGACCTGGCCCGGCGCGCCGCCGGGGAGAACGACGCGGGGCGCACCACCGTGGCGGCGGGCCGGCCCGAGCGGTCCTAGGGCGCTTCTTCCGGCGCCGGGGGGGCGACCCGGCCGGGGACCGGGTGCATCGACCTACATCAGGCCGGACTGATAGGCGAGCGACACGAGTTGGGCGCGGTCGCGGACGCCGAGCTTGGTGCGCACCCGGTAGAGGTGGGTGCGTACGGTGGCGACGCCGATGGTGAGCTCACGGGCCACCTCCTCGGTCGACATGCCCCGTGCCACCATCTGGGTCACCTCCCGCTCCCTCGGGGTCAGTTCGGTGACCTCCGGGTGCGGCGCCGACTCCGGGGTGTCCGGCTGCTCGCGGAACCACGTGACCAGGCGGTGCGCGATGTCCGGTGCGAGCATCGTCCGGCCGGCCGCCGCCGCCCGGATCGCGGTGACCAGTTCCTGCGGGCTGGCGTCCTTGCCGAGCAGGCAGCTCGCGCCGGCGTGCAGCACGTCGCTGACCGTCTTGTCGGTGTCGGACCGGGTGAACACGACGATGTTCGGCCGCGTCTCCTCCTTGCCGAGCCTGCGGATCATCTCCAGTCCGTCGATGGTCCGCAGGCTGAGATCCGTGACTATCACGTCCGGGCGTTTGGTGCGCACCAGGACGATGGCCTCCATGCCGTTGTCGGTCGTGCCGATCACGTCGAGGTCGGGCACGGCGTCGAGCAGGGTGCGTAAGCCGTCGCCGATGACCGGCAGTTCGTCGCAGATGAGTACACGAATGGTCACTTTTCCGCCTTGGTGGGGGTGTAGGTGGAAGTCTGTCGGCTGCCCTGTGCCTGGATCTCAGGCGGTGTCGGACAGCGTTGTCGTGCACCTCGTCGCCTCCTGGTACGGACCGCGAGGCTGGTTCGTCTCCAGCCTGCGCGGGCGGCCGCTCCGGTGTCCACACCGGGGACGGGGCGACACGGACGTGGGTCGTGAACGCGCCAAAGCTGAGTCGGATCGGACGGCTCTGTTCCTGCGACGGATCGTGCCCATGGAGCCATGGGCAGCTGCGGTTCTCTGGAGTTGTGGAGCGGGCCCATGAGGTTCTAATCCACGCCTTGATCGAGTGTCAAGCAGCCCCTTCCGGCCGTCACCCACAGGTCTCCACAAGGTCAACTTCCCTGCACAGCGCCACACTTGACCAATATGACCTTGGCATGTTGACCGCCTCGACCGCAGCGTGTTTGAGTCGGCTCGCCCTGACCTCCGAAGAGAGGAAAGACCCCCCGATGAGCCTCGTCGACGTGCACACCGAATGGGATCCGCTCGAAGAGATCGTGGTCGGGACCATGGCAGGCGCACGGGTGCCGGTCCCGGACCGGAGCCTGGTCGCCGTCGAGTACCCGGAGAAGGCGGACGACCCGCAGCGGATCCCCTCCGGCCCCTATCCGGGCCATGTCGTCGAGCGGACCGAGGCCGAGCTCGACGAGCTGGTGGACATCCTCACCGGCCTCGGCGTGAAGGTGCGCCGGCCCGGCGGCCGGGACCACAAGTCGACCGTCTCGACCCCCGACTGGAGCACCGACGGCTTCTACGACTACTGCCCCCGGGACGGCTTCCTCACGGTCGGCACCTCGCTCATCGAGTCACCGATGGTGCTGCGCTCCCGCTTCCTCGAAGGCTTCGCCTACAAGGACCTCTTCATCGAGTACCTGGAGAGCGGCGCCCGCTGGCTGTCGGCGCCCAAGCCCCGGCTGACCGACGACCTGTACGAGCCGACCGCACCGCCCGGAGAGCGGCTGCGGGACCTGGAGCCGGTCTTCGACGCGGCGAACGTCCTCAGGTTCGGCACCGACCTACTCTACCAGGTCTCCGACAGCGGCAACAAGATGGGCGCGCGCTGGCTGCAGGCGGCGCTCGGCGACACGTACACGGTGCACGCCTGCGAGGGCCTGTACACCTCCACCCACATCGACTCGACGATCGTTCCGCTGCGGCCCGGCCTGGTCCTGGTGAACCCGTCCCGCGTCAACGACGACAACATGCCCGAGTTCCTGCGGGGCTGGGACCGGATCGTCTGCCCGGAACTCGTGGACACCGGCTTCGTCGGAGACCACCCGAAGTCCTCCGTGTGGATCGGGATGAACTTCCTGGTGGTCGCGCCCGGCAAGGCGATCGTGGACAAGCGCCAGACCGGTCTGATCAAGGAGCTCGAGCGGCACGCCGTGGAAGTGATCCCGGCGCAGCTGACCCACTCCAGGACGCTCGGCGGCGGCTTCCACTGCGTGACGCTCGACGTCCGCCGCAAGGGCGAGCTCGCGACGTACCGTTAGCCGATTCCTCCGGATCGCGGACCCGGCCCGGATCCGGTGGAGACGGCCCGGGGGCGGTCCGGGCCCGACCGCCGGACGGCCCCAGGCCGCGTCCCGGAGGACACGGCCTGGGGTGGCATCACGCCGAGGGCGGCGGCTAGGACGTACGGCGCTTCATCGCGTCCCGGGCCTTCCGGGCGGTGTCACGCGCCGACTCCGCGCCCTCGCGGGCCTTGCCCTCCATCTTCTCGGCCTTGCCCTCCATCTCCATCCGCTCGTTGCCCGTCGCCTTGCCGGCGGTTTCCTTGATCTTGCCCTTGCCCTTCTGGACCGAGCCCTTGCGCATGGCCATCACGAGACTCCTCTCGGAAGCGGGTTCTCCACCGCGGTTGCCCCGTCCACCGGGATTGATGCGCCCGCCGCACCCGCGCGAGGGTCCCGGCGGCGCGCGCCGCACGCGCCCGGACCGCAGGCGCGCTACGGGCCCGGCCGGACCGAGACCAGGACGCCGACCTTGTCGATCCGGTGCTCGGGATTGCCCTGGGCGTCGCGCCAGGTGTTGCCTGCGGCGTCGTCCTCCGGCGTCGCGCAGGTGGAGAGCGTGATCATGGCCTGGGTGGGGCGCTCGCCGGGAGAACCCGGCACCGGGGCACGCTGCTCGGCCAGGGAGCGGGCCGAGCGGAAGGAGGTCGAGCGGGTGTCGGTGATGCGGTACTCGTAGACCCGGCCCTCGGCCGTCACGAGCACCTTGTCGCCCACGTCGACGTCGGGCAGCTCGCGCAGCGGTCCCCCCGCGGACAGGCGGTGCGCCGTCACCAGGTAGTTCCCGACGTCTCCCGGACCCACCCCGCCCCGCTTCCCGTACGGGCTGGCCGCGATGCCGCGGTCCTGTATCCGGGTGCCGGGGCGGTCGTCGGTCGTGCCCTCGTACGGGACGACCCGCAGGTCGTCGACCCCTATCGACGGTATGTCCAGCTCGGCGACGGGCGGCCGCACCGCGGTCTCCGAGGGAGCCGGGGGTGCGGGCGGCGCCGGGCGCGCCACGGAGGCCGGCGGAGTCGACGCCGCCGGGGCGGTCGCGGGGCTCACCGGCCCCGGCGGCGAGGGAGGCACCACGGGCGTCACGGCCACGGGCGGAGCCGCCGGCGCCGTCGCGGGCGGTGTGACGGACGACCCCGGCCCGGAACCCGGCCCCGCGAGGTCCGTCGGCGTGCAGCCCGTCAGCGCGCCCGCCCCCGCGCCGAGAACCGCAGCCGCGAGGGCCGCGGCGACGCCCGTACGGGTACGACGGGAACGGGTCATGGAGCCAGACCGCCTTGCTTGATCACCCCGGTGTGCGGGAATCCGACCCTTCCACGCTACGGCCACGGGCCGCGAAGGTCAGCCCCGGATCCGCGAAGGCACGGTCTCGGGCGACCGCGCGCACGGCGTGCCGGGCGTGCCCCGGCGCGGCCGGGGTGGCACGGTCGAGCCGGACGGCAGGTCCGGGCGGGCCGGTGGCCGGTGACCGGGAGCGAGGCGAGGAACACGTGACGCGACGCAGCAGGTGGGGCGCCCGGCGGGAAGCGGCCAGGAACCGGCTGGAACGGCTGCGGCGCGACCCGTTCACCGTGCAGACGGTGCGGTCGACGGCGGCGGCGACGCTGTCGTACGTCGTGGCGCTCCAGCTCAGCAGCGAGCCGGCGCCGCTCACCGCGCCGCTGACGGCGCTGCTGGTCGTCCAGGTCACGCTGTACTCCACGCTCACCACGAGCCTGCGCCGGGTGAACTCCGTCGTCGTGGGCGTGCTCATCGCCATCGCGTTCAGCGTGCTCGTCGGACTCTCCTGGTGGAGCCTCGCGCTCGTCATCCTGGCGTCCCTCCTCGTGGGGCGGCTGGTGCGGGTCGAGGAGTTCATCCCGGAGGTCGCCATCAGCGCGATGCTGGTGCTCGGCGTCACCCAGGTCGCCGACACCGCCTGGGACCGGGTCCTGGAGACGCTGATCGGTGCCGTCGTCGGCATGCTGTTCAACCTGGTCCTCGCCCCGCCCGTGTGGGTGGAGACCGCGGGCGACTCCATCGAGGACCTGGCCCGGAGGATGCGCAGGCTCCTGCTGGAGGCGGCCGAGGAGTTCGGCGGCGCACCCCACGTCGGGCGCGCCGCGGCCCGGCTGCACGAGGCACGGCGGCTCGACAACGACGTGGCCGAGGTGGACGCCGCGCTGCGCACCGCCGAGGACAGCCTGCGGCTCAATCCGCGCGTCAAGGAGGGCCTGCTGCACCGCATCGTGCTGCGCACCGGCCTCGACACGCTGGAGATCTGCGCCGTCGTGCTGCGGGTCCTCACCCGCACCCTCACCGACCTGGCGAAGCAGCGGTCCGGCCAGGAGCTGCTGCCCGGACCGACCGCCCTCGCCGTGCAGGAGACGGCACAGCACACCGCCGACGCCTTCGTCAGCTACGCCGTCCTCGTCACCGCCTCCGGCAGCGAGGCCGCCGAACCGGCCGAGACCCGGCTCGCGGGCGAGCTCCGCGCCGCCCGCACCTGCCGCGACCGCGCCGCCCGCCTCCTCCTCGCCTCCGCGCTGCGCGAGCCGGGCCACTGGCAGCTGTACGGAGCGATGCTCGCCGAGATCGACCGCGTCCTGGACGAACTCGACCCCGAGCACCGCGGCCGACGCCTGATGGAGGAACTCGACCGGCACACCCGGGCAAGCCGCGAACGCCGCCGCCGTCTCACCTCCCGCTACCGCCTCGGCCGCCCCGGCCGCGCCTGAAACGCCGCGCGGCCGCCGGGCCGCGGTATCCGTGGCCACCGGCCGGGGAACCCGCCTGCCGCCGCGCGGCGGCGCGAACCCGCCGCAAGAGCGCGCCTCGGCGCCGCCGCAGAAGGCCCGCCTGGGGCCGCCGCCGGGAGCCATTCCTCACCGCCGCCCCCGCGATCGCCCGGAACCGGGTCTCAGTCCAGGCCCGCCCGTGTCCCGTCCGCCCCACCGTCGTCCCTCCGCCCGCCGGCGCCGGTGCGTCCCTCGATCCGGTGGCGCACGACCGTCGTCAGGACCGTCAGCCTGGTCGACGCCGACGGCACCGGCGCCACCGGGTCCGTCACCCGCCGGGCCTCCTCGGGGAGCGCGGCGGCGTCGGCCTCGAAGCGGGCGCGGGCGGCCGCCGGGGTGTCCGGCGGTTCCGTCCGCAGCCCGCCGCGCATCACCGTCCTGAGCAGCGGTTCCGTACCCGGGGGCGGCTCCTCGTTGGCGAGGCCGATGACGTCGCGCAGCCCGGGGCCGCGGAAGACCTGCTTGGGGCCCGGCGCGGTCACCTTCGCGGCCGACAGCTTCATGACCGGCCGGCCGTCGTACTCGACCAGCTTGTAGGCGGCGTCCAGGTACGGGGCGTCCGCGGCCGTGCCGACCTTCGTCCCCACGGCGTACGCGTCGATCGGCGCCCCCTCCCGCACCAGCCGGTCGACGGCGTACTCGTCCAGGCCGCCGCTCGCGATGATCCGTACCTCCGCGAGCCCCGCCGCGTCGAGCAGGGCGCGGGCCCGCCGGGCCAGCGCGCCCAGGTCACCGCTGTCGAGGCGGATCCCGCAGCCGGGGCCGAGTCCGAGGTCCTTCAGGACCCGCGCCGCCGTGGCCACGCCGCGCTCGGTGTCGTACGTGTCCACCAGGAAGGTCACCGGGCCGGGGTGGGTCCGGGCGAAGGCCCGGAACGCGGCTTCCTCGGAGGGGAAGGCCTCGACGTACGAGTGGGCCATGGTGCCGGCGGCCGGGATGCCGTAGCGGCGGGCCGCGGCGACGTTGCTGGTCCCGGCGAAGCCGACGAGCGCGCCCACGCGCGCCGTCCGCGTGCCCGCCTCGGGTCCGTGCGACCGGCGCAGGGAGAAGTCGACGACCGGCCGTCCGCCGCTCGCCAGGACGCATCGGGCGGCCTTGGAGGCCACCGCGGTCTGGTGGCAGACCAGCGACAGCAGGTACGTCTCGACGAGCTGGGCCTGCGGCAGCGGCGCGGTGACCTCCAGGAGCGGCTCCCCGGCGAACACGAGGCGTCCCTCGGGAACCGCCCGGACCTCTCCGTCGAAGGAGAGGCCGCGCAGCGGTTCGAGGTCCTCGACGGGCCGCCGCAGCACGTCGGCGAACTCCTGCAGGTCGGCGCGGCCCAGGCGGAACCGGGCCAGCAGGTCGAGGGCCGGCTCGAGCCCGGCGGCGACGAGGTAGCCGCGTCCTGGCGGCAGCTCGCGCACGAAGAGGCTGAACGTGGCCGGGGCCCGCATGTCCTCGCGCAGGTACGAGAGCGCCATCGTGACCTCGTACAGGTCGGTGGTCGTGACCTCGGACATGCTTCGAGCATGCGCGGCCCCGCGCCGGCCCGCACGGGGACGCCGCCCGGCGGGCCCGCGCGCCCGGGGCCGCTCAGGCGGGCAGGCGGGTGTGGGAGGAGCGGCGGGCGGCGGCGAGGAGGGCGTGGATCTGGAGGCCGGCCTGGTCGACCTCGGCGAGCGGGGTCGGGAACGGCAGCCGGACGTCGCGCTGCCCGGCGGCGTACTCGAGGCGCAGGGTGAGGCCGTAGCGGTCGAGGGCGAGCGGCAGCGTCCGCACGAGGCCGCGCCGGGCGGCCGGCGGGACCAGCCGGAGCAGCAGGGTGACGAGCTCGGGGTGACCGGAGACCAGGTGGTGGAGCATGCCGGCCTCGCAGTCGGCCAGCGGGTCGACCTCCGCGGCCTGGATCTGTTCCAGCGTCACGTACGTCCGGCCGCGGGCGTCCTGGAGCACCGCCTGGCCGAACTCCACGCAGGTGCTCTCCCCGGAGTCGGCGTCGTACGGTGCCGCCACCAGGCCCGAGAGCGTCACCCGGGCGCGCACCCGGTCGCGTACGGGGACCGGCGAGACGTCCGTGAGCTCCATCCGGATGGGGATGCGCGCCGCGTCGCCGTGGCCGGTACCGGGGTCGTGGAGGTGGACGCGGCCCATCGGGCCCGTTCCGTCGAGGCTGTGGACCTCCTCGTACCGGCCGTCGGTCATCACGGTCATGGAGTGCGCGGACGCGATGATCGAACGGAGCCGCTCGGCGGGTGTCGGGTGGGTGGAGCGGGCGGTGTGCGGATGCATGCGTGTTCTCCCGGCGGATGCCGTAGACGCTCGGACGTCTACTTAGGTATGCCTAACCTAACTCAATTCCGTCCGGGTGTCAGCCCGCGCGTCGGCCCGGCGCGGACGCCCGCCGCCCGCACACCCGCGCCCCGGTCCGCCGGAAAAGGCTTGGACGGCTGAGGGTCCGTCACGGGACACTGCGCTCTTGTCCCTGATGGTCCGACAAAGCAGGGTTGCAATGGATTCGCCTGAATCAGCCGAACGTCCACCGGGCCGAGGCCCGGTCCTCCTCGCACTGCGCTACTACGGAAGAGAACTCGCCCGACTCCGCCGCATGACCGTCCCCGCGCTCCTGCTCCCCGCGCTGGGCAACATCGGCATCGCCTACATCGCGCCCCTGATCGTCGCCAAACTCGTCGGCCGCATCGCCGGCGGAGACACCGACGGACCCGGCGGCGCCACCGGCCTCGGCGCCATGCTGCCGTACGTCCTCGGCTTCGCCGCCGTCCTCCTCCTCTCCGAGGCACTCTGGCGGGTCGGGCTGCACTGTCTGAACCGCCTCGACGCCCTCGGCATCGAGCGGCTCTACGTCGTCGGCATGGACGAACTCTTCGCCAAGGACGCCGCGTTCTTCCACGACAACTTCGCCGGCTCGCTCACCAAGCGGGTGCTGAGCTTCGCCTCCCGCTTCGAGGAGTTCGTCGACACGCTCACCTTCAACGTCATGGGCAGCTTCGTGCCGCTGCTCTTCGCCTCGGTCGTGCTGTGGCAGTACGAGCCGCTGCTCGTGGCCGGGCTGCTCCTGATGATCGCGCTCACCGCCCTCTGCGTCGTCCCGCTGATCCGGCGCCGCCAGAAGCTCGTCGCCCGGCGCGAGGAGGCCATCGCCCGGGTGTCCGGGCACGTCGCCGACAGCCTGATGAACATGGACACCGTCCGGGCCTTCGCGGCCGAGGAGCGCGAGGCCGCCGAACACCGGTCCCGCGTCGCCGAGTCACGACGGCTCACCCTGCGCTCCTGGGACTACGGCAACCTGCGCATCGACACCGTCGTCGCGCCGATGTCCGTACTGACGAACGTCCTCGGCCTGGTCGTCGCCCTGCTGCTCGGCGCCGGACAGCACGGCGTCGAAGCGGTCATCGTGGCCTTCACGTACTACTCCAACGCCACCCGGATCATGTTCGAGTTCAACCAGATCTACCGCCGGATCGAGAGCTCGATGACCGAGGCGGCCCAGTTCACCGAACTGCTGCTCACCCCGCCCGTCGTCACCGACCCGGAGCACCCGGAGCCGCTGCGCTCCCGCAGCGGACACGTCCGCTTCGAGCAGGTGACCTTCACGCACGGCGGCGCCGGAAGCGGTGCCGCGCCGCTGTTCGACGGTCTCGACCTCGACGTGCCCGACGGCACGAAGATCGGCCTCGTCGGCCGCTCCGGCGGCGGCAAGACCACCCTCACCCGGCTGCTGCTGCGGATGACCGACGTCGACTCCGGCCGCATCCTGGTCGGCGGCCAGGACATCAGCCGGATGAGCCAGTCCGACCTGCGCGGACTGATCGCGTACGTGCCGCAGGAACCGGCCATGTTCCACCGCACCCTGCGGGACAACATCGCCTTCGCCCGGCCGGACGCCACCGAGGACGAGATCCGGCGCGCGGCGGAGGCCGCGCACGTCACGGAGTTCGCCGACGCGCTGCCGGACGGCTTCGACACGATGGTCGGCGAGCGGGGCGTCAAACTGTCCGGCGGCCAGCGCCAGCGGGTCGCGCTCGCCCGGGCGATCCTGCGCGACGCGCCGATCCTGCTGCTCGACGAGGCCACCAGCGCGCTCGACTCGGAGAGCGAGATCCTGGTCCAGGACGCGCTGTGGAAGCTGATGGAGGGCCGCACGGCCCTCGTCGTGGCGCACCGCCTGAGCACGGTCGCCGGCATGGACCGGCTGGTCGTCCTCGACCGCGGCCGCGTCGTCGAACAGGGCACGCACCAGGAACTGCTCCTCGCCGACGGCCCGTACGCGAAGCTCTGGCAGCACCAGTCGGGCGGCTTCCTCGCCGACACGCCCGCCCCGGCGGAGCTGAGCGGGGCGGAGACGAGCTGAGCGGAGCTGAGCCGGGCGGAGACGAGCTGAGCTGGAGGGTGGCGATGCGCGCCCGGGCAGTCCGACGGAGATGTCCGGCCCGCTCGCCCCGGCTCCGGCCCCGGCCCCGGCCCCGGCGCCGTCGACGGAGACCGGGCCGCACGGCATACTTCGGCGGCGTAGGGGGCGGCAACCGGGCGGGCCGGGTGCCGAGGGGCGGGGCGAGAAGGAGGCGGCCGGACCATGGCGACACAGCGGACGACGACGTCCGGTACGGAAACCGCCTCCGGGGCCGGAACAGCACCCGGGAGGCCGGCCACACCCGGGACCGGGGCCGCACCCGCGCCCGGGACCGGGACGGCATCCGGGACCGGAACCGCACCCGGAACCGCACCCGGAACCGGGACCGGAACCGCACCCGGAATCGGAACCGCACCCGGAACCGGAACCGCGTCCGGGACCACCGGTCCCGGTGCGTTTCCCGGCGGCGCGGAGCTCTTCCGGCTCGACCCGGCGGTCGCGCACCTCAACCACGGGTCCTTCGGCGCCGTACCGCTTCCCGTCTCCCGGGTCCGCGAAGGCCTCGCGGCCGAGGCCGACGCCGACCCGGACGCCTTCTTCCTGTCCGTTCCGGCCCGGCTCGCCGAGGCGCGGCGGCGGATCGCCGCCCGCCTCGGCGCCGATCCCGAGGGCATCGCCCTCGTCAGCAACGCCACCGAGGCGGCCAACCTCGCCCTCGACGCCCTCGGCCTGGGCCCCGTCGACGAGGTCCTGGTCACCGACCACGGATACGGCACCGTCACCGGTGCCGCCGCGCGCCGGGCCCGCGTCACCACCGTCGCCCTCGACCCGGACCTGCCGGACGAGGGCGCGGTCGCGGCGGCCGTGCTCGCGGCGGTCACGCCCCGGACGAAGGTGGCGCTGCTCGACGCCGTCAGCTCGCCCACCGCGCGCGTCATCGCCGGGCCCGCCCTGATCGGCGCACTGCGCGAACGCGGCGTCGTCACCGTGGTGGACGGCGCCCACGCGCCCGGGATGCTGGCCGCACCGCTCGCCGGAGAGCCGGACTTCTGGTTCGGCAACCTGCACAAGTGGGCGTACGCGCCCGCCGGCTGTGCCGTCCTGGCCGTCGCCCCGCACCACCGCGGCCGCGTTCCGGCCCCGGTGCCCTCCTGGGAGGACGAGCACGGCTTCCCGCGCGCGGTGGAGTACCGTGCCACCACCGACTACACCGGGCTGCTCGCCGCGCCCGAGGGACTCGACCTGCTGGCCGCCCTCGGCGCCGCGAAGGTCCGCGCGCACAACGCCGAACTCGCCGCGTACGGAGCGGGGTTGCTGGCCGAACTGCCCGACCTGTCGCCGCTCCCGTACGACGCGTCCCTGGCCATGCGCTCGCTCAGGCTGCGCCGTGGGCTCGCCCGTACCCACCCCGAGGCCGCCGCACTCCGCGAGCACATCGCCGCCCGCCTCGGCTGCCGCGTCCTGGTCTGGCCGTGGCCCACCGGCGGCGGCATCCGGGTGAGCGCCCAGATCTACAACCGCCCGGAGGAGTACGGGCGTCTGGCGCGGGGTCTGCGGGAGCTCCTGGCCGAGGCGTAGAGCACCACCTGGCCAGGCGTCCGCGCGTGATCAACACACCTAGGCGTAGAACCGGGACAGGCTCCGCAGCACGCATGCCGGCTTCGTCGCGCCCTCGATCTCGATCGTGCCGTCGACCGCTATCTGGACGCCGCCCGGCACGTCCTGGACCTCGGCGAGCCGCGCGACCAGGCGCAGCCGGGATCCGGACGTCACGGGGGACGGGAAACGGACCTTGTCGAGGCCGTAGTTGACCTTCGTGGTGACGCCGCGGACGTCGAGCAGCCCGGTGAACAGCGGGATGAAGAGCGACAGCGTCAGATAGCCGTGGGCGATGGGCGCGCCGAAAGGGCCCGCCTTCGCCTTCTCCACGTCCACGTGGATCCACTGGTGGTCGCCGGTCGCGTCGGCGAAGCCGTCGATCCGGTCCTGGGTGACGTCGATCCATTCGCTGGTGCCGAGCTCGCTGCCGACGAGCTGCTTCAGGGCGTCGATGCCGTCGACGGTGAGGGTCATGGGAACGGTTCCTTTCGGATGGTCGGTCGGTGGGTTCAGCGGGCGCCGTGGCGGGCGCGCAGAGCGTGCTTGAGGAGCTTTCCGGAGGCCGTGCGCGGCAGGGCGTCGACCAGGACCAGGGACCGGGGGATCTTGTACTTGGCGAGCCGTCCGGTCAGGGACGCGAGCACGGCCGCCGGGTCGGGCGCGGTGCCCTCGCGGGCGACGACGACCGCTCGGGCCGTCTCGCCCCACTTCTCGTCCGGCACGCCGATCACCGCGCACTCGGCGACGTCGGGGTGGGCCAGGAGCGCGTCCTCGACCTCGGCCGGGTAGATGTTCTCCCCGCCCGAGATGATCATGTCCGTGAACCGGTCGACGATGGTGACGTAGCCGTCGGCGTCGACCCGCGCCGCGTCGCCGCTGCGGAACCAGCCGTCGGTGAAGGCCGCGGCGGTCTCCTCCGGCAGACCCCAGTAGCCGGCCATCACGTGCGGGCCGCGGACCAGCACCTCACCGGTCTCACCGGCCGCCGCGGGCGTGAGGTCGGGCCGCACCACCCGTACGTCGGTGAAGAAGTGCGGCACCCCGGCCGAACCGGCCTTCGTCACCCCGTGCTCCGCGTCCAGGAACAGCGTCCCGGGCGAGGCCTCGGTCATCCCGTAGCCCTGGAGGAAGGTCAGACCCCGCTCCTGGTACGCGGCGATGAGCGGGGTCGGCACGGGCGCGCCGCCGCAGTTGAGCAGCCGCAGGCTGGACAGGTCGGCCGTGGCCCAGCGAGGGTGCCGGGCGATCCGGTCGAACATCGTCGGCACCCCGAACATGGAGGTGACGCCGTGCCGTTCGACGAGTTCGAGGGTGCCGCCGGGGTCGAAGGACTCCGCGAGGACGCAGGCGCCGCCCTTGAGCAGCACCGGCAGCGCCAGCATGTTGAGCGCGCCGGTGTGGAACAGCGGCGCGGACACCAGGGCGGTCTCGTCGGCGAGCAGATCGTGGTCGACGAGGACGTTGACCGCGTTCCAGACGAGGTTGCCGTGGGTGAGCATGGCGCCCTTGGGACGCCCGGTCGTGCCCGAGGTGTACATGATGACGCACACGTCCTGCGGCGAGACCGGCTCGTCGAGCGGTTCGGCGGAGGACGCGGCGAGCAGCTCCTCGTACGCGTCGCCGCCTGTCTCGACGACGGTCCGCACTCCGGTCGTCCCCAGCGCCCCGGGCCTTCCGTGCCCGCCCGTCACCGACTCCGCCGTGGCGGCGTGGGCGGGGGAGTGGAGCAGGACGCCGGCGCCGGAATCCGCCAGCTGGTACGCGATCTCGGGCGCCGCGAGCCGGGTGTTGAGCGGCACGAACACCGCGCCGAGCAGCCCGGCGGCGAACAGCGTCTCCAGGAAGGCCGGATGGTTGGGTCCCAGGTAGGCGATCCGGTCGCCGCGCCGGACGCCGGCCGTGCGCAGGGCGTGCGCGAGCCGGGTGGTGCGCTCGTGCAGGGCGCCGTAGGTGACGGTGGCGGAGCCGTGGATCAGAGCGGTGCGGTGCGGGGTCTTGCGGGCCCGGCGTGCGGGCCACGACCCCAGTCCCTCGTTGCGCATCACGGGGCCCTTTCAGAGGAGGGAATCGGTCAGTCCGAGCAGCCGGGCGGCGTTCTCCTTGAGGATCTTCGGGCGCACCTCGTCCTTGATCTGCAGCTTCGCGAAGTCGGCCAGCCAGCGGTCCGGGCTGAGCACCGGGTAGTCGGAGCCGAAGAGCACCTTGTCCTTGAGCAGGGTGTTGGCGTAGTGGACGAGCTGCGGCGGGAAGTACTTCGGCGACCACCCCGACAGGTCGATGTGCACGCCCGGCTTGTGCGTGGCGACGGCCAGGGCCTCGTCCTGCCACGGGAAGGACGGATGCGCCAGGATGATCTTCATGTGCGGGAAGTCGGCGGCCACGTCGTCCACGCGCAGGGGGTTGGAGTACTTGAGCCGGATCCCGCCCCCGCCCGGCACTCCCGCGCCGATGCCGGTCTGCCCGGTGTGGAACAGGGCGATGGCGCCGGTCTCCTCGATCACCTCGTAGAGCCCGTACGCGAGACGGTCGTCGGGGAAGAAGCCCTGGATGCTGGGGTGGAACTTGAAGCCCTTCACCCCGTACTCCTCGACCAGGCGCCGGGCCTGCCGCACGCCCGCCCGGCCCCGGAACGGGTCGACCGAGGCGAACGGGACGAGGACGTCGGAGTGGGCGGCGGCGGTCTCGGCGATCTCCTCGTTGGGGATCGGCGGGGTGCCGGTGGCGTGCTCGGCGTCGACCGTGAACACCACCGCGGCCATCCGCCGCTCGCGGTAGTGGGCGGCCATCTCCTCAAGGGTGGGCTTCCGTTCGCCCTCGACCTTGAAGTACGCGCCGGAGGCGGCGTGGAGCTCGTCGGAGAGCGAGGCGTGGCCCCGGGACGAGACCTCGCAGTGGGTGTGGACGTCGATCGCCTCCAGGGCGGCGACGTCGAGGCCCGTCACCGGGTCTCCGGCAGGCGCGGCGCGGGGATGCCGACGGACTGCGGCTCGCGGCCCACCGAGGTGTGCCAGGCGGCGGCAATCGTCCCGGGCGTCCAGCCGCCCTCGGCGTAGGCGGTCGCCACCTCCTGCGGGTGCGACCACAGCGCGAGCCGGTCGCCGCCGATGCCGACGCACTGCCCGGTGACGTCGCGGGCGGCGTCGGAGGCGAGGAAGGGCACGAGGGCGGCGCAGTCCTCGGCCGTGCCGAAGCCCTCGCCCTTGCGCAGGGCGTCGGGCAGCGGTTCGCCGCGCCGCATCGCGTCGACGTACGGGGCGAAGACGGGGATCGTCTCGGTCATGGCGGTGGCGGCGACCGGCACGATCGCGTTCACGGTGATGCCGGCCTTGGCGAGCTCCATCGACCAGGTGCGGGCCATGGCGGCGATGCCGGCCTTGGCGGCGGCGTAGTTGGTCTGGCCGAAGTTGCCGCGCTGGCCGGCCGGGGAGCCGACGAGGATCAGCCGGCCGCCCTCGCCCTGCTCGCGCATGCGGACGGCGGCGGCACGGGCGCAGGTGAAGGTGCCCTTGAGGTGGGTGGCGACGACGGCGTCGAAGTCCTCGTCGGTCATCTTCCACAGCACGCGGTCGCGCAGGATGCCCGCGTTGGTGACCAGCACGTCGAGCCGGCCGAAGGCCGAGACGGCGCGGTCGACGAGCCGGTCGGCGGCCTCGGCGGTGCCGACGGCGACGGCCTCGGCCACCGCCCGGCCGCCGGCCTCGACGAGGGAGTCGGCGGCCTTCCGCGCGATGTCCTCGTCGATGTCGTTGACGACGACCGCGGCACCGGCCGCGGCGAGCGCGGAGGCGTAGGCGAGACCGAGGCCGCGGCCGGAGCCGGTGACGACGGCCACCTTCCCGGAGAGGTCGACGGTGGCGGAGTGCGGCATGGGGGTCCCTTCGGAAAGCGGAAGGCAGCGGATGGCAAGTGCCAGGGAGGAGGAGGCGGCGGTCGGCGGCGGGACGGGAGCGCTCACGCTCGATCGGCGTCCCGCGCCGTCCGCTGAAAGGAAGCTAAGACCAATCATTGTCGACGTCAATGGTTGCTGTCGGCAGCATTCCTGCGGCATGCTGCTGCCATGGACGACAGGGACGAACCTTGGATGCTCGGACTGCACTCCGACACCGGCTATCTCCTCTACCGGCTCGGTCTGCGCTCCGGGCAGCTCTTCAACGCCGCACTTCAGGAGTCGGGGCTGCGGCTGCGCCACTACGCCCTGCTGCGCTACCTGGCGAGCGTCGACGGCGCGCTCCAGCGTGAGCTGAGCGACCGGCTCGGCTACGACCCCAGCGCCATCGTCGGCCTCGTCGACGACCTGGAGCGGCTCGGACTCGTGGAACGCCGTCCCGCGCCCGGCGACCGGCGCAGCCGCATCGTCGTCCTCACCGACGCCGGCCGCGGCTTCCTCAAGGACACCGACCGGACCAGCCGCCGCGTCACGGACGGCCTGCTCGCGCCCCTGACGGACGAGGACCGCACGGTCCTGCACGACCTGCTGCGGCGGATCTCCGAACCCGCCGACTGACGCCCCACGCCCCCGGCCTCGTACGGATCGGTGCCGCGCTCACCGCCGGCCGGCCCGGCGCGTCCGTGCCGCCGCTCCGGCGTCGAGGTCGCCGCGGCCTCCCGGACGGCATGACGGCGGTCCGCCCCCGGGGGCGGGGGCGGACCGGTCGGGGGCGGGCGGACGGCGGACCGCGAGCCGCTCGCCGCGCGCTGCGAGCAACGGGCCCGCGAGCAACGGGCCCGCGAGCGGCGGGGCTACGAGCCCCAGGCCTCGAACTCGTAGACGCGGGCGGCCGGGTCCGTCGTCTGCGTGGGCCGGGTGATCGCCAGGCGGACGTAGCGGGCGGTGACGGCGACCGGATGGGTCGTGGCCGCCGCCGTGTTGCCGGTGACGGTCACCGCCGTGGTCCACGGCGCGGTCGTACTCTCGCGGACCTGGACGGTGAAGTCCCGGGTGTTCCAGCTCGCGCTCTCACCGCCCGCCGCCGCGTGCTTCACCACGAAGCGGTCGAGAGTGCGGGAGGCGCCGAGGTCCACCTCGAGCCACTTGGCGGTGGTCAGCGTGCACCACTTGTCGCCGTTGCCGCCGGCCACGCTGCCGTTGACCGCCTTGGCCGGCGTCTCCGTGCCGTTGCACTGGCCCGACGCCGTCGCGGGACGGTTGAGGGCCAGATTGGTGGAGGTCGTCGCCGACCACGTGACCGTGGTGCTCGCGGCGGGTGAGCGGCC
Source organism: Streptomyces roseicoloratus (assembly GCF_004117935.1). Classification (GTDB taxonomy): domain Bacteria; phylum Actinomycetota; class Actinomycetes; order Streptomycetales; family Streptomycetaceae; genus Streptomyces; species Streptomyces roseicoloratus. The sequence continues at coordinate 89,006 of NZ_SDOY01000140.1, read as the reverse complement.
GAACTCCGTGGACACCGCCTCCACGTCGAGCGTCGTCGACGTCTCCGTGCCGACCCGCTCCAGCTTCGGCACGAAGTAGCTGTCGTTCGGGGTCGCGCCGAGGAAGGTGCGGCCGCCGTCCGGGTCGCGGCGGTACACCTCGTAGTGGTGCACGTCCCCGGCCGACGACGCCGTCCACGCCAGTCGCAGCGACCTGGTGCCCGCGCCGGTGTCCGTCGTGCCGAGGACGGTCGGCGCCGTCGGCGCGGACGGCGCGTCCACCGTCCCGTCGTACACGGCGAGTTGGCCCACCCTGATGTCGTAGGAGGCGGTGGTGCCGGTGGTCCGGAGACCGATCTGCGCGATCGTCCTTCCGGCGTACGCGGACAGGTCGAGCGTCCTGCGCTCCCAGCCCGTCGACGTGGTGGAGCCGAGGTCGAACGTGGTGAACGTGGTGGGGGAGTCGGTGAACGCCACCGCGGCCTTGAGGTGCGTCGGACCGGCGGCCGGGGTCTTCAGCACGACCGAGAGCCTGGTGTCGGCGGCGACCGGGAGGCGCGACTGGTAGAGCCGTACGGTGTTCACCGCGTCCAGGGTGCCGGTCAGGCGCAGCGCGGAGCCGCCCTCGTAGGCGTCGGTGAAGTCGATCGACGGCTTCAGCTTCGTCCCGTCGGACCGCACCAGCCAGCGGTAGGTCGGCGGCACGTCCTGGAGGGAGAGGTTGTTCCAGCCGGACGACGACACGCGCACCCCGCCCGAGTGGTAGAAGTCGCCCTGGCCCGCGTCGAAAGAGGTCACGAAGGGCTTGGCGGTGACGGGCGAGGACTCGGCGACGTAGGTCGCGAGCCCCTTCCAGGACGACGTGGTCGTGGTGTCCGACGGGTCGCCGTTGGCGCCGTCCCAGAACCGGGCCTCACGGGCGTACGAATCCGCGCGGCTCGTCGAGGAGTTGTGGGTCCACTCCGGACGGTAGAGCCCGAGCGAGGTGGTGTGCGGACGGCCGGCCGGGAAGACCGCGCTCCACGGGACGCCGGTGTCGTAGCCGTTCGCCTCCGTGTCCACGCCGGCGAAGAGCTCGTACTCGCTGCGGCCGAGGCTCCGGGCGAGGGTCCGGGAGGAGTCCAGGGCGGAGGTGCCCCACCCGAAGTCGAGGAACATCGAGTCGCTCGTGCGCTGCGAACCCTCCTGCAGGAAGGCGTCGTTGGCGCCGGTGAGGGCGTCCTGCCAGCTGACCGAACCGGACTCGGTCATCGCGTCGTACCACATGAACTCGACCGGGCCGAGCGAGCGCGCGTAGCGCATCGTGTTGCGCAACTCGGTCGCGAGGGCGGCGTCGCCGCCGGCCGTCTCCTGGTTGACGAACCAGCCGTCGAAGCCGTAGTGCTGCGCGACCTGGGCCAGCTTCTCGGCGACGGGGTAGCGGGTGCCGGACTTCTTGACGAAGTCGTGCACCCACTGGATCCGGCCGCCGTACGCGGTGGGCGGGAAGAACACCGTGCCGTACACCTTCACACCGTTGCGGTGCGCGGCGTCGATGACGGTCGGGTTCGGCGCGAGGATCAGTCCCTCGCCGGCCGAACCGCCCCAGAACACCAGCTTGTCGACGTACTGCCAGTGCCCGAAGGCGTAGTAGCGCGGATCGAGCGAGCCCTGGGAGGGGTTGTTCGACGTGGGCGCGAAGGACACCAGCGACACGATCCCGCCCTCGCCGGCGCGGGCGTCGGCGTTCGCCTTGAGGGCGGGATCCGAGACGCGCGGCCGGAGCGGCACCCGCGAACGGTTGAACCGGGCGTCGGGGTCGGTGGCGGGGTCCCAGTCCAGGATGGTGGTGGGGTACCAGAAGGAGGCGTAGGGCTGGTTGCCGGCGGCAGCGGCAGGCGCGACAACGTTGTCGGACGCCGTCGAGGCCGGGGCGGGCGACGCGGACGCCGACGCGGACGCCGAGGCGGACGGTGTGGCGGCCAGGCCGAGCGCGGCCGCGGACAAGGCCGCGGCCGCGGCCGCGAGCAGGCGCAGGGATCTTCTTCTCATCGGAGCTCCGGTGGTCCAGCGGAGGGGGAAGGGGCTGGTGGTGCCGGTGGCGCGATGGTGCGGGGGGTGCGCGGCCGGGGCCGACCGTGCGGTGGCCGTACGGACCCCGTCCGGTGCGGAGGCTAAACGGCTTTAGCAGACCGGTCAAGAGGGCGTCGGCAGTCGGTCGCCCCTCCGTCGGCCGTCTATCGCCCCTCCGCCGGCCCCGCCGTGCTCTCGCGGACCGTGAGCCGCGGTGTCGGGTTCCTGATGTCCCGCGCTGCCGACGCCGGGTCGTCGATCACCGCGAGCAGGACCGTCGCCACCTGCTCGCCGAGGGCGAAGGTGTCGCGGGACAGCGCGGTGAGCGCGGGGTGGACGATCCGGGCGAGGGCCGAGTCGTCGAACGACACGACCGACACCTCGCCCGGCACCGCGACGCCCATCTCGGCGGCGACCCCGAGTCCCGCCACGGCCATCACGTCGCTGTCGTACACCAGCGCCGTCGGCCGTCGCCGTCCCGGCCGGGCCAGCAGGGCGCGGGTGGCCGCCGCGCCCTCCGCGTCGCTGAAGTCCGTCGGCACGGACACCGCCTCGTCGAGTCCGAGCCGGCGCGCCGCGTCCCGTACCGCCCGGATCCGGCGCCGGGTGTGCTGGAACGAGGGCAGACCGGCGAGATGGGCGATGCGGCGGTGTCCGAGGGCCGCCAGGTACTCGACGATCGAGGTCATCGCCTCCCGGTCGTCGGCCCACACGGCGGGCAGCCGCCCGTGCCTGCCGGGTCCGCCGAGGACCACGGCCGGCACCCCGAGTTCCTCGAGGACGGGCACGCGCGGATCGCGCACCTGGAGGTCGACCAGGACGAATCCGTCCACCCGGTGCTCCGAGGCCCACCTCCGGTACACCTCGATCTCCGCGGCCGTGTCCTCCACGACGAGCAGCTGGAGGGCCGTGCCGCGGGTGGAGAGCGCCGCCTGGAGCCCGGACAGCAGCTGGCCGAAGAAGGGTTCGAGGCCGATCGTCCGGGCGGGCCGGGCGAGCACGAGGCCGACGGCGCCGGCCCGCGCCCCGCCCAGGGCGCGGGCCGCGCTGTGCGGACGCCAGTTCATCCGCTCGGCGACCCGCAGGATGCGCTCCCGGGTCGCCTCGCTGACGCCCGGACGGCCGTTGAGCGCGAAGGAGACCGCGCCCTTCGAGACGCCCGCCTCCCTGGCGATGTCGGCGATGGTCGGTCGGGCCATCGGGCGCTCCCTCGTCCTGCGCGTTTCCGCACGCTCTCTTGACACCGGAGTTTAGCCGGGAGGATAGTCCCGCATCGCTAGAGCGGTTTAGTCAAGCACCGAGCAAGGTCCGCGCACTTCCCCCGCGACGATCCGAGCAAGGAGACGCCCTCGTGCGACACATCCGAAGGAGCCGGCCGGTCCGGTGGACCGCCGCCGTCCTGGCCGCCCTGACCCTCGCCGGCTGCGGCCTCGGCGGCGCCGAGGACTCCGGCACGCCGGGCCCCGTCGGCACCGGCGGCGAGGTCAAGGGCAAGGTCTCGCTCCAGACCTGGGCGCTCAAGCCCAAGTTCACCGCCTACGTGGAAGGGGTGATCGCCGGCTTCGAGAAGAAGCACCCGGGCGTCGAGGTCGAATGGCTCGACCAGCCGGGCGAGGGCTACTCGGAGAAGGTCCTCGGCCAGGCCGCCGGCGGCACCCTTCCCGACGTCGTCAACCTGCCGCCGGACTTCGCGCTGCCCCTGGTGAAGCAGAACCTGCTGCTCGACATCGGGAAGTCCGACCCCGCGGCCGCCGCCGACTACGTCAAGGGCGGTCTCGACGCCTACCGCTTCCCCGGCCACGACGGCACCTACGGCTACCCCTGGTACCTCAACACCGACGTCAACTACTGGAACGGCGAGCTGCTCACCCGCTTCGGACTCGACCCGAAGAAGCCGCCGACCACGCTCGACGAGCTGGTCAGGGCCGCCCGTACCGTGAAGGAGAAGTCCGGCGGCCGGACCTACCTGATGAGCCGCAAGCCCAACCTCGTCGACCTCGCCAACGCCGGTGTGCCGGTCATGTCCGCCGACGGCAGGACCTTCACCTTCAACACCCCCGAGGCCGCCGCCGTCCTCGACACCTACCGCGCCGCCTTCGCGGAGGGCCTGCTGCCCGAGGACGTGCTCACCGAGACCTACGCGGGCAACACCAAGCTGTTCGCCTCCGGCACCGCCGCCTGGACCACCGCCGGCGCCAACTACATCACCAGCCTCGCCGTCGACAACCCGACCCTGGCCCCCAAGGTGGTCTCCTCGCCCGCCATGGGCACCCCGCCGCTCTACGTCCAGGGCCTGTCCGTCCCGAAGAACACGAGGAACCCGGCCGCCGCCCTCGCGCTGGCCCGCTGGGTCACCAACGCGGAGAACCAGGCCGCCTTCGCCCGCCAGACCAGCATCTTCCCGTCCACCACCGCCTCCGCCTCCGACCCCTTCTTCGGCAAGAGCGACGGCAGCAACGCGGGCGACGCCAAGGTCACCGCCTTCCGCTCCCTCGCCTCCGCGCGCGTCCTCGAACCGGTCCAGGCCAACGACGCCGTCAAGACCCTGATCAACCAGCAGATCGCCCTCGCCGTCAGCGGCCAGACCTCCTCGAAGGAGGCCCTGGACACGGCGGTCGCCCGCGCCAACCAACTGCTGAAGGACTGAACGAAAGGCATCCCATGACCCACCGGCGCTGGTTCACGCCCTGGCTGCTCGCCGGTCCCGCACTGGTCTGGCTCGCCGTGTTCAACCTGTGGCCCGCGGTCAACACGGTGATCCTGTCCTTCACCAACGCCCGGCCGCTGGGCGGCGGACACTTCACCGGCCTGGAGAACTACCGACGGGCCCTCGACGACGAACAGCTGACCGACGCCCTGGTCAACAGCGTCGTCTACCTCCTCGTCTGCCTGCCCCTGCTCACCCTGCTGCCGCTGCTGCTGGCGCTCCTCGTCGAGAAGAGGCTGCCCGGCATCACCTTCTTCCGCACCGCCTTCTACACCCCGGTCGTGGCGTCCGCCGTCGTCGTCGGCCTCGTCTGGGGCTGGGTCCTCGACGACCGCGGCCTCCTCAACGGCCTGCTCCACCAGCTCGGCCTGGCCGACCGGCCCGTCTCCTTCCTCACCGACCGCTGGCTGCTCCTCTTCAGCGCCATCGCCCTCACGGTGTGGAAGGGCCTCGGGTACTACATGGTCATCTACCTGTCCGCGCTCGGGAACGTCGGCCGCGAGCTCCATGAGGCCGCCGCCGTCGACGGCGCCTCCGCCACCCGCCGGTTCTGGCACGTCACCCTGCCCGGCGTCCGCCCCGCGATGCTGCTGATCTCGGTCCTCGTCTCGGTCTCCGCGCTGCGGATCTTCTCCGAGCTCCACGTACTGTCCAACGGCACCGGCGGCCCGGGCGGGCGTGACATGTCGGTGGTCATGCTGATCCAGATGTACAGCCGCGGCTTCACCGGACACATCGGCTACGCCTCCGCCCTCAGCATCCTGCTCTTCGTCCTCACCGTCGGACCGATGCTCGTCCTCGCCCGGCTCAACCGGAAGGCGGCCTGACCCATGACCACCCCGGGCCGCGCGCCGCGCGCCGGCGAGAGGACGGTGCGCTACCTGCTGCTGCTCCTCGTCCTGCTCCTCACCATCGGCCCCTTCCTGTGGCAGCTGTCCACCTCGCTCAAGGGACCGGACGACGACATCTGGTCCCGCACCCCGTCCTTCCTGCCCGACGCACCCACACTCGCCAATTACGCGCAGGTCGCCGACACCATCCCGGTGTGGACCTACGCCGCCAACTCGCTGGTCGTCGCGGGCATCGCGGTCGCCGGGAACGCCGTCGGCGCGACCCTCGCCGGCTTCGCGCTCGCCCGGCTCCGCTTCAGGGGCGCCCGGCTCGCGTTCGGCCTGTTCGCCGCCACGCTGGTGCTGCCCGGCGAGGTCACGATCGTCTCCCAGTACGTGACGGTCCGCAGCCTCGGCCTCACCGACACCCTCCTCGGCGTCGCCCTGCCCGGCGCGATCGGCATGCTCAACGTGCTGCTCATGTACACCGCCTTCCGCGCGGTACCGCCCGAGCTCGACGCCGCCGCGCTCGTCGACGGGGCGAACGCGTGGCAACGGCTCGTGCACGTGGGCCTGCCCAACGTCCGGGGCATGCTGAGCGTCGTGGTGATCTTCACGTTCATCGCCGCCTGGGACGACTTCCTGTGGCCGCTGATCGTCCTCGACGACCCCGGCCGCTACACCCTCACGGTCGGCCTCCAGTACCTCGACGGCACCTTCTCGGCCAACCCCCGCCTGATCGCCGCCGGCACCATGATCGCCTTCCTGCCGGTCGTGGCGGTGTTCGCGGCGCTCCAGCGCTTCTTCTTCAAGGGAGTCGAGGAAGGCGCGATCAAGGGATGACCGGAGGAACCCCATCCCCGGAGGAACCCATGACGAACCACAGGACCACTCCACGCTTCGGCGTCAACTACACCCCCAGCCAGGGCTGGTTCCACCACTGGCTCGACTTCGACCTCGAGGCGATCCGCGCCGACCTGGACTCCGTCGCCGCCCTCGGCCTCGACCACATCCGCGCCTTCCCGCTCTGGCCGCTCTTCCAGCCCAACCGCACCCTGATCCGGCCCCAGGCCCTCGACCAGCTGGGCCGACTGGTGGACGCGGCCGCCGAGTTCGCCCTCGACGTCGCGGTGGACGGCCTCCAGGGACACCTCTCCAGCTTCGACTTCCTGCCGTCCTGGACCCGGACCTGGCACCGGCGCAACCTCTTCACCGACCCCGAGGTCCTCGACGGCCAGGCCACCTACCTGCGCACCCTCGCCGCCTCCCTCGCCGACCGGCCGAACTTCCTCGGCATGACCGTCGGCAACGAGTTCGACCAGTTCTCCGGCGACCCCCACCCCGACCCCGACCGCGTCACCCCCGACCGGGCCGCGAGCTGGCTGCGCCGCATGCTCGCCGCCTGCGAGGACGGCGCACCCGGCAGGCTCCACCTGCACGCCGCGTACGACGCCGCCTGGTACCGCGACGACCACCCCTTCACCCCCGCACACGCCGCCCGCATCGGCGGCGCCACCGCCGTCCACTCCTGGGTCTTCAACGGCACCGCGCAGCAGTACGGCGGCGACTCCTTCGCCGCCGGGCAGCACGCCGCGTACCTGATCGAACTCTCCAAGGCCTGGGCCCAGGACCCCCACCGCCCGGTCTGGCTCCAGGAGGTCGGCGCACCCGCCCCGCACGTACCGCCCGGGCAGGCGGCCGCGTTCACCCGGACGACCGTCACCGCCGCGCTCGACTGCCCCGACCTGTGGGGTATCACATGGTGGTGCTCCCACGACGTCGACCGCGCGCTGGCGGACTTCCCGGAACTCGAGTACACCCTGGGCCTGCTGACCACGGACCGCCACCCCAAACCCACGGCCACGACCCTGGCGGCCGTGGCAGCGGAAAGCCACGCCCCCGCACCTCCCCGCACGACGGCCCTGGTCCTCGACCTGCCGGAGCACGGCCCCGAGCGTTCGGACTGCGCCCCGGGAGGCCGCTGGTTCGACGCCTTCATGCGCCTCGCGGCGGACGGCGCGCGCCCGACGACGATCCTGTCGACCCACACCACGGACAAGCCGTACCTGACGGCCCGCGGCATCACCGAACTCGTCACCCTGGACGACCTCGGTTAGGGCGTGCGTCGAAAGTCCCGTCTGCCCGGCGGCGCCCGGCACGCACGCTCGCCGCCCCACCCCCATCCCGCCCACCCAGGGAGCACCCCGCATGCACGACGACCGCACCCTCACCGAGTCCCGCCTCAAGCGCGTCCTCGACGAACGCATCCGCCCCGCCGTCCACCCCGTCTCCGTGCCCCTGGACGCCGGCATCTGGACCGCCCCCGGCGAACCCGTCCCGGTCGCCGAGGGCCTCGCCGCCCCCCGCACCCCGATCGCCGTCGGCGACGCCTGGGGCGCGCCCTGGGGCACGAGCTGGCTCACCGTGTCCGGCACGGTGCCGGAGGAGTGGGCCGGCCGCACCGTCGAGGCCCTGATCGACCTCGGCTTCGACGCCAACATGCCCGGCTTCCAGTGCGAGGGCCTCGTCTACCGCCCCGACGGCACGCCGGTGAAGGGCCTCCACCCCCGCAACCAGTGGGTGCGGATCGCCGCCCCGGCGGCCGGCGGCGAGGAGGTGCTGCTGCACGTCGAGGCCGCGTCGAACCCGGTGATCCTCGACTACCACCCCTTCCTGCCCACCGACCTCGGCGGCAAGGACACCGCGGGCGACCGCCCGCAGTACCGGCTCGCCCGGCTCGACCTCGCGGTCTTCGACGAGACGGTCTGGGAGCTCGTCAACGACCTGGAGGTGCTGGGCGAGCTGATGGCGGAGCTGCCGGTCGAAGGCGCCCGCCGCTGGGACATCCTGCGCGCGGTGGAGCGCGCCCTCGACGCGGTCGACCTCCAGGACGTCAACGGCACCGCCGCCGCGGCCCGCGCCGAGCTCGCGGGCGTCCTCGCCTCGCCCGCCGAGCCCTCCGCGCACCGCATCAGCGCCGTCGGCCACGCCCACATCGACTCGGCCTGGCTGTGGCCGCTGCGCGAGACCGTCCGCAAGGTGGCCCGTACCACCGCCAACATGACCGCGCTCCTCGAGGACGAACCCGACTTCGTCTACGCCATGTCCCAGGCCCAGCAGTACGCCTGGATCAAGGAGCACCGGCCGGAGGTCTACGCCCGGGTGAAGAAGGCCGTCGCCGAGGGCCGCTTCGTCCCGGCCGGCGGCATGTGGGTGGAGTCCGACACCAACATGCCCTCGTCCGAGGCGATGGCCCGTCAGTTCGTGCACGGCAAGCGGTTCTTCCTCGACGAGTTCGGCATCGAGAACCAGGAGGCCTGGCTGCCCGACACGTTCGGCTTCGCCGGCGGGCTCCCGCAGATCATCAAGGAGGCCGGCTCGAAGTGGCTGCTGACGCAGAAGATCTCCTGGAGCCAGGTCAACTCCTTCCCGCACCACACCTTCTGGTGGGAGGGCGTCGACGGCACCCGGATCTTCACCCACTTCCCGCCGATCGACACCTACAACTGCTCCATGCGGGGCAAGGAGATCGCCCACGCCGTACGCAACTTCAAGGACAAGGGCCGCGCCCGCCACTCCCTCGCGCCGACCGGCTGGGGCGACGGCGGCGGCGGCACCACCCGTGAGATGATCGCCAAGGCGGCCAGGCTGCGTGACCTGGAGGGCTCGGCGACGGTCCGCTGGGAGCGGCCCGCCGAGTTCTTCGCCAAGGCGCAGGCCGAATACCCCGAACCACCGGTGTGGGTGGGGGAGTTGTACCTGGAACTGCACCGCGCGACACTCACCAGCCAGGCGCGCACCAAGCAGGGCAACCGGGCGAGCGAGAACCTGCTGCGCGAGGCAGAGCTGTGGTCCGCCACCGCCGCCGTGCACACCGGACTGCCCTACCCATACGCCGAGTTGGACCGCATCTGGAAGACGGTGCTGCTGCACCAGTTCCACGACATCCTGCCCGGCTCCTCCATCGCCTGGGTGCACCGCGAGGCCGAACGCACCTACGCGGCCGTGGCCGGGGAACTCGGCGGGATCGTCGAACGCGCCCAGCGCGCCCTCGCCGGCACACCCGCGCGGGACGGCGCCGAGGTCGTCTTCAACAGCGCCCCGCACACCTCGGACGCCGGCGTCCCCGCGGGCGGCGCCCGCCGCGCCGACACGCTGCCCGCCGCGCCCCGCCGCTGCGCCGTCCGGCCCCGCGACGACGGCGGCTTCGTCCTCGACAACGGCCTGCTGCGGGCCGCCGTCGACGGCCGCGGGCTGCTCGTCTCCCTCGTCGACCTCGACACCGGTCGTGAGGCCCTCGCCCCGGGCGCCGCCGCCAACCTCCTCCAGCTGCACCCCGACTTCCCCAACATGTGGGACGCCTGGGACGTCGACCGCTTCTACCGCAACACCGTCACCGACCTCACCGAAGCCGACGAGGTGACCGTCGCCGTCGACACCCCGGACACCGCGTGCGTGCGCGTCACCCGCTCCTTCGGCACGTCGACCGCCGTCCAGACCCTGACCCTCACCGCGGGCGCCAAGCGCGTCGACCTCGGCACCGAGGTGGACTGGCACGAGACGGAGAAGTTCCTCAAGGCCGCCTTCCCGCTCGACCTGCACACCGACCGCTACGCCGCCGAGACGCAGTTCGGGCATCTCCACCGCCCCACCCACACCAACACCAGCTGGGAGGCGGCCAAGTTCGAGGCCTGCAACCACAGGTTCGTGCACGTCGAGGAACCCGGCTGGGGCGTCTCCCTCGTCACCGCCTCCACGTACGGCCACGACGTCACCCGTACCGTACGGCCGGACGACGGCGGCACGACCACCACCGTACGGGTCTCCCTGCTGCGCGCCCCCCGCTTCCCTGACCCGCACACCGACCAGGGCCTCCACCGCTTCCGGCACGCCCTCGTGCCCGGCGCGGGCGTGGCCGACGCGGTGCGCGAGGGCTACCGCATCAACCTCCCCGAGCGGCGGGTCCCCGGCGGCGCCGACGTGCCGCCCCTGGTGACCGTCGGCGACGAGGCCGTGGTCCTCAGCGCCGTCAAGCTCGCCGACGACGGCAGCGGCGACGTCGTCGTCCGCCTCTACGAGTCGCGGGGCGCCCGCGCCCGCACCCGCCTCACCGCCGGCTTCGCCCTCGCCACCGTCCGGCGCTGCGACCTCCTGGAGCGGCCCCGCGACGACGAGGACGCGGCGGTCGACGACGACGGCGTCCTCGTCGAGCTGCGCCCCTTCCAGCTCCTCACGCTGCGGCTCGCCCGGGCGTGAGGCGGAACGGGTGGTCCCGGCCCTGGGCAGGTGCCGGGACCACCCCCCGCCCTCGCGCCCCGACCATCGGGGCGGCGGGGCCGGGGGAGACACGGGCGTGCTGCCGGAGGGCCCTCGGGCGCGTCGACCCGGTGCCCGTCGTGGCCACCGGCCGGGCACTCGCCCGGGGCCGCAGACCCCGGCTCGGCCTCCGCTTCCCCCGCCTCTTCGTGGCCCCGTAGCACCTGACCGGGCCGTTCCACCACCCCTGCGGTTAGGCTCTGCGCACGATGAACACCCGCAAGGACACTCCGGAGCCCCGGGCCGACAAGGCCGACAAGGCGGGCGTACGCCGGCACAACCTGAGCCTTGTGCTGCGCACCGTGCACGAGGCGGGCGAGACGACCCGCGCCGCGGTCGCGGCCCGCGTCGGGCTCACCCGCGCCGCCGTGTCCTCGCTCGTCGAACAGCTCCTGGAGAGCGGACTGCTCGTCGAGTCCGGCAAGACCTTCAGCGGCCAGGCCGGCCGCCCCGGCACCGTCCTCAAGCCCGCGGACACCGGACCCGCCGGTCTCGGCGTCGAGCTCAACGTCGACTACGTGAGCGTGTGCGTCGCCGACCTCGGCGGGACCGACCGGATCCGCCGCACCGTCCGGCTCGACAACCGTGCCCTCGCACCCGTCGAGGTGCTGCGCCGCGCGGCCGGCCTCACCGCCGACGTGCTCGCCGAGGCCGCCGAGCGGAACCTGCGGCCCACCGGCGTACGGCTCGCCCTGCCCGGACTGGTCTCCGGCGGCACCGTCCAGCAGGCGCCCAACCTGGGCTGGAACCGGGTCGACGCCGACGTCCTCTTCGCCCGCGCGCTGGGCGCCGCCCGGCCCGCCGGAGCCCCCGCCCTGCCCGTCGCCTCCGACAACGAGGCCAACGTCGCCGCCCTCGCCGAGCTGTGGTTCGGCGACCTCGGCGGCATCCGCAGCTTCCTGCACGTCACCGGCGAGATCGGCGTCGGCGGAGCGATCGTCCTCGACGGCGAACTGCTGCGCGGCGCCCACGGCTTCGCGGGCGAGATCGGCCACCTCACCGTCGTGCCCGACGGACTCCGCTGCCGCTGCGGCTCCCACGGCTGCCTGGAGCGCTACGCCGGCCAGTCGGCCCTGCTGCGCGCCGCCGGGGCGAGCGGGATCGACGCCCTCGTCCGGCGCGCCGAGGAGGGCGAACCGCGCACGGTCGCCGCGCTCGACCAGGCCGGCCGGATGCTCGGCGTCGCCGTGTCCGGCGCGGTGAACCTGCTCGACCCGCAGGCCGTCGTCCTCGGCGGGATCTATCCGCGCCTCATGCCCTGGATCGCCCCCGCCGCCGAGGCCGAACTCGCCGGCCGCGTGGTCTCCGGACTCTGGACCCCGGCGAGGGGCCGGCTGCGCGCCGCCGCCGGTACCGCCGACGCCGCCCGGGGCGCGGCGGCCCTGGTGCTCCGCGACATCCTCGCCGACCCGCTGGCGTACGGCGGCTGACGCCGGCTCCGCCCGTCCGGGCCGACCCCGCGGGCGGGCCGGCCGACTGCCGCGGACCTCCGGGACCGGCTCGTCACCGGCCCGTTGTCAGTGGCAGCCCCTACCGTTCAGGACATGACGACGAAGACCTATCTGGAGCTGTCGCAGGACGGCGGCGGCGCGCACAAGTTCTACGAAGTGACGGTGCAGGGCACGGTGGTGTCGGTCCGTTACGGACGGATCGGCGCGGCCGGACAGACCCAGACCTCGACCTTCCCGACGGCCGAGAAGGCCCAGGCCGCGGCAGCCAAGAAGATAGGCGAGAAGGTCCGCAAGGGGTACGCGCCGGCGGTCCAGGGACAGCGAGCGCCCCGCTCGGTCACCCGGCGCGCCGTCACCTCCGCGCCGTCCACGGCCCGCGCCGTCGCGCCCGTGCTGTGGCGCTTCCGCACCGGCTCCGCGGCCTTCGGCATCCACGTCGACGACGAGCGCTGCTGGGTCGGCAACCAGGCCGGCGAGGTCTTCACCCTCGGCCACACCGGCGAGGTCCTGGCCCGCTACAGCCTGCCCGACGGCGTCAAGTGCCTGGTCGCCGACGACTTCTGGATCTACGCGGGCTGCGACGACGGCCGGGTGTACGACCTGTCCTCCAAGCTGCCCTTCGCCGCCTACGACATCGCCGCCGACGTCGACATCTTCTGGCTCGACATCCACGAGGGCGTGCTCAACGTCGCCGACCGCTCGGGCCGGCTCACCGTCATCGACCACGAGGACGAGCACCAGTGGTCCCGGGGCGGCCGCGGCGAACACGCCTGGATGGTGCGCGCCGACGCCGACGCCGTGTACTACGGCGACAGCCGGGGCGTCACCGCCCACACCCCCGACGGCGGACGCGAGCTCTGGCACACCGGCACCGAGGGCGGCGTGCTGTTCGGCTGGCAGGAGGACACCGCGGTGTACGCGGGCACCGGCCGCAGGAAGGTGCACCGCCTCGCCAAGAAGGACGGCAGGACCGAGGCCGTCTACGCCTGCGACAGCGTGGTGTACTCGTGCGCCACCTCGCCCGGCGGCCGCTTCGTCTTCGCCGGCGACAGCGCCTCGTCCGTCTACTGCTTCGCCGAGGACGGCACCCGGCTGTGGAAGCTGGGCACGGGCGGCGGCTCGGCGCTCTCCATGCAGTACCGCGACGAGCGCCTCTACCTCGTGACCACGGACGGCTCGCTGCTCTGCGTGGACGCGAGCGAGGCGGCCATCGCCGCCGCCCAGCAGGGCACCGTCCCGGTCGCCCAGGACGTCAAGCTGGCCGCGGCGCTGCCCACGTACGCCCCGGCGACCACGGTCGCCGCCGTCGACGCGGTCAGCACCGTCCCGGCCGGCTCGGTGGTCGTGGAGTGCGTTCAGGATGGCGGCCGGATGCGGGTCCACGTGGTGACCGCGGGCTACGAGCCCGGGTGGAACGTGCAGTTCCCCCGCGCCATCCGGGAGCCCGGCGCCCGCTATGTCGTCGACGCCCTGCACCCGGCGTCCGGCGGCTTCTACCGGGTCCGCGGCGACATCAGGCGACTGCTGTGAGCGGCGCCTTCGCGGCGGCCACCGGGGACGGGCCGCCGCTGCCGGACCTCGAGGCGGAGCAGCGCTCGCGCGAGGTGCGGGCGGCGCTCGACGGGCTGCTCCAGATCCGGCGCGTGACCGCCGGCGGCGGGGGAGGCGATCCGGCGGCCCGGCCGGCCGACTGGGAGCGCCGGCAGCCGGTACGGGCGGTGGCGCTGCTCCTGGAGGCGGCCGGCCGGCCGCCCTCGGCCCTGGACGCCTCCGGCACCCGGGTCGCCACCGGCTACCGGGTGGCAGCGGGCGAGCGCCCCGGCACCGCGGTGGTCGCATGGCTCGGCCCGCCGGGGTCGGGCGCCGCCCAGGAGGAGGAAGCGGCCCTCCGTGCCTGCGCCGCCGCCCTGGAGCGCTTCGGCTGGGACGCGCTCCTCTACAAGGGCCCGCGCCGTCACCGCTTCCTGGAGGTCGAGCCGGTCGGCCCGGACATCCCCTGAGAGACCTTCCCCTCCGGGGACTGCCGCGCGGCGGTGGGAAACGCGTGAGGCGCGCAGGCCGGGAACGGCCTGCGCGCCTCACGGTCGGTGCCACCCCGGCGGGAGGGGAGCGGAGGAGAGGCGTCACCCCTCCCGCCCGGTGTCTTCGGGAGCGGTCAGCTCTGCCAGGCGGTCCAGCTGCCGCTGCTCAGACGGTGGCGGAACCAGCGCTCGCCGTCCATGCCCACGACGGAGATCGTGGGGTTCCACGTGCCGGAGCCGTCGACCCACACACCGCTGCGGACCGTGCCGCCCAACGACTGCCAGCTGGACCAGGTGCCGGCCGTGTTGTTGAAGCGGGTCCACACCGCGAAGTCGGTGCCGACGACGAACACCTGCCGCGTCCCGTTCGGGAAGGTGTGCCAGGCCTCCCCGTACTCACAGATGTAGGCACCGCCGAGGCCGGACACACTGCAGTGGGCCGCGGCCGCCGAGGCCGGTCCCTGCGCCGGGGCGGCCGAGGCCACACCGGCGAAGGCGGCGCCGGACAGGGCGAGGGTGGTGGCCGCGAGGGCGGTGGCGCGGACGATGGATAAACCCATGGGGGTGACTCCTTGTGGTCACTCGTCTTCCGGTGGATGCCGGGTCGCCCGCTCGGCCCCGGCCCCATGGGGGGTGGAGACGGACGCCGTGCGGGCCGCCCGGCGTGGAAGAGCCTTCCAGCGGCCGCCAACGAACGCCTAACGCCCCGCTAACAAGCCGTCGCCGCACCCCGCCGCACCCCGCCGCACCCCGCCGCCGCACCCCGCGCGCCGACCGGCCGGGCGGACGGATTCCGGCACAGGAGCCCGGGAACAGGGAAGCCGTCAGGCGATCGACGCGGAGACGATCGCCGCCACGGCCAGGTTGCACGACGCCGTCACCCACACCGCAGGGTGCGGCTCCGGGTCGACCAGGGTCGCGCCCAGTTTGCCGGGCGTGACGAGGTCGACCACCAGGAAGGCGACCGCCATCAGCACGAGGCCGAGCAGACCGAACGCGGCGGTGGACAGCAGGCCCTTGGCGAAGTCGTCGTACGTCGTCCAGATCGCCGTGAAGACGATGCCGCCTATGCCGAGCAGGGCCGAGCTGAGCAGGATGGACGCGTTGCGGTTGCGCTCCTGCCAGATCTGCCGGCCGAGCTTGCCGGGCGTCAGGATGTCGACGAGGACGATGCCGAGGATCAGCAGGACGACGCCGAGGGCGCCGTACGCGGTGGTCCGGCCGAGGCCGTTGACGATGTCGCTCATGGGATGCCGGCTCCGGAAGGAAGTGATCGTGAGTGATCGCGGTCAAGGACCGGCAAAATGTAGCGCAGGGCCGGTCGGCCCTGGTCGGCGGGGCGCGAGCACGCCGGCCGCCCGGGCGGACGCAGGCGCCGACCGGACCGGGCACGGCACCCCGACAACCCGCTCAGGAGGGCGCGAGGCCCTCGCCCGCCTTCAGAGGCCCGCCGGGATCTGCTTGGCCCGCGAGCGGACCACGAAGGCGGTGGCGATCTCCGACACACCCACCACGAGCAGCCAGATCCCGGCGAGCACCGTCAGCACGCGCACCGACTCCAGCGGCGAGACGATCAGCACCACACCGGCCAGCGTGCTGATGACGCCCAGACAGATCTGCCAGCCGCGGGCGGGCATGTCCGGATCCGATGCCGCCGCCACGGTCTGGGTGATCCCGCGGAACAGCCAGCCGATGCCGACCCACAGCGCGAGCAGCAGGATCGACTGCGTGGCACCCCGGAAACAGAACAGACCGAGCAGGATCCCCAGCGCGCCGCTGATGAACGCCATCACCCGCAGCGAGGTCTGCGCATGCGTGCCGAACGCGGCGACGAGCTGCAGCACACCGCTGACGAGCAGATACAGGCCGAAGAGCACACCGACGATGGTCAGCGTCGCCTTGGGCCACGCCAGCACGAGCACGCCCAGGACCAGCGAGACGACACCGGCGACCAGCAGCGCCTGCCAGGCCATGCCGGCCAGCAGGCCGAGCGGTCCGGCCGGCACGTCCTCGCGCGCCGGACGGTCATGAGTCTGCGACATGGTCTTGCTCCACTCCTCTCGGCGCGCCCTCGGAGCCGGACGGGCGCGATTCCTCCGGTGGCCCTTCCGGGGGCCGCCGACGGCGCTCTCACTCAAGCAGGACGGGACGAACGCCGCAAAAGATGACCTGTATGGGCGATCAGCGCATCGGACGGAGCCGTGGTCCGGCGCAGAGTGGAGAGCGACTGTGCAGGGCGCGCGCACCCGCCGCACCCGTATCCGCAACGGAGACCGACATGACCGCATTCAACCGACGCGACCTCGGGCTGCTCGTCCTCCGGGTCGGCACCGGCGCCGTACTCGCCGCGCACGGCGCGCAGAAGCTCTTCGGCTGGTTCGGCGGGGGCGGGATCGAGGGCACCACCCAGGCGATGGAGGCCATGGGCTTCCACCCGGGCCGGCAGAGCGCCGTCGCCGCCGGTCTGGGCGAGGCGGGCGGCGGCGTCCTGCTCGCCCTCGGCCTCGCGACGCCCGCGGCCGGCGCCGCCGCGGCGGGCGCCATGGCCGGTGCCGTCTCCGTGCACGCCCCGTCCGGCTTCTTCGCCATGAGCGGCGGCTACGAGTACCCCGCCTTCCTCGGATTCACCGCCGCCGCCATCGGCGTCACCGGCGCCGGCCGGCTCTCGCTCGACCACGCCACCGGGCACGTCCTCGACCGGCCCTGGGTGGTCGCCACCGCCTTCATCGGCACGGCGCTCGCCGCCGCGGCCGTCGTCGGCCGCCGGGCCGAGACCATCGCCGCCCCGCAGTCCGAGGCCGGCTCCGCCGGCGAGTCCTCCGGTCAGGCCGACGCCGACGACGAACCGGAGCCCGAGCACACCAGTGCCCGCGAGAGGGAGAGCTGACCCCGTGAAGGCCATGGTCATGCCGCAGTACGGCGGCGCCGACGCCCTCATCCTGACGGAGCTCCCCGAACCCAGGGTCGCCCCGGGCGAGGTCCTGGTCCACGTCGCCGCCGCCGGCGTCAACCCGGTGGACTGGAAGCTCGCGGCCGGCGGGCTCGACCCCATCATGGTGTCCCACTTCCCGATGATCCCCGGCTGGGACGTCGCCGGAGTCGTCGCCCGCAACGGCCTCGACTCCACCGAGTTCGCACCCGGCGACGAGGTCATGGGCTACATCCGCAAGGACAGCGCCGAGCACGGCGGTTACGCGGAGCAGGTCGCCGTCGCGGTCCGCATGCTCGCCCGCAAGCCGCGCACGCTCAGCTGGGCCCAGGCCGCGGGCCTCCCGCTGGCCGGACTCACCGCCCTGCAGTCCGCCGACCGGGTCCGGGCGGGCGCCGGGGACACCGTCCTGGTGCACGCCGCGGCCGGCGGCGTGGGTTCGCTCGCCGTGCAGATCCTGACCGCCCGCGGCGCCCGGGTCATCGGCACCGCGAGCCCCGCCAACCACGCGTTCCTGCGCGACCTCGGCGCCGAACCCGTCGCGTACGGCCCCGGGCTCGCCGACCGGGTGCGGGAGCTGGCGCCCGACGGCGTCGACGCCGCGCTCGACTTCGTCGGCGGCGAGGCCGTCGACGTCTCCGTCGACCTGCTGCGTTCGCCCGACCGGCTCGCCTCGATCACCGACCACCGCGCCGCGGCCCTCGGCGGCCACCACGTCTGGGTACGGCCCGACGGCGCCGGCCTCACGACGCTCGCCGCACTCGCCGACGAGGGCCGGCTCACTGTCTTCGTCGAGAAGGTGCTGCCGCTGCGGGAGGCGGCGGAGGCCTGGCGCCTCAACAGCGAAGGCCACACACGGGGAAAGCTGGTGCTCTCGGTCGGCGACGGGTCCTGAGGACCTGAATACTGTGCGGGAACACCGGGAACACCAGGAGCCGATCCGGTGCTACGGGGAAAGATGCAGGGGGGCCGCGCATGCGGGCACGCGACGGACGCGACGAGTGCGACGAACGCGACGGGCGTGAAGGACGCGACGGGCGTGAAGGACGCGACGGAAGGGGCCGGTGCCGGTCATGAAGATCGATCTCACGGACACCAACTCCAGCAAGGTCAACAAGGCGATCCTGTCGGCCCGCCGCGCCGCCGGCACGCCCGCCGTCGGCATGGTCCTCACCCTCGTCATCGTCACCGACGAGGAGAACGCGTACGACTCGGTCAAGGCCGCCAACGAGGCCGCGCGCGAGCACCCTTCACGCACCCTCGTCGTCATCAAGCGGCACGCCCGCTCCCCGCGCGCCCGCAGCGTGCCCCGGCTCGACGCCGAGGTGCGGGTGGGCACCGACGCGGGCGCGGGCGAGACGGTGCTGCTGCGGCTGCACGGCGAAGTGGCCCGCCGCGCCGACTCCGTCGTGCTCCCGCTGCTGCTGCCCGACGCGCCCGTCGTCGTCTGGTGGCCGGTCGACGCACCCGAGGTGCCCTCCGAGGACCCGCTGGGATCCCTGGCCCAGCGCCGCATCACCGACACGTACGCCGTCGACGACCCGATCGGCGCGCTCGCGGTCCGCGCCGCCTCGTACGCGCCGGGCGACACCGACCTCGCCTGGACCAGGCTCACGCCCTGGCGCTCCCTGCTGGCCGCCGCGCTCGACCAGGCCGGGACGTCGGTGACCACGGCCGCCGTCGAGAGCGAGGCGGAGAACCCCAGCGCGGAGCTCCTCGCCCGCTGGTTCGGCGACCGGCTCGACGTCCCGGTGGAGCGGGTCGTCACCGACGGACCCGTCGTCACCGCCGTCCGCATGGGCACGCCCGACGGCGAGATCCGCATCGACCGCCCCGAGGGCCCGGTGGCCCGGCTGTCCATCCCGGGCCAGCCGACCCGCGTGATGGCCCTCAAGGTCCGCACCACCGCCGAGCTCATCGCCGAGGAACTCCGCCGCCTCGACCCGGACGAGGCGTACGCGGCCGCCCTCCGGTACGGGCGGTAGCGGGAGTTCGTCCCGCTCACCCCGTCCGCGGGCCGGACGGGAGGGCGGGCTCGGGGAACGAGCCGTCTTCAAGGGGAGGGGCGGGCAGGCGCGCACCTGACGGCCCCGGCCGGCGTCCCGGCCCGGTACGGGACGCCGGCCCGGCCGGGGGCCCGTACCGGACCGTCGACATCTCGCCAGGTGAGCCCCCGAGTTGGCCGAGAATGGCCGAGACCTGACGGTCCGCCGGAAGCGGCTTGCTCCCGCACCGCCGCACCGGTCAGGATCACCCGGAACACCACGTCGAACGGGGGAGCAATGAAGCCTCGCCTGGTCTTCGTCCACGGCATCGGCGCTCCCCGCGACGCCGCCGCCGAACGGGACGAATGGCTGCGCGCGGTCGCCGCGGGCGCCCGCGCGGCCGGCCACTCCGCCAGCGTCTCGGGCCTCACCGGCGGCTGGGCGGCCGACGCCCGGTTCGCGTACTACGGCGACCTGTTCCGTACCGCCGGTGCCCAGGGCGGCGGCGCCACCCCCGCCGGACCCGCCGGAGCCACGCGGGAACCGGACGACGAACTGCTCGCCGCGCTGCTCCTCGAAGCCGTCGACGCACGGCTCGCCGACCCGTCACCGCCGGACCCCGCCGAGCACCGGGCGCTGCGCGCCGCCCGCGTCCGGCTCGCCCCGCCCGCCGGCGCGCAGGGCGCGGGCGCCCCCGCCCGGCGCGTCGTCAACGCCGTCACCAGCCTGCTCGCCGTACCGGGACTGCGCGCGCTCGGCGGCCGGCTCACCGCCCGCGTCACCGCGGGCATGCTCGGCCAGGTCGCCCGCTACCTCAACCGCGGCGAACCGGACGGCGACACCACCCTCGACCAGCGCATCCGCGCCCGGGTCGCCGAGAGCCTCGACCCCGAAGGGCCCAACATCGTCGTCGCCCACTCGCTCGGCACCGTCGTCGCCCTGGAAACCCTGCACGAACACCCCGTCGACGTACCGCTGTTCGTCACCCTCGGCTCCCCGCTCGGCATCCGCACCGCCGTCCTGCCCCGGGTCCGTCCGCACCCGCTCGGCACGCCCGCCGCCGTCGGACGCTGGCTCAACTTCTGGGACCGCGACGACCTCGTGGCCGCCCGGCCCCGCCTGGAGGACGTCGTCCGGCCGAACGCCGCCGCCGTCGTCCCCGCCAGCCGCCGCGTCGACTCCGACGGCGCCTGGGTGCACCCGGCCGCCAAGTACCTGGCGCAGCCCGCCGTCGCCGGACCGCTCGTCGAAGCGCTCACCACCCTCACGGAGCGATGAGCGCACCGCGGCACGTGCTGGTGATCGGGGCCCAGTGCCCCGACCTCGGCATGCTCGACGGCCTCGAACCCGCGGCCCGCGCCCTGCACGACACCCTCACCTCGCCGTGGGCCGGCGCCTGCGCCAAGGACCCGGCGCACGGCCCGACCCTGCTGTACGGCCCCGGCCTCACCCAGGAAGCCGTCGAGAAGGCCGTACGGCGGGCCGGCCGCACCGCCGCCGAGGCCGGGGCGGTCCTCGTCCTCGCCTTCCTCGGCCACGGGATGGCCTCCGGCACCCAGCTCTCCTACATGGCGGAGGACTCGCGCGCCGAGGACCCGCTCAGCGCCGTCGACGTCGGCTCCCTGCTCGGCGGCCTCCTCGACACCACCGGCCTCGACGGACTCGTCGCCCTCGTCGACACCTGCCACGCCGGCAACGCCCTGCCCGACCTGCCGTCCCTCGCCCACGGCATCCGGCGCGGCGACACCCGCCTCTCCCTGCTCATGGGCGCGGCCGCCGACGAAGAGGCCTACGCGCTGCGGTTCACCACCACCGTCGTCAAGGTGCTCCAGGACGGCGTCGCGGACGCGGGGGAAACCCTGACCGGCGCGGCCGTGGCCCAGGCCGTACGGCAGGACGGCGGGGCCATCGGCCAGAACGTCCACTACGTCGACTACGACGGCGCCGCGTTCGCGACCGGGCCGCTGTGGCTCGCCCGCAACGCCCGCCACGCCACCGCCGGCGCCGGTTCCCCGCTCGGACCGGTCGCCCGCGCCGAACTCGCCCGCGCCTTCCGGTCGTTGCCCCACCCGGGCCCGAGCGGTGACCCCGTGGACCTGCCACCGGCCGGCGGCGCCCTCGCCGACTCCCTGCTCCACCCGAGCGACCTGGACGCCCTCCGGGCCCGCCTGCCCGAACTGCCCGGTCCCGCACGCCACTGGGCGCGCGGCGTCCTCGACGCCCTGCGCGACGCCGCCCGCACCCTCACCCTGTTCGACACCTGGCCCGGCGCGGACCTCACCACCCCCCTCCTGCGCCGCGCCCTCGCCGCCGTCGGCACCGAGGCCCCGGCCGCGCCGGCCGCCGCGCTCCCCGACTCCACCGGGGCGGCACTCCTCCGCGACGCCGTCGAGCACCTGCTGCTACGCGCCCCGCGCGCCGGACGGAGCCGTACCGCCCCGCTCGCCGGCTTCGTCACCCACCTCGCCCGGGACACCGGCGTCGACCCCCAGGATCCGGCCCTGCGGGCCTGGGCCAAGGACACCGGAGCGGTGATCGACCTCAACGACGCCTTCGCCCGGCTCGCCGAACGCTCCACCGAGCTCCGGCTCCGGCTCGTCGTCAGCCTCCACTCCGCCATCGGCGACGAATGGCCCGAAACCCTCGAGGCGTGGCTCCTGGACGACGGGAACGTCCGGCACCGCGAGGAGTTCCCCTGCACCGCGCAGGACCGCGCCGGAACCGAACGCGCCCTCGTCGCCGTCCTGCGCTGGGCAACCCGGCAGGCCCGCACCCTCGGCGCGCCGCTGCGCCGGGTGGAGATCGCCGCCCCCGCCCCGCTGCTCGCCGGCTGGCGGCCCGAGGAGGCCGAGTTCGGCATGCGGCTCGGCGCCCTGTACGACGTCGTGCTGCGCTGGAGCGACCGGATCCGGCCACCCGACCACCTGTTCTGGATCAACGACCACGCCCGCGACATCCTCAAGGCCATCGACGCGCACGACGAAGGCAGCCGCGTCGACTGGTTCGACGAGGCCGACACCCGCCGCGCCGCCGAACTGCGCGCCCGTCTGATGAGCGCACCCCGCACCCGCGCCGTCGCCCTCGCCCACCGGCCCGCCCAGCTCGAAGGCCTGATGGAGACCCTGCTCGCCTCCTCGCCCATCGTGCTGTGGCCCGGCGACGAACCCGCCGCCGGAGCGGCCGACGACCCCGTGCCCGCCCCCGTACGGCGCTCCGTCGACGCCCACTGGCACCTGCTGCCCGGCGAGTTCAGCCGCGCCTACCGGGAGAAGTGGAGCGCCTGCGCCGCCCCCGGAGAACAGCGGCCCGCACCCGGCGGCGCCGCCGGAACCCATCACCTCGCCGGCCTCCGCACCGTCTGGGACGGACCCGAGTGGCTCGACTTCTGCACCTGGTTCGACCGCGAGGACCACGCACAGCACCCGGAGGAACACGCATGACCTGGCAGCCCTTCTACGCGGGCCACGGCAACCCGCCCGCCACGGCCGAGGACCGCGTCCCGCTGCCCGCGGCCCCGCCCTGGCGCGAGTTCCCGCGCCGCCCGCTGCACCGTCAGTTCGTCCCTCCGGCCGGGCTCGTCGAGGCCGTCAACGCCGCCCTCGCCCTGCGCCGCCCGCTCCTCCTCACCGGCCCCGCCGGCTCCGGCAAGTCCACGGTGATCGAACAGGTCGCCGCCGAACTCGACCTCGGCACCGTGCTGCGCTGGCACATCACCTCCCGCAGCGGCCTCGCCGACGCCCTCTACCGCTACGACGCCCTCGGCCGCATCCACGCCCAGCGCCTCCAGGGCGCGGCCGGCGGCGACGACATCGCGCCCTTCCTGCGCCTCGGCCCGCTCGGCACCGCCCTGCTGCCCGCCGGCCGGCCCCGCGCCCTGCTCATCGACGAGATCGACAAGAGCGACCTCGACCTGCCCAGCGACCTCCTCGACGTCCTCGAACGCGGCGAGTTCGAGATCCCCGAACTCGCCCGCTACGGCACGGACGTCGTCGCCGTACGCGAATGGCAGGGCGACGAGCACCACGACGTCCACCGCGGCCGGGTGCAGTGCACCGAGTTCCCGTTCATCGTCATGACCAGCAACGGCGAACGCGACTTCCCCGCCGCCTTCCTGCGCCGCTGCGTCCGCTTCACCATGCCCCTGCCCACGCCGGAGACCCTGCTGCGCATCGTCGAGGCCCACATGGGCGCGGACACCGCCGGGGCGCCGGAGGCCGGCCGGCTCGTCCGCGCCTTCCTCGACCGGCTCGGCGCGGGCGAGAGCCTCGCCGTCGACCAGCTCCTCAACGCCGTCCACCTCCTCTCCGGCACCGACGCGCCCGACGAGGCACGCCGCCGGGCCGTCGAGGAGCTGATCCTGCGCGAGCTCTCGCATGCCTGAACCGCTGCCCCGGCTGCTCTCGGCGCTGCGCACCGCCGTCCCCGGACTGGACGGCACCGCGCTCGCCGAAGCACTGTGGCTCGCCGCCCACCGGGCCGCCGGCACCGACGGGGCCGCGCCCCGGCCCGCAGGGGACGACACCGACGCGGGCCGCGACCGGCCGGGCGAGGCACCCGAACCGGCCACCACGAGCACCCCCGACGACCCGGCGCCGCCGCCCACCGCCCCGCAGCCCCCGCGGGCCGCCGACGACACCGCCGCCACCCGGCCCCTCCACGAACGCCTCCCCGGCAGCGCCACCCCCGTCCCCGGCCGGGCCGTCGCCGCACCCCACACCGGCGGCCTGCCGCGCGCCCTGGAGCTCACCCGCGCCCTGCGCCCCTGGAAACGGCGCTGGCCCGAAGGTCGCGGCAGCACCCTCGACATCGACGCCACCGTGGACGGCTACGCCCGCAGTGGCGAACTCATCCCGGTGCTCAGGCCCGCGCCCGAGCGCTGGTTCGACCTGGTCCTGGTCGTCGACCGGTCACCCGGCATGCGGGTCTGGGCCGAGACCGTCGCCGAGTTCACGGCCGTCCTCGACCGGCTCGGTGCCTTCCGCACCCTCCAGGTCACCGACCTCACCTTCGGCGCGGACGGCGAACCCCACGCCCCCGGCCCGCTGCGCGCCGCCGACGGCCGCCGGCTCGTCGTCCTGGTCTCCGACTGCATGGCCGGCGCCTGGCGCCGCCCCGAGGTCTGGCACCTGCTCCGGCGGTGGGCCGGCGCCCAGCCCACCGCCCTCCTCAACCCGCTGCCCACCAAGCTGTGGCGGCACGGCGGCCTCAACCTGCCCACCACCCGCTTCACCCCGGCCGCACCCGGCACCCACCGCAGCCGCGTCCCCGTCGAACCCCCGCTCACGGCCCCGGGAAGCCGGACGGCGGAAGCGGACGGCGACTGGCTCCCCGTACCCGTCCTCTCCCTCACCCCGCACGCCCTCGGCCGCTGGTCCGACACGCTGATGCGCGGCGACCCGGAAGGCTGCACCGCCGTCCTCGTCCCGCCCACCGGCCGCCCCGCGACCGGCCCCGCCCGCGCTCCGGCCGCCCCGCTGCCACCGGCCGAACTCACCCGCCGCTTCCTGCGGACCGCCTCCCCACGCGCCGC
The DNA here is from genome assembly GCF_004117935.1 of Streptomyces roseicoloratus. Taxonomy (GTDB): domain Bacteria; phylum Actinomycetota; class Actinomycetes; order Streptomycetales; family Streptomycetaceae; genus Streptomyces; species Streptomyces roseicoloratus. The sequence goes on along the minus strand of NZ_SDOY01000140.1, from coordinate 64,206 downwards.
CCGGCTCACCGTCCTCTGCGCCCCCTTCGACCGGCTGAGCCTGCGCCTGCTGCACCTCGTGCGCGCCCGGCTCGTCCCGGACGCGACGGTGGCCGACGTGGCCGAGGCCGTCACCAGCGGCGTCTTCGGGATCACGGAGGACGGCGGCGGCACGGTCGAGCTGACGCTGCCGCCCGAGGCCCGCGAGGTCCTGCGCGAACACCTCCCGGCCCACGAGGTGTGGGCCCTCCACCAGGCCCTCGACGACCACATCGCCGACCGCGGCGCCGGCCGCGCCCGGCTGCCGTCGGTCGCGTACGACGGACAGGGCCCGCGGACGCTCGCCGCGGAGCAGGAGGCGTTCGCCCGGGCGTCACGCCGCACCCTGGAACTGCTCGGCCTCGCCGAACCCGAGACGGCCCCGGACCCCCAGCCGGCCGACGACCCGGACGCGGCACCGCCTCGCGGCACGGCGCACCTGCCGCCGGCGCCGGAGCCGTACGTGGGCCACGACGCCCTGGTCGGACGGGTGGTCAGCGCCCTGAGCGACGCGGAGGGACCACGGGTGGTCCGGATCACCGCCGGTGATCCCGCCTTCGCCGGCGCGGGCCGAACGGCTCTGGCCCTGACCGTGGCCCACCGGATGCGAGGGCACTATGCCGACGGAGCGTTCTTCGTGCCGTTCGGGTCCTCGGGCGCCCGCCCGGAGCCGGTGACGAGCGTGCTGTACGGGCTGCTCGACGAGCTCGGTGCCCTTCCCCGCGTTCCGGACGACGACCCCGTCGACGGCCCGGACGGGTACGTCCGGGCCGTCCTCGACGCGCTGAGGGACCGGCGCGTCCTGCTGGTGCTGGACGACGTGGACGACGAGACGGTGTTCGCCCCGCTCGTGGCCGGGCTGCCGGACGGATGCGGCCTCCTGGTCACCAGCCGCGGGACGAGCGTGACGGACCCGTCGGCCGCGACCACGGTCGACGTGCCGCCGCTGACCGGCGAGGACGCCTCCCACCTGCTGCGGGCGTCCGGCGCGAGCACGGGAGAGCCGGTCGCGAGCGGTGCCTGGTCGCCGCTCGCGCTGCGGATCCTCGGCGCGGCCATGGGCTCCGCCGAACCGTACGTCGCGGACGCGGCGGCGCGCTTCGCCGCCGGGCAGCGGGGCGTCGGCGATCCCACGCAGCTCGTCCGCCACTGGCTCGACGAGGGCCTCGACGGCGGGCGCGCGCCGGCCCTGATCCGTCTCGCGGAGGTGACGTACGGGGAGTTCACCTTCGACGAGGCCTGCGCCGTCCTGCCCGGACACCCCGCCGCGACGCGCCGGACACTCGACGAACTGGTCCGCCAGGGTCTCCTGGACCACGCGCGCGGCGGCCGTTACGCCTTTCCCGCCGTCGTGGGCGACGAGGTGGCCGGGGTCGACGGGCACGAGGACCGCAGGGAACGGGCCAGGGACGACATCGGGCGCTTCTACCGGGAAGCCGCCGCGGTGCGGTACCGCGAGCGGCACCCCGACAGCGTCCTGCCGTCCCTTCTCGGCATCCCGCCGTCGCCGGCGACCGGCTACGACGTCCGCGTCGCCAACGCCCTCGGCCTGTGGGGCCTCGACACCGAGACGTTGCTGCTGCTGGTCCCCGACGCGGCCTCCCCTCCGTACCGCAAGACGTTCGTACGCGCCGTGATCCATCGGATGGCGACCCAAGCGGAACGGCCGGGACCCGCCACCGTCCGGGGCACGTACGCCCTGGCACGCTTCCGTCACGACACGGGCAGCACGGCGAACGCGCGTGAGCTCCTGCTCGACCTGGCGGCCGGCGTGCGGCAGACCGACGAGCGGCTGTACGGCCCGATCTGCCTCCTCCAGGCCCAGCTGGACCTGGCGGACGACCCCAGTCGGCCCCAGGAGGCCGTCCGCTGGGCGAGCGCGGCACTGCGGGGCCTCGAGAGCGTCGAGGGCGTCGAGGCGACGCGCTCGTCCGAGTACCGGGACGCGTTGCGGTGCCGCGAAGAGGCCCTCGCCCTGATGGACGACCACACGGAACGCCTCGCCACGCAGCAGCGGCTGCTCGCGGCCCTGCCGCGCACGCACACCGTCGAGCGGGCCCGCGTCCACCTCAGGACCGCGGACACGTACGCACGCCTGAGCAGACCTCAGGCGGCGCTCGCCGAGGCCGAGCAGGCCCTGGCGCTGCTCGGCCCCGACGACGACCCGGCGACCAGGGACGAGGCCCGCGGGCTGATCCGCGCCCTGAGCGAGCCGTCCGCCCCACCCGCCCCACCGGCACCCTCCGTCCCGCGCGAGCGCGTCGTGATCGCCCTCCAGGCGGCGTCCCCCGACAGCCGGCCCGGCCGGGCGGTGACGGCGCTCCTCGCCGAACTCGACGACGTCGGGCCCCACCGCTTCACGTCCCACCCCTTCGGCGACGAACTCGTCCTGCTCGTCGACGGCTCCGTCCCTCTCCCGCGGCTGGTCCGGGCCCTCGCCGAGCGGCTGCCGTCCCGCCTGGAGCGCGGCGCGGTACGCTTCGCCGTCCACCGGGGCCCGATGGACGGCACCGATCCCGCGACCGACGTGGCCGTCGAGTACACGCGCACGATGCTCCGCTCGGCCGAGTTCGGCAAGGCACGGGCCAACTACCCGGACGACGTGGTGCTGTGCGCCTCGCCCGAGGCGTACGCGGACCTCGCCGCCGGGGAGGACGAGGACGCGCCGGTACGGGAGTTCACGGCGCGCGAGGTGCGCAGCGCCTCGGGCGAGGTGGTGTGCGTCGTCCTCACCCCGCCCGTCGACCTCTCCGCGTACGACACCGAACTCCTCGGACTCGCCCGGGTCTTCAACGAGATCGACCCCGAGGGCCGGACCCTCGCCGGAATCCTGCGGGACGCCCTCGACACCGTCCTCGACCCACGGGCCACGGGACGCTTCGACCCGGAGGAGCTCACGGACCGGGAACGCCTGCGCGTCGCCGACGAGATCGCGCGGGCCCTGGACGCGGGCGTCGCGCCCTTCCGCCTGCGGCGTACCGAGGACCGCACCGGGAGCCCCGCCGGCGGTCTGACATGGCAACGGCCCCAGGGAGCCGTTCCGTTCGCGGTCGTCGTGTCGCCGGGGGCCGGCCGTCCGCTCACCGCGCCCGCCGGGCTGCCCGACGGCGCGCTGTCCCTGCTCCTGTACGCGGACGACGCGCGCGCCCGGTGGTCGGCCGGGCTGGTACGGGGCCGAGGGGACCAGACCCCGGCAGCGGGCGCCGTCGTCTGGCTGCACCGCGACGCGCCGCTCCCCGAGAACGTCCTCCTCACCCTCGCCCCGGAGGACCGCCGGTCCGTCCTCTCCGGGCCCGACGACGTCGGCCGGGTCGCCGAACTCTTCCGCCGCGTCCCGTTCCGGCCCGTGCCCGCCACCGCCCTCCGCCCCCTCGTCCACGACCGGCTCGGGGACCGCGTCCTCGATCCGGTGATCCGGCGCGCGGGCGCCGCCCTGCGCGAGGACGGCGTCCTGCTCCTCACGGGCAACGCCCGTGGCCGCGCGATGGCCGAGGCCCTGCGTCTGCCCGTACCGAGGACCGGCACGTACGTCAGCGCCCCGCTCGCCCTCCGCCGCTCCGCACACGGAGCCCGGCCCTCCGTGACCGTCGACGGGACCGCCTGGGTGGTGGCCCGCGAGGACGACGTCCGCACGCCGCTCCCATCCGGCTTCCCGAGCCTGCGCGTCCGCCGGGACGCCCGGCCCAGCGACCGAGAAGGAGGGGCGCGCCGGGAGTAGCGCGGCCCGGCGCGGGTAGCCGCCGGTCCGACTCACCGGAGATCTCACCGGATCTTCCCGACGACCGGACGGAAGGAAGGTGCCCGCATGAGGGCCGTCACCTGGCAGGGCCGGCGGAACGTCGCGGTGGAGACCGTGCCGGACCCGCGCATCCAGGAGCCCACCGATGTGATCGTGCGGATCACGACGAGCGGGCTGTGCGGATCGGACCTGCACCTGTACGAGGTGCTCGGGCCGTTCCTCGACCCGGGCGACGTGCTCGGGCACGAGCCGATGGGCCTGGTCGAGGAGGTGGGGCCGCAGGTGCGGCGGGTGAAGCCCGGCGACCGCGTCGTCGTGCCGTTCAACGTCTGCTGCGGCACCTGCCCGATGTGCGAGCGCGGCCTGCACTCCCAGTGCGAGACGACACAGGTCCACGACCACGGCACGGGCGCGTCCCTGTTCGGCTACACCAAGCTGTACGGCCAGGTCCCGGGCGGACAGGCGGAGTACCTGCGGGTGCCGTTCGGCGACAACCTGCCCATCCCCGTCCCGGAGGGCCCGCCGGACGACCGTTTCGTCTACCTCTCCGACGTCCTGCCCACGGCATGGCAGGCCGTCGAGTACGCGGACGTGCCGCCGGGCGGCTCGGTGGCCGTCCTCGGCCTCGGCCCCATCGGCGACATGGCCGCCCGCATCGCGCTGCACCGCGGCGCCGGCCTCGTCATCGGCATCGACCCCGTCCCCGAGCGGCGCGCCCGGGCGGCCGCCCGCGGGGTCCACGTCGTCGAGCCCTCCGAGGACGGCGGACCGGTCGAGCGGGTCCGCGACGCCACCGGCGGCCGCGGCCCCGACGCGGTCATCGACGCGGTCGGCATGGAGGCGCACGGCGCGCCGGTCGCCCGCACGCTGCACTCCGTGGTCGCCTGCCTGCCCGACGCCGTCGCCCGGCCCATGATGCGCCGCTTCGGCGTGGACCGGCTGTCCGCGCTGCACCTGGCGGTGGAACTGGTACGGCGCGGCGGCACCGTGTCGCTGTCCGGCGTGTACGGGGGAGCGGCGGACCCGATGCCGCTCTTCGCGATGTTCGACAAGCAGCTGACGCTCCGCATGGGGCAGGCGAACGTGCTGCGCTGGGTCGACCGGCTGCTGCCGCTGCTCACCGACGACGACCCGCTGGGCGTCGACGACTTCGCCACCCACCGGCTGCCGCTGACGGAGGCCCCGGAGGCGTACGAGATGTTCCAGACGAAGCGCGACGGCGCGGTGAAGATCCTGTTCACGCCCTGACGCCGCAGCGATGACCGCAGGGCACGACGAGCAATCCCCCGTCCGGTCACGACGGCGAGTGCCGGTCCGGGCGCCGGCCCGGGGCCACGCCGCGCCCCCGCCCGGCGTGTGCTGCGTCTCCCCGTACGGCACGCCGATGGGGTCGCGGTGGCGTTCCCGTACGGCGCCCGGTGTCGTCGCGGTGACGGACCCCGGTCGCGCACTGCGCGTCTCCGCCATGTCGGCGGGTGTTCGTGAGACGGTCACGAGGGCGCCGCGCCGGCCCGCCGAGAGCGGCGCCGCGTGCTTCTCGACGGCGAACGGATGGGACGGGCGATATGGCGGGAAGGGCCGCTGAGGGAGCTTCGGGACCGGCGCCGACGGCGCGGCGGATCCTCGCGCCGCTGGCGCTGGCGCAGTTCATCTGCAGCTTCGCGGGCTCGAACATGAACGTGATGATCAACGACATCAGCGAGGACCTGGACACCACCGTGCAGGGCGTCCAGGTCGCGATCACGATCTTCCTCCTGGTGATGGCCGCGCTGATGATCCCGGGCGGGAAACTCACCGACACATGGGGCCGCAAACGCTGTCTGGTGGCGGGTCTCCTGATCTACGGGGTGGGCGCGGTGCTCAGCGCGGTCGCGCCCGGCCTGGGCGTGCTGATCCTCGGGAACTCGGTCCTGGAGGGCGTGGGCACGGCGCTGCTGATCCCGCCGGTCTACATCCTGACCACGCTGCTGTTCACCGACACGGCGTCCCGGGCACGGGCGTTCGGCGCCATCATGGCGATGGGCGGGGTCGGGGCGGCCGCCGGTCCGCTGATCGGCGGGCTGATCACCAGCGCCATCAGCTGGCGGGCCGCCTTCGTGTTCCAGGCGCTGGTGATCGTGGTGATCGTGCTGCTCAGCCGGCACATCGACGATCCGCTGCCGCCCGACCCGGCCCGGCCCTTCGACACGGTCGGCGCCGTGCTGTCGGCGGCGGGCCTGGTGCTGCTGGTGACAGGCATCCTGGCGGTCGACGACAACGGGTGGCTGGCGCTGGGCCTGCTGCTGGCCGGTGCGCTGGTGCTGGCCGGCTTCTTCGCCTGGGTGCGCCGGCGCGAGCGCTCCGGCCGGGAGGCGCTGCTGTCGACGGACCTGTTCCGCGACCGCACCTCGAACCTCGGTCTGGTCACCCAGAACGCGCAGTGGCTGATGCTGATGGGCGTCTCCTTCACCGTCGCCGCCTATCTGCAGGTCGTCCGCGGCTATGACGCGGTCGAGACCGGCGTCATCTTCACCGCCGCGACCCTCGGCATCCTGGCCTCCTCGCTGGCCGCGGAGAAGCTGGCCCGGCGTCGCGCCCAGCGCACCCTGATCATGGCGGGCTTCGTCGTGACGCTCGTGGGCATCGCCGCGCTCCTGGTCCTCGTCGCCCGGCAGCCCGGCGCCTGGGCGTTCGCCCCGGGCCTGCTGCTGATCGGCCTGGGACTCGGGGTGATGCTCACCCCGTCGGTGAACGTGGTCCAGTCGTGCTTCCCCGAAACGCAGCAGGGCGAGATCTCCGGCCTGTCGCGCAGTGTCTCCAACCTCGGTTCCTCCCTCGGCACGGCCGTCGCCGGCACGATCCTGGTGGCGGGGCTCACCAAGGGCGCGTACGCGGTGGCGATGGCGGCGCTCGCGGTCGTCGGCCTGGGCGGGCTGACCGCCGCGGCCCTGCTGCCCCGCACCGGTCGGCCTCGGGCCTGACCCCCGAATCCCGGCCGATGCCGTCGGCGTCGCGCCCCGGCCCGGAGGACACGCCCTACCGCGCCCGGCCCTCGACGCGGTCGAGTTCCTCGTCCAGGGCGAGGGCCGCGTCGATCAGGGCCAGATGGGTGAAGGCCTGCGGGAAGTTGCCGAGTTGCTCGCCGGACGGGCCGATCTCCTCCGCGAACAGGCCGACGTGGTTGGCGTAGGTGAGCATCTTGGAGAAGGCGTACCGGGCCTGGTGGAGACGTCCGGCCCGGGCGAGCGCCTCCACGTACAGGAAGCTGCACAGGTTGAAGGTGCCCTCCGAGCCGCGCAGGCCGTCCGGGGAGGCGGCGGGGTCGTAGCGGTAGACGAGGCTGTCGCTGACCAGCTCGGTGTCCATGGCGTCGAGCGTGGTCAGCCAGTCGGGGTCGGTCGGGGTGAGGAAGCCGACCTTGGGCATCAGGAGCAGCGAGGCGTCGAGGACCTCGGTGTCGAAGTGCTGCACGAACGCCCGTCGCTTCTCGCTCCAGCCCCGCTCGAGGATCTGCCGCAGGACCGTGTCGCGGGCGTCCGTCCAGCGGTTCACGTCGCCGGGACGGGAGTGCGCGGTGGCGAGCTTCACGGCGCGGTCGAAGGCGACCCAGGTCATGAGCCGGCTGTAGGTGAAGTTCTGGCGTCCGCCACGGGTCTCCCAGATGCCCTCGTCGGGCCGGTCCCAGTGATCGGCGAGCCAGTCGATGACGCGGACGAAGGCGCTCCAGCCGCGGACGCTGCCGATGTCCTCGGCCTGGGCGAGCGCGTACGCGGCCTCGCCGTAGATGTCCAGCTGGATCTGGTCGGCGGCGGCGTTGCCCGCCCGTACGGGGGCGGATCGGCGGTAGCCCTCCAGGTGGTCGAGCACCTCCTCCGTCAGGTGGGGTTCGCCGTCGACGCGGTACATGATCTGCAGCGGCTCACCGGACTCGGTGCCGCCCGCGTCCAGGCGGGCGCGCAGCCACCGGCGGAAGGCGTTCGCCTCCGCCGTGAAGCCGAGGTCGATCAGGGCCCGCACCGACAGGGAGGCGTCGCGCACCCACGTGTAGCGGTAGTCCCAGTTGCGCTCCCCGCCGACCTGCTCGGGCAGGCCCATGGTGGCGGCGGCGATCGGGGCGCCCGTGGGCGCGTACGTCAGCAGTTTGAGGGTGATCGCGGAGCGGACGACCATCTCGTGCCAGCGGCCCCGGTAGCGGCAGGAGCGCAGCCACTCCAGCCAGAAGCGGGTGCACGCCCGGAAGTCGGCGAGGATCCCGTCGAGGCTCGGCGTCCCGCCGTCGGCCGGACCGCCGGGGCCGTCGGCACCGCCCGCGCCGCCGCTGTCGGAGGTCAGGACGACGGCGGCGCTCTGACCGGCTTCGAGGGTGAAGCGGGCGGAGACGTCGGTGCCGTCCGGGTGCAGTTCGACCGGCGCGGTGGCCTGCAGGCGCAGATCTGTTCCGGGGCCCCGGAACAGCACGGACCCGTCGTCCGTCCGCGTGAGCCCGTGGGGTGCGCGCCCGTAGTCGAAGCGGGGCCGGCAGGTCAGCTCGAACGGCAGGCTTCCCCGCACGACCCGGGCCACCCGGATCAGCCGGTGCCGGGCCGACGGCGTCGACGAGGGGTCGGGCGGCATGAAGTCGACGACCTCGCCGACCCCGCCCGGCGCCATGAAGCGGGTCATGAGGACGGCGGTGTCGGGCAGGTAGAGCTGCCGCACGGTGGCGTCGTCACCGACGTCGGCCGCCAGGCGGCAGAAGCCGCCGCGGTCGCTGTCGAGCAGCGAGGCGAACACGCTGGGGGAGTCGAACCGTGGCGTGCACCACCAGTCGACCGTGCCGTCGGCGGCGACCAGGGCCGCCGTCTGCAGGTCGCCGACGATGCCGTGGTCCGCGATCGGGGGGTACTCGCTCACCGCGCCTCCTGCGTTCTCGGCGCCCGACGGGGACGAGAGCGTCCTCGTACGGGCGCGGGACCGGCCCGGTCCCACCGGGGAGGATCCCGCGGAGGGCTCACGGCGCAGCAGCGGCCGCGATCGAGCCTCGGCCCCTCTGCTCATCATCGCGACGCCCCGCGTGCTCAGCCACTTCTGGGCGCGGGGGCCCGGCGCGGCCCGCCCGCGTCGCGCCGCCCGCGTCGGCCGCCCGACCCCGTCGGCCGCCCGCGTCCGCCAGGCGTGTCGACCCGTCCGGTCGTTTCCCTCAGGCCGCCGGCCGGAGGCGTACGCAGCAGTGTCCGGGGCCGGGGGCCAGGCACGCCTCGAGTCCGGCGGCGGCCGGATCGGCCGCGGCCCCTCTCGTCAGGTCGCCGACCGGATCGCCGCCTGCCGACGTGTCGCCGTCCGTCGCGTCCTCGCCCGGCGCGTCCCGGTCAGAGGCGTTCAGGCCGTCGAGGACGCCCCTGAGCAGGTGGAGGTTCATGCCGCACACGGTCTGTGTGTGCTCCTGGGCCAGGGCGTGGAACGGGCAGTTGTCCAGGACGATGGCGTCCTCCTCGCGGCGCGGCTCGAAGCCGTACCGCTCCAGCAGCGCGAAGACGTCCGTCCCGCTCTGCCGGCCCAGCTGCGTGCCGAGTTCCCCGGCCTTGCGGTGCAGGACCGCGCGCACGGGCTCGCCGGTCGCGTCGGACTCCTCCACCGCCTGCGCCAGCAGTCGTCCGGCCAGTTCGTAGCGGCGGTCGGGGAGGCTGACGGCGACCTGCCGCGCCGAGCGGCGGTAGAGCTTCGCGGGCCTTCCGGCACCCGGCCCGGAGCGCCCGCTGCGGCGCTCGAAGACGACGTCCAGCAGCGACTCGTCGGCCAGCCGGTCCAGATGGAACGCCGCGGTCTTCCGGGCCAGCCCGAGCGCGTCGGCCGCCTCGTCACGCCCGACCAGTTTCCGGCGGCGCACGACGAACTCGTACAGCCTCCTGCGGGTGGGCTCGTCGAGCGCGGCGACGGCCGAGACGTCGGAGACGGCGGAGACGGCGGAGGTCTCCGGAACTCCGGAGCCGGCGGTGGTCTCCGGGCCGGCGGCGTCGCGTACTTCCTTGGGGGCGTCCACGAACACCAGTGTAAAACCCACAGCCATTGACTAAAGAGCCCGAGAGGTCTTCTATGGGAAATGAACCTTGCTGATAGAAGGAGAGAGGGCCATGTCCTCCGCAACCACACGCACCACGACCACCACCCCCGGCACGCGGCGGGCGGCGCTCGCCGACCCCGGCTACCAGGCGTTCGTCATCCTCCGCACCGGATTCACCGTGGCGCCGATCCTCTTCGGACTGGACAAATTCGCCAACCTGCTCGTCGACTGGCCCTCCTACCTGGCGCCGTGGATCGACGACATCGTTCCCGGCAGCGCCCAGGCGGCCATGTACGCGGTGGGCGTGATCGAGATCGTGGCCGGCGTCGCCGTGGCACTGGCCCCCCGCTTCGGCGGCTGGCTGGTGGCGGGATGGCTGGCGGGCATCATCGTCAACCTGCTGACCATCCCCGGCCACTACGACGTGGCCCTCCGCGACTTCGGACTGCTCCTCGGCGCCGTCGCGCTGGCACGGCTCGCCCAGCGGTACCACGGGGAGCGCCGGCAGCGGTGACCGGATGAAGCGCGCGTACGGACACCGCCCGGGCGGGTGTCGCCTCACGGCGCCACCCGCCCCGCCGCACCTCGGCGCCCCTTCGCGGCCGGCTCCCGGCGGTCCGGGTCCGAGGTGCCACCGCCGCACGGCGGGCATATGGTCGCCGTATGCGCGACGGCCGGTACGACGGGTGCGGCACTCGGATGCCGCGGCAGCCCGGGACGGCCGACGGGCGGTCCGGACGGGCGGCACGCGGCCGCTGCGCAGCCGCACGCGAGCCGGCCCTCCGGCCCGTACCGGCCCCGAGCCCGGTCCTCCGGCCCGTACCCGCCCCGTGCGCCCGGATCATCGCGGAGGGGTGCTAGGCCATGCGGGATCCGGCCGACTCCTCCACCGGGCACGGCCTGGAGCGGCTCGACGCCGCCGTGGGCGACGTGGTCCGTGCCACCGGGGCCTCCGTCGCCCTCGTCTATCGCCTGCCGCCGGGCGAACGCGTCCTGCACCTCGCCGTGGTGTCGGGCGCACCCGGCCGGATCACCGCTCCGTGGGCGCGGATCGACCTCGGCGAGTCGATCCCGGTCGCGGACGCCATCCGGGACGACCGCCTCGTATGGCTGGGCGGCCGCGAGGAGGTCGCGCGGCGCTACCCCCGGCTCGGGCTCGTCCTGCCGTACGACTTCATGCTCGCCGCCGCCCCGATCCCGGGCGCCACCGCCGCGTGGGGCGGCCTCGTCCTCCTGTGGCCCGTGTTCCGCCCGTCCGAACTCAGCCGGGCGGAACGCGACGCGATCGACGGCTTCTGCCGCACCGCCGCGGCCCTTCTGCGGCAGGCCGGCGACGGCGGACGGCCGACACCGCCCGCGGAGGAACCGCGGGTGCTGCCCCCACCCGCCTCGGGCGCCGCCGAAGGCGACGAAGCCCTGGCCGCGGTGGACTTCGCGGAACGCCTGCCCGTGGGCTGCTGCGCGATGGACCTGGACGGCCGCGTCACGTACATCAACGCCGCCGCGACCGAACTCGTCGGCGCCGACGCCGACTTCCTCCGGGGCGCCCGGCCCTGGGAAGTGCTGCCGTGGATGCGCGAGCCCGTCTTCGAGGACCACTACCGGGAGGCCGTGGTGAGCCGCCGGCCCACGGCCTTCACCGCGTTGCGCCCACCGGACACCTGGCTGTCCTTCCAGCTCTACCCCGACGCCTCCGGCATCAGCGTCCACATCGCCCCCACCGCGGCCTCCGAACGGCCGGAAGTGCACCGGCCTCCGCCGCCGTTCGCGGAGCTGGCCGGGGTGGCCTCGCTCTACCACCTGATGCACCTGGCCGCCGCCCTCACGGAGACCGTCGGCGTGAAGGAGGTCGTCGACCTCGTCGGCGACCAGATCGTGCCCGCCTTCGGACCGCGGGCCCTGGCCCTGCTCGCGGCCGAGGAAGGCCGGCTCCACGTCGTCGGCCACCGCGGCTACACCGACGAGCTCATGGACCGCTTCGACGCCGAGCCGCTGACCTCCCGCACACCGGCCGTGCAGGTCCTGAACACCGGAGAGCCCGGCTTCTACGCGAGCTTCGAGGAACTCCGCCGCGACTACCCCGCAGCCGTGCACGTCGACGGCATGGCCTCCTGGGCGTTCCTGCCGCTGATCGCCACCGGCCGCGTCGTCGGCACCCTGGTCCTCGGCTACGACCAGGCCCACCCCTTCCCTCCCGGCGAACGCGCCGTCCTCTCCTCACTCGCCGGCCTCGTCGCCCAGGCGCTCGACCGCGCCCGCCTCTACGACACCAAGCACGAACTCGCCCACACCCTCCAGTCCGCCCTGCTGCCCCACACCCTCCCGCGCGTCCGGGGCCTGGACGTCGCCGCCCGCTACCTCCCCGCGGGCCGCGGCATGGACATCGGCGGCGACTTCTACGACCTCATCCGCCGCGACGACACCACCGTCACCGTCGCCATCGGCGACGTCCAGGGCCACAGCGTCACCGCCGCCGCCCTCATGGGACAGGTCCGCACCGCCGTCCACGCCCACGCCACCGCCGGCACGCCTCCCGGCAAGGCCCTCGCCGGCACCAACCGCCTCCTGATCGACCTCGACCCGGGACTCTTCACCAGCTGCCTGATCGCCCACATCGACCTCGCGGGGCACCGCGCGCACCTCGCCACCGCCGGTCATCCGCCGCCGATCGTGCGCCGGCCCGACGGGCGCACCGAGGTCTTCCCCGTCACCCCGGGCCTGCTGCTGGGCATCGACGCCGACGCGGCCTACGAGACCACCGAGATGCCGCTGCCTCCCGGCACGGCCCTCGCCCTCTACACCGACGGGCTCGTCGAGATCGCCGGACTCGACATCGAGGACACCACGGCCGACCTCGCCCGCCAGTTCGCCCGGGCCGAGGGCCGGACGATGGACGAGGTCGCGGACGCCCTCCTCGACCACGCCACCGCGACCGCGCCCCGCCACGACGACATCGCCCTGCTGCTCATCCGGGCACTCCCCGGGACCTGAGACGGCCGGGCGCGTGGAAGATGGGTGCCGGCCCCGATGCACGGGACAGGTGGGGCGGGCGATGGTGAAGGGGAGGAGCACCCCTTATGCCCCTTTTGGTCGCAGATTGAAGGGCGCGCCGCCGGGGCAGCCGGGTGCTCGTGGCCACGGCACGAACGGAGTCCGCGCCGATGACTGCCCTGCCCCGCATCGCGTACCGGCGGCTCCGGCCGTACCGGCGACGCCGACCGCACCCGCGGCACCGACCGTACACACGGCACGTACCCCGCCGGCGGCACCGACCGGACGCCCGGCACCAGCCGTACCGGCCAAGCCGAGCGCACCAGCGGCACCGACCGAACCAGCGGCACCGACCGAACCGGCGGGGCCGCGCCTGGCTCGCCGCGGCGGCCGCGGCGGCCGTGCTCGTCGCCGGCGCGGTCCTGCCCCACGGACTGCTGCTCGCGGCCGGCCTGGTCATGACCGCGCTGGCGGTGAGGCTCTTCGAATCCGCCCCCGGGCGGCGCCCCCGGCCGCCCGGGTCATGACTCCGCCCTGGCCCGTACGCCGGGAGCGACGGTGACGCTGCAGCAGCTGTACCCGGTGCTGCTGGTCGGCGGCAGCGTCCTCATGGCCAGCATCGCCGCCGCCCGCGCCGCCCACCGGATCGGCCTGCCCAGCCTGCTGTTCTTCCTGGCCGTCGGCGTCCTCGCCGGCGAGGACGTCGTCGGCATCGAGTTCGACGACGTCCGGCTCGCGCAGTCCCTCGGCACCGCCGGCCTGGCGGTCATCCTCGTCGAGGGCGGACTGACCACCCGCTGGGCCGACGTACGGCGCCTGCTGGCACCGGCCGGAGTCCTCGCCACCGCCGGCGTCGCCGTCTCGGTGGTCGTCACCGGCGCCGGGGCGCACCTCCTCCTCGGCATGGACTGGCACCTGGCCCTGCTGCTCGGCGCGATCGTGTCCTCCACCGACGCCGCCGCCACGTTCGCCGTGCTGCGCTCGCTGCCGCTGCCCCGGAAGGTCACCGGACTGCTCGAAGCGGAATCCGGCTTCAACGACGCCCCGACGATCATCCTGGTGCTGGTGTTCTCCACCGCCACGGCCGACCTGCCCGCGCCGGCCGTCATCGCCGGGAACGTCCTCTACCAGCTGGTGGCCGGCGGCCTGCTCGGCCTGCTGATCGGCCGGATCGGCGTCGCCGCCCTCCGCCACATCGCGCTGCCCGCCACCGGCCTCTACCCACTGGCCACCGTCGGCTTCGGCGTCATCGCCTTCGCCGCGGGCGGCGCCGCGAACGCCAGCGGCATCATCGCCGCGTACCTGGCCGGGCTCGTCCTGGGCAACTCGCGGCTCCCGCACCGGGCCGCGACCCGCTCGTTCGCCGAGGGCACCGGCTGGCTCGCCCAGATCGGCCTGTTCGTCATGCTCGGCCTGCTCGTCGACCCCAGCGAACTCCCCTCCGCGGTCCTGCCCGCCCTCGCCGTCGGCCTCGTGCTGCTCCTCGTCGCCCGGCCGGTGTCGGTCGCCGCCTGCCTGGCCTTCTTCCGTACGCCGTGGCGGGAGCAGGCGTTCGTCTCCTGGGCCGGTCTGCGCGGCGCCGTCCCCATCGTCCTCGCGACCTTCCCCATCGTCGCGGCCGTCGACGGCGCCCCGCACCTGCTGAACATCGTCTTCGTGCTGGTGGTGGTCTTCACCCTGATCCAGGGCCCCACCCTGCCCGCCGCGGCGCGCCTGCTGCGGCTGACCCGGTACGGCGCGCTGCGCGAGATCCAGGTCGAAGCCGCGCCGCTGGACGTCCTGGACGCCGACCTCCTCACCGTCGCCATCCCGCCGGGGTCACGGCTCCACGGCGTCACCGTCACCGAGCTGCGCCTGCCGCCGCCGACCGTGATCACGCTCGTCGTCCGCGACGGCGTCACCCTCGTGCCCCGCCCGGACACCGTGCTGCGGACCGGTGACCAGCTGCTCCTGGTGACCACACCGGGCGTCAGGGAAGCCGCGGAGCGGCGCCTGCGCGCCATCGGACGGCGCGGCAAACTCGCCCGCTGGCTCGGCGAGCACGGCCACCTCGAGCCTCCCGCGGCCTGAGCGGACACCGGGCCGGACGCCGAAGCGGCGGTGACCGGCACGCTCCGCGTACCGGTCACCGCCGCCTCCGGTCCGTCAGGACGGACCCGGGTCCTTCCGCGTCAGACGCGGCCGGCGGGGTCCTGGTCCGGGACCGCCCGCGCCGGGGCGGCCGGCACCACGGCGTCCGGCCCGCCGGGGTTGCGGCGCTCGGCGATCCACGCGGCGACGGGCTCGGTGTAGCGGGCGGTCAGCGGACCGATCACCACGAGGACGAGCACGTACGCCGTGGCCAGCGGGCCCAGCGCCGGTTCGACGCTGGCGCTGACGGCGAGGCCGGCGATGACGATGGAGAACTCGCCGCGCGCGACCAGGGTTCCGCCGGCCCGCCAGCGGCCCTTCACGCCGACGCCGGCGCGCTTGGCGGCCCAGTAGCCGGTGGCGATCTTCGTCAGGGCGGTGACGACGGCGAGGGCGAGCGCGGGCAGGATCACGGGCGGGATGCTGGCCGGGTCGGTGTGCAGGCCGAAGAACACGAAGAACACGGCGGCGAACAGGTCACGCAGCGGGCTCAGCAGCGTGTGCGTGCCCTCCGCGACCTCGCCCGACAGCGCGATGCCGACCAGGAACGCGCCGACGGCGGCGGAGACCTGCAGCTGCTGGGCGATGCCCGCCACCAGCAGCGTCAGACCGAGGACCACGAGAAGGAGCTTCTCGGGGTCGTCGCTGGACACGAACCGGGAGATCAGACGCCCGTAGCGGACGGCGACGAACAGGACCGCCCCGGCCACGGCGAGCGCGATCGCCAGGGTGGCGCTGCCGGCCGCCAGGCTCACACCGGCCAGCAGGGCGGTGATGATGGGCAGATAGACCGCCATGGCGAGGTCCTCGAGGACCAGGACGCTGAGGATGACCGGCGTCTCACGGTTGCCGAGGCGCCCCAGATCGCCCATCACCTTGGCGATGACGCCGGACGACGAGATCCAGGTGACGCCGGCCAGCACGACCGCCGCCACCGGTCCCCAGCCCATCAGCAGCGCGGCCAGCGCGCCCGGTACGGCGTTCAGGGTGAAGTCGACCAGACCCGCCGGGTACTGCGTCTTGAGATTGGAGACCAGGTCGCTGGCCGTGTACTCCAGGCCCAGCATCAGGAGCAGCAGGATGACGCCGATCTCGGCGCCGATCGCGACGAACTCCTCGCTCGCGCCGAGCGGCAGCAGACCGCCCTCGCCGAACGCGAGACCCGCCAGCAGGTACAGGGGTATGGGGGAGAACTGGAGGCGCCCGGCCAGGCGCCCCAGCAGACCGAGTCCGAGGATGATGGCACCGAACTCGATCAGGAACAGAGCGGAGGAGTGCACGTCACTCCCGTCCGAGAATCGCGGCGGCCGCCTCGACGCCCTCGCGGGTGCCGATCACGATCAGGGTGTCCCCGCCGGCCAGCCGGAACGCCGGAGTGGGGGACGGGATCGCCTCCGCCCGGCGCAGCACGGCCACGAGGGACGCGCCGGTCTCGGTCCGCATCCGCGTCTCACCCAGGGTCCGGCCGTTCCAGTGCGACGTCGAGGACAGCTCGATGCGCTCCGCGACCAGACCCAGGCCCGTCGTCGACAGCAGGTTCGGGCTGTGGTGCGCGGGCATCAGCGCGTCGATCAGCGCGGCCGTCTCGCCGTTCGTCAGGTGCAGCGACTGGGCACAGGCGTCCGGGTCGTCCGAGCGGTAGACGTTGACCGTACGCGTCCCGTCCAGGTGAGCGATCACCGACAGATGCTGGTGTTCCCGTGTCGTGAGGTCGTACTGCACGCCGATGCCGGGCAGCGGCGTGGTGCTCATCCGTGGAGCAGGCACAGCCCATCCCCTTCTGTTCCGTCGATCTCTCGATGATTGGTGGTGCGATGTGCCGCGAAAATCGGACAATGATCCGGCGCGGCCAGAAACATGGTGCCAGGTGCGCGAACGGCCCGGACATGGGTGTCGCCACGGATGGACAGGCCGTGCCACCAGGCGCGAGGCTGGTGCGGGGCAGTCTGCGCCGGCGCGGGTCGGGCCCCGGATGACGGCACGGCTGCACGGCGGCGACAGTGAAGGTGGGAGCCCACCGAGAAAGGCACGGACATGTCGCTGTACTGGCGGATCTTCCTCCTCAACGCCGCCGTCCTGATCGCGGCCGTCCTGCTGCTCTTCGGACCCGTCACCGTCTCCACCCCCGTGGCGTTCGCCGAAGGCCTGGTCCTGGTCGCCGGACTGGTGGCCATGCTGATCGCCAACGCCGTCCTGCTCCGGATCGGCCTCGCCCCGCTCCAGCGCCTCACCCGCGCCATGGCCACGGCGGACCTGCTGCACCCCGGCCAGCGCGCCGCCGTCAGCGGCACCGGTGAGATCGCCGAACTGACCAAGACCTTCAACGCGATGCTCGCCCGCCTCGAATCCGAACGGGCCGCCAGCTCCGGCCGGGTCCTGTCCGCGCAGGAGGCCGAACGCCGGCGCATCGCCCAGGAACTCCACGACGAGGTCGGCCAGACCCTCACCGCCGTACTGCTCCAGCTCAAGCACACGGCCGACCACGCCCCCGCGGCCGTACGCGAGGACCTCCTGCAGGCCCAGGAGACCACCCGCGCCGGCCTCGACGAGATCCGCCGCATCGCCCGCCGCCTGCGCCCGGGAGTCCTCGAGGAACTCGGCCTCCACAGCGCCCTGCGCGCCCTCGCCGCCGAGTTCGCCACCTCCCGACTGAGCGTGACCACCCACATCACGCCCGGCCTGCCGCAGCTGGACCCGGCGACCGAGCTGGTCTTCTACCGCATCGCCCAGGAGGCGCTCACCAACACCGCCCGCCATTCCGGCGCCCGCGCGGTCGAGCTCCACCTGCGCACCCTGCCCGGCGGGGGAGTGGGCCTGCTGGTCCGCGACGACGGCCGGGGCATCGGACGGGCGCCGGAAGGCGCCGGCATCCGCGGCATGCGCGAGCGCGCCCTGCTCGTCGGCGCGGAACTCCGCATCGGCGCCGGACCGGGCGGCGGCGCGCAGGTACGACTCGACGTCACGAACAGCACCACCGAACGACACTCCCGGGAGAACGCCCGATGACCGGACCGGCCCGCATCCTGCTCGCCGACGACCACGCCCTGGTCCGCCGCGGCGTACGCCTCATCCTCGACGCCGAACCGGACCTCACCGTCGTCGCCGAGGCCGCCGACGGGTCCGAGGCCGTCGCCCAGGCCCGCGAGCAGGACGTCGACCTGGCCATCCTCGACATCGCCATGCCGCGCCGGACCGGCCTCCAGGCCGCCCGCGAACTCGCCCGGATCCGCCCGGACCTGCGCACCCTGATGCTGACGATGTACGACAACGAGCAGTACTTCTTCGAAGCGCTCCGGGCCGGCGCCTCCGGCTACGTCCTCAAGTCCGTCGCCGACCGCGACCTCGTCGAGGCCTGCCGCTCCGCCCTGCGCGACGAGCCCTTCATCTACCCCGGCGTCGAGACCACCCTCATCCGCAGCTATCTCGACCGCGCCCGCAGAGGCGACCCGCTGCCCGCCCGCCCCATCACCGAACGCGAGGAGGAGATCCTCAAACTCGTCGCCGAGGGCCACACCTCCAAGGAGATCGGCGACCTCCTCGTCATCAGCGCCAAGACCGTCGAACGCCACCGCGCCAACCTGCTCCAGAAGCTCGGTCTGCGCGACCGCCTGGAACTCACCCGCTACGCCATCCGCGCCGGCCTCATCGAACCGTGACCGCCCGGCCTCCCCGGCCGGCGGTCCGCGTGCCGGGCGTCACGGCCGGGCCGGACGGGGGGACGGCCGGTCGGACGGCGCGGTTCCGAGGAGTTCGGCGAGGCCCTGACGGGTCGCCGCGACGACGACGCGGTCCTGCGGGCGGAGCACGTAGCCCGGGTGGAGGTCCCACAGCAGCTGCGGCTGCTCACCGGTGACGTCGGGGTTGGCCAGGTCCGGGCGGCGGGCCGCCGGCTCGGCGGTGTCGAGCGCCAGGACGCGCCAGGTCCCCGGCCGGAACGCCTCGGCGACCGTACGGCCTTCGAGCTGCGGGTGCCCGGCCACGACGAGGGCGGCGAAGACCAGGACCCGGCGCTCCACGGGGACGGCGCCGAGGATCTGGCGGCCCATCATGGCCCCGGCGAACGCCGGCGCGGCGAGATGGGTGACGCTGCGGCTGCGGGTGAGGGCGTCCGGGTGCGCCGTGCGCAGGGTGCGGTGGACGGCGGTGGCGAACGCGTCGTCGTACAGCCGCAGCGCCACCCTCAGGTCGTTCTTGAGCGTGCGGGCGTAGAGGGTGGCCTCCAGATTGGTCGTGTCGGAGCTGGTCAGGGCGAGGAGGGCGTGCGCGCGCTGGACCTTCGCCGCTTCGAGCACGCCCTCGTCGGTGACGTCGCCGAGGACGACGGGCACGCCGAGGCCGCGGGCGAGGGGAACGCCCCGGGCGTCGGGGTCCTCCTCGACGCAGACGACCGGGATGTCGAGCTCCCGCAGCCGGACGAGGACGCGGGTGCCGATCTTGCCCAGACCGAGCAGGACGACGTGCCCGGACAGACCGCGCGGCGGCCGGCGCAGCGCCCCGGCGGCCCGGAAGGTGCCCAGCGCCTCCAGCGCACCGGCCACGAGCAGGGGCAGCAGGGCGAGGCCCACGAGCCCCGACAGCAGCTGCAGCACCTGACGCGTGGTGGACTCGCCGACGGCCGGGTCGTTGATGGAGAACAGGTCCAGCAGCGTCACGTACGCGGCGTGCACGGGATCTGCGTCGGTGAGCACGGTGGTGGTCACGCTCAGCGCGAGGACACAGCCGACGATGCCCGCGAGCGCCCAGCGCAGCCGCGCGGAGAGCAACTCGCCCAGCGGAGCGCCGCGGCGGGCCAGCCGGCGGGGCGGAAGGGTCGGCCCGGAGTGACGGACGGTCTCCAGGACGATGCTGCCGCGCCCCACCGCGCTCTCCACGGCACGGTCGTCCGGCAGGAGCTCGGGCCCCGACGGGCCGCTGGAGTCCGAGCCCTCGGCGCCCGCGGGATCGGACGTGGTGGAGGACAGCAGGGCCAGGGTGCAGAGGCCGGGCTCGGACACCGCGCCCCGCTCCGGCGGGGTCCGCTCGGCGGCCCGCAGCAGCACGCCGTCCGCCTGGAGGACCTTGCTCGTCCCCGCGACGGCGGTGGCCGCGAGCGAGGGCGCCGCCGTGTCCGCGTCGGACAGCACCGTCGTGGACGCCTCCAGGGCCGCCCGGTCGATCCCGGGCTCGGCCATCAGGACGACCTGGTCGAGGAGTTCCTCCAGGTACTGGCCCAGCTTCCGGTTGTACATCCGCACCACGAGCCGCAGCCCCGGACTCAGCCGACGGGCGGCGAGCGCGGCCCGCAGATTCGTCTCGTCGTCCTCGTACAGCAACGCCAGGGCCGTCGCCCGGTCCGTGCCGGCCCGCAGCAGCACCTCCTCGGTGGGCGCCGCAGCCAGCAACTCCTCGGGTAACGAACGCGACCCCGCCCCCCGGCCGTCCCCTTCTGCCGGCGTGGAGCCGCCGCGCGCCCCGAGCGCCCCGCCGAACCTGCCCCGCAGCCCCGCCGCGGGGAACCGCGGAACCGGCCGCGGGTCCGGCAGCTCCTCCTCCCGGTCGCCGGGAACGACCAGGACGACCCGGCGGCGGTAGACGTCCCGCAGCTCGGCCGCGAGCCGGTGTGCCAGCCCGTCGTCGCCGCAGACCACCATGTGCCCGCCCCGGATCCCGTACGCCTCCTGCTGAGGCATCACGACGCACCACCCCCTTCCCGTCCGCATCGTCGCATCGGCGCGTACCGGCGGTCACTGCCGGTCCCCGGCAGCGTTGCCGCACCCTCGACGCCGTTCCCGCGCCTGCTCCTCGCACGCCCGCCCGAGCCCGCCCGCGCACGGTCGGCGGACGGGGCCGGAGCCGGGGGTCAGGTCCGCCGGGCAGGCCAGTCGAGCAGCCGCGCGCCGATGACCGCCGTGTGCAGCGTGTAGCGGTGCAGCGGGTCGTTCGGGTTGAGGCCGGTGAGCGTGTGGATGCGTTCGAGGCGGTACGTGAGCGCCCGCACGCTCAGCGACAGCCGCCGCGCGGCCTCGGTGGCGACGCAGCCGGTGTCGAAGTAGGCGATCAGGGTGCGGATCATCGGCTGCGCACCGCCCCGGGCCTGCTCCAGCGGCCCCAGCGTGTTGTCCACCAAGTCCACCAGGGCCTGCCGGTCACGGGCCAGAACGGGAAAGACCAGCATGTCCGCGGCGCGCAGCAGCGGCTCCTCGAAGCCCATGCGGCGGGCGACGTCCAGCGCGTTGAGCGCCTCCTCGTAGCTGTGGCCGATGCCGCCCGCGCCCCGGCGGGGCCGTCCGATCGCGACCTGGCCGCCGTCGGTCGCCGCGTTCGCGTGCTTGGCGAAGTGGACGAGGACCTCGTCCTGTTCGGCCGGCGCGATGCACACCATGCGGCCGTCCTTGGTGGTGAAGAGGATGCGCCGCCGTTCGAACCGGGCGAAGAGCCCGGCCTCCACCTCCCTCGGCACCGGGTCGGTCTCGTCGTACGCGGCCGGGCCCTCGGCGACCGCGACCGCGTGCGTACGGGACAGACGCAGCCCGAACCTCTCGGAGCGGGCGGCGAGCTGGCCCGGGTCGCCGCGGCCGTGGAGGAGGTCGTCGATGAACTCGCGACGGGCTGCCTCCTCCCTCCGCACGACGAGCCGCTGGGCGTGCTCGTACCCCTCGGCGAAGGCGTCGACGGCCTGCTCGACGGCGCTGAGGACGCTGTCCAGGTCCGCCGCTCCGCCCCGGCCGACGCGACTGGCCGCGAGGTGCGCGCGGACCAGGCCGCGCCAGCCGTGCCCGGCCTCGGCGGCCCGGGCGCCCAGCGCGCGGCGTGACTCCAGCTCGGCCCGGGTCAGCCGGCGGCCGGTGGTCGACGCCTCGGCGATGATCCGGCCGTATCCCTCGAGGAAGGTCGTCTGCGTCTCCGTCGTGTCCTGCACCGCTGGAGGTCCCCCTGGCTCTCGTGAACTGGAGAACAAGGATAAGGACGCGGGCGGCGCCGAGGAGGCCGCCGGGGTGCCCGGGACGCCGGCCGGCGACACGACCCGTCGAGGCCGGCCGGCGACCGAGCCTGCCGGGGAACCGGGCGATGGTGCCCGCGCGAGACCGCACCCCAGCACCGCGCCGCCGGCACCCCCAGCGCCGACCCCCAGCACCGCGCCGCCGGCACCCCCAGCACCGCACCCCAGCACCGCACCGCCCGGCGCCCCGACGGCCGCCCCCGGCAAAGCGATTCGACAAACACCGCACCGCCGCCGAAGCTTGCCGCGTCCCACCTCAGCACGACCCACCACAGACAGACACAGGAAGTCCATGACACACCGCTTCACCGACCGCCAGGGCAGGACCGTGACCCTCGAGGAGATCACGGACGAGAACTGGCGCGCCGTCGCCGACGTGGCACCCGCCGACGAACAGCGGGACCACGTCCCCGCGTTGGCGGCCCGATACCTTCTGCTCTCCGACCGCGGCGACACCTGGACCTCCCTCGCCGTCCGCGCCGACGACACGGTCGTGGGGCACGTGATGTGGGCCCACGACGACCAGGACGGCAGCCACTGGGTCGGCGGCATGATGATCGACGTGGCCGAACAGGGCCGCGGCGTGGGCCGCGCCGCCATGGGCGCCGTGATCGCCCGCCTCTCCGCACTCCCGGACTGCCGCGAGATCCGCCTCTCCTGTCACCCGGCCAACACCTCCGCCGAGCGCCTCTACCGCTCCCTCGGCTTCGGCCCGACCGGCGAGCGGGAGGACGAGGAGATCGTCATGTCCCTTCCCGCGGGCGCGACGACGGCCGCCTGACCCTGCCGGCTCCGCAGCCGCGCAGGGACCCGCGAGACGGGCCTCCACGTCCCGCCGACATGCGTCGGGGGGCGACGGGCGTCAGATTGGAGATATCCGATCCGCCGGGACGGAACCGTTCCGGCGGTCGACGCGGAGGAGCGTGTCATGACCACCCACACGAGCTCGGCCGGTCGGCAGGGGGAGACGCACACCAGCGGATGGCTGGTGTTCGCCGCCGTCATCATGGTCTTCAGCGGCATCATGGCGCTGCTCGGAGGTATTTCCGCCATCGCCAAGGACGACGTGTTCCTGGCCACGCGCAACTACGTCTACCAGATCAACCTCACCGGCTGGGGCTGGATCCATCTCATCCTGGGCATCGTGATCACGCTCACCGGTATCGCCCTGTTCACCGGCGCCACCTGGGCCAGGGTGGTCGGCGTGGGCCTGGCCGGGCTCAGCATGATCGCCAACTTCATGTGGCTGCCGTACACGCCGTGGTGGGCGCTGCTGCTCATCGCCATCGACGCGCTCATCATCTGGGGGCTGTGCGTCGCTCCCCGGCCGGAACGGGTCTGACGCACGGCACCGGCGCCCGTGGCACTCGACACGGAGACCGGGACGCCGCAGCGGCTCGTGCTCGTCGTCGGTGTCGCCGGATCGGGCAAGTCGACCGTGGGCCGGCTCCTCGCCGAGCGGCTGGGCGGGCCGTACCGGGACGCGGACGAGTTCCACTCCGAGGCCAACCGCCGGCCCGGCGTGACCAGCGCGCCGTCGTGGTGCAGCAGGGCTCCGTCCGGGCGAAGACGCTGGACCCAACGGCCCAACGGCGATTTCGCGGAGATGCCGACCGCCTCTCGCGATGGTTGCGTGACGATGCCCGTGCCCGGGCCGTGGCGTCCGGTCGTGATCCGGACGCCACGGCCCGGGGCCCGTCCGCCGGACGGACCCGGGTACGGCCGGATCGGCGCGACCGCGCAGCGAGGAGGCAGGACGGCATGGATTCCACGGTGGGAGCCCCGCGGGGTGTGATCCCGGCGCGCTTGCTGCACGGTCAGAAGGCCCTGGTCACCGGCGCCAACTCGGGCATCGGCAAGGCCACCGCCATCGCGCTGGGCCGCGCCGGCGCCGACGTGGTCGTCAACTACGTGGCCGACCGCGAGGCCGCCGAGGAGGTGGCCGCGGAGATCACCTCGCTCGGGGTCCGCTCGGCGGCGTACGAGGCGGACGTCTCCCAGGAGGACCAGGTCGTCGCCATGACCGACCGCATGGTGCGGGAGTTCGGCACCGTCGACATCCTGGTGGCCAACGCGGGGCTGCAACGCGACGCCTCGTTCACGGAGATGACGCTGGCCCAGTGGCAGAAGGTCATCGACGTCAATCTCACCGGCCAGTTCCTGTGCGCACGGGAGGCGGCCAAGGAGTTCCGGCGCCGCGGCGTGGTCCCCGAGGTGTCCCGCGCCGCCGGGAAGATCATCTGCATGAGCTCGGTGCACCAGGTCATTCCCTGGGCGGGACACGTGAACTACGCGTCGTCCAAGGGCGGCGTACAGATGATGATGCAGACCCTGGCCCAGGAGCTCGCCCCGGAGAAGATCCGGGTGAACGCCGTCGCCCCGGGAGCGATCAGGACGCCGATCAACCGCGCCGCCTGGGAGACGCCCGAGGCGCGCAAGGACCTCCTGCGGCTCATCCCGTACGACCGGATCGGCGACCCCGACGACATCGCCCACGCCGTCGTCGCCCTCGCGTCCGACCTCATGGACTACGTGGTGGGCACCACGCTGTACGTCGACGGCGGCATGACGCTCTTCCCCGGATTCGCCACCGGTGGATGACCCGCACCCGGCCCTCCACCCACCGCGACGACGAAGGCGCGTATGCCCACCTCGCTCCACCTGCTGGCGGATGCCCCGGCCCAACTCCTGCCGGCCCGGGAACTCATGGCCTTCACTCTGGCCGCCCACATCATCCTGGTCCCGCTCGGCGTGGCGTTCCCCCTCATCACCCTCGTGATGCACCACCGCGGACTGCGCCGCGGCGACGCCACGGCGCTGCTCCTCGCACGGCGCTGGTCGGCGGTCATGGCCGTGCAGTTCGCGCTCGGCATCGTCACCGGCACGGTGCTGTCCTTCGAGTTCGGCCTGCTGTGGCCCGGCCTGATGGGACGGTGGGGTGACGTCTTCGGCGTCGGATTCGGCGTCGAGGCCTGGGCCTTCTTCCTGGAGGCCGTGCTCATCGCCGTCTACCTGTACGGATGGCGACGGCTCAAGCCGTGGACGCACTTCCTCCTCGGACTGCCCCTCCCGTTCGCCGCGCTGCTCGGGGCGTTCGGCATCCTGGCCGCCAACTCCTGGATGAACACGCCCCGGGGCTTCTCCCTCGACTCCGCGGGCAAGCCGGTCGACGTGAACGTCTGGAAGGCGATCTTCACGCCGATGTTCGGCCCGCAGTACTGGCACTTCGTCGTGGGGATGGTGCTCACCGCGGGCTTCGTGGTCGCCGGTGTCTACGCGACCGGCTGGCTGCGCGGGCGCCGGGACCGCTACCACCGGCTCGGCTTCGCCGTCCCGTTCACCATCGCGGCCGTCGCCGCACCGGTGCAGTTCGTCCTCGGCGACTCCATCGCCCGGTCGGTGTTCCACGAGCAGCCGGTGAAGTTCGCCGCGATGGAGATCGTCTGGAAGACCGACACGCGGGTACCGGAGTACCTCTTCGGGCGACTGAACGAGGACGGCACCGTCTCCGGCGGCATCAGGATCCCGCTGCTCGACTCGTTCCTCGCCGGGTTCAGCGCGGACACCGAGGTCGTCGGCCTGACCTCCGTCCCGGCCGATCAGCGGCCGACGGCCACTCAGGCGACCATCGCCCACTGGGCCTTCGACATCATGGTCCTCATCGGGTCCGTCCTCGTCCTGCTCGCCCTCTGGTACGGGCTCGTGTGGCTGCGACACCGCCGTCTGCCCGCCTCGCCCTGGTTCTACCGCGCCGCGGCGTGCGCCGGCGTCGGCTCCGTCGTGGCCGTCGAGTGCGGCTGGATCGCCGCCGAGGTGGGACGCCAGCCCTGGATCGTCTACCGGAACATGCGGGTCGCCGAGGCCGTGACCTCGACCCGCTCCACCAGTCTGTGGATCATGTTCGGGGTGGTGGCGGTGGTGTACGTGTTCCTCTTCGGCTCGTTCCTCGTCGTCCTCCTGAGGATGCGGACCCGCTGGCGGCTCGCCGACGAGCAGCAGGCCACGGCGGCGGGCGGCCTCGCGCCCGAGACCGACATCCCCTACGGACCGCGGGCCCCCGTCCCCGCGGGCGACGTGCCCGCCGCCCGCCCCGGGGCCGGCCGGGCCGGGGGAGACGGCCGAGCCGGGGGTGACGGCCCGTGACCGCGGACCTGATCGCGGTGGTGCTGCTCCTGGCCGTGACCGCGTACGCCTGCGCCGGAGGCGCCGACTACGGGGCCGGCTTCTGGGACCTGACGTCCGGCGGCACCGAGCGCGGCCGGCGGCCGCGGTGGCTCATCGATCACGCCATGGCTCCGGTATGGGAGGTGAACAACGTCTGGCTGATCTTCGTCCTCGTCGTCATGTGGACCGGATTCCCCGTCCTGTTCCAGACCGTGTTCTCCGCGATGTGGCTCCCGCTCGCCCTCGCCGCCGTGGGCATGGTCCTGCGGGGCGCCGGCTTCGCCCTGCGCAAACCCTCGCAGCGGCTCGCCGGCCGGCGCCTGTACGGTGCCGTGTTCGCCCTCGCCTCCGTCGTCACGCC
Source organism: Streptomyces roseicoloratus (assembly GCF_004117935.1). GTDB lineage: Bacteria > Actinomycetota > Actinomycetes > Streptomycetales > Streptomycetaceae > Streptomyces > Streptomyces roseicoloratus. The sequence goes on along the minus strand of NZ_SDOY01000140.1, from coordinate 37,805 downwards.
GTTCTTCCTGGGAGCCGCCGTCGGCGGAGTCGCGTCGGAACGCGTGGCTCCCGGAACCGACGCCTCGGCGCACGTCTGGACCGGCCCGACGTCGATCGTGTTCGGAGTCGTCGCCGTCACGACCACCGCGTTCCTCGGGGCGGTGTTCCTCACCGGGGACGCCCACAGGTTCGAAGCCCCCGATCTGGTCGGGCACTTCAGACGGCGGGCTCTGGGCAGCCTCGCCGCGCTCGCCGTCCTGGCGGTGATCACCGGTTTCGTCACCCACGAGGACTCGCCTCACGTGTGGCACGGCCTGACCCACGGCCTGGGACTGTTCTTCGTCATCCTGGCCGGCGTGGCCTCGCTCCTGACCGCCTGGCTGCTGCCGCGCACACCGGGAACGTGGCTGCGCGTCTCGGCGGTCGGCGTCGTCGGGTCCGCCGTCGTCGCCTGGGGCACGGCCCAGCGCCCGTACCTGCTCCCCACCTCGCTGACCGTCGCCGACGCCGCGGGCGCGCCCGCCACGCTGACCTGGCTGGCGGTCGTGACCCTGGTGGCCCTGCTGCTCGTCATGCCGGCCGTCTTCCTCCTCTACTGGCTGGACACCCACGGCGAACTGGAGGAGCTCACCGACTCCGAGCTGCGCGGAGGACGCGGCACCGACGGCGACGGAACGGTGCGCGACGGCTGACCGCCCGCCCCGTCCCGCCCCGCCCCGTCCCGCCCCGACCGGACATCCCCCCCTCGCGCCCGGCCCCCGACGGAGGAAGCCGCTGTGACCGACGACGAGATCCTTCTCGGCCTCGCCCTGACGGTGGTCCTCGCCACCGGCTCGCAGATCCTGGCGCACAAGATCCGCGTACCGGCCCTGATCATCCTGCTTCCCGTCGGCTTCGCCGCCGGGGCCGTGACCGACGTCATCCACCCGGACAAGCTGCTGGGCCCGGACTTCTCGGGCCTGGTGTCGCTGTCGGTGGCGGTGATCCTCTACGACGCCGGTCTGGGCCTCGACCTGCGCAAGTTCGTCCACCACACCCGCGGCGTCGTGGTCAGGCTGCTCGTGTACGGCGTCCTGCTCACCGCCCTCGTCGTCACGGCGGTGGCACCGGCGATGTTCGGCATGGAACTGGCCGTGGCCGCGATGCTCGGCGTGATCCTCGTCGTCTCCGGCCCCACGGTCGTGGGACCGCTGCTCGACTTCGTCCGGCCGAGCGACAAGGTGCGGCGCATCCTGATCTGGGAGGGGACGCTCACCGACCCGATCGGCGGCATCCTCGGCGCGCTGACCTTCCACGCGGTGGTCTCGTCGAGTCACGTCGCCATCGGCCGCGGCTACCAGCTGGGACAGTTCCTCCTCAGCCTGGCCGTCGGGCTCGGCGGCGGAATCGTGGGCATCGCGCTGCTCTGGTTCTGCCTGCGCGTCCTCCGGCTCGGCGAGACCCTGGGCACGCTGGCGCAACTCGCCGTCGTGATCGGCATCGCGGCGGGCTGCGACATCGTCCGCGACGACACCGGGCTCATCGCCGCGATCGTGGCGGGACTCGCCGTCGCCAACATGCCCGCCTTCGACATGCCGGCGCGCCGGCCCTTCTTCGAGACGCTCGTCCAGCTCATCATCGGACTGCTGTTCATCTCCATCTCCTCCACGGTCACCCCGGCGTCCGTGGTGCCCGTGCTCCTCCCCGCCCTCGGCCTGATCGCGATCCTCGTCCTGGTGATCCGCCCCCTCGTGGCCTTCGGCGCGACGGCGCGCACGGACCTCTCGCGGGGGGAGCGCGCCTTCGTCGCGTGGATGGACCCCCGCGGCATCGTCGCCGCGTCCACGGCGTCCGCCTTCTCCGCCGGCCTGGTCGAACAGGGAGTGGCCGGAGCGACGAAGATCCTTCCGGTGACCTTCCTGGTCATCGTGGGAACCGTCCTGCTGTACGCGCTGACGGCGGCGCCGGTGGCCGGACGACTGGGCGTCGTCAAGGCGGCGGGCACGCGGGTCCTCCTGGTGGGCGCCGCACCCTGGGTGATCGACCTGGGCGGGGCACTGCGCTCGGCCGGCCTGGACGTGCTGGTGTGGGCGGGACTCGACGAGGAACGGGAGCGGGTCCGGGAATCGGGCCTCGACCTGGCCAAGGGCGATCTACTGGCCACGGCCGTCAACCCCGGAGCGCGTCTGGAGGGCGTCACGGCGGTCGTCCTGGCCACCGACGACGACGACTTCAACGCGCTCGCCACGATCGTGATGCAGGACAACGTCGACGGGCCCGTCTACCGGGTGGGCCCGCCGCACGACAGCCACGGCGTGGTCGCCCCGTACACCGGCGAGAGCATCCTCTTCGGCCGCTCGATCGTCCGCCACGTGATCGCGGAGCGCTTCGCACGCGGCGCCCGGTTCATGGTGCTCCCGGCGGCCGAACCCCCGCCGGCGGACCACGACACGCTCTTCGTCGTACGGGCCGACCACCGGCTGGACCCGGTCACCGAGCACCGCGGGAACGCCCCCAGGCCCGGCGACGCCCTCGTCCTCCTCGGACCCGCGCCTGCCCGCGCCACCGGCTCTCCCGGTCCGGCGACTCCGGAATGACCCGCTCGGCGGCTCCGGCGCGCGGGTCCCGGACGGCGCTCGTAACGTCGGGCCGGAACGGGTATCGCACAGCACCTGGGAGAAGCCGATGACGGACGAGTCGACGGAACAGCTGGCCACGGAGGCGTGGCTCTACGGATACCCGCTGGTCACGGCGGCCGTCACGATGGACACCATGACGGCGGTCCCGGCCCGGGACGACGCGCGCAGGAAGGCTCCGGTCAACCAGTTCTGCTACATGCGCGCCACCCCGGACGCCTCCTTCACCGAGGTCGTCTCGCCGAACGCCGACACCCTGTACTCCAGCGCCTGGCTCGATCTCTCCGACCAGCCCCTGGTGCTGGCCCTGCCCGAGTTCGGCGACCGGTTCTGGATGGTCCCGATCCTCGACGCCTGGTCGAACGTCTGCGCCGTCGTCGGCCGGCGCGGGAACGGCCCGTCCGCCGGCCCGTTCCTGATCGCCGGCCCGTCCTGGTCGGGCCCGACCCCCGCCGGCCTGACCCTGCTGACGTCGCCCACCGCCGTGAACTGGATCATCGCCCGGTACGCGACGAGCGGCCCCGAGGACTTCCCGGCCGTCAACCGCCTCCAGGACGCCACCCGGCTCATCCCGCTGTCCGAGTGGACCGGCGACCCCGCGGACTACGCGCCCCCCACCGACGTCCCGGTGCCCGCCGACGCCGACACCACGACGGCACCCGTCGACCGGGTCCACGCGCTCGACGGCCGCGCGTACTTCACCCTTCTCAACCGGATGATGGCCGACAACCCGCCCGCCCCCGCCGACGCCCCGCTCCTGGACCGCCTGGCCGGACTCGGCATCGCGCCCGGCGCGAGCCTGGACGGCCTGTCCGCCGACAAACTCGCCGTCCTGGACACGGCCACGCGCCGCGGCCCGCAGATCCTGCACGACCTGTTCGCCCGGGCCGAGTCGGCGAAGACCGGCGGCTGGGCCGTGCACCGGGGCCTGGGCGACTACGGAACCGACTACGGGAAGCGCGCGCTCATCACGCGGTTCGGGTACGGCGCCAATCTCGACGCCGACGCCCTCTACCCGCACGCCACCACCGACGCGGAAGGGCGCCCGCTCGACGGCGCCCACACCTACGTCCTGCACTTCGAGGCCGACCGGATCCCGCCCGTGGACGGCTTCTGGTCGCTCACGATGATGAACGAGCGCCAGTTCTTCGCGGACAACCCGCTGAACCGCTACGCGATCGGCGACCGCAGCGGCATGCGGACCAACCCCGACGGCTCCCTGGACATCCACGTCCGGCACGAGAGCCCCGACCCCGACCACGAGAGCAACTGGCTCCCGGCACCCGCGGGCAGCTTCAACGTCTTCCTCCGCCTCTACTGGCCCCGCCGCCCCGCCCTCACCGGCGACTGGACCCCGCCGCCCCTGCGCCGCACCGGCTGACCCCCGCAGCGGAGCACCGGCCTCAGGGGCGGGTGCCGGTCGCCGACAGCGGTTGCGGCGCGTAGCAGTCACACGCCAGGACGGTGGCGGGCGCACCCTTCTTCGCCGGGACCTCGACCAGCGCGGTCACGCTGCTGAACTGCAGGACGCTGCGCCATTCCCGGCCGCCGCCTCCGAGGAGGACGTCCGTGTCGGAGCCCTTCTCGAACCGGACCGTGCCCGTGGGGCTCGCGCCCGCGCTGCGGAACTCGCGGCGGTAGGTGCAGGCGACGAGAGCGCCGCCGTCGGAGAGCCGGAACACGGGAAGGTCCGCTCCCGTCGTCCGGTAGGACAGGCTGCGCTGAAGGTTCTTGTTCGCCCAGCCGTTGAAGTGCCGGACCAGGTCGCTGGTGAAGCCACCGGGCGCGAAACGGTCGTCGACCGGCCGGCCCTGTGGAGGGGAGAAGCTCAGGTAGTCGGCGAAAGCCGCGCACACGGCGCGGTCGGCCTGCTCCGTCGGCGACAACAGAGCGGCCCCCGAGGCGTCTTCACCGATCCCGGGGAGCACCTTGGGCCGCAGACGCACCACCTTGTCGTTCCCGGTCGGGGGCGGCGGCGTGCTCTCCGAGGGCGACGGGGACCGGGGCGGCTCGGTCACCGCCCACGTGGCCGCCGTGGCCTTCCAGGGACCCTTCTCCTCCGTCTGCGTGAAATAGAAGAGCTGGGAGGAGCGATCGTCCTCGAGTCCCTTCCGCTTGCTCAGCACGGCGAAGTAGCGGGGGTACGGCCGCGCGGCATCGACGGCCGGGATCAGGAACCGGGCCTGGGTGAAGCGGGTGACCCTGTCGCTGGTCCTCGCCCTGCGGTGGATGTCGTAGGCGGCGAGCGACTCGTCGAGGAGGACGCCCGTCTGCACCTCGCGTATGGCCGTGTCGTCGAGGGCGCCGTCAGCGGCCGCGTTGGTACGGTCGTACCGCGCGAAGACCCGCTCCGCCTCGGCCCGTGAGATCACGGATGCCGGCCCGGAGGGGGTCGGCGACGCGACGCCGTCGTCACGCGAAGGGCGTTCCCCGGACGAGCAGCCCGTCGACAGCGCCAGGAGCACCGCCACTCCACCGACCACGAGCCGCCGTGCGGCATGACTCCTCATCGCGCGTTTCCTCCCCCGCGTCCAGACCCGGAACGGCGACAGCGTACGTCAGTTGATCCGGTGCGGGGCCGCGAGGTCCCGGGGGAGGGCGGAGCGAATGGCGGTGATCAGGGTGCGGCTCGCGTCGAAGGCGGCGGCCATGGCCTGGGTGGGGTTGGTGCCGGCCCGCTGGTGGAGGACGACACCGAGGATGAGGCGGGAGGTTCCTTCGATCTCCTGGGTGGCGGCCCACATGAGGTTGCCGCCGGCCGGAGTGGAGGAGCCGGTCTTCAGACCGATCACACCGTCCTGTCCGAGGAGCCGGTTGCTGTTGGCGATCCGCACGCCGACGCCGGGTGCCGTGACGGCGGGCGTGGCGACGATCCGGCGGAAGGCCTCGTTCTTCATGACGGCGCGGGCCAGCTTCAGCTGGTCGGTCGCCGTGCTCCGCGTGCTGGGCTCGATGCCCGAGGCTCCCGTGTAGACCGTGCGGTCCATGCCGAGCTTCGCGGCGGCCTTGTTCATCTTCTTGGCGAACTCCTCCTGGCTTCCGGCGTCCCAGCGGGCCAGCAGCCGGGCGACGTTGTTGCCGGACGGCAGCATCATGAGCTCCAGGAGCTGGCGCTGGGTGTACGCGCGGTCGGCCACGAGGGGGGCGGTCGATTCGCTCGAGGAGAACGACTCGTCCGCGGCCTGCCGGTCGGCGATCACGGTCTTGCCCGGCGCCCCCGCCGGCATCGGGTGCTCGGTGAGGATCACGTACGCGGTCATGACCTTGGTGATGCTCGCGATCGGCACCGGTGTCTGTTCGCCGGTGGTTCCCAGGCTTCCGATGCCTTCGACCTCCGCGCTCGCCTGCCCTTCCGTCGGCCACGGCAGGTCCATCGCCCGGCCGAGGGCGGTGTCAGGTCCGCTGCCGGCGATGCCGAGGCCGGCCGACTCCGGTCCGGGGCCGTCGCCCCCGACGGCGTACCAGCCGGCCGTGCCGCTCACGAGGAGGATGGCGGACAGGTACAGGACGGCGGGCCGGCGCAGACGGGCACGGTAACGGCGAGGGCTGTCGGACATGGGTACCTCCCAGGCGGGTCTGGTGCGGATGCGCACCTGAACTCACCTTGGAGGGGCGGTGCTTCCGCTCCCTTGAGCCCCTGTTTCCGTCGCCGCGGGGTCGTGTTGCGATGTCGTTTCAGACCGGATCGGGGACAGGACGAGGGTCGCGGTCGCGCCTCCGTCGGGCGCGTTGGCGAAGGTCAGCCGCGCTCCGAGGACATCGGCCTGCCCCAGCGCGATGGTGAGTCCGAGGCCGTGGCCGCGACCCCGCTCGGAGGTTCCGGTACGGAAGCGCTGCGGTCCTTCGGCGAGGAGCGTGGCGGGATAGCCGGGTCCGTGGTCCCGTACGACGATCCGCGTGCCGGCGACGGTGACCTCGACGGGGGTGGCGCCGTGCCGGTGGGCGTTGGTCACCAGGTTGACCACGATCCGCTCCACCCTTCGCGGGTCGGTCTCGACGACCCCGGCGTCCCTGGCCGTGACGGCGGTCCGTGTGCCGGTCCGGCGCACGACGTCGGCGACCAGGTCACCCAGCGGCACGACGTCGGTCCGGGCCCGTTCGGCGCCGGAGTCGAGCCGGGAGATCTCCAGGAGGTCCTCCACCAGGCCGTTCAGCGCCAGGGCCCGGTCGCGTACGAGCTCCGCCGCTTCGTCGTCCCGCGGGAGCAGTCCCGCGGCGGTGGACAGGCCCATCAGGGGCGTGCGCAGTTCATGGGCGACGTCCGCGGTGAACCGCCGCTCGTTCTCCAGCTTGCGCTGCAGGGCCTCGGCCATCACGTCCACGGCGGCGGACAGTTCGGTGATCTCGTCGCGTGCCCGGCCGCGGGAGCCGATCCGGGCGTCGAGGTCGCCGCCGGCGATGGCCCGGGCGGTGCGGGAACCGTGGCGCAGGCGGCGGTTCATCGGCTCGGTCGCCAGCGCGGCGAGCGGCACGACGACGACGAGGGCGGCGAGGACGGAGGTGACGATGCTGCGGTCCAGGAGCTGGAGGCCGCGCACCTCGGCACTCATGTCCGTCCGCGCGACGAGCACCCGGTCGCCGGCCACGGGCTGGGCGGCCCACAGCCAGTACCAGTTGGGAGGCTTGCGGTCGTACCAGGTCACGTACAGAGCGTGGGGGTCCTTGTCCGCCAGCGCGCGTGCGAGGGGCGCTTCCAGCTGCCGGGGGGACCTGATCTCGACGTCGAGAGGCGTCGTGCCCGTGCGGGCGTACTCGCGCTCCGCCGCGGCCAGGCGGGCGGCGACGCGCTGCTCGCCGGTGCGGTCGCCGCGTTCGGACATGGCGCGGTGGACGAGCACGCCGATCACCGCGGCCACCGCGCAGCAGGCGGCCGCGGTCAGGGCGGCGATCTTCCAGCGCAGGGCGCGGGGGTTGAGGAGTGCCATGGGCCGGTTCGGTCCCTCAGTCGCGGACGAGTTTGTAGCCGAAGCCGCGGACGGTCTCGATCCGGCCGGTTCCGATCTTCTTGCGCAGGCGCAGGACGCACAGGTCCACGACCCGGGAGTCCCCTTCCCAGCCGTAGTCCCATACGTCGCGGAGCAGCCGCCGGCGGTCCAGCACGATGCCGGGTGCCGCGGCGAACTCCAGGAGGAGGCGGAGTTCGGTGGGGGTCAGCGGGACGGGCCGGCCGTCGCGGCGCACCTCCAGACCGACGGTGTCCACGGTCAGGTCACCGAAGACCAGCACACCGGGGGCCACGGCACCCGGTTGGGCGCGTACGGGCGTGTCCGCGGAGCGGGTCGGCGGCTTCCCGGCACCTTCGGGTCGTCCGAAGCTCGCGCGGCGCAGCAGCATGCGGATGCGCGCCACGAGGACGGCCGTGTCGACGGGTTTGACGACGTAGTCGTCGGCGCCCGCTTCCAGGCCGGCGACGACGTCGAGGGCGTCGCCGCGGGCGGACATCATCAGGATCGGGACCAGGCTCTCCTCCCGGATGCGCTGGCACAGCCCGATGCCGTCGAGCTCGGGCAGCATGACGTCCAGGATCAGCAGGTCGTGGGAGCCGGCCCGGAACGCCTCCAGACCGGAGAGGCCGTCCGCGGCCACGGCGACCTGGTAGCCGTAGCGTTCCAGGAAGAGCTGGACGGCACGGCGGATGACGGCGTCGTCCTCGACGACGAGGACGCTGACGGGACCTGGTGCTCGGATGGCCGACGTACCACCGATCTGCTCAGGGGCGGGCATGGGTTCCTCGTCATCGTAGTCAGAGGGGCCGGGTGGCCGGTCACAGCCGCAGGGAGGCCGCGACGGGAAGGTGGTCGCTGCCCGTGGCCGGGAGCGACCAGGCGGCGGCGGGGCTGACTCCCCTGACGAGGATCTGGTCGATGCGCACCAGCGGGAACGACGCGGGCCAGGTGAGACCGAAGCCGGCGCCCGCTTCGCTGTGCGCGGAGCGCAGCGGTGAGGTCAGCGCGCCGAGTGCGGGGTCCCCGGTCGTCCCGTTGAAGTCGCCCATCACGACGACGCGGGGGAGCCGCTCGGCGCGTACGGCCTCGGCGAGCTTCCGTCCCGCCTCGTTGCGGCGGGCGGTGGCGAAGCCGAGGGGCGTCACCCGTACCGACGCGAGGTGAGCGGCGAACACGGCGACGGGCCCTCGCGGTGTGTCGACCGTGGCCCGTACCGCACGGGTCCAGGGCATGATCGGCACGGGTTCCGTCCGGCGCAGCGGATAGGTGCTCCACAGCCCGACACCGAGGTGCACCGAGTGGTACGGGTAGGCCGCGGCCAGCTCACGCTCGTACACGGGTGTGCTCGAGGAGGACAGCTCCTCCAGCGCGATGACGTGCGCCCCGGAACGGGCCAGGGCACGCGCGGTGCCTTCGGGATCAGGGTTCGCCTCGTCCACGTTGTGCGTGACCACGATCAGGTCCCCGCCCCCGGAGCTCTTGTCGGCCACCACGCCGTGGAAGAGCGAGCCCCAGACGACCGCGGGCGCGATCACGGCCACGGCCGCGATCCGGGAACGCCGCACCAGCGCGAGGACGAGCAGGACCGGAACGCTCAGCCCGGCCCACGGCAGGAACGTCTCGACCAGGCTGCCGAGCTGGCCGACCCGGTTGGGAATCCGGTCGTGCAGCGCCATCAGCAGGGCCGAGCAGAGCGCGAACCCGGCGATCAGCCACCCACGACGCCTCGTACGGCCGCGCGCTTCATCCGCCTCACCCCCGTCCCGGGACGGTTCGGCGGGCCCGGTCCCGATGGCGGAACCGGGACGGTGGGGAGTGCTCAACATGACTACGGCCTCCGGGTCACGTACACCGCGATTCGGGTACGGGCACAGAGTCACGCGCACACACTTCCAGCCGACGCGCCCACCGCTTCGAGCGCCCCACGGCTTTGTTTCAGGTGTGTATCACCCCGAGCCGATGGGGCGGGCGGCACCCGGCGATCTCCGCAGATCCCCGGCCCGGACCGCCGTCACGCGGTCCCGTGGGTGCCGGCAGCCGGAACACCGCCGAGGAGAGCATCCCGAGGACGACCCCTCACGGCCGAACCCGGTCGATCTGCGCCAGGCGCGCCGATGTGCCCGGCCCCGACCCGGGACCGCCGCATCGCCGGAGTGACGGCGGTCACGAAGGATCTCGGGAGAGCGCTGCGTACGCTCGTCGGGTCGTCGCGGTGGGGCGGGAAGAGCGGGCGCCGCTCTCGAGCAGCGCCTGACGATACGTCGGAAGAGTCGGCGAAGGGTCGGCGAGAGACCTGCGAAACCGGCGGACAGCTGCCCGGACCCGCGAGTCGTTGTAGGGTATGAAAATAGCCCTTGACCTGCAAAAACGCAGGCAGGGAGCCGAGATTCAGGAGTACCTCGATGCTGCGCACCATGTTCAAGTCCAAGATCCATCGTGCCACCGTGACCCAGGCCGATCTCCACTACGTCGGTTCCGTCACCGTCGACGCCGACCTGATGGACGCCGCCGATCTGCTGCCCGGCGAACTCGTGCACATCGTCGACATCGACAACGGGGCGCGCCTGGAGACGTACGTCATCGAGGGCGAGCGTGGATCCGGTGTGATCGGGATCAACGGTGCCGCCGCGCACCTGGTGCACCCCGGTGACCTGGTCATCCTGATCAGTTACGCCCAGGTCGACGACGCCGAGGCGCGCGCGCTCGTGCCGCGTGTCGTGCACGTGGACGCCGAGAACCGGATCGTGGAGCTCGGCGGCGACGCCTCCGCGCCCGTACCGGGCAGCGACACGGTGCGCCCGCCGCACGCCGTTCCCGCGCAGGTCTGACCCCGCCTGCCGCCCGGAAGCCGGGGCGGCCCGGGCGGCGGGAGCGGAATCGGCGGCTGGCGCGGTGCGCGGGTTTCCGCGCACCCGCAGCGAGGGTTTCCGCGCCACCCGAACGCATGGGCATCGCGCGCGGGGGCAGACGGACCGGGGGACGCTGAAGCCGAGCGTGCTTCGGCCGCCTCCTGTCCACGTACCCTCACGCCCTGGAGTCCTCCATGACCCAGCCGCCCGTACCCGATCCGCTCCCGCCGCCCTCTCCGACGCCCGTGCCGCCTCCTCCGGTGCCGCCCAGTCCCGTGCCGCCGCCCCACCCCGCGCCCGTGCCGCCGGACCCCGAGCCGCAGCCACAGCCCGGGCCCGCGAGGGTCTGACGCCGGTCGGCGCCGCGGTGTGACGGACGGGGCGGGGGATCGGGCCGAAGCCCTTGTCACGCACGGTTGCCTGCCCCTACCGTGGGCGACTGCCGATGCGTTCGAGGGGGGCCCATGGCCGTGCGCGGAACACGCGGGAAACACCGTCGCCACCAGCCGAGCCTGATCAACCGTGCCTCGCTCACGGTCACCGTCGGCAGCGCCGGCATGGCGCTGCCGCTGATCGGCGCCGGCACGGTGGAGGCCGCCTCCCTCGACGTCTGGGAGAAGCTCGCCTCCTGCGAGTCCTCGTCCAACTGGCAGATCAACACCGGCAACGGCTACTTCGGCGGCCTCCAGTTCACCCAGGCCACCTGGGAGCGGTACGGCGGGACGCACTTCGCGCCGCGCGCCGACCTGGCCTCCAAGGACCAGCAGATCGCCGTCGCCGAACGCGTGCTCAAGGGCCAGGGCCCCGGCGCCTGGCCCGGCTGCGCTCCGCGCGCGGGTCTCCGGCGCGGCGGCGAGGAGCCGGGAGTCACCGCCCAGACCACTCGTACGCGCCCGCTGTCCGAGGCGCCGCAGGCCCGGCAGGCCGCGTTACCCGACCAGCGGAGCCGCCCGTCCGACGGTGTGCAGGCGAGCCCGACGACGGTGCCGACGGTCCGCGAGATGTACACCGTCGCTCCCGGCGACTCCCTGTCGAAGATCGCCCGCGACGAGCACGTCCGCGGCGGCTGGCCGCGCCTCTACGCGGCGAACCGCGGCGTCGTCGGCGACGACCCCGATCTCATCCTCCCCGGCCAGCGCCTCACGCTCCGCATCGCGGCCCCCGCCGTCCCGCCGCAGCAGGCGAAGCCCAAGCCCGCGACGACCAGGCCCGGGACGAGACCGGAGGCGAAGCCGTCCGCGAAGCCCGCCGTCCCGAAGCCGCCGAGCGCGAAGGGCCCGGTCACCCCGCCCACCCCGGCGCCGCCCGCGAGCCGGGCCCCGGCGAGGCCCCATCCCGTGCCCTCCGCCGCGCAGCCCGGCGCCCGCCCGGCACCGAAGCCCTCCGCCGAACCCGCGCCCAGGCCCGTCACCAAGCCGGTCGCCGCCCGGCCCGTCGCCAAGCCGGCGCAGAAGCCCGCGCCCAGGCCCGTACAGAAACCCGCGCCCAAGCCGGCTCCCGCGCGGGCCGGCTACAGCTCGCCCGTCGCCGACGCCGACATCGGCACCCGCTACCGCAAGACCGGCTCGTCCTGGTCCAGCGGCTACCACACGGGCGTCGACTTCCCCGTCCCCACCGGAACCTCCGTACGGGCGGTCGCCGACGGCAAGGTGGTCTCCGCCGGCTGGGGCGGCGCCTACGGCTACCAGGTCGTCATCCGGCACGAGGACGGCCGCTACAGCCAGTACGCCCACCTCTCGGCGCTCACCGTCCGCGAGGGCCAGCGCGTCAACGCCGGGCAGCGGATCGCGCGGTCAGGATCGACCGGCAACAGTTCGGGGCCGCACCTCCACTTCGAGGTGCGCACGGGTCCCGGGTACGGGTCCGACATCGATCCCCTCGCGTATCTGCGCGCCCGCGGCGTCTCGATCTGAGTCCCGGGCCGCACGGCCGGACCGGTCCGAGCCGCTCGACCGCGCCGGGCCTTCCGGCGCCGGTCCCGGCCGCGCCGCTCCGGCTGACACCGCAGGGGAGTCCTCCGGCCGCGTCAGCCGGTCGACGGTCAGCTGCACCAGTCCGCCCGCCGCGACCGCGCCGCAGAGCAGGGCCGCCACGGTGCCGGCCGTCCCGTAACGGAACGACTCGCCGAACAAGGTGAGGCCGACCGCGGCGGCTATCACCGGATTGACCACCGTGACGGTGGCCAGCGGCGCGGCGAGACCCGCGCCCCGGTACGAGGCCTGCGACAGCAGCAGCCCGGTGATCGCCAGCGCCGAGAGCGTCAGCACGCTGGTCCACTCGGCCAGCGGCGTGCCCGCCGTCCACTCCTCGGCCACCGCCTTGGTGAAGACCGAGGCGATGCCGAACGCCACCCCGGCCGCCGCCGCCAGGACCACGCTGCGCAGCACCGAGCGCCCCACCACGCGCGCCAGGAAGAACAGGGCGGCCACCGTCCCGAAGGTCACCGCGGCGAGCAGGTGCCGGTCGGCGTCCGAAAGCACCCTTGTCCCGGTGCCGTCCGTCAGGCTCAGCAGCCCGGCCAGGCCCGCCGTCGCCATGACCGCGCCGCGCCAGGCGGTACGGCCCACCCGCCGGCCCACGAACAGCGCCGCCATCGGCAGCGCGAACACGATCGTGAGGGCGCCCAGCGGCTGGACCAGGCTCAGCGGGCCGTACGCCAGTGCCGCGACGTGCAGCGCCGCCCCGAGGCCGTTGAGCAGCACGGCGCCCCACCACGCCGGGCGGCGCAGCGGCGCGTAACGGGGGCCGTCGGCCGAGGCCGCGACCCGCTCCTGCACGATCGCCGCGGCGGCGTAGGCGACCGCGGAGACGAGGGCGAGGAGCACGGACAGCACGAGGGGGCTCATGACTCCACGATCTCTCTTCCGGGCGCTCGCGTCGTCGTACCTGGGAACGCGATCGGGCATACCGCGGACGGAGTACGCCGCGCCCGCGTACACCTCAGGATGTACTCCGCGCAGGTCAGCACGGGTGGAACGGGATCTTTCCGGCGTCCCGGCCGCACGCCCGCCGAGCGTCGAGCCCCCTCGCCGCCGCCCATTCCGAGCCAGTGCGCCGCGGGCCCGGTCCACATTGGCCCGTACTGTGCGTCGGATGGAACCCGATCTCGACGAATGCGCCCGCGTCGGAGGCTTCTTCGCCCTGCGCACCAGCCCGCCCGCGACGGCCGGCCACGCCCACGTGCCCCTCGCGCGCGTGTACGCGGGTGAGGACGACGGTCCGCTGAGCGCCCGCGTCGACCGGGTCGCCGGCCGCCTCGGCGCTCCCGAGCGCAGGGTCGGCGCCTCCGTCGCCCACCTCGGCCTCGCCGCGCGCCTGTGGTCCACCGCCCTCGGCCCGGCCGCCCTGTACGGCCGCTTCCCCGACCTCGCGCCGCGGACCCTCCACTGGGACGGCGCGCTGACCTCGCCCGACGACCTGTGGTGGTCCGGCTCCGGTACGCGCCCCGGCACCGTCGCCGAACTGCGCGCCGCGGTCCAGGAAGCCCATCTGGTGCCGCTGCACGCGGCCTTCGCGCGGGACGGGCGGATCTCTCCGCGGCTGCTGTGGGGCAACGCGGGCTCCGCGCTCGCCGGGGCGCTGCGCGAGCTGACCCGCTGGGCCCGGGCCGAGGACCGTCCCGAGGCTGCCGAACGCGCCGCCGCGCTCGTCCAGGGCCTCTTCGACCATCCCGACCTGGCCCGCACGGTCACGGGCCCGGCCCTGCGCCGCACCAGCTGCTGCCTCTACTACCGCTGCCCGTCCGGAGGACTGTGCGGCGACTGTGTGTTCGACCACCCTCCCCGTACGGGTTTGGAGCGGCGGCCTCCCGCTCCGTAAAGTTGCGTCTTCGAAACGGCAACCCGCTGCGACGGCACGAGCGATCGAGGAACGACGAAGGCCATGACGGTGACTGAAGAGACCCAGGAATACGGGCCGGGCATCGACCCCGAGCGCCTGGCCGTCTGCCTGAGCGTGCTCGAGGAGCTCGACAAGCTGGAGGTGGACCACCCGGACGCGATCGCCGTCCGCCGGGCCACCGCCGGCATCTACCGGACCGTGAAGCAGCGCCGCCGCCAGGAGCGCCGCGCCGCGAAGACCGCGCACGACAAGGCGGTCACCGAGTCGACCGCGACCGGTTCCGCGCAGCGCATCGACGACGAGACGGAGGGCATCCTGCCCTCCTCGGTCACCGAGGCCGGGAAGATCGCCGGCATACTCCAGCGCCCGCGCTCCTGCTACACCTGCAAGACCCGCTACGTCGAGGTCGACTACTTCTACCACCAGCTCTGTCCGCCGTGCGCGGCCCTGAACCGGTCCCGCCGCGACGCCCGCGCCGACCTCACCGGCAAGCGCGCGCTGCTCACCGGCGGCCGCGCCAAGATCGGCATGTACATCGCGCTGCGGCTGCTCCGCGACGGCGCGCACACCACGATCACCACGCGGTTCCCGAAGGACGCCATCCGCCGCTTCCGGGCGATGGAGGACTCGGCGGACTGGATGCACCGCCTGGAGGTCGTCGGCATCGACCTGCGCGACCCCGCGCAGGCCGTGGCCCTCGCGGACCAGGTCGCCGAGGCCGGACCGCTGGACATCCTGGTCAACAACGCCACCCAGACCGTCCGCCGGCTGCCCTCCGCGTACGCCGCCCTCGTCGACGGCGAGAACGCGCCGCTGCCCGCCGGTGAGCTCCCCGCGCACCACGTCATCGGCGCCTTCAACTCCGGCGCCGTCGGCGAGCTCGGCGGCGCGGCCGCGCTGCCGGCCGGGGTCAGCGAGCTCGACGCGCAGGCGGTCGCCGACCTCGCCCTGGTCGCCGGCAACGCGAGCGTCGCCCGGCACCTCGACGGCACCGCCATCGACGCGGGCGGTCTGGTCCCGGACGTCGTCGAGTCCAACACCTGGGTGCAGACCATCGAGCAGATCTCCCCGGTGGAGCTCCTCGAGACCCAGCTGTGCAACTACACCGCGCCGTTCATCCTGATCAGCAAGCTGCGCGGCTCGATGGCCGAGGCCGCCGCGAAGGCGAAGAGCGGCCGCGCGTACGTCGTCAACGTCTCCGCGATGGAGGGCGTCTTCGAGCGCGGCTACAAGGGCGCCGGGCACCCGAACACCAACGCCGCCAAGGCCGCGATCAACATGGTGACGCGGACCAGCGCGCAGGAGATGTTCCAGTCCGACGGCATCCTCATGACCTCGGTGGACACCGGCTGGATCACCGACGAGCGCCCGCACTTCGACAAGCTGCGGCTCGCCGAGGAGGGCTTCCACGCCCCGCTCGACCTGGTCGACGGCGCGGCCCGGGTCTACGACCCGATCGTGCGCGGCGAGGACGGCGAGGACCTGTACGGCGTCTTCCTGAAGGACTACGCGCCCGGCAAGTGGTAGGCGGCGAGCGCCGGCGCGGTCGGCCGGCCGTGCGGTCGGCGGCGGCGGTGGTGGCGGAGCCTGCCGGACGGTCGGTGCCTGCCGGACGGTCGGTCCCTGTCGGACGGCCGGTACCTGTCGGACGGCCGGTACCTGCTGGACGGTCGGTGCAGACGGTGGGTCCGGGACGGCCGAAACGATCGATAATCGCGCGCTGACCTCGGGAAACAGGCCACTGTCACTCGATCGCGTCACACTTTCGCGCCCCATAGAGCGCTGGGGCGCTCATCTGGTTAGTCTGATGTCCACGGTCGGCCTTCGGGGGTTTCACCGAACCCTCACGGCCGCCCTGGGGACAGGCCTGACACCAAGGCCGCGGTCCCGCCCGCAGAACGGCGCCACCGCGACCGATCGGACCTGAACCCATTGACACGCGACACGAAGGAGTGCGCGGTGACACCAGAACCGACCACGCAGGAAGACCGTCCGGCCGAACCGACCGAGCGGACGCGCCGGTCCGGAGAGCTGGGCAGCCTCGAAGTGTGGGCCCGCTCGGCGCCGATCCGGCTCGCCGGCTACGAGGATGACCTCGCCGAACCCCACATCCTGCAGGGCGTCGACTGAGATACCGGCTCGACCCCACGTGCCCCCGGCCGCATCCTCCGGCCGGGGGCACGGTCATGTGGCGGAGGCCCGCAGCCGCACCGGCGGCATGTACTCGCGCACCAGCGTCCGGTGCCACCACGCGCCCGTCGCCCGCAGCTCCGCCCAGGTCGTGAAGCGGTAGCGGTAGAGCCGGGCCCGGACGTGTACGGGCGGCGCGTCCGGGAACGGGTTGTGCCGCAGCAGCCGCAGCGTGTCCCGGTCGCCTTCGAGGAGGCGTTCCACGAAGGGGCCGAACCAGTCGCGGGCGTAGCCCGGGGAGAGCGCGGCGAACCACATCAGCCAGTCGAGCCGCAGGTGGTACGGGGCGAACTGGCGCGGCAGCCGCCACGGGTCGCCCGGCTTGCCCTTGAAGCCGTACTCGCGCCACACGGTGCCCGGACGCGGGTCCGGATCGTCGGTCCCCTCGACCACGATCTCGTCCCGCACCCGGCCGACCGTGCCGAAGGCGCCGTACGTGTTGACCAGGTGCAGCGGGTCGAAGGAGCGGTTCATCGCCTGGTGCCGGGAGAGCAGGTTGCGGACCGGGCCCCGGCTGAGGAAGAGCACCAGGGCGGTGACGGCGCACACCACCACCACGTACCAGAGCGGCGCCCCGGGCCGGGACCGGTCGTCGCCGCCGAGCAGCGAGCCGTCCACGGCGGACAGCGCGAGGACGATGGTGATCCAGTTGAGCCAGGCGAAGTTGCCGGAGAGCACCAGCCACAGCTGGGTGACGATCATCAGGCCCGCCGCGACCGTGGCCACCGGCTGCGGAGCGAAGAGCAGGACGGGCACGCCGAGCTGGACGACGTGGTTGGCGGCGCACTCGACCTTGTGCAGCGGCTTCGGCAGGTGGTGGAAGAACCAGCTCAGCGGGCCGGGCATGGGCTGCGTCTCGTGGTGGTGGTAGAGACAGGTCAGGTCCCGCCAGCACCGGTCGCCGCGGATCTTGATGAGCCCGGCGCCGAACTCGACCCGGAACAGCAGCCAGCGGAGCAGGAACAGGACCAGGACGGGCGGGCCGGTGTCGTCGTTGCCGAGGAACACGGCGAGGAAGCCCGTCTCCAGGAGCAGCGACTCCCACCCGAAGGAGTACCAGGTCTGCCCCACGTTCACGATCGACAGGTACGCCGCCCACAGCAGCAGCCACAGCAGCATCGACACCGGCAGCGGCACCGCGTCACCGGCGCCCGCCGCCATCGCGAGGGCGAGCGCGGCGCCGCCCCACGCGACGGCCGCGAAGAGCCGGTCGGAGTAGCGCCACTGGAACAGGCTGGGTGCGCGCCGGGCCGGCACGGCCCGCACGAAGTCGGGCACCGGCAGCATGCCGCGGGCGCCGATCAGCGCCCGGAACTGCAGCGCCGCCGCGAGGAACGCGAGGACGTACAGCCCGGCGAGCCCCCGCTGGAAGACGATCCGGCTCAGCCAGTAGTCGGGTGCGGTGAACCAGTCCATCGCGTCCGGCGGTGCGGGCCGCGGCGGTGGTCAGCTCTTTCCGTCGTCCTCGGCCGTCCGCTCGCCCTCCGCCTGGGACGGCGTGGTGCGGGTGACCTGGGGGTGGACATGCGCCTTCTGCTGCTCGTCCATGTCCTCGTCGAGGCGCTCGCCCTCGGCCTGCGAGGGGTTGGTGTACTCGTCGTACGGGCTGCTCATGCTCATGGCCGCCTCCTTCAGAGGACGCACGGATGCGTGCGGGAGGAGTACAGAAGGAGCGTAACTCTCATCGGCCGGCGGCGAGACCCGTGAGCGCGCGGCCCAGCCGGCGGGCGTAGAAGTGCTGGAGTGCCCGGACGACGGGTCCGCCGAGCCGAGTGTACCAGACGGCGGCGCGGCTGAACGCGGTGACCGTGAACCAGACCGAGCCGTCCTCGTGCAGGTCGACGAGGAAGGACTCCTCGCCGCACTCGGGGTGGCCGACGCGCGTGCCGTACGCGAAGCCGGTCCGCGTCCGTGTGGACGTCGTCCAGATCACCTGGCAGGGCGCGGTGAACCGGACCGGGCCGAGGCCCAGCGACACCGTGAGGGTCACGCCGGGTTCGGCGCGCCCGGCGGCGCTCTCCACCCGGGCGCCGGTCGCCCGGTGCATGGCCCAGGTGGTGACGGCGGCGCCCGCGGCCTCGTAGACGGCCCGGCCGGTGCCGATCCGGACGGTGTGGTGGAGGTGGTGGTAGCCGGCGGGCAGCGGCCCGGTGCGGGTGGCGCCGACCTCGGGGTAGTTCGGCCCGTCGGCCGGGCCCGAGGGGCGGGCGGGGGAGCCGGAGAGGCTGCGGAGGAGACGGGTCATGCCGGGAGCTCCGTTCGGTGCGCGGGAACAGCGGGGGCGGAAGGTCTGTGGGGTCAGCAGGGACTACGGGTCTTCGGGGACTGCTGGACAGCGGGGGCAGCGGGGACAGTGGGGGCGGAAGGGTCCGGGGGACAGCGGGGGCTACAGGACCGCAGGGTCTGTGGGGACCGCGGGGGTGGTGCCGGCGGGGGCCGGAGTGGGAGGAGCGAGGCCGGGGGAGACGCCTGCGGCGCCCGGCCGGAGCCGGTGCCACGCCAGCAGCGAGCACAGGGCGAAGCCGAGGGCGTTGCCGAGGCCGTGGGTGGCGGCCATCCAGGTCAGACTCGGGTGCGGGATGCCGGTGGCCTCGCCGAGTGCCCAGCTCAGGGCGAGCAGCATGGTGGCGACCAGCACGGCGGCCGAGGTGCCGAGCAGGGCGCGGGTGAGCCGGTCGGGTGCGGTGGCGCGCGGCTCGCGCCAGACGGCGAGGGCGACGGCCCACATTCCGGCGGTGAGGACCAGGGCGCCGGCGAGTTCGGCCCAGTCGTCGACGAAGTAGCCGAGGAGCACCAGCAGGGTGCCGAGCGGGACGCTGAGGGCCGCGAAGCGGGTGGCCCGGCCGTCGGCCGTACGGCAGACGAGTCCGGCGACCAGGGCGGCGGCGAAGCCCGCGAAGTGGAAGTGCGGCACGGTGAGGGCCAGGATGTCGAGGCCGAAGCCGAACAGTTCGTGTCCGGCGCGCTCTGCGACCAGGGCGAGTCCCGCGACGGACGGGGTCGCGAGCGCCGTGAGCACCGCGACCTCGGCGGGAGCGAGGGAGCGGGTGAGGGCGAGCCGCGCCGGGGCGTGCAGGGCGAGCGCCACGGTGGCGAGCGCGTAGCAGCCGGCGAGGGCGACGGCGAGCGGGGAGCGCGGCAGCCACAGCGAGACCGCGCCCGGCAGGGCGAGCAGGGGCCAGGCGCGGCGCAGCAGCCGCAGCGTGGCGGGCTGCGGTCCGTCGACGAGCCGGAGCCCGGCGGGCACGACGACCAGCATGCCCAGCATCACGATCAGTCCGACGAGCACGGACACGGCACTGCACCCCCTGGATCAGGGCGTTGAACGTGTTCAACGCTTCATGGGTGAGCGTAGGGTCTTCCTTGAACGCGTTCAAGTGGCGGGTCGGGTGCGGGTGCGCGGCCGGATGGACGCGCTGGGATTGCAGCCCTCCGGGGCCTGCGGCAGACATGAAGGAACGAACCGGGGCGACAGGTGGGAGATCCAGTGCGCGACGCATCCAGACGACGGCCCTCGCGACGGATGCCCTCGCGACGGAAGTCCCCGCGGCCCACCGCGTACGGACTCGCCGCACTCGCCTCCGCCGCGCTGCTCGCGGGCTGCTCCACCGCGGACCCCGGCGAGCCCGGAGCCGAGGAGACCGCCGCGTCGCCCGCCCGCGAGGTCCTGCTCCAGCCCGCCGGCGCCCAGGGTCCCGCGCCCTTCACGCCGTCCACGGCACAGGAGGGCGCACCCGTGCGAGAGGACGCCCCGCCCGTCACCGACGTCGCCGCCCCCGCGCCCGAGGGCCACTCCCTCACCGGCGCCACGCCCGGCCTCTACGGCGGCACCCGCGCCCTCGCGAGCTGCAACGTCGAGCAGCAGGCCGCCTACCTCACCGCCGAGCCGGCCAAGGCCCGCGCCTTCGCCGAGTCGGCCGGGATCCCCGAGGGCAACCTGGCCGGCTGGCTGCGCGGCCTCACCCCCGTCCTGCTGCGCGCCGACACCCGGGTCACCAGCCACGGCTACCGGGACGGCCGCGCCACCGCCTACCAGTCCGTGCTCCAGGCCGGCACCGCCGTCCTCGTCGACCAGTACGGCACGCCGCGGGTGCGCTGCGCCTGCGGCAACCCGCTGCGCTCCCCGGCCGACGCCCGGGACGCCCGGCACACCGGCGAGCCCTGGGCCGGCTACCGCCCCGACCGCGTCGTCGTCATCACCCCCACCAGCACCGTCGTCACCCGCCTCGTGATCGCCAGCGCCGCCGACAACACCTGGCTGGAGCGCAGGACCGGCAGCGACGGCGAGCAGGACCGCAGGCCCGACGTCCTGCCGCCGTGCGCCCCCGCCTCCTGCGACCTCGTCGCCGACCCGCCCGCACCGCTGCCCGACGGCCCCGCCCCGGCCGACCCGCCGGCCACCACCCGCCCGCCCGGCCCGGGCCGCCCCACCGGCCCCTCCGACCGGCCCTCGCCGGCCACCCCGGAGGCGCCCGGGGAACCCGCTCCGCACGACGAGCCCGTCGCCCCGCCGGCCCCCGACGGCGGCACCACCGTCCCCACCCCGGACGCACCCGCGGAGCCGGACGTCCCGGGTGTGCCCGACGGCCCGGGCGAACAGCCCGTGCCGGAGCCACCGCCCTCCTTCGAAGAGGCGTTCCCGGCCGAGACCGTGCCCGACCAGCCGGAGACCTTCGAGGGCTGATGATGTCCGTGCCGTGCCCCGCCGCCGGTCCGAGCGCGGGTTGTTGCGAATCTGTGCCGATCTTCCCCGTGCGCACGGGCGGTGCTGCGCCTAGCGTGGCCCCATGACTGCGGGCAGCGGGGGCGGGGAGGCGGCCGGACGGTGCCGCTGCACGGCGGGACCGGAGGGGCAGGACTGCTGCTTCCTCCACGAGTTCGGCCACGAGTTCCGCATGGGCGGCTTCGACTGGGACCTGCTCACCGGCCGGATGGTCATGGACGACGGCGCCCTGAACGTCTTCGACATGGACCCCGCCGACTACGACGGAGACCCCGCCACCCTCGGCTCCCGCGTCCTGCCCGACGAGGCCCGCCGGCTCGACGCCCTGGTCGCCCAGGCCCTCAAGGACGGCAGCGAGCGCTACGGCGCCTACTTCCGCATCCGCACCCGCGCCGGCGTCCAGCGCTGGACCCACACCCAGGGCGTCGTCCGCCGCGAGCCGGACGGCCGCCCCGTCCGTATCGTCGGCATCGTCCGGGACGCCTCCGAGGAGCTCTCCGAGTCCGCGGCACGGCTCGGCCTCGACGAGGGCCGCCGCCGGCGCACCAGCGTCGTCGAGGGCATGACCGCCGCCCTCGCCCACGCCCGCACCGTGCAGGACATCATCGGGCTGCTCAACGACTCCCAGGGCCTGGAACACTTCGGCGCCGCCAGCCTCGTCATGGGCCTCATGGAGTCCGGACGCATCCACCTGGTCGCCGAGGGCCCCGACGGTGCCTTCGTGCCCGGCACCCGCTTCACCCGCGTGGACGAGCCGTACCCGATGAGCGAGGTGATCCGCACCCTGCGGCCCCGCTTCATCGAGTCCCCCGAGGACTTCGCCGAGTCCTACCCCCTCCTGTGGCCCCACATCAGCGGGCTCGGCATCACCTCCGCCGCCTACCTCCCGCTCATCGCCCAGGCCCGCCCCATCGGCGCCCTCGGCCTGCTCTACAGCGACCGCACCGGCTTCAGCCCCGACGAACGCAACCTGCTCGTCGCCCTCGGCAGCTCCATCGCCCAGAGCCTCCAGCGCGCCGTGCTGTACGAGCAGGAGCACGACCTCGCCGAGGGCCTTCAGCAGGCGATGCTGCCCCGCCGCATCCCCGACGTGCCCGGCGCCCAGATCGCCGTCCGCTACCGCTCGGCCCGGCTCGGCCGCGACATCGGCGGCGACTGGTACGACCTCATCCCGCTCCCCGGCGGCCGGTTCGGCGCCGTCATCGGCGACGTCCAGGGCCACGACACCCACGCCGCCGCCGTCATGGGACAGCTCCGCATCGTGCTGCGCGCCTACGCCGCCGAGGGGCACACGCCCGCCACCGTGATGGCCCGGGCCTCTGTCTTCCTCCACGAGCTCGACACCGACCGCTTCGCCACCTGCACCTACGCCGAGGCCGACCCGGCCACGGGGCTCGTCCAGATCGTCCGCGCCGGCCACGTCGACCCGATGATCCAGGACCGGGACGGCACCGCGCACCGGCTGCCCGTCGAGGGCGGCCTCCCGCTCGGCCTCTCCGCCGAGTTCGGCCGGCTCGACTACCCCGTCACCGCGGTCGAGCTCGACCCGGGCCGGACCCTGATGCTCTACACCGACGGCCTCGTCGAGAAACCGGGCGCCGACCTCGACGAGGGCCTGCAGTGGCTCTCCTCCCTGGTCAAGCGCGGGCCGCGGGACCTCGACCAGCTCGCCGACCACCTCTGCGACGTCGTCGACGAACGCGGCGGCGAGGACGACGTCGCCGTCCTGCTGCTGCGCCGCGCCGACGCGCACCCGCCGCAGACCGGCGGCCGGCTCCAGCAGCACGTCGGCCAGAACGATCCCGAGGCGCTCCGCTCCGCCCGCCACATGATCCGCGCCGCCGTACGCGCCTGGGGCGCGGGCGAGCGGTCCGACGAGATCGAGCTGGTCGCCGACGAGCTGGTGACCAACGCCCTGATGCACACCGACGGCGGCGCGATCGTCACCCTGCGGATGCTGGCCGGGCCCGACCGGCGGCTGCGCGTCGAGGTCGAGGACCGCTCCAGCGCGCTGCCGCGCCGCCGGGAGGCCGGCGACGCCGGGGTCTCCGGCCGCGGACTGCTCCTGGTCGACCGGATCTCGGACCTGTGGGGCGTGGAGCCGCGCGGCGGCGGCAAGTGCGTGTGGTGCGAGTTCGTGACCGAACGCCCCCCGGAGTGGACCCCGGACCGCAGCGGCGAACTGACGGGGGAGTGGACCGGGCTGCTCTGACCCGGCCGCGATCGGCCGCCGCCGGCCGACGGGATCGCCCCGGCCGACGGGCCCATCCCGGCCGCCGCCGGCGGGCCTGTCCCGACGGGCCGCGTCGGCCCGTCCAGGCGGGCCCTGCTGACCGGCCTGCCCGGGCCCACCCCGCCCCGCCCCGCCGTGCGTCCGGTCCGACGGGCGCGGGTCACGCGGGTGCGGCAAGGTGGGGGCATGCCCGAGCTGCCCGAGGTCGAAGCCCTTCGCGCCTTCCTCGACGAGCATCTCGTGGGCAAGGAGATCGCCCGCGTGCTGCCCGTCGCGATCAGCGTGCTCAAGACGTACGACCCGCCGCCCGGCGCCCTCGACGGCGCGCGGGTGACGGGGGTCGCCCGCCACGGCAAGTTCCTCGACGTCGCCACCGAGGGCCCGGCCGGCGAACTGCACCTGGTCACCCACCTCGCCCGGGCCGGCTGGCTGCAGTGGAAGGACGTGCTGCCCTCCGGATTCCCGAAGCCCGGCAAGGGCCCGCTCGCCCTGCGGGCCGCGCTCACCGGAGGCGACGGCTTCGACCTCACCGAGGCGGGCACGACCAAACGGCTCGCCGTGTACGTGGTCCGCGACCCCCAGGAGGTGGCGGGCGTGGCCCGCCTGGGGCCCGACCCGCTCGCCGAGGACTTCGACCTGGCCGCCTTCACCGCACTGCTCTCCGGCGAACGCCGCCAGATCAAGGGCGCCCTGCGCGACCAGAGCCTGATCGCGGGCATCGGCAACGCGTACAGCGACGAGATCCTGCACGCCGCCAGGATGTCGCCCTTCAAACCCACCCAGAACCTCACGCGCGAGGAGACCGCCGCCCTGTACGAGGCGATGCGCACCACCCTCGGTGAGGCCGTCGAACGCTCCCACGGAGTCGCCGCGGGCCGGCTGAAGGCGGAGAAGAAGAGCGGGCTGCGCGTCCACGGCCGCGCCGGCGAGCCCTGCCCGGTCTGCGGCGACACCGTCCGCGAGGTGTCCTTCGCCGACTCCTCCCTCCAGTACTGCCCCACCTGCCAGACCGGCGGCAGACCGCTCGCCGACCGCCGCATGTCGCGACTCCTGAAATAGACTCCCGCGCATGCTGCGCGTACTGGCCGTCGACGACGAGGCGCCGGCCCTCGGGGAACTGCTCTACCTGCTGCGCGCCGACCCCCGCGTGCGCACCGCCGAGGGCGCCGGCGACGCCACCGAGGCGCTGCGCAGGATCGGGCGCGCCGTGGAGGCGGGACCGGACGGCGACGAGGGCATCGACGTGGTCTTCCTCGACATCCACATGCCGGGCCTCGGCGGGCTCGACCTGGCCCGGCTGCTCGCCGGCTTCGCCCGCCCGCCGCACATCGTCTTCGTCACCGCCCACGAGGGCTTCGCCGTCCAGGCCTTCGACCTGGAGGCCGTCGACTACGTGCTCAAGCCGGTACGCCGCGAACGCCTCGCCGAGGCCGTACGCCGGGTCCACGACCTCGTGCACGCGCACGTGCCCGCACAGCCGCTGCCCGAGCAGATCCCGGTCGAGCTCGGCGGCGTCACCCGCTTCGTGTCCGTCGACGACATCGCGTACGTGGAGGCGCACGGCGACTACGCCCGCCTCCACACCGACCAGGACAGCCACCTCGTCCGCATCCCGCTGTCCGTGCTGGAGGAGCGGTGGGCCGACCGCGGCTTCGTCCGCATCCACCGCAGCCATCTGGTCGCCCTGGGCCGCATCGACGAGCTCCGGCTCGACGGCGGCGCCACCTCGGTCCGGGTCGGCGACGCGGTCCTCGCCGTCTCCCGGCGCCACGCCCGCCAGCTGCGGGACCTGCTGATGCGCCGCGCCCGCCGCTGAGCCGCGCCGCCGAGCCGCGCCGCCGGCCGGCGCGGCGGGGCCGGGACGCGTCAGTACAGGTGCAGCGCGAGATGGGCCAGGGCGGTGCCCAACCGCCAGGCGGGCAGCCACACCTGACGGTCCTCGTCGACCGTGCGGGCCCCGGCGATCCCGGCGAGGTCGGCCGCGCGCAGCTCGGTGGCCCGCAGCCGCCGCCAGGTGTCCCGGGCCAGCGCCAGGTCGGGCGCCGGGGTGTGCGGAACGGACGCCGCCAGGCGTCCGCCGACCCAGGACGACCAGGGATGGTCGTACGCGGTGCGCCGCAGCCAGCCGTCCGGGCCGCGGCCGTCGAGCAGCACCGTGAGGGCGAGGGTCCGCATCCCGGCCCGGAACTCCAGTGAACCGGGCGCGACGAGTCCGCCGGTGCGCATCACCTCGTCGGCGACGTACTCGGCGCACAGCCAGTCCATCGGGACGGCGAGTCCGCCCCCGCCGCCTCCGTTCGTGCTTTCGGGCAGCACCGATCCCACCTTCTCCCGGACGTCCTGGACGAGGCCCCCGGGGACGAGCCTCCTCCGAGAAGGGCGTCCGCGGGGCCAGTTCGCTCAACTGGCCCGGCCGCTTTCGGATACGTTTCTTCGCCACATCGGTGCTGGTGGGAGCGCTGTGGCGAGGGTGAAGCGCGGGACGCGGGCGGCTCAGCCGAGGAGTGCGTAGACCGCCGTCGCGTGCGCGGCCGGTTCCTCCGTGCCCTCGGCCGTCATGGTGATGTCGGCGAAGGCCATCCGCTTGCCCGCCTTGGTCAGCCGCGCCCGCACCAGGACGTCCGTGCCGACCACCGGCCGCTGGAAGCTGATCGACTGCTGCACGGTGGTCATCGGGACGAAGCCGCCGCGGGCGGCGGCCACCGCGATCACGGTGGCGGTGTCGGCGGCGGCCATCAGCGCCTGGCCGGAGAGGCCGCCGCCCTCCCGGGCCAGCCGGTCGGACCAGGGGAGCCGGAGGACGGCCTCGTGGGCCTCGACCGAGGCCACCGAGAGGCCGAGATCGAGCACCCAGGGGGCGAAGTTGTCGGAGAGGACCTTTTCGGCGGCGATGAGAGTCAGCGTCACGCCCGTCATTGTGGGGCGCCGGCCGTGGGCCGGGCAACGGCCGTGCGGCGCGGCGGCCGGTAGCCCGGCAGCCGGTGGCCGAGCTGACGAAGCGCGTAGTGGGAGCGGGACTTGACGGTGCCGGCCGGGATGCCGAGCTCGGCCGCGGCCTCGTTGACCGTCAGTCCGTGGAAGTAGAGCCGTACGAGGACGGCCCGGTGCTCCGGGCGCAGCCCGCGTACCGCCGCCCGGACGTCGAGCGCGGCGACGGTCGACTCGGTGGCGTCGGCCGGGTCCGCGGTCACGGCGAGCAGTTCGTCGCCGACCTCGGCGGGCCGGGAGAGCCGGGAACGGCGCGCGTCGATGGCGAGCCGCCGGGCCACCGTGAACAGCCAGGGCCGCATGGACGCGTACGCGGAGTCGAAGGCCTCGGGATGGAGCCAGGCGCGGACCAGGGTCTCCTGCGCCAGGTCCTCGGCGCGCTGCCGGTCGCCCTGGGTCAGGCCGAGCAGGAAGGAGAACAGGGCCGGGCCGTGCTCGCGCTGGAGTTCCCTCAGGGCCCGCTCGTCGGTGGTCGCCGCTGCCGTCAGTGCCGTGGTCATGGTGCCGTATCCGAACGCATCCGGACGACGGCGCACAGGGAGCGGACGCCGGTCTGCGACGAACGGTCGCACCGCGCGGTGAACGGTCCGGCGAACGGTCGGCGAGCGGCCCGGGACCGGCGGGCGGGCGAGGGGCCCGGCGCCCGGGTGCGCTCGGGCGGAAGCGGTGCGTCCGATTCAGCGGGGTTTCATGCGGTGTGCGGCATTGACCCTTGACTGGGGGCTTCGTCCGCTGTGAATTCGCATGAACAGATGTTCATCCTATGAAGCAGCGGAGTTCGGCAGATGACCCCACGCACCAGAACCGGCGCGGCGGCCCTCGCCGCCCTCCTGCTCGCCGCGGCCACCGGCTGCGCCGCCGCGGACCGTTCGGCCCGCGGCCCCGCCGCACCGGGCACGGCCTCCCAGCCGCCCGCCGCGCCCGGAGCGGCCTCCTCCCGCCCGGCACCGTTCACCCTCGTCGCCTCCGGCGACGTCCTGCCGCACGACTCGATCATCCGGCAGGCCGCCGCCGACGCGGGTGGCGCGGGCTACGACTTCCGGCCCATGCTCGCCGGCGTCCGCTCCGTGGTCTCCGCCGCCGACCTCGCCATCTGCCACATGGAGACCGTGTACGGGGCGGAGGGCGGCCCCTACACCGGCTACCCGGCCTTCAAGTCGCCGCCCGAGGTCGCCGTCGCGCTCAAGGAGACCGGCTACGACTCCTGCTCCACCGCCTCCAACCACACCCTCGACGACGGCGCCGCCGGACTGCGCCGCACCCTCGACGCCCTGGACAAGGCGGGCGTACGGCACGCCGGTTCGGCCCGCAGCGCCGAGGAGGCCGCCCGGCCCACCCTCCTCAAGGCGGGCGGCGCGACCGTCGCCCAGCTCGCCTACACCTACGACACCAACGGTTACCCGCTGCCCGCGGGACAGCCCTGGGCCGTCAACCTCATCGACGAGCAGCGGATCGTCGCCGACGCCCGCGCCGCCCGCAAGGCGGGGGCCGACGTCGTCGTGGTGTCGGTCCACTGGGGCACCGAGTGGCAGACCGCGCCCGACGAGCGGCAGCTCTCCCTCGGCAAGGCCCTCACCGCCTCCCGCACCGGCGGCCGCCCCGACATCGACCTGATCATCGGCACGCACGCCCATGTGCCCCAGGCCTACGAGAAGGTCAACGGCACCTGGATCGTCTACGGCATGGGCGACCAGATCGCCGGAGACATGATCAACTACGAGGGCTCCTACGACCGCCGCGGCAACCAGGGCACCCTCGCCCGCTTCACCTTCGCCCCGCCCGCCGCGCCGGGCGGCCGCTGGGAGGTGCGCAAGGCCGAGTTCGTCCCGCAGTTCTTCGACACCGCGCGCGGCCGCGTGGTCAACCTCAACGCGGCCGTCCGGAAGGGCGAGGCGCAGTACACCGAGACCCGCGACGCCATCCGCGAGGTGGTCCTCGCCCGCGGCGCGGCCCGCGACGGACTGGTGGCGGGGGAGTAGTCCCCCCGGGGCCTCGCGGTCTACGGCACCACCGTGACCGGCCAGCGGCCCGCCTTCACCAGGCGGACCGCGACCGAACCCACGAAGCGGTGACCGGCCGACTCCGAGGCCCCGACCACCACCGCGTCCGCCTTCAGTTCGTCGGCGGCCGAGACCAGACCCGCGTACGCGTCCCCGCGGAAGGTGTGGAACTCCCAGCGCACCTGGAAGATCTCCTTGACCCGCTCGGCGGACTCCCGGATCTCGGCCACCAGGCCCTCGGCGATCTCGTCCGTGGCCACGGCGACGGGGGCGCCCATCGCCGCGCCCGCCGCGAGCACGGGCTGGACGTAGACGAGGGCGAGCAGCGCGTTCTGGCGCCGGGCGAGCCCGGCCGCGTAGGCCGCCGCCCGCAGCGAGGACGCCGAGCCGTCGACCCCGGCGACGATCACCTTCGGGCCGTCCGTGCCCCGTTCGAAACCACTCACCCCTCGAGGCTATCCGCTCAACAGGTGGATTCCGACGGGCGGCCGGTGTCGCTGCGCCGCGCGCGCCGTCCTCCGGACGAACCATTGGTCATGAAAAAGGATGAGACGACCACAGGGCGCCGGTCGTTGCTGCGGCTCGCCGCCGCCCTCGGGGCCACCGCCGCCGTCGGAGTCTTCGCCACGGACCGCCTGGCCGGCACGGACGGCGGGGCCGGCCCCGCCACCGGCGCCGCTCCCCCGGCCGGGCCGTCCCCGCGACCCACGTCCGGCGCCGCCGGGCCGCAGGCCCGGACGGAGGCCCAGGCCGCCCGGCAGGGGCCCGCCGCGTACCGGCTCCAGCCGATGACCGGCTACGCGCCGCCCGCCTTCCGACGGGCCGTCCCGCCGGTCAGGACCCGGCCCTTCCTCCACCTCACGGGCGTCGGGCGCTCGATGGTGCTCACCTTCGACGACGGCCCCGACCCCCGCTACACCCCGGAGATCCTCGCCACCCTGCGCCGCTACGGCTGCCGGGCGATGTTCTTCGTCTGCGGCGAGATGGCGGTCGACAACCAGGACCTGCTCAAGCGGATGGCCGAGGACGGTCATGTCGTCGGCAACCACTCCTGGTCCCATCCGCTCGTGCCGAAGCTGCGGCCCTCGCTGATCCGCCAGGAGCTCGGATCCACCAGCGACGTCATCGAACAGGCCCTGGGCGCACCGCCGCTGTGGTACCGGGCGCCCTACGGTGCCTGGAACAGGCTGTCGTTCGAGATCGGCGCCGAACTCGGCATGGAGCCGCTGGCGTGGACCGTCGACACCCTCGACTGGCAGGAGCCGCCCACCGACGGCATCGTCCGCCGGGTGCTCGACGGCGCGGGGCCCGGAGTCGTCGTCCTCAACCACGACGCCGGCGGCAACCGCTCGCACAGCGTCGCCGCGCTCAAGCGCTATCTGCCCGAGCTGCTCGACCTCGGCTACAGCATCACCGTCCCGCGCCGCTGACCGGCACCCGGGTACGCGACGGGCCCCGGCACCGCCTCGGTGCCGGGGCCCTCGGACGCGTCCTCCGGCTCGTCCCGCCGGAGTCCCTCAGCGGGTACGGACCAGCCGGGCGTAGACGACCACGTTGCCGTCGTAGCCGTGGGCGCGCGAGTAGCCGCCGCCGCAGGTGATGACGCGCAGTTCGGGCTGGCCGGTGTCCGCGTACACCTGCACGCCGGGGAAGTCGTTCTTGGCGTACACCTCGACCCCGTAGATCTCGAACACCGCCACCCGGCCGTCGTACCGGTCGACCTCGACGTGCTGGCCCTTCCGCAGCGAGCCGAGGCCGTAGAAGACCGCGGGGCCCGCCATGTTGTCGACGTGGCCGACCATGACGGCGGTGCCGCGCTGACCCGGCGCGATGCCGTTCTGGTACCAGCCGGCGATGTTGGCGTCCTGCGGCGGCGGCGCGGCGATCCAGCCGTTCTGGTCCAGTCCCACGTCCATGACCGGGGCGGCCACGCGGATGGCCGGGATGCGGATGCGCGAGGCCGGGGCGAAGGGCAGCGGCTCCACGCCGGTGCTCACGGCGGGCGGCGCGACGGGGCGGGCTACCGGACGCGCGGCGGCGGTGGGCTGCGGCGGGCCGGACTCGAAACCGACGCCGTTGCGCATTATCGCCAGGCCGGACAGCATGACGAGAGCCAGGGCGCCCCAGGGCTGGCGTCTCCTGGCGGCGTCGAACAGGCTGAAGTCCTTGGGGCTCATGGTTCTCCCTTGGTGGCGTCACGGGAACGGTAAGGGCGCGCACGCGATCCGGCGCGCCGGGCGGGGCGAACGGGTGGCGGCCCGGAGAGCGGGACCGTGCCCGGGGCCCCCGGCGCGGGCCCCGGCGGTGACTTCTCGCGCGGGTCTCTCGCGGGCGCCCCGTGCGGCGGCCGGCGGCTGCCCCTGGCCGCCGACGGGGCCACCGGCGGCCGCCGACCGGGCGGAACGGGTGATCAGCCATCCGAGTAATCGTCAGATCATCGCCCTGACGCTGTGTGACCTGCGCGTCCGTCAGAAACCCACCCCGTTCGGCCGGTGCCGGCCGTCACCGGACCGGCTCAAACCCGACGTGCGGGCACCTTCCCGACTTGTGATGGTTCGTCATGGAAGGCGTACTCGTCGAATCTCCCGGAGCACCGCTTTGGGGCGTCTTCCACTGGAGGTTCAACCATGCGTGCTGCACGCACTCTGGCGGTGACGGCGACCGCGTTCGCGGCGCTCGGGCTCGCGGCCCCCCTCGCCACCGCCACCAACGGGCCGAGCAATGTCCAGGTGAATCCGTTCGACGTCCACGCGGGCTCGACGATCACCATCACCGCGAAGGGCTGCGGTCACGGAGGCACCGTCACGTCCAACGCCTTCCCCGGGACCAACCTGTCGGTGAACTCCAACGGGCTCTCCAGCGCGATCGCCCGCGTCTACAACAACGCGACGCCCGGCAGCTACAACCTGGCCGTCAAGTGCAGCGACAACAGCAAGGTGGTCACCCACCCGTTCCGCGTCCTCGCGGGCCGCGGCGCGCAGGGCGGTCTGGGCGGATCGCTCGCCCCGACCTCCACCGAGATGGCGGTGGGCGGCAGCCTCGTCGCCGCGGCCGCGCTGGGCGGTGGCCTGTTCATCGCCCGCCGGCGCCGCGTGTCCGGCGCGGGGGCCTGACCGGCCGAACCTCCCGGTCGGCCCGCAACGCCCGTCGCCCCCGAGTCCGGCCGGGACTCGGGGGCGACGGGCTTTCCGCGGACCTGGGGGGCGGGCACCCCCGCCGCGCCGTCAGTGGCGCCGGCCGTCGGACGACGACCGGCGGCGGATCACCAGGACGAGGCCGACGGCCGAGGCGAGCACCATGCCGCCGCCGGCCGCGAGGGTCCAGGCGTCCGTGGAGTCGAACGAGCCGCCCAGACCGCCCTGCACCCCGCGCGGGGTGGTGAGCACGGTCGAGCGGGCCGTCGGGGTGGCCGTGACGCCGCCGCTGATGGTCAGGTCGACGGTGCCCTGCACGCCTCCGGTGCAGTTGAACGACACCGTGTACACGGCGCCGCGCTTGGCGTCGGCGTCCACGGTGGCGGTGGCCGCCGATCCCGGGGCGATGGTGACGGTGTCGAAGATGCCGGCCGAGGCCGTGGCCGTGCTCGGGCAGCCGGGCGCGCTGAGCGTGATCCGGCCGCCGGGGGCGACGACCCCGGGAGACACGACGAAGTCGCCCACCTGCTTCGCTCGGGGCGCCCTGGGGTTCGGGGCGGGGACGCCGTCGACGGCGACGGCGAGGGGGGCGGCCAGGGCGAGGGTGGCCGCCCCCAGCAGAGCGGTGGACGCGGCACGTATCGCGCGCATGGTGGATCCTCCGGGTCCCCGAGGCGCAGTCGCGGACGGCTGTCCGCGAAAAGGCAGGACATGCACCTCGATGCCCGAAACGCTAGGAGCCCTCTATCACAGCCGCGATCCCAGGCGCGCGAATGGGGCACCCGGGTCACCCGAACGGCCGCCGAAGGGGCCGCTCGCGGCCCCCGCGTGGACCTCCGCTCAGCCCGTGACCTGCGGGAACAGATCGACGAAGGGGGCGGAGGTGGCCGCGATGCCCCGGCTGAACGGCGCGTCGAAGTCCCAGATCAGGAAGAGCAGGAAGGCGATCAGGGCGCTGAACAGGCCGGCCAGCAGCACCTCGCGCCCGGTGCGCCGGATCTGCAGCGTGAAGATCAGGCCCACCGTCACCAGCGCGCCGATGATCAGCCCGAACCAGACCACGCCCGGCATGGTCGGCCCGGCGTTCTGCCCGCGGGACCCGCGGGCGTCGTCGACGACCGCGACCTGGTCGACCAGCGGCTGGTAGGCCTGCCCCTCGAAGTCGTTGGCCGGCTGGTAGTCGGTCACGCTCCGGCGCACCTTCTCCAGCAGCTCGGTGCCCGTCTCGCTGAGCGCGTCGTGCTCCCCCATGTACGGGAACTCCTCCTCGACCACGTACCTGACGTACGCGTCGACGTCGGCCCTGATCCGCTCCCGGGTGGCCTGCGGATACACCTCGGCCCGCGCCGAGATCTCGTGCAGGGCCTGGGCCTCCTGACGGACCGTCTCCTGGGCGGCGCTGCGCGCCTCCCAGACACCGGCGATGGCGAGCCCCAGGACGATGGCGTACACCACGCCGATCATCATCGTCATGTACTCGATGACGTCCGGGGTCTCGTTGGGGTCGTCGTCCTCGGGGATCCGCCGGTGGTTGATGACGACGATGGTCAGCACGACGGCGCACGCGGCGGCCATCGCGAGGGTGAGCACTACCCATTCGGACAAGGGAGTTCCTCCGGTGACTCGGGCTCAGCGGGAGCGGGGGCGCAGGATCGCGGTCGCGAGCACTGCGGGGGCGGTGACCAGCAGGGTCGTGGTGAGCACGTTCGGCGCGCTCTTCGGCTTGACCCGGGCCGTACGCCGGTAGTGCGGCAGCGCCACCGGGGTGGTGGGCCGTGCGCGCGGCGCCGGCGCCGGGGACGGACCACGGGGCTCCGGTGCCGGGGCGGGCGGAGGCGGCGCGGGGTTCGGTCGCGCGGGCTCCGGAGCCGGGGCGGGCCGGGGCGGGGGAGCGGTCCGCACGGGCGGCGGAGGCTCCGCGGGCTGCGGTGCCGGTTTCGGCGGGGGCTTCGGTGTCGGTTTCGGCTGCGGCTCGGGGGGCTTGGACGGGTGCGGGGGATGAGAGGGATGCGGGGGATGGGTCGGGTGCGGAGGATGCGTCGGGAAGCAGCGGCCCGATCCCGCGACGGCCACGCCGCTCGACCCGCCGGGGCCGGTCGACGCCCAGGCGCACGCGTCCGCGGCGACGGGCGCCGCCGGTGCGGCGAGCAGCCACACCAGTGCCCCGGCCGCCAGCGGGCGCGCCAGCCGCTTCCGACAGCGGGACAACCCGTGCCGAGGCAGGAGGGACACGCCGAACAGCGTGATCACGCGCAGACCGAGGGCGGGCCGGAACGGCCTCCGATTCCCCCGGTGGTGCGGATCCGGGTGTGCAGTGGTTTGACGTTTCCGCCGACTCTGTCGTCTCACGCCTGCCCAACGCGCCAACGCCCCGGTCGTTGCGGGGGATTCACGAGGAATGGCCGGAATAAAGGATTCCGCCGAGGTGCCGTCCGGGGTCGAATCCGTGAACTGGCCGATACTCGCCGCCCGTTGGGCCCGGCGTACCGCGTTTGCGGCCTGCGGGCTGCGCCGGAGTCCCCGCATCGGCGGCGCACGGCCGAATGCACGTGAATGTGCACGGGCCGAAGGCGTGAAGTCTTCGTTACCCCGAGCACGTGCCAATGGCGTGTGACCAAGAACGGATCGTTAATTTCCGTTTCTACTCGCTCTCTCGGCGGGCGATCAGTAGCCTCAGCTCGAACGTAGGCCACGCACTCATGGCCGCACCCCCGTGGCGACTTGTTGGAGACTTTGATGGAGCGTCCCGCCTGGGCCCCGCCGGGTATCGATATTTCGGTGCCGAGCGTGTCCCGTATGTACGACTTCTATCTGGGCGGCTCGCACAATTTCGAAGTGGACCGGGAAGCGGCCCGCAAGGCCATGGAGTTCCTGCCGGGGCTCCCCAAGATCATGCAGGCGAACCGTGCCTTCATGCGCCGTGCCGTCCGGCACGCCGTGGACGAGGGAGTCACCCAGTTCCTCGACATCGGCTCCGGCATACCGACGTTCGGCAACGTGCACGAGGTCGCCCAGGCCGCCAGCGACCAGGCCCGGGTCGTCTACGTCGACCACGACCCGGTCGCCGTCGCCCACAGCCGCGCCGTGCTCGAGGGCGACGGCCGCTCGGCCGTGGTCGCCGCCGATCTGCGCAAGCCCCGCGAGATCCTCCACAGCCGCGAGGTCGGCGAACTGCTCGACCTGGACCGGCCGGTGGCCCTGCTGCTCGTCGCCGTGCTCCACTTCCTGGAGGACGCGGACGAGCCGTACGCCGCCGTCTCCGAACTGCTGGACGGCCTGGCACCCGGCAGCCTCGTCATCCTCACCCACGCCTCCTACGAGGGCATCCCGGTGCCCGAGGAGCGGGCGGGCGGCGCCGTCGGCGTCTACCGCGACATCCGCAACCCGCTCGTGATGCGCTCCCGCGAGGAGATCACGCGTTTCCTCGACGGGACCGAGATCGTCGAACCGGGTGTCGTGCCGATGCCGCTGTGGCGGCCCGAGAGCCTGGACGAGGAGGAGGACTCCTACTCCTTCTCCGGGTTCGCAGGGGTGGGGCGCAAGGCGTGAAGCTGCCGTCCCAGCCCGCCGGCTCCGGCGCAGACGCCGACGGACCGGAGGACAGACTCAGGCGGTTCGTGACCATCTGGAGCCGCGCCGTGTTCCCGGTCACCGCCACCTCGATGACCCGTCAGGAGTTCGAGCGGCACCTGCTGCCGCCCGCGCGGGAGCTGTGCGACGCGCTGCACGCCCGGCCCTTCGACACGTCACCCGCGCACCGCGTCGGCCAGGCCCTGGTGGCCGCCCACTGCACCGACCCGGACGCGCTCTCGCGCAGCCTCGGCGTCGTCGACGCGTACCTGGTGCTGTACTGCGGCGACGAGGGCGGCACCGACGCCGAGGAGCTGCGGGCCCGCTGCTCCCGGCTGCAGCACGCCATGGCCGCCGGCTTCGCCCAGGCCCTGCGCGAACGCACGCTCGCCGAGCAGGAGTCCATCGCGCACTCCGCACTGTCGGCGCGCAGCGCCGCCGAACTCGCCCTGCACGCCACCGAGAGCCGCTTCCGCGCGATCTTCGACGGCGCCGCCATCGGCATCGGCATCGCCGACCTCGACGGCAACGTGCTGGAGGTCAACGAGACCCTCACCCGGATGTTCGGCGGCCTGGAGCACACCGTCACCGGCAAGAACCTCCTCGAATGGTCCCACCCCGAGGACGGCCCGCACGTCTGGCGGCTGTACGACGAGCTGGTGCGCGGCGAACGCGAGTCGTACCGCGTCGAGAAGCCGTA
The DNA here is from genome assembly GCF_004117935.1 of Streptomyces roseicoloratus. Taxonomy (GTDB): domain Bacteria; phylum Actinomycetota; class Actinomycetes; order Streptomycetales; family Streptomycetaceae; genus Streptomyces; species Streptomyces roseicoloratus. The sequence goes on along the minus strand of NZ_SDOY01000140.1, from coordinate 2,036 downwards.
CTACCGCGGCGACGGCACCGTCCTGTGGACCAACCTCACCGTCTCGCTGCTGCGCGACGCCGCAGGGGCCCCGCAGTACCAGCTGGCGCTGCTCGAGGACACCACCGAACGGCGGCTGCTCAACCTGCGGCTGCGGTACGAGGCGACCCACGACGCCCTCACCGGCCTGCCCAACCGCACCCTGTTCTTCGAACGCCTGGAGAAGACGCTGCTGCCCGGCGGCGAGAGCCGCTTCGGCCTCGCCTACCTCGACCTCGACGGCTTCAAGGTCATCAACGACAGCCTCGGCCACTCCACCGGCGACCGGCTGCTCGTCGAGGTCGCGGACCGGCTGCAGAGCTGTGTCACCGCCCCCGGCGAGATGGTCGCCCGGCTCGGCGGCGACGAGTTCGTCGCCCTCACCACCGGGCCGGGCAGCGAGCGGCAGGTCACCGAGCTCGCCGACCGGATGCTGGCCGCCCTCGCCACCCCGATCAGCATCGACGGCCGCGAACTGACCGTACGGGGCAGCGTCGGCGTGGTCGAGGGACCGGCCGGGGAGCGGACCGCCGCCGAGGTGCTGCGCAGTGCCGACATCACCATGTACCGGGCCAAGTCGGCCGGCGGCAACCGCTTCGAGTACGCGGACGAGGAGGCCGACGCACGGGCCATCACCCGGCACGGGCTGACCACCGCGCTGCCCGCGGCCCTGGAGCGCGGCGAGTTCTTCATCGAGTACCAGCCGCTGGTGCACCTCGGCGACGGCAGCGTGTACGGCGCCGAGGCGCTCGTCCGCTGGTGCCATCCGCAGCACGGCGTGCTCGGGCCCGACCGGTTCATCCCGCTCGCCGAGAACACCGGTCTCATCGTGCCGCTGGGCCGCTGGGTGCTCCAGGAGGCCGTGCGCCAGGCCCGGTTCTGGCAGGACGAGGCACCCGGCGGCCACCCCGCCACCGGGCCGCTTCGCATCAACGTCAACCTCTCGCCGACCCAGCTGCACCATCCCGGCCTGGTCGCCGAGACGGTCGACGTCCTGGAGCGCTCCGGCCTCGAACCCGGCGCGCTGTGCCTGGAGGTGACGGAGTCGGCGCTGATCGGCGCGGACGACGACCTGCTCAAGCCGCTGCGGCAGCTGGCCGAGATGGGCGTGGACATCGCGCTCGACGACTTCGGCACCGGCTACTCCAACCTGGCCAACCTGCGCAGGCTCCCGGTGAGCGTCCTCAAACTGGACCGTTCCTTCACCCAGGGCATGCAGCAGCATCCGGTGGACCCGGTCGACCTCAAGATCGTCGAAGGGATCGTGCAGCTCGCCCACAGCCTGGAGCTGGCCGTCACCGTCGAGGGCGTCGAGACCGGGGCGCAGGCCCAGCAGTTGCGCGACCTCGGCTGCGACACGGCCCAGGGCTGGTACTACGCCCGCCCGGGGGCCCCGGACCGCATCCGCTCGCTGGCATTGGTGGACGCGGTCTGACGACCCGAAGCCGGTCTGTCGCCACCGCGCCGTAGCGACCTCCCACCCGCGAAGCGGCGCCTGCCCGCTTGGGCGGCGCGGTTCGTGGCCTGTGGTTTCGCGGTGGCGTGCGTGGCCTGTCGTTTCGTGGTGGCGCGCGTTGCCCGTGGTTTCGCGGTGGCGTGCGTGGCCCTCGTCTCGCGGTGCCGATCGTGACCTGTCGTTTCGTGGTGGCGTGCGTGGCCTGTGGTTTCGCGGCGCGGTTCGTGGCCTGTCGTTTCGTTGTGACGCGCGTGGCCTGTCGTCACGCGGTGGCGCGCGTTGCCCGTCGTCTCGTTGTGGGCATTCGTCCCGCTGGGGCGGGACGGGTGGGCACAACGGGACGACGCCCCTTGCCGGGCCCAGGCTTCCTGCGCCTTGACGGTCACCGATACGGCGCGGCGCCCTGGTGCTGCGGGCAGGCGCGGGGCGCGGAGGCGCCGCTGAGGGCGCCGTCCCGTGTGCCCACCCGTCCCGCCCTGCGGGACGATTGCCCACACGGAGGTGTGCGACGCCCGTACCGCCCAGCGGGGGTGCGGGGCGCGCACGGCGGGGTGTGACGCCC
>NZ_SDOY01000139.1 GCF_004117935.1 Streptomyces roseicoloratus | reverse complement strand
GGTCGTCACCGGGGGACCCGCCCGGCCCGTCGCCCGCGGTCCGCGCGGCGCCGCCGGCGTCCCCGCCGGGGCCGGTGCCGCCCGGCCCGGGCGTTTCGGGAGCAGCGTCGGGACCAGGGGAGGGACGCGTCCGGTCAGGGCGGCCAGGAGGCCGATCAGGGCCACCGCCACGCCCGCGTGGGTGCCCGCGTCCAGGGCCACCAGGAGGGTGGCCGCCACGAGGGGCGTGAGGAGGGTGTCCGCGCCGAGGACCAGGACGGCGGCGAACCACAGGAGGCCGCGGACCGGGTCGAAGGCGTCGGGGTCGAAGGCGCGGACGCCCATGCCGAGGAGGCCGCCGCCCAGCGCGGCCAGGGCCGAGCCCAGGGTGAAGGCGAGGAGCTTGAGGCCCGCCACCGGGACGCCCGCCGCCTCCGCGCCCGGCTCGTGGTCGCGCAGGGCAGCGAGCGCGCCGCCCGTGCGGCCCCGGCGCAGGGCAGCGACCAGGAGCAGGCAGCCGGCCAGGAGCCCCAGTTCCAGGACGTAGTACGCGCGGTCGTGACCGAAGCCCGCCGGGCGGTCGAGCGCCACGCCCGCCGTCGCGTACGGCTGCGCGAACACGAAACGGCTCACGGCGACCCCGACCGCCAGGGTCGCCAGCGCCAGCGCGAGGCTGTGGCGGCGGATGGCGGGCCATCCGGTCAGCAGCCCCAGCGGTGCCACGCACAGCACGGCCACGCCGAGCGCCACCAGTTCCGGCAGGCCGGCCGCCGCCAGCAGACCCGTGAACAGCGCGCCGAGCCCCGCGTACGCCGCCTGGCCCAGCGCGATCTGCCCGCCCCGGCCGGCGACCACCACCAGCGACAGCAGGATCACCGCGAGCGCCGGGACCTGCACCGCCGTCGTCAGGTCCTCGCCCGCGAAGCCCAGCGGCAGCGCGAACAGCACCGCGGCCACCAGCCACACGCCCGGCGGCACCCGCGGCGCCGCCCGCGGCGGCGGCAGCGCGTCCGTGTCGCCCACCCCGGGCAGCACCAGCGCCGCCACGAGCAGCGCCACCACGAACAGGTTCGCCCCCACCGCCTGGAGCAGTTCGCCCGGCCAGCCCCCGGGATGCAGCCGGGTCAGCTGGGCCTGCGCCACGCCGAGCGCGAGCGCGGTCACCACCGCCACCGGCAGGCTCCGCATCCGCGCCACCACCGCGACCGCGATCACCTCGACCACGAGCAGCGGCATCCCGTACGGGTCGAGCCGTACGTACGGCGCCAGCAGCACGCCCGTGAGGCCCGCGGTGAACGATCCGAACGCCCAGCCCGCCGCCGACACCCGGTCCGCCGGGATGCCGGACAGGACCGCGAGCGGCCGGTTGTCGACGACCGCCCGCAGCTCCCGGCCGAACCGGGTCCACCGGCTCACCGCGCCCACCAGGCAGGCCAGCGCCACCGCCGCCGCGAGCTGCGCCCACGGGTCGTCGCCGAGCAGCACGGGCGCGTCGTCCCGCGCACCGCCGCCCCAGACCAGCGCCGCCGCGCCGACGAGCAGCACGAACACGCCGATCGACGCCACCAGCGTCTGCGCCGGGCCCGCGCCCGCCAGGGCCAGCGGACGGAACACCGCCCGGTCCAGGACCAGGCCGATGCCCGGCGCGACCACGAGCAGCGTCACCAGCGCGGCCGACGGCAGCGGCCAGCCCCACTCCACCACCAGCCCGCGCAGCACGTACGCGCAGACCATGGCGATGGCGCCGTGCGCCAGGTTGAGGACGCCGGTCGCCCGGTAGGTGACGATCAGGCCGATGCCGGTGAGCGCCGCCGCGCTGCCGACGGCGAGGCCGGCGAGCGTGAGGTCGTACGTCAGCGAGGCCACGGCTCACACACCGGGCAGGGAGCGAGCCCGGCGTCCCCCGCCGGCTCCGCCTCGGGCCGACCCGCCACCAGCGGGCAGTCCGGCCGGTGCGCCAGGGTCCCGCCCGGCACCCGCACCGGCGGATCCTCCGAGGACGGGGCGCCGGAGGACCCCTCGCCCGGCTGCCGTCCCGCCGTCTCCGTCTCCGCCCCCGCCTCCGGTCCCTCGCCCCCGTACGGACGGCCCCCGCCGCCCAGCAGCGTCCCGGCGACCAGCACCGCCCCCGCCACGATCAGCGCCGCGCCCGGCACCGTGCACGAGGCCAGGTACGGCAGCTGGCGCTCCGCGAAGCGCTCGCCGGAGATCCCGTACCAGCCGACGGCGCACAGCACCGCCCCGCCCGCGGCCGCCACGAGCCCGGCCCACAGCAGGAGCCGGTGCGCCGGCGTCCGGGGGACGGGCGGCGGTGCCGGGGGCCGTGCCGGCGGCGGTGCCGAGGGTCCTGCCGACGGCGTCGAGGAGGGAATCTGCGGCACGGGACCTTCCTTCGCTTCCACCCTTTATGTTCTCTTTAATTCCCTTTCTTGCGCTATGTTCGCGATCGGCAGACCCTGGAATCGGCAGGCCGTCCGGTCTGTCCTCGCGCCCGGCACCTTGCGGTGGTGAGCCAGATGGTTCTCAAGCGACGCGCGACGGCTTTCGCCGCCGCGGCGGTCCTCGCCCTCACGCCGGTCGTCGCCGGCTGCTCGGACGACGGCGGCTCCGGCTCCGACCAGGGCACGCCCACCGTGCCCCCGGTGCCCTCCGCGCCCACGGGCAGCGACCGGCCCGCCGACCCGGCAGCGGCCGAGGCGGAGGTCACCAGGAACTGGACCGCCTTCTTCGACCCGAAGACCCCGGCCGCCGAACGGGTCAAGCTCCTGGAGAACGGCGAGTCCATGGCACCGGTCCTCGGCGCCTTCGCGGGCGACAAGAACGCCCAGCAGACCTCCGTGAAGGTCAAGGAGGTCACCTTCACCTCGCCGACCGGCGCCGACGTCACCTACGACCTGCTCGTCGCCGGCAACACCGCCCTGCCCGACGCCAAGGGCACCTCCGTCCTCCAGAACGACACCTGGAAGGTGTCCGTCAAGACCCTCTGCGGCCTCGTCCAGGTCAGTGGTGCGACCGTCCCGGGCTGCTGAGACGGCACTGGCGCTGCTCCTCGCCGTCCTGGCCGCCCTCACCGCGGCCTGCGGGAGCCGGCTCCCGGAGCGCGCCTTCGAGACGCGGCCCACCGTCAACCCCTCCGGCGGTGAGCCGCTTCGCGTCGGCATCATCGCCAGCGCCACCAGCCCCGTCGGCGGAGGCGCCTTCACCGGCCCGCGTGACGGCGCCCTCGCCTACTTCGCGGCCCTCAACGCCCGCGGCGGCCTCGACGGCCGCCGGATCGAGGCCGTCACCTGCGACGACGGCGGCAGCGGCATCGGCAACAACACCTGCGTGCACCGGCTGGTCGAGGAGCGCAAGGTCTTCGCCCTGGTCGCCACCACCGCCCTCGACTACGCGGGCGCCCCGCGGGTCTCCCGGGCCGGCGTCCCCGACATCGGCGGCCAGCCGCTGACCCCGGCCTACGAGACGTACCCGCACCTCTACGGGATCTACGGCAGCTCCGCCCCGCGCACCGGGAGGGCGCCCGGCTGGAACGGGGTCCTGTACGGCGGCACCGAGGTCTACCGCTGGTTCAGGACCCACCTCGGCGCCCGTACCGCCGCCGTCGTCTCCTACAACCAGGCCGCCTCCGCCGCGTACGCCCGGCTGATCTCCCAGGGCCTGCGGGCCGAGGGCTACCGGGTCGTCGACGAGCAGGTCGACTTCGTCCTGCCCAACTTCCGCGCCGTGGCCGCCGATCTGCGGGCGCAGAAGGCCGACGTCGTCTTCGACGCGATGGACACCCACGGCAACGCCCGGCTGTGCGAGGCGATGGAGGCCTCGGGCGTACGCGTCGCCGCCAAGGTGACCAACGTGCAGAACTGGTCCTCCTCGGTGCCGCGCGACTACGCGAAGGCGCCCGGCTGCCGGGACTCCCTCTACGTGACCGGATCCAGCCGCAACCACGACGACACCAGCCATCCGGCCGTACGGGAGTTCCGCGCGGCGATGGGCGACCGGCCGCTCTCCCAGTGGCAGTTGGAGGGCTGGGCGGCGGCCATGTGGTTCACGGACGCCGCCCGGTCCTGCCTCGCCGAGCCGGGCGGACTCACCCGCGCCTGCGTCGAGAGGTACGTCGACCGGGCGGAGCCGTACACCGCGCGGGGCCTGTTGCTGCCGGTCCGCTTCGAGCACCTCGCCGAGCCGCCGAAGACCCGTCACACCTGTCTGTCCGTGGCCCGTTGGCGCGACGGCCAGGGCTGGGTCGCCCAGGGCGACATGAACAAGAACTGTGCCACCGTTCCCCAGTTGGGATACCGGCCGTGAGCGGGGGCGCGCCGGGGCAGTACAGTCGCCCACGACCACGCACCTGACCGGGGGGAACCGGCTCCTTCATGCGCATCTCGTTCCTGCTCCACAACGGCTACCACATCGGCGGGACGATCCGGGCGACCTTCACGCTCGCCGCCGAGCTGGCGGCACGTCACGAGGTCGAGATCGTCTCGGTGTTCCGGCACCGCGACGAGCCGATCCTCGGCGTGCCCACCGGTGTGACGCTGCGGCACCTCGTGGACCTGCGGAAGAAGAGCCCGGGCTACGACGGCGAGCACCCCGACTTCCACCGGCCCGCCCGGGTCTTCCCGCGCGGCGACGGCCGCTGGAAGCAGTACAGCGCGCTGACCGACGCCCGGATCGGCGCGCACCTGGCCTCCGTCGAGGCGGACGTGGTCGTCGCGACCCGCCCCGGGCTCAACGTCCAGCTCGTCCGGCAGGCGCCGCGCGGCCCGGTCCTCGTCGGCCAGGAGCACCTGACCCTCGACGGGCACGGCTACCGGCTGCGGCGCGACATCCGGCACGCGTACGCGCTCCTCGACGCGGTCACCACGGTCACCGAGGCCGACGCGCGCGCCTACCGGGCGCTGGGGCTGCCGGGCGTGCGCGTCGACGCCGTCCCCAACAGCGTGCCCGCGCCGGGCCTGCCGCCCGCCGACCCCGGGGCGAAGATCGTCGTGGCGGCCGGCCGGCTCACCCCGGTCAAGCGGTACGACCTGCTCATCGACGCCTTCGCGGACGTGGCGGCCGCCCGCCCGGACTGGAAGCTGCGGATCTACGGCACCGGCGACGCCTCCGACAACCTGAAGAAGACCCTGGCGGAGCAGGTCGAGCGGCTCGGCCTCGGCGAGCACGTCTTCCTCATGGGCACCGCCCACCCGATGGAGCCGGAGTGGGCCAAGGGCTCGCTGGCCGCGGTCACCTCGCGGCGCGAGTCCTTCGGCATGACCATCGTCGAGGCCATGCGCTGCGGGCTCCCGGTGGTCTCCACCGACTGCCCGCACGGCCCCGCCGAGATCATCGAGGACGGCGTGGACGGCCGGCTCGTCCCGGTCGACGACACCGCGGCGGTCGCCGCGGCGCTGCTCGCCCTGATCAACGACGACGAGGCCAGGGCCAGGGCGGCGAAGGCCGCGCTCGTGGCCTCCGAGCGCTTCGACCCGGCGCGGATCGCCGGCCGCCACGAGACCATCTGGACCGACCTGGCGTCCGCCCCCGCGACCCGCCGCCCCCGCAGCCACCCCGCCTTCCGCGCCGCCGCCCACCGCACGGTCGGCGCGGCCGTCGACGCCGTCTACTCGGCCAAGGCGGCGGCGGGCAGACTGGTACGCCGCTTCCGCTGAGCCGGGCCGGCGGCCCCGCCGAAGGCCGTACCCCCGCCCGCCGCCGCTCGGCCGACCACGGCGCTCCGATCGCGGACACGACCTGTCCGCGACCGCTGGCAGACTCGGGCGCATGTTGGAGACCTCCGCGCGCCTGCTGCGCCTGCTCTCGTTGCTCCAGGCCCACCGCGACTGGTCCGGGCCCGAACTGGCCGAACGGCTCGGCGTGACGCCGCGGACGGTGCGGCGGGACGTGGACCGGCTGCGGGAGCTGGGCTACCCGGTCAACGCGACGCCCGGCACGGGCGGCGGCTACCAGCTGGGCGCCGGGGCCGAACTGCCACCGCTGCTGCTCGACGACGAGGAGGCCGTCGCCGTCGCCGTCGGGCTCCGGGCCGCCGCGGGCCAGGGCGTCGAAGGCATCGGCGAGAGTTCCGTGCGGGCGCTCGCCAAGCTGGAGCAGGTGCTGCCCAAGCGGCTGCGCCGCCGGGTGGGCGCCCTGAACGCGTACACCGTGCCCATGCTGCGCACCCCGCGCGACCGGGTCGACCCGGCCGTCCTCACCGAGCTGGCCAACGCCTGCCGCGACGCCGAGCGGCTGCGCTTCGCGTACCGCGACCACGGCGGCGCCACCACCCGCAGGACTGTGGAGCCGCACCGGCTCGTGTGCAGCGAGCGCCGCTGGTACCTGGTCGCCTGGGACCCGGACCGGGCCGGCTGGCGCACCTTCCGGGCCGACCGGATCACCCCGACGCCGCCGCACGGGCCCCGTTTCACGCCCCGCGAACCACCCGCCGAGGACCTGGCCGCCTACGTGGCCAAGGGCGTGTCCACGGCCGCGTACGCCACCGAGGCGACGATCCGGCTGCACGTGCCGCTCGCCGAGGCCGCCGCGGCCGTGGGCGCCGCCGACGGAACGCTCACCGCCGAGGGCGAGCGGTCCTGCCTGCTGCGGACCGGGGCCCACAGCCTCGACCTGATGGTGGTGCACGTGTCGATGATCGGTTTCGAGTTCGAGGTGCTCGACCCGCCGGAGCTCGTCGACCGGGTGCGGGCGCTCAGGGACCTGCTGTCCCGGGGCCTCGACCGGTCGGCCGGCGCTCCGGCGGCGGACTCGTGATCCGCATCCGCTCGTACGCCGCGAACCCGGGGTGGTGCAGGTCGAAGGCGGGGGACTCGGAGCGGATCCGCGGCAGCGCGTCGAAGTTGTGCCGGGGCGGCGGGCAGGAGGTCGCCCACTCCAGCGAGCGGCCGAAGCCCCACGGGTCGTCCACCTCGACCTTCGGCGCGTACCGCCAGGTCCGCCACACGTTGTAGAGGAACGGCAGCGTGGACGCGCCCAGCAGGAAGGCGCCGATCGACGACACCGTGTTGAGCGCGGTGAAGCCGTCGTCGGCGAGGTAGTCCGCGTACCGCCGCGGCATCCCCTCCGCCCCCAGCCAGTGCTGCACGAGGAAGGTGAGGTGGAAGCCGGTGAACAGCGTCCAGAAGTGGATCTTGCCGAGGCGCTCGTCGAGCATCCGGCCGGTGAACTTGGGCCACCAGAAGGAGAAGCCCGCGAAGGTCGCGAAGACGACGGTGCCGAACACCGTGTAGTGGAAGTGGGCCACCACGAAGTACGAGTCGGTGACGTGGAAGTCCATCGGCGGCGACGCCAGGATCACCCCGGTGAGCCCGCCCAGCAGGAACGACACCAGGAAGCCGGTCGCCCACAGCATCGGCGTCTCGAACGACAGCGAGCCGCGCAGCATCGTCCCGGTCCAGTTGAAGAACTTCACGCCGGTCGGCACCGCGATCAGGAACGACAACATCGAGAAGAAGGGCAGCAGCACCGCCCCGGTCACGAACATGTGGTGCGCCCACACCACCACCGACAGTCCGGTGATGGTCATCGTCGCGGCGATCAGCGTCACGTAGCCGAACAGCGGCTTGCGGGAGAAGACCGGGATGATCTCGCTGACGATGCCGAAGAACGGCAGCGCGATGATGTAGACCTCGGGATGCCCGAAGAACCAGAACAGGTGCTGCCACAGCAGCGCGCCCCCGTTCTCCGGCTGGAACGCGACCGAGCCGAGCCGCCGGTCGGACTCGAGGACCAGCAGGGCCGCGGCGAGGACGGGGAAGGCGACGAGCACCAGGATCGCGGTGAAGAGCACGTTCCAGGTGAAGATCGGCATCCGGAACATGGTCATGCCGGGCGCCCGCATCCCGATGATCGTCGCCAGGAAGTTCACCGAGGTGAGGATCGTGCCGAACCCGGAGAACGCGAGCCCCATGATCCACAGGTCGACGCCGATCCCGGGCGCCCGCAGCGCGCTGTTGAGCGGGGCGTAGGCGGTCCAGCCGAAGGCGGCGGGCCCGGACGGGGTGAGGAAGGAGCCCAGGACCAGCAGGCCGCCGAAGAGGAACAGCCAGTACGAGAACATGTTGAGCCGCGGGAAGGCGACGTCGGGCGCGCCGATCTGGAGCGGCACCAGTTCGTTGGCGAAGCCGGCGAAGGTGGGCGTCGCGAACAGCAGCAGCATGATCGTGCCGTGCAGGGTGAAGGCCTGGTTGAACTCCAGGTTCGACACCAGCTGCAGCCCCGGCCGGGCCAGCTCGGCCCGCATCACCATCGCCAGCGCCCCGGCGACGAGGAAGAAGGCGAACGAGGTCACCAGGTACAGGTGGCCGATCTTCTTGTGGTCGGTCGTGGTGAGCCAGTCGACCACGATCCGGCCATGCCGCTGCCGCGGCGATTCGACGGCCACGGTCTCGGTCTCGGTACCCATCCCCGGATGATGGCCTCCACCGGGCGGCCGGTGCGGGAGGCGGACCGGCGGGTCGTCCGGTCGGCGGACCGTGTGCGGGGGATGCGGAGGAATCGTGAATTCCGCCGGGTGCGCGGGTCCGCCCGAATTCCCGGGCATGGTACGCGTGTGCGGAATTCGGGAAGCGCTTGCCGAGTACGTCGGCGTTCACCGCGAGCGGCTCGGGGACAGGGCCGTGAATTACCCGGGAAACGGCCGGAAACCGCCGTCACCGGCCGGCGCGGGTGCACCAAACATATGTCGAGAACCTGTGACACAAGCGTGACCGGCGAGGTACTAACGTGATCTGCATGACATCCGAACACGCACCCGACCACGCTTCCGAAACCTATCTGGGGCTCGACCGGGAGGAGGCGGAACGTCTCGCCGGGACCCGCGGCTGGAGCGTCGTCCGCAGCCTTCCGCCCGGCTCGATCATCACCATGGAGTACCTGGAGGGGCGCATCAACTTCGAGGTCGAGAACGGCGTCGTCACCCGCGTCTGGCACGGCTGACGTCTGGCACGGCTGACCGCGCCACGCGGCAGCCGCGTCAGCGGCACGGGCCGCCGCCCCGGCAGTGTGCTCGGCACACGGGACGCCCCGGAGGGCGCGCGGCGCAGGGAGGGCCCCGGAGGGCGCGCGGCACACGGGAGGGCCCCGGCCGATCGTCGGCCGGGGCCCTCCCATGCGTGCCTCTCCCGTGCGCGGGGCGGCTCAGCCGCCCGTCGCGGGACGGGAGTGCGGCGGACGGCGGCTGCCGGCCGGGCCGGCCGGGGCGCGCTCCGAACGCACCGCGTGATGCCCCGTGTGGTGCGTGGGGTGCGCCGCCCGCGGCGCGGCGAGCGGCTGGCCGGGACGCGCCGCGCCCCGGGACGCCGCGCTCCGGCCCGAGCCTGCGCCGACGGTCTCGCGGACCGGCTCCTCGGCGCCCGGACGCGGCGGGAACAGACGGCCCGGCAGCGGGCCTCCGCCGGCGACGGGCAGGGACGGCACCAGGCGGCGGCGGGAACGCAGCCGCTCGCGCAGCCGGTCGCGCACGCCCAGGATCCAGGCCTCCGACACCGCGAGCACCGGCTCGCACCAGGGCAGCGCGAGCAGGATCAGCAGACCGGCGGCCCAGCCGAGCAGCACGTCGCTCAGCCAGTGCGTACCCAGGTAGACGGTGGTGAGGCCGACGCCCAGCGCGACCACGGCCGACAGCGCCGAGAGATAGCGGCGGGCCCGCGGCGTGGTCGCCAGATAGGCCAGGATGCCCCAGGTCACGACCGCGTTCGCGGTGTGGCCGGAGGGGAATATATCCCCGCCCGCGAACAGCTCGGCGGAGCCGACCTGGGTCGCGTAGTGGGGGCCGAGGCGGCCGAGTCCGAGTTTGACCGCGCCGACGGTCGTGTTCAGCAGCAGCAGCGCGGCGCCGAGGCAGAGCAGCGGTCGCAGGGTGTGCTGACGCCACGAGCGCCAGCCGAGCCAGGCCGCGACCATCACGGCGGTCGGGCCGCGCTGGCCCAGGACCACGTAGTAGTCGAGGAAGGCGTGCAGCTCCTGCCACTGCTGGTAGGGCCGGAAGAGCATGATCTTCCAGTCGAGGGTCACCAGCCAGGTCGACAGGAGTACGGCGACGACGATGGCCAGATAGAACGCCAGCGTCCCGCCGAAGAGGGCGAGACGCGTACGGGTCATCCGCGGGACCTCTATCTTCGGCGGTTCCGGCTCCCGGTCCAGCCGGGCAAAGATGTCGGTACGCACCCAATCGACGTTACAGGGAGTGAGTAGCGACCTTGGTCGTTCCCGTGCCTTCGTGATGACGATGTGATGTGGAGTTGCTCTCAGCCGGGCGTTTGTTCCCGTCGGCCGTCGGAAAATCCGATGACCTTCGGCCCTATTGCCCGACGGGCGTTTCCGGAACTCTGTTTGAGGCCCGGAGAATTCCGGGAACGGCGCCGCGACGGGAATTCCGGGCGGCCCGCGGCGGGGCCGGAGTGGCGTACGCCACACCACGCGGCCCGCCGGGGTGAGAGCTGGACCACGCGCTCGGGCCTTGAACTCGCGTACGCTGACGGCTCACTCGCCCGTCGATGCCGGGCCGCCCCGGGGCCGCTCCCCGGCCGGTGCCCGCCGAGCGCGAGGGCTTCACTGGGAGGTACGCACATGGCACGGACGATCACGGCCGGAGCACGTCTCCGAACAGCCGGCGGTGGTGCCAACCGCTGGGTCGTGCTCGTCGTCCTCTGCGTCAGCCTGCTGCTGGTCGCGCTCGACGCGACCGTGCTGCACGTCGCCGTCCCCTCCCTCACCGAGGACCTCCGCCCGAGCTCCACGGCGCTGCTGTGGATCGTCGACGCCTATCCGCTGATCTGCGCCTCGCTCCTCATCCTCTTCGGCACGCTCGGTGACCGGGTCGGCCGCAGACGGGTGCTGCTGCTCGGTTACGCGCTGTTCGGCGTCGCCTCGGCGATCGCCGCGCTCGCCACCGTTCCCGAGATCCTGATCGGCGCCCGCGCCCTGCTCGGCGTCGGCGGCGCGATGATCATGCCCGCCACGCTGTCCATCCTCCGCGCGGTCTTCCCCGACCGGCGCGAGCGGGCCACCGCGATCGGCATCTGGACGGCGGTCGCCGCCGTCGGCGCCGCCACCGGACCCGTGCTCGGCGGCTTCCTGGTCGAGCACTTCTGGTGGGGCTCGGTCTTCCTGATCAACATCCCGCTGATGGCGCTGATCCTCCCCGTCGGACGCTGGCTGCTGCCCGAGTCACGGGGGAGCTCCGACGGCCCCTGGGACGTGCTCGGCGCGCTGATGGCGGCGGCCGGAGTGCTCGGTGCCGTCCTCGGCGTCAAGCGCCTCGGCGCCGGCGACCCGCCGCTCGCCCCCGGCACGCTCGGACCGCTGCTGCTCGGTGCCGCGCTGCTCGTCCTCTTCGTGCGGCGGCAGAAGCGGCGGGCGCACCCGCTGATCGACATGCGACTGTTCGCCCGGGCGCCCTTCACCACCTCGGTCGGCTGCATCGTGCTCGCCATGCTGGCCCTGGTCGGCCTGGAACTGATCGCCGTCCAGTACCTCCAGCTGGTCCTCGGCCTCAGCCCCCTGGAGACCGGCCTCCGGCTGCTCCCGCTGACCTTCGCCGCGATGGCCGCAGGCGCCACCGGCTCGTACACCCTGCGCCGCCTCGGCCCGCGCCGGATGGTCGGCTGGGGCTTCCTGCTGACCGCGTCCGCGGTGCTGCTGCTCGTCCTCATGGGGCAGCACGACCGGCCGCTGCTGCTCACCTCCGGCTTCGTGCTGCTCGGCTTCGGCCTGCAGACCACGCTCTTCTCCGCGTACGAGTCGATGCTGAGCGAGGCCCCGCCGGAGAGCGCCGGCGGTGCCGCGGCGATCGGTGAGACCTCGTACCAGCTCGGCGCGGGCATGGGCATCGCGCTGCTCGGCAGCGTGATGAACGCGGCGTACGCACCCGGCCTCGCGGGGGTGCCCGGGGTGCCGGAGGAGGCGGCCAGGTCGGCCGCGAACTCGCTCGGCGAGGCCTACCAGGTCGCCGGCCGGCTGGGCGGCGCGGCCGGCGACGCCCTGCACCACGCGGCCCGTCACTCCTTCGTGAACGGCCTGCACGTGACCCTGTTCGTGAGCGCGGGACTGCTGCTGCTCGGCGCGCTCATGGCGCTGCGGCTGCCGCGCGTCATGGAGTGCCCGGCGGAACCGGACACCGCCGTGCGCGGGCCGGCGGACCCGGACGGCGGGCCGCGAACGGGGGGCGGGATCGCGGATGCCGTACGGGTCCCCGCCACGCGGGGCCATGCCGAGCCGGCCGGCTCGGGCCTGCAGGGACACTGACGCTCCCGGCGGGCCGGAGGAACGCCCCCGGCGGGGCGCCGGTGTCAGCTCTGGTTGAAGAAGCCGTCCTGTGAACGGCCGCCGGGTTCGCCGCTGACGATCTCCGTGTCCGCCGGCGTCAGCAGGAAGACCCGGGTGGCCACCCGCTCGATCGAGCCGCGCAGACCGAAGGCGAGACCGGCGCAGAAGTCGACCACGCGCTTGGCGTCGTTCGGCTCCATCGCGGTCAGGTTCACGATCACCGGGACGCCGTCCCGGAACAGCTCGCCGATGCCCCGGGCGTCCCGGAACCCGTCGGGCGAGAGGGTCGCGATCCGACGGCCATGCTCCTGCGCCGTGTCGGACGCCACCCGCACCCGCGGGTCCGTCACCCAGGCGTCGTTGCTCTCGGCACCGTCGGCGTACTCGTCGTCGTAGTAACGCTCGTCGTTGTCCTCGACGAGTCCCAGCCAGGCACTGGCCTTGCGCACCGATCCCATGGACGCCTCCTTTCAGCGCGGTCACTCGTGGTTCCGCAATCCCTATCGTCGTCCATGATGCGGATCGCGCGCCAAGTGGATAGTCGGCGCGCAGGGGATTCGTGACGGTACTGGTGCAGAACGTGAGGGCCGAAATCTGGCGAATCGTCAGGGATGAGGCGGTTTACGGGGGCTGACAGGGGGTCGGATCGGGGCGCGCAACTTAAAATATGAAAGACGGGCCAGAAGGGTGAGGACGAGGGCGTACGGGTGAACGGTTTCCGGCCGCCCCCTCGGTACGATGCCCGACGCAGCCGCGCGGGATCCGCGCGCCGGTCCCCGGGGGAGTGTCTTTGTTCGGAATCGTCAGGCCCTGCGCGCACCGCCTCACCGAAGGCCTCAAGGTGGAGTGGATGGCCCATCTCTGCGGCCTCTGCCTGGCACTTCGCGCCGACCACGGGCAGTTCGCCCGGGTCGTCACCAACTACGACGGTCTGATCGTCTCGGTCCTGACGGAGGCTCAGGCCGGCCTGACGGAGGCCGGCCGGCGCACCGCGGGCCCCTGCCCGCTGCGCGCCATGCGCACCGCGCCCGTCGCCCGCGGCGAGGGCGCGCGGCTCGCCGCCGCCGTCTCCCTGGTCCTCGCCTCCGCGAAGATCCGCGACCACGTCGCCGACCGGGACGGGCTGCTGGCCCGCCGGCCGGTCGCCGCCGCGGCCCGCCGGGTGGCCCGCTCCTGGGACCGGGCCGGCGCCCGCACCGGCCGCGAGCTCGGCTTCGACACCGCCGTCCTGGTCGACGCGGTCGACCGCCAGACCGGTCTCGAGGCCCTGGCCGGCCCCGGCACGTCGCTGCTCGTCGTCACCGAGCCGACCGAGACGGCGACCGCGGCCGCCTTCGCGCACACCGCGGTCCTCGCCGGCCGCCCCGGCAACGCCGAACCGCTCGCCGAGGCGGGCCGCCTCTTCGGGCGCCTCGCCCACCTCCTGGACGCCGTCGAGGACCAGGCCGCCGACGACGCGACCGGCGCCTGGAACCCGCTCACCGCGACCGGCACCTCCCGCGAGGAGGCCCGCCGGCTCGCCGACGACGCGCTGCACGGCATACGCCTCGCGCTGAAGGACGCCGAGTTCACCGACGGGCACCTCGCGCATGTCCTCCTCGCGCACGAACTGCGCGCCTCCGTCGACCGCGCCTTCGGCACGACGACCTGCTCCCACGGCGCGCCGGGCGCCCCCCAGGGCGGGACGCCCGGACCGTACGGCTCGCAGCCCCACCCGTACGGCGGTGGAAACCCGTACGGGGGCGGCCAGTACGGCGGGCACCCGCAGGGCGGGCAGCATCCGTACGGCGGCGGCCCGGTGGGTCCCGGCGGGCCGGGCGGGCCGGGCGGGTACGGCGGCCATGGCGGCCATGGCGGTTCCGGTGGCTTCGGCGGCCCGGGCGGGCCCGGCGGGCTGCCGCCGCAGTTCGGTGCCGGAGGGCCGCAGCAGCCGAAGAAGCCCCGCGGCTTCCTGGCCGGCTGCGCCATGTTCACCTGGCTCTTCTGCACCTGCCGGATCTGCTGCGCCAAGGAGTACGAGGGCCCGTGGTCGCGGAAGAAGCGCGAGGGCTGCTGCCGGGACTGCAACTGCGACGGCAACTGCTGCAACGGCTGTGACTGTTGCTGCCCTTGCGACGGCTGCTGACGTGCCGTCGGGTGCATGCGTGAGGTGAACGCGGCGTGACGTCCGCCCCGGCCGCACCGGTCGGGGGGCCGCGCTGTGGAACAGTGGCTCACCATGAGTACGGATGCATCTCGGGACCGGCAGGACGGGCGGGAACGGCAGGACTGACAGCGCTGGCACGAGCAGCGGAACGCGGCGGTCGCGTCGTCGTACGGGCCGCTCTCGCTGACCGGCACCTACTGGCTGTCGGACTACCCGCAGGGGCGGATTCCGGCGGTTCCGGGGGAGTGGCGGGCGGACGGTGACGAGGTGGTCCTCGGCGCGGGCGCCGAGGACGCCGTCACGGTCGACGGCAAGCCGCTGATCGGCACCGTGCGGCTGACCGCCGACCACGGCCCGATCCACGAGTCCCGGGCCGAGTCGGCGGGACGGCGCCTCGTCGTGCTGCGCCGCGAGGGCGAGTGGGCGGTACGGGACTTCGACCCCGAGTCGGAGGCGCGCCGCGCCTTCCGGGGCATCGAGGCCACGCCGTACGACGAGAAGTGGGTGCGGCCGGGAGTGTTCCGCCCGTACCGGGAGGACCGGCACGTCCGCGTCGCGAACGCGGACGGCAGGGAGCGCGGTCTGGGGCTCTCCGGCGAGCTGGTCTTCGACCTGAACGGCGCCGAGCACGGCCTCCAGGTGGCGGTGGAGGACGACGGCACGCTGTGGGCGGTGTTCGCGGACGCCACCAGCGGCCGGGACAGCTACCGCTTCCGCTTCCTGCGGCCGGCCGCCCCGGCGGCGGACGGTTCGGTGACGGTGGACTTCAACCGGGCGCTGCTGCCGCCGTGCGCGTTCGCGGCGCACTTCATCTGCCCGTTCCCGCCGCCGGGCAACACCCTGGACACGGCGGTCGCGGCGGGGGAGCGGCGGGTGGCGGGCGCCTGACGTCGGTCCGCGCGGACGGCTGACGCCGCCCCCGTGCGGCTGCCGTGCGGACCTTCCGCGGACGCCGGCCCGCGTTCCGTCACGGAGCCGACGGGCGGTGCGGGCCCCGGGGCCCGCACCGCCCACGCGCGTAGAGCCGGGGCGGGGGCGGTCTTGTGCGTTCCGGATCGGTGGGCCAGTATCGCTCGCGGTGCATGTCAGGTACACGTCACCTGACGATGCCTCATGGGCCCGCCACCCGCGGGTTCCTCCGGTGTCTACCCGAAGGAGACCAGTGAGGACCACACGCATCCGACTGCTCGCCGTCGTCGCCGCCGCCACGGCGGCCACCGCCCTCGGCCTTCCCGGCGCCCACGCCGCCCCCACGCCCGGACCGGCGAGCGCCCAGGCGCTCGCCCGTGCCGACGCCGCCGTCCTGAAGGCGGACGTCGGCGGCACCGCCTGGTACGTCGACAAGGCCGCGGGCCGGGTCGTCGTCACCGTCGACTCCACGGTCGGCGAGGCCGGCATCGCGAAGATCCGCCGGGCGGCCGGCGCCGACGCCGCGGCGCTGCGGGTCGAGAGAACCGCCGGGGTCTTCACGCCCCTGCTCGGACCGGGCGACGCCATCTACGGCAGTGGCTACCGCTGTTCGCTCGGCTTCAACGTGGTCAAGGGCGGCACGCCCTACTTCCTGACCGCCGGCCACTGCGGAAACGTCGTGAAGACCTGGTACGCCAACTCGGCCCAGTCCACGCTGATCGGTCCCACGGTCGGATCGAGCTTCCCGGGCAACGACTACGCCCTGGTCCGCTACGACAACACCTCGCTCGGCCGCACCGGCGGCTTCACCGCCGCCGACGCCTACGTGGGCGAGTCCGTCAAGCGTTCCGGCTCGACCACCGGCACCCGCAGCGGCACCGTCACCGGTGTGAACGCCACCGTCCACTACTCCGGCGGCGGCACCGTGCGCGGCATGATCCAGACCAACGTCTGCGCCGAGCCCGGCGACTCGGGTGGTGCCCTCTACGACGGCACCAAGGCGCTCGGCATCACCTCCGGCGGCAGCGGCAACTGCTCCTCCGGCGGCACCACGTTCTACCAGCCGGTGCCCGAGGCGCTCGCCAAGTACAAGGTGAGCCTCCTCTAGCGACTCCCGCACCCAGCTGGTCGGTTGAAGGCCGTGCGACCGAAAGCCGCCCTTGCGGCCCGAATTCGCGCGGCCGGAGACTCCCCCACAGCGCAGGCCCCCCAAGGCCGCGCCTCACGGGCCCGGCACCCCACTGACGGGTCCCCGATTCCCCTCTGGAGGAACGCGAAGTGAGGATCAAGCGCACCACCCCCACGAGAAAGACCGGCACCGTCAGGATGGCCGCCGTGGCGACCGGTCTGGTCGCCGCCGCGGCGCTCGCCGTCCCCACCGCGAGCGCCGACTCCGCACCGGCCTTCGGCACCGCCCAGCTCGCCGCCGCGAGCGACGCCGTCCTCGCCGCCGACGTCGCGGGCACCGCCTGGCACACCGACGCCGCCACCGGCAAGGTGGTCGTCACCGCTGACTCGACCGTCTCGCAGGCGGAGATCGCGAAGATCAAGCGCCAGGCCGGCGTCAACGCGGGCGCCCTGCGCATCGAGCGGACCCCGGGCAGGTTCACCAAGCTGATCTCCGGCGGCGACGCCATCTACGCGAGCAGCTGGCGCTGCTCCCTCGGCTTCAACGTCCGGGACGGCGCGGGCAACTACTACTTCCTGACCGCCGGCCACTGCACCGACGGCGCGGGCACCTGGTACTCCAACTCCTCCCGGACCACGGTGCTCGGCTCCACCGCCGGATCCAGCTTCCCGAACAACGATTACGGCATCGTGCGCTACACCAACAGCACGGTGACCAAGTCCGGTTCGGTCGGCAGCGTCGACATCACCAGCGCCGCCAACGCCACCGTCGGCATGTCCGTCACCCGCCGCGGCTCCACCACCGGCACCCACAGCGGCTCGGTCACCGGCCTCAACGCCACCGTCAACTACGGCGGCGGCGACATCGTCTACGGCATGATCCGGACCAACGTCTGCGCCGAGCCCGGTGACTCCGGTGGCCCGCTCTACTCCGGCAGCCGCGCCATCGGCCTCACCTCCGGCGGCAGCGGCAACTGCTCCTCCGGCGGCACCACGTTCTTCCAGCCGGTCACGGAGGCGCTGAACGCGTACGGCGTCCACGTCTACTAGGCCGCTTCCTCGGGATCGGGCCGGATCGGCGGCCGGGCGCCGGAAGCCCGGCGAGATCCGGAGGAGACGGCCTGGACCCGTCGCCCGGTTCCGGGCACCATGAGCACAACCAAGGTCCCCCGGCCGCACACCGGCCGGGGGACGTTGTCCGTGAACCGGGGGAACACACGTGGCCGTCTTCAGGAATCGGAGACCCCTCACGGTCTCCGACGCCCAGCGCCGGGTGCGCCGCAGCCCGTTGCTCTTCACGGCACCGATCGTGCTGCTCGTCCTGCTGACGGGCGTGCTCGGCTGGGAGATCGTCCGGGCCAACATGACCGCCGAGGCGCGGGCCGAGTGGCCGTGGCGTCTCCAGCTGCTCGACATGGAGCCCCTCGGCAGTCTGCTGGCCGTCGCGGCCGGCGCGGTACTCGCCCGAGCCCAGTACGCCCGTACCGTACGGCCGTACCTGGGCTGGCGCGCCGACTGGACCACCGGAAACCTGCGCGGTGGCGTGTCCGAGTGGCAGGTGGGCCTGCTCAACGGGGGCTCGCACACGGTCGTGGTGGAGGAGTACGCGTGCCTCGTGGTCCCGCGGGGCGACACGCCCGATCCCGCCGGGCCGTGGACCGATGTCCAGGGAGCGGCGGCGGCGCTGACCGCGGCCGGGCTCACCGCCGGGGAGGACTTCCAGCTGGTCACGATGGGCAACTTCCCGCTGGTGGGCACGGGCAGCTACGAGACGACGATGCTGGGGGCGTTCTCCCCGCGCTTCGTCGACGAGGTGGAGGCCCTGTACCTCAGGGTCCGGGTGACCGACACCGTCGGAGACAGCCACGAGCGGATACTGGACGCCCTCAAGGGCGCCCGGTCCACCGCGTATCAGCGCACCGTGTCCTGACCGTCCAGCCAGTGGAGCACCTCGGGCAGCGCGTACTGGGCGGCGAAGTGCCCGGCGCCGGGCACGAGGACGGGCCGGGCCCCGGGAATGCGGCCGGCGAGCCAGCGGGTGTGGCCGACGGGGGAGAAGCCGTCGTCGAGGCCGTGCCACAGCAGCACCGGCACGGCGACGGAGGAGACGTCGAAGCCCCAGGGGCCGACGAAGGCGAGGCAGTCGTCGAGCCAGCCGTGGTGCGAGACCCGCAGTGCCTCGCGATAGCCGCGCAGCAGCACGGTGCGCACCCGCGGGTCCTCGATGACGGGCCGGTCGTACGGGGAGAGGTCGGCGCGCAGGTCGTCGACGAGCCGCTCCGGATCCCGCCGTACGGCGGCGGCGCGGGCGGCGAGCTCCCGGTCGAGCCCGGCCGGGTCGGTCCCGTCCAGGCAGTCCCGCGCCAGGCCGTACTCACGGACGTTGAACGGGGTCATGTCCGCGTGCCAGTCCAGACCGTCGGCGTCCGGCGGTGCGAGCCCCACCAGGACGGCGGCCGCCCGGACCCGGTGGGGGAGCAGGGCGGCGCAGGCCAGGGCGTGCGGGCCGCCGCCGGAGCGGCCGACGACCGCGAACCGGTCCACACCGAAGGCGTCGGCGACCGCGGCGGCGTCCCGGGCGGCGTCGGCGACGCGGCGGCCCGGGCTGCGGACGGAGTCCCCGTATCCCGGACGGTCGTAGGAGAGGAACCGGACGCCGGGGTGCCGCCCGGCCAGTCCGGGCAGCGCGGTGGCGAGGCGGCTGCCGGGAGTTCCGTGGAACAGGAGCACGGGGGTACCCGAGGGGTTCCCCCATTCCTCGGCCACCAGTAAGCGGCCGTCGTCGGTGCGCACGGGTGTTCCCATGAGGGGAGGGTATCCGGTGCGTTGCCTCGCGGAAGGGCCTCCGCGCGCCCTTCCGCGAGGTCTCTCAGGCCCGGGCCCCGGCCGGCTCCGGGGCGGGCGGCTCCGGCTCCGGACGGGCGGGCCTCAGTGAGGCCATCACCAGGGTGACGGCGGAGCCGACGACCGCCCAGGCCGACAGGACCAGCATCGAGGCGGTCATGTCGTTGCCCTTGAAGTACGCGATCGAGCGTGCCGCCCAGGTGCCGGCGCCCGGGGGCAGGGCCGGGCCGATCGCCTTCCAGAACGGCGGCAGCATCGGCAGCGGGAAGGCGCCGCCCGCGCTGGGGTTGCCGGCGACGACGATGAGGAGGATCGCCAGGCCGATGCCGACGATCCCGAAGAGGGACTGCAGGGCGAGGGTGGCCGCGCCGACCGCGAAGACCACCAGGGTGCCGAGTCCCCACAGCGCGGCGACGCTGCCGGGCAGGGCGCCCAGGATCGGGCCGATGATGACCGCGCCGCCGAGACCGCTGACAACCGAGTAGACCGCCAGCGTCCCGAGCCGGATGACCGCCCGCTCCCCGTTGGCGGGCCGGGCGCCGGCGCTGATCGCCAGGATCGCCGCGCAGATGTAGCCGCCGACGCACCAGCCGACCACCAGGTAGAAGGCGGAGAGCCCGTCGAAGTCCTCGGAGGAGGCGGGAGCGACGTCGACGGTCCGGACGGTGCGCTGGTTGGCCGCCTCCACCTGGGTGAACATCTTCTCCAGCGCGGAGGAGAGCACGGTGCCGCCGCCGGAGGCGACGAGCAGGGTGTCGGTGCGGCCCCTCGGGTCGACGATCAGCGCCCCGTCGATCTCCCTGTTCACGATCTGGTCCCGTGCCGCCTGCGCGTCCGCGACCGTGCGCGGGGCGAGCGGATCGCCGGGCAGCTTCTCCAGCCGGTCCATGAGGGCGGTGGAGACCTGCGGCGGGGCGACCACGCCGAAGGGCACGTCCGTCGGTTTCGGACTGTGCAGGGCCCCGACGTACGAGGTGATGAACAGCATCTGGAGCGCGAAGACGCCGAGGACCAGCAGGGCTGCCCGCGGGGTGACCGCGCTCTTCAGTTCGTCGACGAGACTCATGCCCCCACGCTCCGGGGCGGGTGGTGTCCCCGCAGGTGGGAAGGGGCCGAATGGCTGAGGTGGGCGGCCTGAGCGGCGGCCGGACGCCGAGCGGAACGTCCGCCGCACCCGGTTATCGTACGAGCGTTCGAAAATGGGTTAGGGTGAGACCGAGGGGGTGGGAACGTATGTACGATTTCGCTGTGGGAGGTGGGACGGCGCATGCCGGGGTTCACGCATCTGCACACCGCGTCGGGCTTCTCCCTGCGCCACGGCGCCTCGCACCCCGCCCGGCTGGCCGAGCGCGCCGTCGAGCGCGGCATGGACGCCCTCGCCCTGACCGACCGCGACACGGTCGCGGGCGTGGTCCGCTTCGCCAAGGCCTGCGAGCAGGCGGGCGTCCGTCCGCTCTTCGGCGTGGACCTCGCCTGTGAGCCCTTCCTGACCGCCGTCCCTCCGCACGGCGCCGGGCACGACGGAGCCCGGACGGGCGGCGCCGGGACGGGCCGGGCGGGTACGGGCGCGGGGGTCACCTCCGCGCGGCGCGCGCCCGTGCGCGGCGGCGCCTTCGTGGACGAGTCCGCACCCCGCGCCGTCTTCCTCGCCCGGTCCCGGGCCGGCTGGGCCGGGCTCTGCGCGCTCGTCACCGCCGCCCACGCCCACGCGGGGGAGGGGCCGCCCGTGCTGCCCTGGGCGGCCAACCAGGGCGAGGACCTCTTCGTCCTGCTCGGCCCGGGCTCCGACGTCGGCCGGGCCCTCGCCGCGGGCCGCCCCGACCGGGCCGCGCGGCTGCTCGTGCCCTGGCGCGAGCGGTACGGCGACGCCCTGTGCCTGGAGGTCGTGCACCACGGACGCTCCGGCACCGGCCCCGGCTCGCTGCGGCTCGCCGCCCGTACCGTCGGCTTCGCCGCCGAGCAGGGCGTCCGCCCCGTGCTCGCCAACGAGGTGCGGTACGCCGACCCTGGCCAGGGCCCGATCGCCGACGTCCTCGACGCGGCCCGCCGGCTCGTCCCGGTCGACCCGCGCGCCGGGCTCGACAGCGGCGAGGCCTGGCTCAAGGACGCCGCCGCCATGCTGGCCACGGCCGAGCGGGTGGTGGAGGCCGCGGGCTTCCGCCGGGACGCCGCGCACCGGCTCCTGGAGCGGACCGAGGCCGTCGCCGCGGCCTGCCTCGTCGACCCCCAGGACGACCTCGGCATGGGCTCCGCGCACTTCCCCGAGCCGTACCTGGTCGGCGCCGCCCACCGCACCGCCCAGCGCGTGCTGGCCTCCCGGGCCGCCGCCGGCATGGTCCTCAAGGGCTACGACCGGCGCCCCGACCGGCGCG
The DNA here is from genome assembly GCF_004117935.1 of Streptomyces roseicoloratus. Classification (GTDB taxonomy): domain Bacteria; phylum Actinomycetota; class Actinomycetes; order Streptomycetales; family Streptomycetaceae; genus Streptomyces; species Streptomyces roseicoloratus. Next base: position 54,338 of record NZ_SDOY01000139.1, on the reverse strand, counting down.
TCTACTGGGACCGGATGCACCACGAGCTGGACATCATCGCCCACCACGGCTTCGCCAGCTACTTCCTGACGGTCGCCCAGGTCGTGGACGACGTACGGGACATGGGCATCCGGGTGGCCGCCCGCGGCTCCGGCGCCGGCTCCCTCGTCAACCACCTCCTCGGCATCGCCCACGCCGACCCGGTCGAGCACGGACTGCTGATGGAGCGCTTCCTGTCCAAGCGCCGCACCGCACTGCCCGACATCGACGTCGACGTGGAGTCCGCCCGCCGCATCGAGGTCTACCGGGCGATCCTCGACCGCTTCGGCGCCGAGCGGGTCGTCACCGTCGCCATGCCCGAGACCTACCGGGTCCGCCACGCGGTACGCGACGTCGGCGCCGCCCTGTCCATGGACCCGGCCGAGATCGACCGGATCGCCAAGGCCTTCCCGCACATCCGCGCCCGGGACGCCCGCGCCGCCCTCGGCGAACTGCCCGAACTGCGCGGGCTGAAGGCGGAGACGGAAGGACGCGAGCGCTTCTGGGAGCTGGTCGAGGCCCTCGACGCGCTGCCCCGCGGCATCGCCATGCACCCCTGCGGCGTGCTCCTCTCCGACGCCTCGCTGCTCGCCCGCACCCCCGTCGTGCCGACCAGCGGCGAGGGGCTGCCCATGTCGCAGTTCGACAAGGAGGACGTGGAGGACCTCGGCCTGCTCAAGCTCGACGTCCTCGGCGTACGGATGCAGTCGGCGATGGCGCACGCGGTCGCCGAGGTCGAACGGGCCACCGGCACCCGCCCGGACGTCGACGCGATCCCGCCCGGCGACCCCGACACGTACCGGCTGATCCGCTCCACCGAGACCCTCGGCTGCTTCCAGATCGAGTCGCCCGGCCAGCGCGACCTGGTGGGCCGGCTCCAGCCGGAGACCTTCCACGACCTGGTCGTGGACATCTCCCTCTTCCGCCCGGGACCGGTCGCCGCCGACATGGTCCGCCCGTTCATCGCCGCCCGGCACGGCCGCGCGCCGGTCCGCTACCCGCACCCCGACCTGGAGGACGCGCTGAAGGAGACGTACGGCGTCGTCGTCTTCCACGAGCAGATCATCGAGATCGTCTCCGTCATGACCGGCTGCGGCCGCGACGAGGCCGACCAGGTGCGCCGCGGCCTCTCCCACCCCGAGTCGCAGGGCAGGATCAGGAACTGGTTCGCCGAGCGGGCGCGGTCGAAGGGCTACGCGGACGAGGTCGTCGCCCGTACCTGGGAGATCGTCGAGGCCTTCGGCTCGTACGGCTTCTGCAAGGCGCACGCGGTGGCCTTCGCCGTGCCGACCTACCAGTCCGCCTGGCTCAAGGCGCACCACCCGGCCGCCTTCTACGCCGGGCTGCTCACCCACGACCCCGGCATGTACCCGAAGCGGCTGCTGCTCGCGGACGCCCGGCGGCGCGGGGTGCCCGTGCTGCCGCTCGACGTGAACCGGTCGGCGGCCGCCCATCGCATCGAACTGGTATCCGAAGAGCCTGGTGCGGCGCCGGTGTTCGGCCTCCGGCTCGGCCTCGCCGACGTGCACGGCATCAGCGAGGCCGAGAGCGCCCGCATCGAGGCCGGACAGCCCTACGCCTCGCTGCTCGACTTCTGGGAGCGGGCCCGCCCGCGCAAACCCGTCGCCGAACGGCTCGCCCAGGTCGGCGCGCTCGACGCCTTCGGCGCCAACCGCCGCGACCTGCTGCTGCACCTCACCGAACTCCACCGCACCCAGCGGGGCGCCGCCTCCTACGGCGGACAACTCCCGCTCGCCCAGGGCCGCAGGACGGCCCCCGTCGGCCTGCCCGACCTCGACGAGAGCGAACGGCTCAGCGCCGAACTCGGCATCCTCGGCATGGACGCCTCCCGCCACCTCATGGGCGACCACCAGGCCTTCCTGCGCGAACTCGGCGTGGTCTCCGCCCGCCGGCTGCGCTCGGCCGCCCACGGACAGACCGTCCTGGTCGCCGGCGCCAAGGCGGCCACCCAGACCCCGCCGATCCGCTCCGGCAAGCGGGTCATCTTCACCACCCTCGACGACGGCACCGGCCTGGTCGACCTCGCCTTCTTCGACGACTCCCACGAGCGCTGCGCCCACACCGTCTTCCACTCCTGGCTGCTGCTCGTCCGCGGCGTGGTGCAGCGGCGCGGCCCGCGCAGCCTCAGCGTGGTCGGCGCCGCCGCCTGGAACCTCGCCGAACTCGCCGAACTGCGGGAGAGCGGCGGCCTGGAGGCGGTGGGCGAACGGCTCTCCGAACAGCCGGGGCAGACCCCCGAGGGGACCGGCGACACCGGCAGGCGCATCACCCTGCCCACCGGCTACGAGATGAACCCCTGGGCCGACCTCCGGCCCGCCGGGGAAGGCGCCGCGACGCCGTCGCGGAAGCTGTGGCACAGCAGTCCGGGGAGCGCGGGATGATCCTTTGCGTACGGTTCCGACTGGAGCCCCTGGGGGAGGTGATGCTCCCTCGGCTGCTCGACCTGCTCGGCGAGTTCACCCCCGTCGTCGAAGCCGCCCCGCCCGCCGAGGCGCTCGCCGACGTGCGCGGCGCGCTGCGCTACTTCGGCTGGAGCCCGGTCGAACTCGCCTCCGTGATCCGGGTCAGGGCACTCGCCCTGTACGGGATCGACTGCGTCATCGGCGCGGGCCCCAACCCGATGCTGGCCCGGATGGCGGCCCGCGAGGCCAGGCCCGGCGCCACCGTGGTCGTCGAGGACCCGGCGGCCTTCCTGCGGGGCAAGCCGGTCGCCGCCCTCGACGGCGTGGGCCGCGCCACCGCCCGCACCCTCTGCGGCTACGGCCTCGACTCCGCCGGCCGGGTCGCGGACGCACCGCTCGCCGTGCTCCAGCGGCTGGTCGGCGCCAGGACCGGCCGCGAACTGTGGGAACGGGCCCGCGGCATCGACCGCACCCCGGTCGTCCCCGGCGAGGTCTCCCGCTCGCTCGCCGCCGAACGCTCCTTCCCGCACGACGAGCTGGACACCGCCGAACACCGCAGGGCGCTGCTCTCGCTCACCGGCGAACTGGGCGCCCGGATGCGCACGGAGGACCAGGTGTGCCGCTCCCTGACCGTGACCGTGCGCTACGCGGACCGCACCACGACGAGCCGCACCCGCACCCTGCGCGAACCCACCGCCCACTCGGCGGACCTCACCGCGCTCGCGTACGCGATCCACGCCTCCTTCGGCCTCCAGCGCGCCCGGGTCCGGGGCATCGCGCTGCGCGCCGAGGGCCTGGCCCCGGCCGAGGGCGCCGCCCACCAGCTCACCTTCGACCCGGCCGACGACAAGGCCCGCCGCATCGAGGAGGCGGCGGACCGGGCCCGCGCGAAGTACGGCCCGCGGGCGATCGTGCCGGGCTCCCTGGAGGCGTGAGCGACCCGGCTCCGGGCGGCGTGCGGGCGCACCGACGCCCGTACGGGACGGCGTGAGCACCGGTGGGGCGCGAGGGCGTGAGTGACACGTGAGGCGCGAGGGCACGCCTGAGGCGCTTTACACCACGGTGTACGGGACACGGGGACTTTTTACCGACGCGTAACTTCCCCCTGCGGCTACCCGTACGTAACTTGGCGGAAAGCGCACATCCCCACTTGTGGTCCGGACCGCAGGGCGTAGAGCACCCCTCATTCCCCTTGAGCCGCAAGGAGATCGCCCGATGCTGCCCAGGAAGCCCTGGAAGCGGGCCGTCAGAGCGCTGTCCGTACTGCTCCTGACCGCCGCCGCCACCCTCGCACCGACCGCCGCCGCCCAGGCCGCCACCACCCAGGCCACCGTCACCAGCCGTGGCTGGAACGACTTCACCTGCAAGCCGTCCGCCGCCCACCCCCGTCCGGTCGTCCTCGTCCACGGCACCTTCGGCAACTCCGTCGACAACTGGCTGGGCCTCGCGCCCTACCTCGTCAACCGGGGCTACTGCGTCTTCTCGCTCGACTACGGGCAGCTGCCCGGAGTGCCGTTCTTCAACGGCCTCGGCCCGATCGACAAGTCGGCGGGCCAGCTCGCCTCCTACGTCGACCGGGTCCTCGCCTCGACCGGGGCCGCCGAGGTCGACCTGGTCGGACACTCCCAGGGCGGCATGATGCCCCGCTACTACCTCAAGTTCCTCGGCGGCGCCGCCAAGGTGAACGCCCTCGTCGCCATCGCCCCCGACAACCACGGCACCACCCTCAACGGCCTCACCCGGCTCCTGCCGTACTTCCCCGGCGTCGAGGACCTGATCGGCACCCACACACCCGCGCTCGCCGACCAGATCGCCGGCTCGGCGTTCCTCACCAAGCTGAACGCGGGCGGCGACACCGTGCCCGGCGTCCGGTACACGGTGATCGCCACCAAGTACGACGAGGTCGTCACCCCGTACCAGTCGGGCTGGCTGTCCGGACCGAACGTCCGCAACGTCCTGCTCCAGGACCTCTGCGTGCTCGACCTGTCCGAGCACGTGGCGATCGGAACGCTGGACCGGGTCGTCTTCCACGAGGTGAACAACGCCCTCGACCCGGCCCGCGCGACCCCGACCACCTGCCTGTCGGTCGTGGGTTAGCCGCGCCCGCGCCCGCGCACGGTCAGCGGGACGCCCTGCGGCGGGCGGTCGCGAACAGCAGGCCCGCGCCCAGGGCGAGCACGGCGGCGCCGCCCGCCGCGAGGTACCCGGCGGAGACGTCGCCCCCGGTCTCGGCGAGTTCCTCGCCGGAACCGTGGGCGGCGGGCGCGGGAGCCGCGGCGCCCGGGGCGGTCGTGTCCGGGGCGGGGGCGGTGGCGGGGCCGGTGGTGGCGGGGGGCGTGGTGGCCGGGGCGGTGTGACCGCCGTGGTCACCGTGGTTGCCCAGGTTGTCCTGGTTGCCCTGGTCGCCGTGCCCGGGCCCGGACTGGGCGGGCTTCTCGGAGGGAACGCCCGGCGCCGGCGCCGGGGCGCCGCCTCCGTTGTCCTTCCCGAACACCACGTCCGAGCAGGTGTAGAAGGCCTCCGGGGAGTCGGAGCGCTGCCAGATCGAGTAGATCAGGTGACGGCCCGACTTCTTCGGCACGGTGCCGGTGAACACATAGGCGCCGTCCCGCATGCCGGGGTCGGTCGCCGTGGCGAACGGCTTCGCCTCCAGGTCCGACCACGCGAGCGGCTTCGACGGGTCGTAGCCGTCCTTCGTCACGTACAGCGCGAAGGTGCCCCTGTGCGGAGCGGTCGCCTTGTAGCGGAAGGTGTGCGCACCGGCGTTCATCGGAGTCGCCGGCCAGTCCGCGCGCGCCTGGTCGAACCCGCGGTACTTCTCCTTCCCGGCGCTGCACAGCCTGCCGTCCGGGATCAGTTCCCGGTGCCGGCCGGCCGCGTCCCCGATGTTCACCTCGTTCCAGTCGTAGAGCGCCTGGGTCCCGCCGGCCGCCACGGCCGCCTTGCACGCCGCCGAGTCCGGGCTCTCCGGCCCCTCCGCGTAGCAGCCCGCGACCCGGCTCACCGGATCGGTCATCGAGCCGTGCGCGAGCGCGCCGGGCGCGGCGGCGAGTCCGGACAGGACCAGCGCGGCGGCGGTGGCGGAGACTGCGGTGGTACGGCGTGAGGTCATGGGGGGACAACTCCTTCACGAGGGTGGGCCGGTGGGGGGACGCCCAGCAAACTAGCCCTCGGGATGCGCCGTTCCGGCCCTCCGGAGGCCCGGAAGCCGATCCTTATGGTCGCGTTAAGGAGCCTCTAAGCAGCACCACAGACACCGGCGCGCCGACCCGGCGCCGGGGTCGACGTGCCGCCGTGTACCCGCGGTGCGGCCACGAGGTCGCCCAGCGCCGCCGGACCGGCCCGTACGACCGCATTCCTGGCCGCAACGTGCTCAACTCGCCGCCGATAGAGTGAGTTTCGGACACGTCGAGGCCGGATTCGGTATCCCTGGCGGGCAGCATCCGCAGAATCCGCAGCATCCGTAACGACAGCGGCATTCGCCGCACCCCGAAGGGATCCCCGCTCATGCGTGCTCGCCTCGTCCTCGCAGGCGCCCTGCTGGCCACCGCCGCCGCCACCGCCCCGACCGCCCACGCCGGTGCGGGCGACGGCCTGTCCGTCACCCCGCGCGGGACCCTCGCCGAGGACGGCACGGTCACCCTCTCCGGGTCGTACCGCTGCCTGGACGACACCGCCGGTCCCGTCTTCGTCAGCTCCACGCTGGTCCAGGACGACCGCTCCGCCGGCATCGGCGGCACCCGGGCCGTCTGCGACGGCCGGGTCCACGCCTGGACCAACAGCGCCGTCGTGAAGGAGCCGGGCTACCGCCCGGGCGCGGCCCGGGTGGAGGCCACGCTGATGCAGCTCACCACCCAGGGCCCGCTGGGTCTGCCGCTGCCCGGCTTCCTCGCCGCCGAGGAGTCGGCCGTCACGCTCGGCTGAGCAGCCCGAGCAGTCCGTCCCGGCCCAGGGCGGCCAGTTCGTCGAGGGCGAGCACCGCGTTCCGGGCGGCCTCCGGGTCGGCGGCGGCCAGGCCGCTCGCCGCGAACTCGTCCTCGTCGAGCCGCAGCACCTCGCCGCCGTCCGCCGGCACCCACAGGTCCAGGTCCAGGTCCTCGACCACCACCTCCGCGGCGCCGACGGCGGCGGGCCGGGTCACGTCGCAGTACCAGCCCTTCGGCGTGCCGTCGCCGGAACGGACCTCCTTCACCGCGTACCACCGGTCGCGCCAGTAGTGCTCCGTGAAGACGTCGCCCGGCTCGAAGCGCACGAAGCCGAAGTCCCGTACCCCGTCGCCCGCCCACGGCGCGCGGACGGTGAGCCGGACGCCGTCGTCGGACACCCGCTCCGCCGGGTAGCGGATCTTCGTCCGGCCGGCCTTCACCAGGACGACCTCGACCGTGCCGGCGGGCTCAGCCGAGCTCGCGGACATACCGGGTCTCCTTCGCGCGGATCTCGTAGCCGAACCACGTGTTGATCGCCAGCATCGGGCCGTTCTCCGCGTCGTTCCCGGTGAACGCCTCCGTGCAGCCGGCCGCGCGGGCCCGGTGCAGCGAGTCGTTCTTCGCCAGCTTGGCGAGTCCCAGGCCCCGGTGACCCGGATGGGTGCCGGTCATCGCGGAGCCGTAGCGGCCCAGGCCGTCGGTGCGGGCCGCGCTGAACGCCACCGGACGTCCCCCGGCCACGGCCACCGTGGTGAGCTCCCGGTCGAGCAGCGGATGGTTCCAGACGGCCGCCAGCCAGTGCTCGTAGTCGTCCAGCTCGGTGGCCACGTCACCCGGCTCGTCGGCCGTGGTCAGCGCGTCCAGCTCGAACAGCGGCCGCGGGTCGGCGGCGAAGTCGGCCGCCGTGCGCAGTTCGACGCCCGCGGGCGGTGCCTGGAGCGGCGGCAGCTCGGTCGTGGCGAGGTCGAGCCGCAGGAAGTACGCCGAACGGCTCGGCCGGTAGCCGTGCTTCGCGGCGAACGCGCGGGACGAGGGCTGATCGAAGGCCCAGCCGTACAGCGTCGTCGCCCCCGCCTCCGCCAGGTGCTCCTCCGCCGTGCGCAGCAGGAGCGCGCCGGCGCCGCGCCGCGTGCGGTCGGGGTGGACGAAGACGTTGGCCTCGCCGATCCCCGGGACGGGGGACTCGTGGGCGAGGGAGACCTCCGCGGTGCCGACGGCCTCGCCGTCGATCTCGGCGATCAGCGGCCGGCTGCGGGCGCCGGGATGGGCGTGTGCCAGGTCGTGGGCCACCTGCGGGCCGGTCGCGAGCATGTAGGGCAGCGCGGCGCGCCGGACCCGGGCGAACGCCTCGGCGTCCTCGGGGACTCCGGGCCGTACATCACGGACGATCACAGTCATGTGACCGCACGCTAGGCGCGGTCCGCGTCCGGCCGCCTCCCCTTTTCCGGCGGGCCCGGTGCACAATCGGGCGGTGACGCTTCGAATCAGCGTGGATGCCCGTTCCACCACCGCTCCGTACGAACAACTGCGCGCCCAGATCTCGGAGAGTGCCCGCTCGGGCGAGCTGCCGGTCGGCTACAAGCTGCCGACGGTGCGGGGTCTCGCGGAGGACCTGGGGCTCGCGGCGAACACGGTCGCCAAGGCGTACAAGGCCCTGGAGTCGGACGGGGTGATCGAGACCAGGGGCCGCAACGGCACCTTCGTCGCCGCCGCTTCGGACGCCGCCTCCCGCCTCGCCGCCACGGCCGCCGCGGCCTACGCGACCGAGGCCCACCGGCTGGGCCTGAGCCGCGAGGAGGCCGAGGCGGCGGTGCGGGACGCGCTGCGGGCGGCGTACGACGACTGAACGGGCCGCCGCCGGCGCCTCCGCGGCGGCCGCGTCCTCACAGGTACAGCCCCTGGCTCGGCGTGCGCTGCTCCGGCATGCCCGGCGCGGGCGTCCCGCGGCGCAGGGCGAACAGTTCGGCGAGGGTGGCGCCGTCCCGTCCGACGCCCTCCTCGCGGCCGAGCCAGGTGACCGCCTCGGCGTGGCTGAGCGGACCCACCTCGATCCGGGCCAGGCAGCGGCCGGGCCGCACCACGGCGGGGTGGAGCCGTTCCAGGTCCTCGTTGGTGGTGACGGCGACGAGCACGTTGCGGCCCTGGCCGAGCAGGCCGTCGGTGAGGTTGAGCAGCCGGGAGAGCGCCTGGCCCGCCGCGTGCTTGGCCTCGCCGCGGATCAGCTCGTCGCAGTCCTCCAGGAGGAGCAGCCGCCAGCGGCCCTCCTCGGTCCCGTCGTCCTCGCCGATCGCGATGTCCATGAGGTAGCCGACGTCCCCGAAGAGCTGCTCGGGGTCGAGGACGCAGTCGACCTGGCACCAGTCGCGCCAGGAGCGGGCGAGGGTGCGCAGCGCTGAGGTCTTGCCGGTGCCGGGCGGGCCGTGGAGCAGCAGCAGCCTGCCGGTGATGTCGTCCGGGGTGAGGGCCATCAGCCGGTCCATCCGCTCGGCGGCCGGCGCGGTGTAGTTGGGGCGGACATCCTCCCAGGTGGCGGCGCCGATCTGGCGGGTGGTCCGGTCGGGGCCGCGTCGGGGCGACAGGTGCCAGAAGCCCATGGTGACGTTGTCCGGGCTCGGTTCCGGCTCCTCCACGGCGCCGTCGGTGGCCTCCTTGAGGACGCGCCTGGCGAGTTCGGGCTCGGTCGCGGTGACGGTGACGTGGGCGCCCCAGTTGAAGCGGGAGGCGAGCAGCGTCCAGCCCTCGCCCTCGGCGAGGACGGCTCCGCGGTCGCCGTCCTTCGCGGCGCGCAGGATCCGGGCGTCCGCGGGGAGCAGGGACGAGGACGGCTTGACCCGTTCCAGCCGGGCGCCGTGCGCGTAGGGCTGCGCGCCGTTGGTGAAGCGGCCGAGGAACAGGGCGTCGACGACGTCGGACGGCGAGTCGCCGTCGTCGAGGTTGAGTCGCAGGGGAAGGGTGTGGAGCGGATCGGGCAGTGCGTCCGGGGTGCCTGACATGCGGTCATGATCTGTCACTCGCGCGCTGCGCGCACCGGGTTTTGCGGCGGGCGGTCCGTCGGGTGACGGGCGAGGCCGAAGTGGCTTGATATCGACGGTTTGTGAAGGGGTGACGGGAGGCGTGCGACCCCAGTTTTGACATGAACACTTCCACCACGCCGGATCCGCTGCTACTACCTGGTAACGCAGAGATCCTGCTACAGGGAGGTTCCATGAAACTGTCCCGTTTTACGGCTTTCTCGTCCTCGCTGCTCCTCGGTGCCGTCCTCGCCCTCACCGGGGCCGGCGTCGCCGCCGCCGCGGAAACCGCCGCGGTGGACTACGTGGCCCTGGGCGACTCGTACTCCTCCGGTGTCGGCGCGGGGAGCTACGACAGCGCCAGCGGCGCCTGCAAGCGCTCCACCAAGGCCTATCCGGTCCTCTGGAAGAACGCCAACGCCCCCTCGTCCTTCGCCTTCACCGCTTGCTCGGGCGCCCGAACGGGTGATGTCACGGCCAATCAGCTCGGACCCCTCAACAGCGGCACCGACCTGGTCTCCCTCACCATCGGCGGCAACGACGCCGGTTTCGCCGACGTCATGACCACCTGCGTCCTGCAGTCCGAGTCGACCTGTATCAACCGAGTGAATCAGGCCAAGGCCTACGTCGACTCGACGCTGCCCGGCAAACTCGACTCGGTCTACACGGCCGTCAGAAACAAGGCCCCCAACGCCCGCGTCGTCGTCCTCGGCTACCCGCGCTTCTACCAGCTGGGCGGCAGCTGCATCGCCGGCCTCAGCGAGAACGAGCGCCGCGCCATCAACGGCGCCGCCGACTACCTCAACGCGGCCACCGCCAAGCGCGCCGCCAACCACGGCTTCACCTTCGCCAGCGTCGTACCCGCCTTCACCGGTCACGAGATCTGCTCGGGCTCGGCGTGGCTGCACAGCGTCAACTGGCTCAACATCGGCGAGTCGTACCACCCCACCGCGTCCGGCCAGTCCGGCGGCTACCTGCCGACGTTCAGGGCCGTGGCGTAACGGAACCTCCCGGCGCGCCGCCGGAGGCACCGGCCGGGGCTCCACCGGGGGAGGCGGTCCCGCCCGAAGGCGTCGCCGTCGTCGGCGGAGCCGACGGCGGGACCGTCTCCTCACAGGTCACCGAGAACTCCACCCAGTTCGACTGCCGCGCGACCGGCTCACGGACCTCGACCCGGATCCGGTCGCTCACCTGCGAGCCCGCCCCGTACCCCGCCTGGGTGCGGTTCAGCAGCTGTTCGGTGGGCCCGCCCTCCGCGAACTCCAGCGTCCGCCACTGCGCGTCCTGGACCTCGCCGCTCTCCGTCACCCAGCGGTACGACACGGTCGCCGGCGTCCGGTCCACCGTGACCGCCGCCGTGAACGACGGGGCCGCGTCCTCCGGCGGCGGGCACGCCCCGCTGTAGGAGTCGCGCACCGCCCGTACGTTCACCAGGACGGACACCGGCGGAGTCGTCGCCTCGCTCGGCGTGGCACTCGTGGTCTCCGCGGACGTCGTCGGCGCGGCCGTCGGCGCCGTCGTGGGCGCGCTCGTCGTGGTCGGCGGCACCGTGGGCGTCCCGTCCGCGTCGGTGTCCCGCAGCGCCGCGTACGTCAGCCCGCCCGCCACCAGCAGCAGCGCCGCGATCCCGGCGACGAGTCCCCAGCGCCCGCGCGGCCGGGACCCGGACCCGCCGCCCGCACCCGGTGCCGGCAGGGGAGCGGTCGCCCCCGGCCCCACCGGACCGCCGGGACCGCCCGGCGCGCCCGCGCCCATCGGACCGGCCGCACGGCTTCCGCCGCCGGTGCCGCGCGGCGGGACGGGCGCGTAGGGTCCCGCCCGCAGTGGCTCCGTACGCGGCGTGCCGCCCGCGCCGATCAGCCGCAGCTGTTCCTCCACGGCCGCCGCCGACGGCCGCTGCTCCGGGTCCTTGCGCAGCAGCCCCTCGATCACCGGTGCCAGCGGGCCCGCGTGCGCGGGCGGCGCGGGCTCCTCGTCCACCACCGTGCGCAGCGTGTCGAGCGCCGTCTCGCGGCGGAACGGCGAGACGCCCTCCACCGCCGCGTACAAGAGGATGCCCAGCGACCACAGGTCGGCCGCCGGGCCCGGCGTGCGGCCCAGGGCCCGCTCGGGCGCGAGGTACTCCGGCGAGCCGATCAGCTCACCGGTCATGGTGAGCGGCGAGACGCCCTCGACGGCGGCGATCCCGAAGTCGGTGAGCACCACCCGCCCGTCGTTGGCCAGCTGCACGTTGGCCGGCTTGACGTCCCGGTGCAGCACGCCCGCCTCGTGCGCGGCCCGCAGCGCCGCGCACACCTCGGCTCCGACGTGCGCCGCCCGCCGCGGCGGCAGCGGGCCCTCGGCCTCCAGGGTCTCGGCCAGCGTGAGCCCCGGGACCAGCTCCATCACGATCCACGGGCGGTCGTCGTCCAGGGCCACGTCGTAGACGGTGACGACGTTGCGATGGGTGATCCGGGCGGCGGACCTCGCCTCCCGCTCCAGCCGGGCGTGGAGGCGCTCGCGGTCGGCGGCCGGCAGCCCGGCTCCCGCCCGGACCTCCTTGACCGCCACCTCGCGTCCCAGGACCTCGTCCCGGGCGCGCCAGACGGTGCCCATCCCGCCTTCGCCGAGCACGTCGAGCAGCCGATAACGACCCGCGATGACCGTCATCACTCCACGGTAGCGGAGGGCTCCGGCTTTTGGTGGCGGAGATCACACCCGCTCACGGCCCCGTCGGCGGGGGCCGCGCGTGCAGGATGGTTCGTGACGGTTCGACAGGTGTTCGATCGCTGTCCAACTCACCCTGGAATCAGACGGATTCGGACAGTGATCGTCAACCCCCGTACACGAGCGGTGAATCCTGCGGCCGGAATACACGGGTGTCGTAGCGGGGCGATAGGGTTAACCTGCCCGGGCCGGGTGCCCTCGTACGGGTGGGGAGTGACATGGAACAGATAACGATGCGCAGCAGGCCGCGTGTGCCTGCCATCACCTGCGGGAGCAGCGCGACCAGTTCGCGGCTCGACCGCCATCTCGCGGTGCTCGGCGGTCCCGCCGTGCCGCAGCGCGAGGCGGCCGAGGCGACGCTGCTCATGCGGGAACTGACGACGCGTACGCGCGAGGTGCCGGTGCAGGGCCACCGCAGCCGCAGTGCGCGGGTCTCGCTCTTCGCCCCGCTGCGCCGACTGCGCCGCTCGCTCTTCGGCAACCACAGCTGACGGGCCGTCCGGGCCGGGCACCCGCGCACCCCGAGGCGCCGCTCCCGCCCGAACCCGCTCGGCCCGCGGCCCGTCCCTGACCGACCGCCGGACGTGTCCCCGCCCGTCCGGCGTCTTTCCCTACCCGCGCGACGCCCCCGCGACCGCGACCCGCACTCCGCGAGACAGGTGCCCGGCAAGGCCCGTACGCGCGAGACCCGGTGGACGCGCGGGCGGACGCGAGGAAGCCCGGCAGCGGCGAGGCCCTGCGCAGACGCGAGACCCCACGCAGACGCGAGACCCCGCGCAGACGCGAGGCCCCGGCGGACGCGGGGCCTCGCGGGCGTGCGGCTCCTCAGCCGCGGGCGTAGCGCCTGACGGCCGCCGGGGCGCACAGCGCGATCAGCGCCAGTGACCAGAGCAGCGCCCCCGCCACCGGGTGCGTCACGGGCCAGGCGCCGTCCGCCGGCACGGGTGCGTTGCCGAACAGGTCCCGTACGGCGGTCGTCACCGCGGAGATCGGATTCCACTCCGCGACCGTGCGCAGCCAGCCCGGCATCCCGTCGGTCGGGATGTAGGCGTTGGACAGCAGCGGCAGCATGAAGGTCGCGCTGCCCAGCTGCCCGGCGGCTTCCTCGCTTTCCGACGCGAGACCGAGCAGGATGCCCACCCAGGTCGCCGCGAAGCGGAAGAGCACCAGCAGTCCGAGGGCGCCCAGGGCCTCGACGGCCGTTCCCTCGATCCGCCAGCCCATCGCCAGGCCGACCAGCAGCACCGGGACCATGCCGACCGTGCTGGTGACCAGGTCGGCGAGCGCCTGCCCCAGCGGCACCGCGGCCCGGCTCACCGGCATCGTGCGCAGCCGGTCCGTGACACCGCGGTGGGTGTCCTGCGCGGCCTGGAACATCCCGGTCATGACGCCGTTCGCGGCCGTCGCCACCAGCATTCCCGGCACCAGGAAGGCGCGGTAGTCGGCGCCCGGCATGGCGAGCGCGCCACCGAACACGTAACCGAAGAAGAGCAGGAACACGATCGGCATGGTCTGGGTCATGACCGTGATCGCCGGGGCGTGCCGGATCCGCAGCAGATGACGGCCGAGGATCGCGGTGCCGTCGTGGACGAGGCTGCTCATGCGGCGAGCTCCTTGCGGTCGGTGAGGCGCAGGAACACCTCGTCGAGGGTGGGCGGGCGCAGCGAGGCGTCGAGGATCGGCACGCCCGCCGCGTCGATCTCCCGGACGAGCCGGGGCAGGGTCAGCGTCGGATCGGTGGTGACCGCGCCGACCGTGCGGCGCTCGGCGTCCAGGGCCGGCAGCGAGCCGGTGAGCCGGTCGAGCACGGCCGCGGCCGCCTCCAGCCGCGCGGGCTCGGCGACCACCACCTCGGCGTAGCTGCCGATCCGCGCCTTGAGTTCGGCCGGCGTGCCCCGGTGGGCGGCGCGGCCCCCGTCGACGAGGACGACCTCGTCGGCGAGCCGGTCGGCCTCCTCCAGGTACTGCGTGGTGAGCAGCACGGTCGTGCCCTGGGACGCCAACCCCCGTACGGCGTCCCAGATCCCGTTCCGGCTGTGCGGGTCGAGTCCGGTGGTCGGCTCGTCGAGGAACAGCACGCTCGGCGGGACGATCAGGCTCGCGGCCAGGTCGAGGCGCCGCCGCATGCCGCCGGAGTAGGTGCGGGCGGGGCGGCCGGCGGCCTCGGCGAGGCCGAAGCGCTCGAGCAGCTCGTCGGCGCGGGAACGCGGGGCGCGCAGCAGCCCGGCGAAGAGCCGCAGGTTCTCGGCGCCGGTGAGGTCGCCGTCGACGGAGGCGTACTGGCCCGTGACCGCGATCCGCTCACGGACGCCGGCCGGGTCGCGGACCACGTCCCGCCCGGCGACCCGGGCGCTGCCGGAGTCGGGCGAGGTGAGCGTGGTGAGGACCCGGACCGCCGTGGTCTTCCCCGCGCCGTTGGGCCCGAGCACCCCGCAGACGGTGCCTTCGGGCACGGCGAGGTCGAGCCCGCTCAGCGCGTGGACGTCGCCGTAGCGCTTGCACAGGCCCTCACTAAGTACAGCGTACGTAGTTGTTGTCATGCGGCGACCCTAGCGCATTACGTACGGTGTACGTAAGCGGGTGGGCGGTGCGGGCGTCACTACGATGAGCGGCGAGGTGATGAGTGATGACAGGCCGAGCGGCCCGACCCGAAGTGATCTGGGCGCGCCCCGAGCGCACCGGCCGCGGCCCGAAACCGGCCTACAGCCGGGACGACGTCACGGACGCCGCCGTCCGCATCGCCGACGCCGACGGCATCGACGCGGTCTCCATGCGGCGCGTCGCCGCCGAACTCGGCTGCGGCACCATGTCGCTCTACAACTACGTGCCGCGCAAGGAGGACCTGTACGAGCTGATGGTCGACCGGGTCAGCGGCGAGTACGCGCTCGACGGGCCCAGCGGCGACTGGCGCGCCGACATGACGGCCGTCGCCCGCGACGCCCGCGGCATCCTGCGCCGCCACCCGTGGGTGATCCGGCTGATGACCACCGGGTACGCCTTCGGACCGCACGCCCTCCGGTTCCTCGAGCACTGCATGACCTGCCTGGACGGGCTCGACCTGCCCGGCGGCACCAAGATGGAGCTGATCGCCACGGTCAACGGCACCGTGATGACGATCGTGGCCAACGAACTCGCCCTCGCCGAGCGTGCCCGCTCCCTGCCGTGGTCCGAGGAGGAGGAACAGGCCGTCCGCCAGGCCTATCTGGCGAGCCGTCTCGCCACCGGCGACTATCCGCACCTGACCGCGGTCTTGACCGGCGCGGTCCCGCCGCCCGACGCGGAGGAGGTCTTCACCCGGACCCTGGACCGGGTCCTGAACTCGTTCGTGAAGGACTGACCGGGAGCGGGCGCGGCGGGGCGGGCGGGCTCCGCCGCGGGTGCGGGAGGCGGGCCGCACCCCGTCACAGCAGGGCGAACTGGCCCTCCGGGCCCTCCTCCTGGTGGTCGAACACGGACGCCGGGCGACGCGCCCCGTCCGGCACCGGCAGCACCCCGGCCGCCCGCAGCGCCGTCCTGGTCACCCCGTCCGCCACCGCACGCGCGGCGGGCGCCGCGCGCTCCGGCTCGCGGCCGGCGAGCAGGGCCAGGACCGTGACGAGCTCCAGCAGCTCCGAGGTCCACTCCTGCGGCCACGCGGCGGGACCGATCGCCTCCAGGCTCCCCGGCTCGGCCGGCGCCGTCCGGTGCGCGAACCACTGCTCGAGCATCCGCACCCCGCCGACCTCGAACTCCCACGCCTCGGCCGGCACGGGGGAGATCCGGCCCTCGCCCAGGGACAGCACCTCCTCCACCGGGTCGTACGCGAGCCCGGACGGCCGGGCCGGCAGCGCCGCCCGTACGTAGGGCCTGCGCCCGCCCGGAAGCCGCGGCCGCGCCCCGCCGCGGGCCCCGCGCACCTGCACCTCGACCAGCTCCCGGCCGAGCGCCACGCCCGCCGCCCACACCTCCGGGTCCGCGGGCAGCGGCACCCGGCAGCCGGCGGCGGAGGGCAGCGCCGCCGCCACGGCCCACGCGAACACGTCGGCCGCGGTCACCTCGCCGCCGTAGCACTCGCCGAGGAACTCCCGCAGCCCCGGTGCCAGGTTGGGCTCCAGGCCGCCGGGACGGCGGAAGAGCGGCCGGATCCGGCCGGGACGGCCCGCGGGGGAGCGGCCGCCGGGCAGGACGGCGCTCACCAGCAGCGCGGGACCCGCCGCGCCCGGCACGCGACCCTGCTCGACGGCGAACAGCTGGTGCCCGTCGGCCACCCGCCAGAGCTCGGGCCGCGCCGTGTCGATCAGCCGGTGGTCGGGCAGCAGCCACTGCTCGTCGAACGGCCCGTGCGCGAACCGCACCGGCTCGGGACAGGGGCCCGGCTCCCGCGACAGCCGCACCGTCCCGGTCCGCTGCCCGGGCAGCGCGGCCACCGAACTCTCCGGCGTCCGCGCCCGGCTCGGCCGGAACAGCGCCTCGCGCTCCGCGCCCTCGGCAGCCGCGAGCCGCGCCCAGCGGGCCCGCAGCGTCCGTGGATCCGGCGCGACGATCCAGGCACGCCCGAGCCGCAACGGCGCCACGGACCACGGCATGAGGTCGTCGAGCAGGGGCAGGTCCACCAGCGCCGCGTCTTCCGTCACGCCCCGCATGCTAACGAGGGCCCTCCGTGCGCTCCACGGGTCCGCTTCGGGTCCGGTCCACGGGTCCGCTTCGGGTCGGCTTCACGGGTCTGCTTCGGGTCCGGTCCACGGGTCCGCTTCACGGGTCCGGTCCACGGGTCCGGTCCACGGGTCCGGTCCACGGGTCCGCTTCACGGGTCCGGTCCACGGGTCCGCTTCACGGGTCCGGTCCACGGGTCCGCTTCACTGGTCCGCTTCACGGGTCCGTGGGCGTCGTGGCGCCCTTCCTCGGCCCGACCGGCCTCTACTGCGCCTCCACCGTCACCGTGAAGGAGAAGCGGTCGCCCCGGTAGCGGATGCGGGCCACGTCGACGACCCGGCCGTCCTCGTCGTACGTCACGCCCGTGTAGTGGAGGATCGGCGAGAGCAGCGGGACCTGGAGGAGGTGGGCGGTCTCCGGGTCCGCGAGGCGGGCCTCGACGGTGTCGGTGATCCGGCTGATCCGGACGCCGACGACGTCACGGAGCACCTTCGTCATCGGCCAGCGCTCCAGATCCGCCGGGTCGATGCCCGCGCCGATCTCCGGCAGCACCGCGTTCTCCGCCCAGTTCGTGGGCTCGCCGCTCTCGCCGTCCGCGCGGAGGCGGCGGAAGACCGCCACCTCCGGGGTGCCGGGGAAGTGCTCGGCGAGCTCGCCGGGGACCGGCTCGGTGCCGTGGCCGAGCACGGTGGTCCGCTCGCCGGACTGCTGGGCCACGATCGCGTCGATCGAGCCGAGCAGCCGGCGTGGACTCGAGCGCCGGGCGCCCGGTTCGATGAAGGTGCCGCGCCGCCGGTGCCTGCTGATCAGGCCCTCCTCCTCCAGCTCCTTGAGGGCCTGGCGCATGGTGAGCACGCTCACCCCGTAGTGCGCCGCGAGCTGCTCCTCGGTGGGCAGCCGCAGCGAGGCGTCGGGGGTGCGGCCCAGTATGGAGGCGCGCAGCGACTGCGAGACCTGGTACCAGAGCGGAAGCTTCCGGTTCAGGACCAGCGAGTCGGGAGCGAAGGCGGTCACGGTTCTCTCCGTACGGCGACTACGGGACACCCGGCCGGATGCTACGGGTGTTCACGGTCGGAAGTGGCGCTCCAGACCCTGCCACACGTCGTCGTAACCGCGCTGCAGGTGGTCGGCACCGGCTGCCTGGGAGGTGGCGGTGATCGGCCAGCGCGTCTCGAACATGAAGGCGAGGCCGTCGTCGATCTTCTGCGGCTTCAGCTCGGCGGCGCTGGCCTTGTCGAAGGTGTCCCGGTCAGGGCCGTGCGCGGACATCATGTTGTGCAGCGAGCCGCCGCCCGGCACGAAGCCCTCCGCCTTCGCGTCGTACGCGCCCTCGATCAGGCCCATGTACTCGCTCATCACGTTGCGGTGGAAGTACGGCGGCCGGAACGTGTCCTCGCCGACCAGCCAGCGCGGCGCGAAGACGACGAAGTCGACGCCCGCGAGACCGGGGGTGTCGGACGGCGACGTCAGCACCGTGAAGATCGACGGGTCCGGGTGGTCGTACGAGATCGTCCCGATGACGTTGAAACGGCGCAGGTCGTAGACGTACGGGGTGTGGTTGCCGTGCCAGGCGACGACGTCCAGCGGCGAGTGGGTGTACGTCGCCGACCACAGGTTGCCGCAGTACTTGTTGACCACCTCGACCGGGCCGTCGGTGTCCTCGTACGCGGCGACCGGCGCCCGGAAGTCGCGGGCGTTGGCCAGGCCGTTGGCACCGATCGGGCCGAGGTCGGGCAGCTGGAACGGGGCGCCGTAGTTCTCGCAGACGTAGCCGCGGGCCGTCTCGTCGAGGAGCTCGACCCGGAACCGGACGCCGCGCGGGATCAGGGCGACCTCGCCGGGCCGGGCCGCGAGGTTGCCCAGCTCGGTGCGCAGCAGCAGACCGCCGTGCTCGGGGACGATCAGCAGCTCGCCGTCGGCGTCGCTGAAGACCCGCTCCATCGGCGCGTTCGCGTGGTAGAGGTGCACGGCCATGCCGGCCCGCTGGGTCGCGTC
Organism: Streptomyces roseicoloratus; assembly: GCF_004117935.1. Taxonomy (GTDB): domain Bacteria; phylum Actinomycetota; class Actinomycetes; order Streptomycetales; family Streptomycetaceae; genus Streptomyces; species Streptomyces roseicoloratus. Next base: position 35,627 of record NZ_SDOY01000139.1, on the reverse strand, counting down.
GCCGTTGCCGCCGAGCGTCCACAGGCCCGCCAGCCAGTCCGTACCCGGTGCCGGGTCGGGCAGCGGGTTCCAGCGCAGCCGGTTGGGGTCCGGCGCCGCCTCGGTGAAGGGCGCGGAACGCACCGCGCCGTTGTCGATCCGGGTGAACGGCGGATGCGCGGCCGAGGGCCGGATCCGGTACAGCCACGAGCGCCGGTTGTGCGCCCGGGGCTCGGTGAACGCGCTCCCGCTCAGCTGCTCCGCGTACAGCCCGAGCGGCGCCCGCTGCGGCGAGTTCCGGCCCTCCGGGAGGGCGCCGGGGACGGCCTCGGAGCTGTGCTCGTTGCCGAAACCCGTGCTGTAGGTCAGCGCTGCGGCGGTCTTCCTGGCCTGTTCCGCGTTGCTCTCCGCGCTCATCGCGTGCTCCTGTCCTGACGCTCACAACAATCCTATGCATGACCGTAGGATTCCGCTCCCGCTCGCGTCAACGGGGACTTTCCGGGTCCTTCCCGCCCTCCTGGCCCTTCTCCGGACGCGCGCCGGGCCCCTTGGACGCGCCGCGGGGGCGACGGGTTCCTGAACGAGGGGTCAAAAACGACGGATGCCGTCCGCCCTCACCCGCGCGCGGTCCGGAGCGGCATGATGGTCCCCGTGCCCCAGCCCACCCGGAAACCCGCCTCGCCCGCCGCGGGCCCGGCGCCGGCGCTGCGCCGCGCCCCCGTCCAGCAGCGCAGCGCCGAACGCCTCGCCCGCATCCTCGACGCCTGCGCCGAACTCCTCGACGAGACCGGCTACGAGCAGCTGAGCACCCGGGCCGTCGCGGTCCGGGCCGGTGTCCCGATCGGCTCCGTCTACCGCTTCTTCGGCAACAAGCGGGCCATGGCCGCCGCCCTCGCACACCGCAACCTCGACAGCTACGCCACCCGCATCACCGCCGGGCTCGCCGAACTGCCGGACGGCGACGCCCTCGCCGTCATCGACACCGTCCTCGACGCGTACATCGGGATGAAGCGGACCGTGCCCGGATTCGGACTGGTCGACTTCGGGATCCCGGCCGCGGCGCCCGGCGAAGCGGCCGGGGACGAGGACCCCAACCTCCGTGTCGCCGACCGGATCTGCGGACTGATCGCCGCGGCGCTCGGCCGCCCCGTCGACGAGACCCTGTCGCGCAAGGTCCTCGTCTGCGTCGAGGCCACCGACGCCCTGCTCCGGCTCGCCTTCCGCACCGACCCGGCCGGCGATCCCGCCCTCGTCGCCGAGGCCCGCGCGCTGCTCCACGCGTATCTCGGCCCGGTCCTCGCCTGACGGGCGGACGCCGGAGTCCCTGTCGCCTGTTGCCTGTTGCCTGTCGCCTGTCGCCTGTCGCCTGTCGCCTGTCGCCTGTCGCCTGTCGTTGGATGCCCGATGCCCGATGCCCGATGCCCGATGCCCGATGCCCGTGCCCGATGCCTGGGGTCTGACGCCCGGCGCCTCCGCCCCCGGCGGCCTGTCGGTCCGGTCCCGAGCGGTGCGCCGCGGGGTCTGTCGGGCGTCCCTACTGGTCGGTATGCTCGCGCTTGCCCGCGCGTCACCGTCGTCGCCGCCGCCCCAGGGAGACCACCATGTCCACCGCCCTGCGCATCTGTCCCCTGTGCGAAGCGACCTGCGGGCTGACCCTCACGCTCGACGGCGACCGGGTCACCGGTGCGCGCGGCGACCGGGACGACGTCTTCAGCCAGGGCTTCGTCTGCCCGAAGGGAGCCTCGTTCCCCGCCATCGACGCCGACCCCGACCGGCTCACCCGGCCGCTCGTCCGCGAGAACGGAACCCTCCGCGAGGCCGACTGGGCCGAGGCGTTCGACGTCGTCGCCGCCCGGATCCGCCCGCTGGTCGAGGAACACGGGCCGCACGCCGTCGGCATCGTCCTCGGCAACCCCAACGCCCACACCGTCGCCGGCGCCCTCTATCCGCCGCTCCTTGTCGGCGCCCTGCGCAGCCGCAGCCTCTTCACCGCCTCCACGCTGGACCAGATGCCCAAGCACGTCTCCAGCGGACTGCTCTTCGGCGACGCCTTCGCCATCGCCGTGCCCGATCTCGACCGCACCGACCACCTCCTGATGCTCGGCGCCAACCCGCTGGACTCCAACGGCAGTCTGTGCACCGCACCCGACTTCCCGGGCCGGCTCAAGGCGCTGCGCCGCCGTGGCGGCACCCTCACCGTCGTCGACCCGCGGCGCACCCGCACCGCCCGGCTCGCCGACCGCCACCTCGCCATCCGCCCCGGCGCCGACGCGCTCTTCCTCGCGGCCCTCGTCCACACCCTCTTCGCCGAGGGCCTCACGGACCCGGGTGCGCTCGCCGACCACGTCGAAGGCATCGACGACGTCCGGGACGCCGTACGGGAGTTCAGCCCCGAGGCGGTGGCCGCCGCGTGCGACCTCGACGCGGACGCCATCCGTACCACCGCCCGCGAACTCGCCGCCGCACCCACCGCCGCCGTGTACGGGCGGATGGGCGCGTCCACCGTCGCGTACGGCACGCTCGGGAACTGGCTCGTCGACGTCCTCAACGTCCTCACCGGCAACCTCGACCGGCCCGGCGGCGCCCTCTTCCCGCTGTCCGCGACCGCTCCCGCGCCCCGGCCCGCCGGCCCCGGCAAGGGTTTCGCGCTCGGTCGCTGGACCAGCCGGGTCTCCGGCCGGCCCGAGGCCAAGGGCGAACTGCCGCTGGCTGCCCTCGCCGAGGAGATCGACACACCGGGGGAGGGGCGGATCCGGGCGGTGATCAGCGTCGCCGCCAACCCCGTCCTGTCCGCGCCCGACGGCCGCCGCCTCGACGCCGCCCTGGAGTCCCTCGACTTCATGGTCGCCGTCGACCCGTACCTCAACGAGACGACCCGGCACGCCGACGTCCTGCTGCCCCCGCCGCCGCCCTCGCAGAGTGCGCACTTCGACTTCGCCTTCAACCAGTTCGCCGTACGCAACCAGGTCCGGTACACGCCGGCCGCCCTGCCGCTCGCCGACGGCCGCATGGACGAGTGCGAGATCCACGCCCGGCTGATCCTCGCCGTCTCGGGGATGCACGGTGCCCCGCCGTCCGCCGTGGACGACCTGGCCGTCGACACCATGCTCGCCAAGGCCGTCGCACAGGAGCACTCGCCCGTGTACGGAGAGGACCCCAAGGAAGTGGCCGCGCGTCTCGCCGGAGCCACCGGGCCCGAGCGGCGCCTCGACCTGATGCTGCGCCTCGGCCCGTACGCACGCTCCCACGGGCTCACCCTCGACGTGCTGCGCGCCGCTCCGCACGGCATCGACCTCGGGCCGCTCCGGCCGCGGCTGCCCGGACTGCTGAAGACCCGCAGCGGCCGGATCGAGCTGTTGCCCGCGCCGATCGCCGCCGACCTGCCGAGGCTGCGCGCGGCCCTCGACGCGGACGCCGACGCGGATGCCGTCGCGGACGCCGTCGCGGACGCCGTCGCGGACGCCGTCGCGGACGCCGATGCCGAGCCCCGTGCCGGATCCCACGGCGCGTCCGGCACCCTTCGGCTCGTCGGCCGGCGCCACCTGCGCTCCAACAACAGCTGGCTGCACAACATCCCGGCGCTGACCGGCGGTTCGAACCGCTGCACCCTCCAGGTCCATCCGGACGACGCGGCCAGGCTCGGGCTCACGGCCGGTGCCCCCGCGCTCGTCAGGGGCGAGGGCGGCGAGCTGGAGGCCGAGGTGGAGATCACCGACGCCGTGCGCCCCGGTGTGGTGAGCCTGCCGCACGGCTGGGGCCACGACCGTCCCGGCACCCGGCTCGGCGTCGCCGCGGGCGACCCCGGAGTCAACGTCAACCAGCTGCTCGACGGCTCGCGGCTCGACCCCCTGTCGGGCACCGCCGTCCTCAACGGCTTCCCCGTGCGGGTCGGCCCCGTTCCGTCGCCCACACCGTGACCTGGCCGTCACCCATGCTGTGACCTGGGGTTTTGCTCGTATTGCTCACGCGTCGACGTCTTGTTCACGGATGACGGCGGCACCTACCGTCATCCGCACCGCCGCTCTGGCGGGAGTTCAAGGGTGAACGTGAGGTGTCCCTCCCATGCTGACCATCCTCGGCTTCGCCATGATCGCGACCTTCCTGGTCCTGATCATGATGAAGAAGATGTCGCCGATCGCGGCGCTCGTGCTGATTCCCGCGTTGTTCTGCGTCGCCGTCGGCCAAGGCGCCCAGCTGGGCGACTACGTCGTCGAGGGCGTCGGCAAGCTGGCGCCCACGGCCGCGATGCTGATGTTCGCGATCGTCTACTTCGGCGTGATGATCGACGTCGGTCTCTTCGACCCGATCGTCCGCGCCATCCTGCGCTTCTGCAAGGCCGACCCGGTACGCGTGGTGGTCGGTACGGCGCTGCTCGCCGCGATCGTCTCGCTGGACGGCGACGGCTCGACCACCTTCATGATCACGGTCTCGGCGATGTATCCGCTCTACAAGCGGCTCGGGATGAGCCTGGTCGTCATGACCGGTGTCGCCGCCACCGCCAACGGCGTCATGAACACCCTTCCGTGGGGCGGCCCGACGGCCCGCGCGGCCACCGCGCTCAAGCTCGACGCGGGTGACGTCTTCGTCCCGATGATCCCGGCGCTCGGCGTCGGACTGCTCTTCGTCTTCGTCCTCGCGTACGTCCTGGGCCGGCGCGAGCGCAGGCGCATCGGCCACCTCAGCCTGGACGAGGTCCTCGCGCCGCGGAGCGAGACCGTGCTGGTCGCGGCCGGCGCCGGCACGGCCGAGGGCGGCACGGCCGACGGTGGCGAGGGCGCGGGCAAGGGCCGCGCTGGCGGTGCTGGTACGGGCAGCGGCGGGGGCTGCACGGGCGGCGGGCCCGGTGCCCCGGACACGGCCGCGGATGCGGATGCGGACGTGGACGTGGACGCGGACGCCGGGACCGAGGCCGGCTTTCAGGGGCTCGACCCGCGCCGCGAGACGCTCCGCCCCCGGCTGTACTGGTTCAACGCCGGCCTGACCGTCGCCCTGCTCACCGCGATGATCACGGAACTGCTGCCGATCCCGGTGCTGTTCCTGATCGGCGCCGCGCTCGCGCTCACCGTGAACTTCCCCCGGCCGGCCGCTCAGAAGGCCCGGCTCGCCGCCCACGCCGACAACGTCCTCAACGTCGCCGGCATGGTCTTCGCCGCCGCCGTGTTCACGGGCGTGCTCACCGGTACGGGCATGGTGAAGCACATGGCCGACTGGCTGGTCGGAGCCGTCCCCGAGGGCATGGGCCCGCACATGGCCCTGGTCACGGGCGTGCTCAGCCTGCCGCTCACGTACTTCATGTCCAACGACGGCTTCTACTTCGGCGTCCTGCCGGTGCTCGCCGAGGCGGGAGCGGCGCACGGCGTGTCCCCGCTGGAGATCGCCCGCGCCTCCCTGGTCGGCCAGGCGCTGCACATGTCGAGCCCGCTCGTCCCGGCGGTGTACGTGCTCGTCGGCATGGCGAAGGTGGAGTTCGGCGACCACACCCGGTTCACGGTGAAGTGGGCCGCGCTGACCTCGCTGGTGGTGCTCGCGGCGGGCATCCTGTTCGGGATCATCTGAGCCCGCGGGCCGGGCCGGGACCGGCCGGACCAAGGGCTGGACCAGGGCCGGGCAGGAGTCGGACAGGAGTCGGACCGGGGTCGGGCGCGGTCGGGCGGAGCCGGAGGAGAGGGCCGGACGGGGGGCGCCGGGGGCCGGACGGGTGGAAGTCGGAGGGTGCCACGGCACGGTGTCGCCCTCCGCGGCCATGCGGTGACCAATAGTCAGATTATCGGCCCGAGAGATCCGATACCTGACCGACTGGAGGATTCCCGCATGACCGTTCCGGCGCTCCGTCCCCTGCTCACCACCGCCGCCACCGCGCTCGTGATCAGCTCCACCGCCCTCGTGGCCGCACCCTCGGCGTTCGCCGCGCCCGGCGACAACGGTGACATCAAGATCCACGAGAAGGGCACGGTCGAGCCCGACCCGAGCAACGACCCCAAGGTCTGCGAGTTCCACATCGCCGCCTTCAACTTCGACGGCCTCCAGGACGTCGACTGGCAGATCTTCAACCAGCCAGGCAACAACACGCCCGTGAAGACGGGCAGCATCGTCCTCGACCAGAACGGCGACGGCTACACCGCCGACATGTCGCTGCCCGACGGCATGTACAAGGTCGAGTGGACCTGGGAGGGCCAGCAGGGCGCCAAGAAGAGCAAGGTGTTCCGGGTCGAGTGCGTGACCCCGCCCACCACGCCGCCGACCACCACGCCGCCGACCAGCAAGCCGCCGCACCACAAGCCGCCGCACGGGCCGGTCGGTGCCGGTGGCGGCGGAGCGGCCGACCCGGCCTCCTCCACCACTGACGGCTCCGCCTTCGGCGTCGGATCGGCCATCGCCGCGGGTCTCGCGGGCACCGCCGGCCTGATCCTCATCCGCCGTTCGCGCCGCCGCAACGATGGCGCCGCGTAGGTCCGACCTCCCGCGCGCGGCGGCGCCCGCCGGCCGGGCCACGGCCCCGTCCCCGTACGGGCGGAGCCCGCGCCGGCCCCACCCGCGCGGGTCCGCCCGGCGCGGGCGCACCACCCGGCGGCAGCGCCGGCTCCTCCGGCTCGCCAGAACCGTCGCCGTGACCGTCACCCTGGTCGTCGGCGGCGTCTGGTGGGCCCAGGGCGAGGAGCCGGCGGGCCCGGCGCTCGCCGCCCACGGCGTCACGACGAACGGCGGCGCGAACGGCGACGGACCCGGTGCCGGCGGCAGCGCCGCCAACGGAAAGGCGGCCAACGGAAAGGCCGCCGACGGCAACGGCGGCAACGGCAAGGGGGCGTCCGGTCATCCGGGCGCCGCCCCGGCCGCCGCCGGGCCCGGGGCCCGTGGCGCGGCCGTCGCGCCGAAGCCCCAGCGCCCGCCCGCGCCCCTGAACCGATCGCGGCCCACCACGCTCGCCGTTCCCGCGATCACCGTCGAGGCGCCCGTCGTCGACCTCGGCCTCGACGGCTCCGGCCGGCTCGCCACCCCGCCCGTCGACAACCCCCGGGTCGTCGGCTGGTACGCCAACGGCGTCTCGCCGGGGGAACGCGGCACCGCCGTCGTCGTCGGCCACCGCGACACCCGCACCGGACCGGCGATCTTCATCAACCTCAACGCGCTCAACCCCGGCAACACGATCCGGGTCGCCCGAGCCGACGGACGCGTCGCCGTCTTCACCGTCGACCGGGTCCGTACGTACGCCAAGTCGGCCTTCCCCAGCGACGAGGTGTACGGACCCGCCAAGCGTCCCGAACTCCGCGTCCTCACCTGCGGCGGAGCCTTCGACCGCAAGGAGGGCTACGCCTCCAACATCGTGGTCTTCGCCCACCTCACGGGCGTCGACCGGCAGATCTGACCCGGGCCGGCGGGTCATGAAGACCTCCGTGCGCGACGGAGCCGCAGAGCTCCGCCGCGCAGGAGGTCTTCGCCGTACCCGGAGCCGTGCGGTGGCGAGGACCGTGCGGTGCCGAGGATCGTGCGGTGCCGAGGACCGTGCGGTGGCGAGGATCGTGCGGTGCCGAGGACCGTGCGGTGCAAGGATCGTGCGGTGTCCAGCGCCGTGCGGGATCGGGAACGCGGGGGTGGGAGCACGCTCAGGGCAGGACCCCCTGGCGCCGGAAAACTAACAGCGCTAGTTTGGGTCTTCGGTGCGCGGTCCCGGCAGCCGTGAACGGCCGCCCGGCGCCGGCGCTCCGGCCCGGCCGGCCGGCCGGTCGGCGTGCGCGCCGCACGGCCGCGCGCGTACCCGTACCCGTGCCCGACACGCGAGGAGAGACGGCGGATGAAGGCCCACGACGCGATGTACATCGGCGGGGAGTGGCGCCCCGCCGCCTCCACGGAGACCGTTCCCGTGATCGACCCTGCCACCGAGCAGGTCGTCGCCCGGGTCCCGGCCGGTACCGCCGAGGACGTCGACGCCGCCGTGCGCGCCGCCCGCGCAGCCCTCCCCGGCTGGGCGGCCACTCCGCCCGCCGAGCGGGCCGCCCGGCTCGCCGCCCTGCGCGACGCGCTCGCCGCGCGCGCCGAGGAGATCGCCGCCACCGTCACCACCGAGCTCGGCGCCCCGCCGCAGCTCGCCGCCGCCGTGCACACCGGACTGCCGATCGCCGTGGCCGGCTCGTACGCCGAACTCGCCGCCACCCACGCCTTCGAGGAGAAGGTCGGCAACTCCACCGTCTACTCCGAGCCGGTCGGCGTGGTCGCCGCGATCACGCCCTGGAACTACCCGCTCCACCAGATCGTCGCCAAGGTCGCCCCGGCGCTCGCCGCCGGCTGCGCGATCGTCCTCAAGCCCGCCGAGGACACTCCGCTCACCGCCCAGCTGTTCGCCGAGGTCGTCCACGAGGCGGGCGTACCGGCCGGAGTCTTCAATCTGGTCACCGGGCTGGGCACGGTCGCCGGACAGGCCCTCGCCGAGCACCCCGGCGTCGACCTGGTCTCCTTCACCGGCTCCACCGCCGTCGGCAGGAAGATCGGCGCGCTGGCCGGCGGCGCCGTCAAGCGCGTCGCCCTCGAACTCGGGGGCAAGTCCGCCAACGTCATCCTGCCCAGCGCCGACCTCGGCAAGGCCGTCGCCGTCGGCATCGCCAACGTCATGTCCAACTCCGGCCAGACGTGCAGTGCCTGGACCCGGATGCTGGTGCACGCCGACCGGTACGAGGAGGCGGTCGGTCTCGCCGCCGCGGCCGTCGCCAAGTACGTCCCCGGCGAGCGCGTCGGCCCGCTCGTCAGCGCCGGGCAGCGCGACCGGGTCCGCGGCTACATCGAGAAGGGCCTCGCGGAGGGCGCCCGGCTCGTCGCCGGCGGCCCCGACGCCCCGCGCGACACCGGCTACTACGTCTCGCCGACCGTCTTCGCCGACGTCACCCCGGACATGACCATCGCCCAGGAGGAGATCTTCGGGCCGGTCGTCTCGCTCATCCGCTACGAGGACGAGGCCGACGCCCTCGCCATCGCCAACGGCACCGTGTACGGGCTCGCCGGCGCCGTGTGGGGCGAACCCGAGGAGGCCGTCGCCTTCGCCCGCCGCATGGAGACCGGCCAGGTCGACATCAACGGCGGCCGCTTCAACCCGCTGGCGCCGTTCGGCGGCTGGAAGCAGTCAGGAGTCGGCCGCGAGCTCGGCGCGCACGGCCTCGCCGAGTACCTCCAGACCAAGTCCCTGCAGTTCTGAGGACGTTCCGACCGACCGCACGTTCCCGACCGCGTACGCACCGAAGGAGCCCACGCGTGATCCGCGCCGCCGTCCTGCCCGCCGTCGGATCTCCCCTGGAGATCACCGGCATCCACCTGCCCGAGCCCGGCCCCGGGCAGGTCCGGGTCCGGCTCGCCGCAGCGGGGGTCTGCCACTCCGACCTGTCGCTGTCCGACGGCACCATGCGGGTGCCGGTGCCCGCCGTCCTCGGCCACGAGGGCGCCGGCACGGTCGTCTCCGTCGGCGAGGGCGTCACCCACGTCGCGCCCGGAGACGGCGTCGTCCTCAACTGGGCGCCGTCCTGCGGCGCCTGCCACCACTGCGGCCTCGGCGAGGTCTGGCTCTGCGCGAACGCGCTGACCGGCGCGGCGAACGTGTACGCCCGCACCGAGGACGGCACCGGGCTCCACCCCGGGCTCAACGTCGCCGCCTTCGCCGAGGAGACCGTCGTCGCGGCGAACTGCGTGCTGCCCGTCCCCGACGGCGTACCGCTCACCGACGCCGCCCTCCTCGGCTGCGCCGTCCTCACCGGCTGGGGCGCCGTGCACCACTCCGCGCGGGTGCGGGCCGGCGAGTCCGTCGCCGTCTTCGGCGTCGGCGGCGTCGGCCTCGCCACTCTCCAGGCCGCGCGGATCGCCGGGGCCTCGACCGTCGTCGCGGTCGACGTCTCGCCCGCGAAGGAGGCCCTGGCCCGGGCCGCCGGAGCCACCGACTACGTCCTCGCCTCCGAGACCACCGCCAAGGAGATCCGGCGGCTGACCGGAGGCCACGGCGCCGACGTGTCCGTCGAGTGCGTCGGCCGCGCCGCCACCATCCGCACGGCCTGGGACGCCACGCGGCGCGGCGGCCGCACCACGGTCGTCGGCATCGGCGGCAAGGACCAGCAGGTCACCTTCAACGCGCTGGAGCTCTTCCACTGGGGCCGCACCCTGTCCGGCTGCGTGTACGGAAACTCCGACCCGGCGGCGGACCTCCCGGTCCTGGCCGAGCACATCCGGGCCGGCCGGCTCGACCTCGGCGCCCTGGTCACCGAGCGGATCACCCTGGAGGGCATCCCCGGCGCCTTCGAGAACATGCTCGCGGGCAAGGGCGGCCGCGCGCTCGTCGTCTTCTGACCGTACGGGTCAGCCGGCGGCGTCCGGGGATCCGGCGACGGCGCGCGGCCGGGACCGGGACACCGTGGGGGACTCGCCGACGGGCCGGGAGCAGACCCGGAAGAGGACGGTCCGGAGGCGGAGGAGGAACCGGAAGAGGGGGCGGAGGGCGGCTGGTTCGGCATGGCACGACCGTGGGGCGCGGACGGTTCGGCGGTCACCGCGGTGTCGCCCGAGGCGTCGCCTGGCGGCACCGGCCCGGTCACCGCACGGTCGCCCGCGGCGTCGCGTGGCGCGTCGGCGCCGGTCAGCGGAGCGTCGCGGCCTCGATGCCCAGTTCCCCGTGCAGCGCCCGCTCCCCGGCGGTCCAGGCCCGGCCGTCGAGGAGGGCGAGCGGGAAGGAGGCGCGGGTCTCGTCGGCGAACAGGGCGGCGAGGGCGGCGAGGTGTCGGGGAGCCATGCCGTCAGGGCGCCGCGCTCATGCTTCGGTCGTGGCCGAAGCGTCCTGACCGGTGCGCTGGTCGGCATCGTGGGCGAGGTCCTCGCCGGCGCCTCGGCCGGCGTTCCGGTCGCCGTCCTGGAGGACGTCGTGGCCGGCGGCCTGGCCACGGGTCTCGTACTGCAGGGCGAGGCCGTCGAGCAGTGCCCGCAGCCCCGCCTCGAAGGCGCTCTCGTCGACCTGTTCGCGGCGCTCCGCGAGCAGGTGGGCCTGGCCGAGGTGCGGATAGTCGGCGGGGTCGTAGGCGGCCTCGTCGTCGACGAAGCCGCGGGCGAAGGAGCCGAGGGCGGAGCCGGTGATGAAGTAGCGCATCAGGGCGCCGATGCGGGTGGCCTGGGCGGGCGGCCAGCCGGCCCGCACCATCGCGCCGAAGACGGCGTCGGCGACCCTGAGGCCGGCCGGGCGGCGGCCCGGTCCCTGGGCGAGCAGCGGAACGAGGTTCGGGTGGTCGGTGAGCGCGGCGCGGTAGGAGACGGCCCAGTCGTGCAGGGCGGTTCGCCAGTCGCGGGAGTCCTCCGGCGCGAACATCGACAGGTCGATCCTGGCGCTGACGCCGTCGGCGACGGCGTCCAGGATCTCGTCCTTGGTGCGGAAGTGGTTGTAGAGCGAGGGGCCGCTGACGCCCAGTTCGGCCGCGAGACGCCGGGTGGAGAGGGCGGCGAGCCCCTCGGCGTCCACGAGCGCTCCCGCCGTCTCGACGATGCGGTCTCGGCTGAGCAGGGGCTTGCGCGGTCGGGCCATGGCGCACATAGTAGGCGGGAGCCATAAAACTAGCAGTGGTAATTAAAGTGCGGGCACAGCCCGGACGGCGACCCGTCGGCGGGCGGCCGCCGGGCAGCGGCGGGAGGCGGCGCGATGAACCTGGAGCTCAGCGAGGAGCAGGAGGCCGTACGGCGGCTCGCGCGGGACTTCGTCGCCAGCGAGGTCACCCCGCACGCCGTCGCCTGGGACCGCGCGGAGAGCGTCGACCGGGCGATCGTGGGGAAGCTCGGCGCCGTCGGCTTCCTCGGCCTGACCGTCCCCGAGGAGTACGGCGGCTCCGGCGGCGACCACCTCTCCTACTGCCTCGTCACCGAGGAGCTCGGCCGCGGCGACTCCTCGGTCCGCGGCATCGTCTCCGTCTCCCTCGGTCTCGTCGCCAAGACCGTCGCCGCCTGGGGAACCGAGGAGCAGAAGCGCGCCTGGCTGCCCCGTCTCACCTCCGGCGAGGCCGTCGGCTGCTTCGGCCTCACCGAGCCCGGCACCGGCTCCGACGCCGGGAACCTGACCACCAGGGCGGTCCGCGACGGCGACGCGTACGTGATCGACGGCGGCAAGATGTTCATCACCAACGGCACCTGGGCCGACGTCGTGCTGCTCTTCGCCCGCACCGGCGCCGCGCCCGGCCACAAGGGCGTCTCCGCCTTCCTCGTCCCCGCCGACACCCCCGGCCTCACCCGCCGCACCATCCACGGCAAGCTCGGCCTGCGCGGCCAGGCCACCGCCGAGCTGGTCCTGGAGGGCGTCCGGGTGCCGGCGAGCGCGATGCTCGGCCCGGAGGGCAAGGGCTTCTCCGTCGCCATGTCCGCCCTCGCCAAGGGCCGGATGTCGGTCGCGGCGGGCTGCGTCGGCATCGCCCAGGCCGCCCTCGACGCGGCCGTGCGCTACGCGGGGGAGCGCGAGCAGTTCGGCCGGCCCATCGCCTCGTACCAGCTGGTCCAGGAGCTCATCAGCGACATCGCCGTGGACGTGGACGCGGCCCGGCTGCTCACCTGGCGGGTCGCCGACCTCGTCGACCGCGGCCAGGAGTTCGCCACCGCCGCGTCCCAGGCCAAGCTGTACGCCTCCGAGGCCGCCGTGCGTGCGGCGAACAACGCCCTCCAGGTCTTCGGCGGCTACGGCTACATCGACGAGTACCCGGTCGGCAAGCTGCTCCGGGACGCCCGCGTCATGACGCTCTACGAGGGCACCAGCCAGATCCAGAAGCTCATCATCGGCCGGGCGCTGACGGGTGTGTCGGCGTTCTGAGTACCCCCTGAGTACGAGGGCGGATGTGGCGAGGGCCACACCCGCCCGATGGTGTTCCCCATGAGCGATCCATTCGTCAAGCAGCAGCAGAACACCGCCGCCTACTACGTGCAGGCCGTGGTCTCCTTCGGTCTCGCCCTGCTGGCCGTGACCGTCGGGATCTACAAGCTCGATGCCAGCGCCTGGGTGCGCGCCTTCCTCGCCGTGGCGGTCCTCTACCTCACCACGTCCGCCTTCACCCTCGCCAAGGTCGTCCGCGACCGGCAGGACTCCGGCACCCGCCCTCTCTGAGCGTCCCCCGGGGCGCCCTCTCCGAGCGTCCCCCGGGCGCTGCCTCTCCGCGGTCTCTAAGCGCTTGCTCACCGTCGTTGTATGGTGTTCGTCCCTGGACGGCCCGAAGAGGAGTGTGCGATGAGCGCGGCGGAGGAGACGCCCGGCGGCGAGGACATCCCGTGGGGTGAGGTCACGCCCGAGGCCGCCCGGCGTCTGCTGGTCGCGGCCGTCGACGCGTTCGCCGAGCGCGGCTACCACGCCACGACGACCCGGGACATCGCGGGCCGGGCCGGCATGAGCCCGGCCGCGCTCTACATCCACTACAAGACCAAGGAAGAGCTGCTCCACCGGATCAGCCGGATCGGTCACGACAAGGCCCTGGACATCCTGCGGGCCGCCGCCGACGGCCCCGGCACGGCCGCCGAGCGGCTCGCCGACGCCGTGCGCTCCTTCGTCCGCTGGCACGCCGAGCGGCACACCACCGCCCGGGTCGTGCAGTACGAGCTCGACGCCCTCGGCCCCGAGCACCGCACCGAGATCGTGGCGCTGCGCCGCGAGTCCGAGGCGACCGTGCGGCGGATCCTCAACGAAGGCGTGGCGGCGGGCGAGTTCGACGTTCCCGACGTGGCCGGCACCACCGTCGCGGTGCTCTCCCTGTGCATCGACGTCTCGCGCTGGTTCAACACCCAGGGCCGCCACACCGCCGACGAGGTCGGCGCGCTCTACGCGGACCTCGTGCTGCGGATGGTCGGCGCTCAGAAGTAGTAGCGGGAGACCGACTCCGCGACGCAGACCGGCTTGTCGCCGCCCTCCCGTTCCACCGTCACCGTCGCCGTGACCTGCACGCCGCCGCCGGCCTCGGTCACCTCGGTGAGCACGGCGGTGGCGCGCAGCCGTGAACCCACCGGCACGGGAGCGGGGAAACGGACCTTGTTCGTGCCGTAGTTGAGGCCCATCTTCATGCCCTCGACCCGCATGATCTGCGGCACCAGGACGGGCAGCAGGGACAGCGTCAGATAGCCGTGCGCGATCGTCCTGCCGAACGGGCCGGCCGCGGCGCGCTCCGGGTCGACGTGGATCCACTGGTGGTCGCCCGTGGCCTCGGCGAACAGGTCGATCCGCTTCTGCTCGATCTCCAGCCATTCGCTGGGGCCGAGCTGCTCGCCGATCCCGGCGCGCAGCTCCTCGGCGGACGTGAAGATCCTCGGCTCGGCCATGTTCCCGCTCCCTCTCAGGTGGACGTGTCTAAGCGCTTGCTCAGCATGTGCGGCGGGCGGGCTCCTGTCAACGGAACCGGCCGCCGGGAAGACCGGCTCCCTCACGTAGGCTCGGACGGGTGCCGCAGATTCCCGAGAAGATCCACGAACTCACCGTCGGCCAGCTGTCCGCGCGCAGCGGCGCGGCCGTCTCGGCCCTGCACTTCTACGAGACCAAGGGCCTGATCAGCAGCCGCCGCACGAGCGGGAACCAGCGCCGCTACGGCCGCGACACCCTCCGCAGGGTCGCCTTCATCCGCGCCGCCCAGCGGGTCGGCATCCCGCTCGCCACGGTCCGCGACGCGCTGGCCCAGCTCCCCGAGGAGCGCACCCCGACCCGCGAGGACTGGGCCCGGCTCTCCGGAACCTGGCGCGCCGAGCTCGACGAGCGGATCACGCAGCTCGGGCGGCTGCGCGACCACCTGAGCGACTGCATCGGCTGCGGCTGTCTGTCCCTGGAGAACTGCGTGCTGTCCAACCCCGACGACGTCTTCGGCGAGCGCCTCACCGGCTCGCGGCTGATGCCGGAACGCCGGGACGCGTAGGGGCGGGCCGGCGGAGGAGCACGGGGTGGGAGGGGTACGGGGCGGGGGGAGTACGGGGTGGAGGAGTACGAGGTGGGAGGCGTGCGGCGCGGGGGAGTACGGGGTGGAGGAGCACGGGAGAAGGCGCGGCGGGGTGAAAACGGAGCAGGGGCCCGCCACCCCCGTGGGCGGGCCCCCGCTCGGTCCGGGAAGCGGGCGTCACTCGTACTCGGTGCCGCCCTTGCGGGTCAGATAGGCGGGGCTGACCGCCTTCGCTATCGCGCGTCCGCCGGTGACGGGGCTGTACCGCTCGGCGACCGGCCGGATCACCACGCCCTCGCGCAGATGCAGCTCGGTCCCGGACACCGTCTCCCGGCCGCTCGCCAGCGCCAGGACGGTGTCCAGGTCGTACGGCCCGGTGAACAGCCGTGGGACGAGCGGGAGTTCGCCCGGTTCCAGCACCTCGGCCGGATCGAGCCAGCGCACCTGCCCGTCGATCTCGGCGGACAGGTCGAACAACGCGAAGCCGACGCCGCCGTCGGAGCGGGCGTTCGCCCCGTACGCCAGGTCCTGCACCCCGGCGCCGTACACCTCGCCGAACAGCCCGACCCGCCGGGCGCCGAGCCGGGCGGCGAGCCGGGCCGCGACCGCGGACAGGCCGTGGCCGTGCACCGCGCGCCAGTACAGGTTGCGCGGATCCTCCTTCAGCGCCAGGCCCTTCGCGCCGAAACCCTTGGACGAGACG
Source organism: Streptomyces roseicoloratus (assembly GCF_004117935.1). Lineage (GTDB taxonomy): Bacteria > Actinomycetota > Actinomycetes > Streptomycetales > Streptomycetaceae > Streptomyces > Streptomyces roseicoloratus. The sequence continues at coordinate 20,048 of NZ_SDOY01000139.1, read as the reverse complement.
ACGGTCCGCTCCTCCTCGGCGAGATACGTGACGAGGCAGGCCGTGCCGTGCAGCTTCTCGGTGAGGACCACCGGCTCGCCCGGCTCGAACATCTCCGGGAAGCGGTGCAGGTTCTCGATGTCCACCCACGGCAGCAGATCCGGCGCCGCCTCCACGTCCCCGCTCATCGTCGGCGGGATCGGCGGTACCCACTTGGTGATCCCGAGCAACTCCGCGAAGTCCGTGCCGTCCTGTGCCGCCTGCTTCAGGTCCACCCCGTCGAGCGCCGCCGGCAGGCACACTAGACCCTGCGACAACTCCCCGCGCAGCCGTACCGCCTTGACCCGGTCGGAGGCCTTTCCGGCGAGCCGTCCGGTCAGCCCCAGCTCCTCGATCAGCGGGGCGGGCAGCACGGCCTGTTCCGGGATGTAGACCGCCACGTCACCCGTCCGGAAACGACCCTTCGCGACGACCGCCCGGTAGAGGCCGACCTGCGCGAGCTCGAGCGCGTCGGCGTTCGGATGGTCGTGGACGGTCAGGGTCTCGGCGGTGACGCGCAGCGTGGACATTCAGGACTCCGGCAGCTCGGTGGGTTTCCCGTGGGTGTTCATCGGCGCCCACTCTGACGGTTCCTCATTCCGCTGGGCGAACGGTTTATCGCCTGGTAGCGTCGCTCTCTTCGCCGCCCGTCGACCCGGTGGAGTCCCGTCCGGGGACCCCGGCCGCGCCCGACGCGCCGCTCCTTCCCGCCCCTTGCCGCCGGTCTCCGCCGCGTCGGGGAGGGCGTCCGGGGATCATGCGCCGGGAGACGCCCGGCGTCTTCGGTGACCGGGAGGTCTCTAGCCACAAGAAACTGTTGCCGGGATTTCAGTGACTGTGAGTGGGTGTGTGGTCACTCATTGATGATCGATGAACTTGAGGTGCAAGCCGGGCCGTTAGCGCGGTGGCAGGTGCATTGGTGCCACCCGTGGCGGGGGGTGTCGTGGTACGCGGCCGATCCGGTGCTGACGGGCCTGCCGACGCCGGCGGAGTGGGCGCACATGCACGGTACGCAGCCGGGGCAGCCGGTGCTGCTGCGGGCCGATGGGTGGTCGGTGCCGGAGGTCAACGGGTTCTTCGCCTCGGCGCGTATGCGTAACGCGAGGGCAGGCACGCGGAGGAGGACGCCTTCGCGGTAGCCGTCTGGCTGGGGTTCCTTGACGCGGTGGGCCGGGCCTGGCGCGACGCCGACGAAGAGGACGTCGCCGGCTTCACGTTCTGGCGGATGACCGCCGAGGCTAACGTCCGGCGCGTGGCCGGCGGGACGGTGCTGGACGACCTGGTCGCGATCAGCGCGCTCTACCGCTGGGCCGGAGTCCGGTTCGGAGTGAGCGATCCGGTGGCCCGACGGCAGGTTCCCGGCCCTGACCCGGGCCCGGTGACGGAATCGTTCGAGGCAGGCCCGCATCTCGTACGCAGCAAGGACGTGAAGTGGCTGGGCCCGGCCGGCTACGCCCGCTGGGTCGACGTCGGGCTGCGCGGACTGGACCTGCGCGGTCGGGAGATCGACGGGTGGCGGGGGCGCAACAGCCAGCGCGACTGCGCATTCGTCGACGGGCTCTACGGCACCGGGCTGCGGCTGAGTGAGTGGGCCAGCGTCCTGCGCCTGGAGCTGCCCGCCGACGACGAGACCCGCACCTACTACACCTGTCGGCTGGCGGAGGCATGCGCCAAGGGCGGCCGTGGGCGCCGGTTCTGGATGCCGCGCAGCGTCCTGGCCGACGTCCTGGCCTACGAGGAAGGCGAACGCTCCGCAGCAGTCCGCCGGGCTCAGCGCGCTTGCCGCTACGAGCGGTTGCCGGGGCTGCTGCTGGTCGAACGCAGGACCCGCAAGCGGCTGGAGATGCGGGACACAGGCGGCCGGCGGATCACCGCGTCGCTGGACTCGCTGGACCCCGCCGCCCGCGAGAGGCTGTTCCGCCGGACCGCCGCCATCACGCCACCCGCCTGCAGGATCTGAAGGTGCGCTGCCACGTCAACGCCGCCGACAACTTCCTCACCTGGCTCACCGGCGAAGAACTGACGCTGGGAACCTGCGCTCAACCGGATCTGGAACGATGGATGGCGGACTCCACCGTCAGCTACCGGGACGAGACGGGCCACTTCGTCCGCTGGTCAGTACAGCACCGGCACGCCCGCGGCCTGACCTACGGCACCGTCCGCTGGAAGGGCCCGCTCAGCACCATCGACAGCGAGAAGCGCTGGGACGATGCACGGCGCCTTCTCAACGACGACTCACTGCCGACCCCGGACCGCGTCGCCGGACTGCTGCTGATCCTCTACGCACAGAAGATCGCCACCATCAGTCAACTCACCGTTGCCGACGTCCACATCGACGGCGACACCGTCACGATCACATTCGGCAGCTCGCCGGTCGTCCTCCCCGCGCCGCTGGCCAGCCTGGTCCGCGAGCTCGTTGCGACCCGCCGCGGCAAGGCCAAGATCGGCACTCCGGACGATGCCCCCTGGCTGTTCCCGGGCGGCCATCCAGGACGCCCTCTCACCGACAGCCAGATCGGCAAGCGCCTCCACAGCATCGGGATACGGCCCAAACAGGACCGGTCCACCGCGCTGTTCACAGTCGCGACCGAGCTTCCCGCCGCGATCCTCGCCCGGATGCTCGGCGTCCACATCAAGGTTGCCGTCCAGTGGCAGAAAGCATCGGCCGGGGACTGGGCCGCCTACGCCGCCGACGTCGCCAGCCGGAATTGCCCGTGAGTCTTGCCTCGTGCGCTCAGCTACCCGAGACCGCCATTGCTCCGGAGAAGCTGGGCGTTGATCCATCCGCCCTCTGCCGAGCAGAGGAACGTGACCAGATTCGCGCAGTCCTGCGGCACACCGAGGCGTCCCAGGGGCGTGAAGCGGATCATGTCCACCTTTTGCTCTTCGGGCATCCACCCGGTGTCAGTCGGCCCGGGATTGATCGCGTTACAGGTCACTCCCAGATGGGCAAGCTCACGGGCGGCGGCCAGCGTGATCCGGTCCATAGCCCCCTTGCTCGCCCCGTAGGGCAGGTTGCCAGCGGTGTGGTCGCTGGTCAGGCTGACGATCCGCCCGCTTCCGTGCTGCCCGCGGAATCGCAGCCCGTACTCCCGGATCAGCAGCCACGTTGCCCGCGCGTTGACCGCAAAATGTCGGTCGAAGCTCTCCACCGTGGTGTCCAGCAAGCCGGAGTCAACCGACTCGCAATGACAGAGCACCAGCGCCGTGACGTTCCCCAGCTCCCGCTCGACGCTGTCGAAAAGCTGAGCCGGCACCGCCGGGTCGCTCAGGTCCGCCTCGACCGCAAGCGTTCTCGCCCCATGGGACGCCACCTTCTTCCGCAGCTCTTCGGGCGCACCCGGCTCCATGCCCCACTGCATCCGCGCGTCATACGGAGTCCAGAACGTGAAGGCCACGTCCCAACCGGCCCGGGCCAGATTCAGTACCACGCACGCCGCGATCCCCGCCGAACGTCCCGCCCCCGTGACCAAGGCAAGCGGGCGCCCCGCCTCTCCCACGTCCTGCCGGCTCCCCACGCGCGTCTCGCCAGTCATGATCCTCATCCTGGCGGTCCGCCCTTCACGCGGCACCCGATTTCCCCGGGCCCTGCCACGTTCACTCCCCTTGAGACGCGCAGACCCAGCCACCACAAGGCCCCAGCAGCCGAGACCTACCGGCACCGCGTCCAAGCCGCCACTCGCTTCGCCGGCCGAGTCCTGCGCACCAAGCGGCACGCCACCACCATGCTCGCCAACCCCGACCTCCAGATCTTCCCCGGCAAGGGCATGACCTGCGTCCTGGACCCCAAGCGAGCAGCCTGCCGCCTGCGCAGCGAGGAGGACAGCACCCGCCGCACACCCGACCTCGACGACTGCCGCCCGAACCGCGTCAACATCGCACGCACCGACCGCGACATCGAACAAGTCCTCGTCCAGATCGAGCAGCTACGGCCGCTCGTCGACGACCCGCTAGCCCCCGCGTTCCGACACGCACGCGAACAGCACGAGCTCGACCGCCTGGAGCACATCGTCACCGCCCACGACCGCACCGGAGAACCCCACGATGGCCACTGACCGCGACGCCATCACAGCAGCGATCCAGCGGCTGCTCGACGGACGTCCCACCCGGTCCACCGGAGCGCGCTCACCACGCTGCAACTCGCCGCCGAGGCAGGCGTCAAGCGCTGGGTCCTCACCCACAAGCACGTCGACCTGAAAGAAGAATTCGTCCGCCGAAAGTCCGAGGCGAACGGCATCCCGCCCGCGTTCCAACACCTGCACGCCCGCGCCATCGACGCCGAAGCCGCCGCCCAGGCCCTGCGGGAGGACAACGACCGGCTTCGCGAGCGCGTCGCCGTCTATGCCCAGGTCATCCACGAACTCCGGACCGAGCTGGACAGGCGCACCGACAGCACCACCCACCGCAGCCCCGTCCGGAGCCTGCCCACCAGGGCCTGAAGGGCGAGGCGACATGGCTGTTGAGCGCGTCCTGCGAACGAGTCTTGTAGTCGACCCGTCCTGCCAGCTCCATGCTCAGCTTCAGTCTCCTCCGCCGTCACGCAGGCAGTTTCAACTCAGGAGAGGATTGCCCCTGAGGTTCGCTTCCCCGCACGGCCAGGGACCCTCGGCCAGGGACCCCAGCGGTGTACGGAAGACCAGGACCTCGTTGTCCAGGGAGACGACGACACTGCCTTCGCTCAGCAGTAGCGCACGACCGATAACCGCTCTGCTGTCATCCATGGCGAACAGCTCGTGTCCGGCGAGATCCGTGTCCACAGCGAGCAGCTTGCCGTCTCGCCAGAACACCGCGGTTCCCTCGCAGTCCATCGCAGGGTAGGACGTGTAGTAACCCGTCAGGGGCGGTCCGCCCACAAGGCTGTTGTCCGGTGCGAGCCGCCGGAAGCGTGATCGCGAAGGCCGGCCGTTTCGGAGCTCCGGGCCGCAGACGCCGCCGTTCTTGCCGACGAGCATTGCCCCATGGCTAGCCCAGCGCGCGGTTTCGACACCGTCCCGGCCGAAGCGGCCGGTCGTGAAGGCACCGTAACCCTGGGATCCGAGCAGGAACTGGCCAGGGCCAGCTATCGCCTTTCGGCCTGCGGGAGCGGGAGCGGTGACCGAGATGGTCGCGCCACTGCCCAGGTCGAGGAAGAACGTCCTTCCGATGCCACTCCGTGTGTCGGTGAAACTGGCTGCGATCCGGTCGGCCGATACGAGCAGTGGCTGCCAGTGATCAACACCGATCTCCTCCGAGACCCAAGGTCTACGCGGCCGGATCTCCCATCCGGTCCGGTCTCCCATCTCCACCACACCCGGGAACGAGACCGCACCGAGCGCAATCGGCGTGGACCAGAGGCACTCCCCCTCTCTCGTGTACCGGGCCACGCGAGGCTCCGGTACAGAGGTGGGTCGGCTTCGTTCCCTACGGACCATGCGGGAGCCGCTGACCCAGGAAATGACGAACCCGTCGTCGAGGAGGACGAATGCGCCGACCTCCTCATTGGCGCGGCACTCCGGGCGGGCGGTGGGCCCAGTGGAACCGTCCGGCAGAATACCTTCCAGGAGCTGACCGTCGCGGTCTGGGTAGGCGAGCCACAGCGTGCCGTCCGTGGCCAGACGGGATTGCGGCTTGCCTGTCCCGGGGTAGGTCCGCTGCCACTCCACGTTGCCTGAAAGGTCGACCCTCGTGATGACGGTCGCCAGCGGATTCGGGCCGTAGCCGGTCACGGTCAGTGGCCCAGAGGGGTCGGATGTGGCCACAGCCCGGACCTGACCCGGCATGGTGAAACGCGATGAGAGGGACATGCGTCCGCATCTTGCCGCATGTCTCCTCTTTCGGGGCTCAGCTGCTGAGGTCAACCACGCCCCACGCGGTGAACGGCTCGGCCTGGACGTAGATCCTGCTTCCTCGGCTGACGGCACGGCGGCGGCCGGGCAGGTGGCCGTCGGGCAGGGTGAGCAGGCCGACGTCCGTTGGCTCGACGGATGCTTCGGTGAGCTCTCCGCGGGTGAGCCGGTCCACCTCTTCGCCGTAGCCGCCGTAGAAGGCGACCCGCTCGCCGTGGATGGCCACGGCCTTGGCGCCCCGTACCTGGTTCGGCCACACCCTCACGGGCCGGTCGGGGCGTATCTCGACGAGCGGGAAGTCTGTGTACGTGCACGCCCAGGCGGTGGTGCCCGACACGTTCAGGGCGTAGCAGTCGAAGAGGCCAGGGATGCTTGCGCTGTCGGACGTCCAGTAGATGTGGCCTGTGGGGCTCCAGCGGCGGATTCCGACCGGGTTTTCGTCGAAGTGCCCGACCCAGATGTGGCCGGCCTCGTCCACGAGCAGGTGCTCGATGGCGTCCCCGACGGAGAAGGAGGAGGCCTCGCGGCCGAGCGCGTTGAAGGCCTGGACCTGGTCCGCGTCCTCGTACCGGCGGGTGCGGGATGCTGCGACGACGAACCCGCCGTCAGGCAGGCGGTCCAGGTGCGGCCAGCGGGCACGCACGGCGCTCAGCTCGGTGAGTTCGACCTCGCCGCCCGGATGGACGGAGACGACCAGCGCGTCGAAGGGCAGGGCATCGCCGCCGGGCTGCGGAGCGCGGTCGGCAAGCAGCCAGTGGGCGGTGCCGAAGACGTCGACGGTGCTGGTCAGGACGTGGTGGGCGTGGTGCGCTCGGGGAAGGTGGGCGTAGGGAACGAGGGCAGTCTTCTGCACGGGCGGGCTCTCCTGGGTGGGCGGTCACGGCGTTCGGGCGCTGCGGTGAGCGGTGGCGGTGCGCGAGCGGTGGAGAGCGAAGCGGGGCGCTTAGAAGGCATGGCCCTTTCTGGTGGTCATGAGGTGATCATCGTCGATGTGACGCCCCCGTGCCAAACCCTTTCGGTCCAGCGCTCACGCCGTCTCTGACCCCACCCGCTCAGCCTCGACGAGGGCCAACCCGCCCGCCAGCTCGAATACCCAGCGCGACAAGTCCCGTGCTCATTGGACAGATGCAGTGCACGGTCGCACGTCCCTGAACCGGCTTGGCGTGGGGAGCTACAGACGACCCGTGATCGATTGATGTTCGGCAACAACTCGGAATAGGCGAGAGAACGTCCGGCCGTGATGCGCGTCCCGGACCCGCTCGCCGAGATCCGGACCCGGTTCCTCCGGCACGCCTCCCACCTCGACCCCCAGCTCCCGCTGCGCGCACCCCCGTACGAGAAGCGCCGGCTCGCCTACGACGAGACGGTCGCCGCGGCGGCGGACTCGCCGAGGGCCGCCGAGACCAGCTGAGCGTTGGAGCGGGCCGGTGTGCCGTCCGGGAGGAGCAGGGTGTCCTCCAGGCCGGTGCGGGCGGCCAGCCCGAGCCGGCGCGCCAGCCGGAAGAGCGGCCAGGCCGCGCCGTCGCGTCCGTGGAGCAGGACCGGGCGGGTGTGCGGCGAGCGGGCGAACATCGCGAGGAGGGCGAGCGCCGCCTCCTCCGACCCGGCCGCGGCCACGATCCGCGGCACACGCGGGGCCAGGGAGGAACGCAGGAAGCGCGCCGGGCCGTCGGTGCCCTGCCGCAGCACCGCGTCCACGGCCACACCCCTGTCGAGCAGCGCCGTCGCGAGGGCCTCGGCGCCGGGCTCGTGCCAGATCACCGTCGCGCGGTCCGGCAGCACCGTCCAGGACCGCACCCGGGCGAGCCTGCGCACCGGGTCGGGCTCCGCGCGGGCGCCGGTCGTCACACTCACCGGCACGCCGGCGGGCACGGCCGCGCGGACCGCGGCCAGCGTGTCGGCGAGCACCCGGGGCGACAGCGTGTCGCCACCACAGGGCGTCCTCGGGTGGACGTGCACCTCGTCCGCGCCCGCGGCGACCGACGCGGCCGCCGCCTCGGCCATCGCGACCGGCGACATCGGCACCCCGGCCGCGTCCCCGGGCCCGCGGCCCCCGTTGAGACACACCTGGAGCATCAGGCCACCGAGGCCAGCCGGACCGACACGTCACCACGGGTCCTGGCCAGGGCCCGGGCCGTCAGCAGACCCCGCGGTATCAGCACCCCGCAGTCCTCGCACACCGGCCCGAACCACGGCTCGTCCCGCAGCTCCGACCGCCACTCGATGCGCGGGCCCGCGCACACCGGGCAGTGCTCGCCCGGCCCGTTCCGCAACGCGTCCACCAGCCGGCGCACCACCTCCGGCAGTGGCTGTGACGGATGGCGCGCCGGGTCGTCGCAGCGGGCCACCCCGTTGCCGCCCCAGATCCTGCGGTGCCACTCGTCGAGCCCGCCGGGCCGGCGCAGTCCGCCGTGTTTCTCGCGCCGCCGCCGCTCGGCGAACTCCCTCTCGTACGCGAGCCATACCGAGCGGGCCGCCTCCAGCTCGTCGAGCGCGGCCACCAGGCGGCTCGGATCGGCCTCCCGGTCCTCGGGACCGAACCCGTGCCTACGGCACAGGTGGTCCCAGGTCGCCCGGTGACCGTAGGGCGCGAACCGCTCCAGGCACTTGCGCAGCGAATACCTTCGCAACGCCGTGTCGCACCCCGGATCGCGGACCTGTCTCGCGAGACTCCGGAACCCGGCCATCGTCTGCCACCTCCGTCGCTAGCACTCCGGCGATATGAGAGGGACGAACGAGCGGCGCTTCCTGTTCCATCGACCGGCGGAACCCGGCCATCCGGACACCGGCCCCCGCTCACGGGACACGGAGGACCGGTCATCCGGCCACCGTGGCCGGCAGCTGACCGCCGGGCGCGCCGCGGGCGGGCGTGATGACGCGGGGGCCACGCGGGCGTTGTGAGCGGGAAGGGGCGTTGTGAGCGGGAAGGGGCGTTGTGAGCAGGACGGGCAGGACGGGCAGGACGGGCGTCGCGGGCGGGGCGGCGGTCAGGCGAGGCGGCCCGCTCGGGCCACCAGGCGGGCCAGGTCCGCGTGGCATATGTCGCTGTGCTCGCTCACGACCTGTGCCGCGTCCACGCTCACACAGCCCGCGGCGGGCACTCCGTCCCGCAGCGCGGCCCCGAGCGTGCGGACGGTCGTGCCAGGGACGGCCTGGACGCCGTCGTAGCCGATGGCCCACCAGCGCCGGTCGTCGCCGAGCAGCGACTCGTCGTCCCGGGCGAGCCGGGACGCCAGCGGGTAGAACACCCTCAGTGCCGTGTCATGGCGCGAGTGGCAGGCCACCACCGGTCCGTCGACCCGGCTCTGGAGACCGCCGAGCGAGCCGCGCCGGCCCCGGTCGTGCGGCAGCCGGTCCGCGAAGGCGTAGTGCGAGAACGCACCCTGAAGCAGCGTCACCGACTTCACGGTGCGAACGTCCGCCGGCAGCCCCCGTAAGGCGTGTGCGACGAGCCGCGCGCCGAAGCTGTGGCCCACGAGGTGGACCCGCAGCCCTGGGGCCCGGCGGCCCAGGTCACCCAGCAGCGGACCGAGCCCGCGTTCCCCGACGACGCCCGCCCGGCGCTTCATCGTGAAGTACGTCGCCTGGCGGAGCGCCTCCTTCGCACCCTTCCACAGCCGCTTGACCCGATCGCCGCCGAACAGCGACTCGGCCCCCGGCCCGCCCACGCCCGGGCCCGCCGCCGCCCCGGCCATGCCCTCGGTGGCCGCATGGGCTCCTGCCTCCGCCCCCGTTCCCGCCGCCTCCGCCTCCGCCTCCCGGGCGTCGGCGAACATCGCGTACACCGTCAGCGGATCGGCGGCCAGGAACGCCGGCACCTCGGCCGCGACCAGTCCCGCCGGATCCGCCTGCCCCGCCGGAGCGATGCCCGTCAGCTCCCTGAGCAGGCCCGCGAACTCGGCGAAGGCCTCCTCGTCCGCCGGCTCCTCCGCGAGCAGCTCCGCGATCCGGGACACCGTCGCCGTCCGGCCGGGGGCGACCGCCGCCAGTGCCGCGTAGTCCGGCGTCCGCTCGTCCGAGAACATCATCGACGGCCACACCAGGCCCGCGTACCCGAGCCGCCTCCCGCCGCCGGTCACCCCGGGGAACGGGGCGAAGAAGCGGTCGAAGAGGCCGCTCGCGACCGACCGCGAGTTGTTCCAGCCGTGCGTGAAGAGCACCAGGTCCGTGCATCCCCGGCGGGCCAGGGAGGCGAGCGCCTCCGCCTGGCCGCCCGGGCCGTCGCCGTCCTTGTCGAAGTCCACCTCGCGGTACGGCTCGACACTCGTCACCGTCATGGGCCCGTCCCTCCGCGTCGAGGTACGCCGTTGGCTCCGGGATTCTGCCCGGGCCGGGGGATGGCCAGTCGTCAGCCGCGCAGCCGCGCCGCCGATATCTCCGGGAAGTAGACGACCGCGTCGTAAGCGGTGGCGAGCCGTACGGGCGCCGTGTCGCCCACCCAGGGATACGCGGTGCCCGCCGCCCGGGTCGGCCGGGCCACGCCCAGCCACTCCCGCGCGGCCGGCGTGGCCGTGCGCAGGTCGAGCAGGAAGGGGCGCGAGGCGACCTGGTCCAGGACGTGTTCGTTGCTGTCCGGACCCAGCGGGCCCACGGAGAAGACCCGGACCGGTTCGCCCGGCGTCCCCGTGTCGTGCGCGTTGAACGAGCCCCGCCCGAACGCCGCGCCGATCGTCACGTAGTCCCGGCCGAGCGCGTCCCGCAGGAAGGCGCCCTGCATGCGCGGGTACTGCTCGGGCATCGTCGTCTCGTAGCCGACGTGCGCGTTGTGCGCGGACAGCACCATCCGGTCGCCGGTGTGCCGCTGCCACCACACGGTGTTCTCGGCCATGACCCGGTCGCGGTAGAGCATGGCCTCGCCCACGTGCTCCTCCGAGGTGAGGTCGTACGCGTACTCCGTGCCGACCTGGGCTATCACCCGGGCGTGCTGCACGGCCCAGGCGTGCGCCTCACGGGCGGCGCGGTCCCGCGCGGGCGGCTTCTGCCGCTCCAGGAGGGCGAGTGCCCGGTTCACGTCGGCCGCCATCGCCCGCCGCTCGGCGAGCGGCCGGACCAGGTAGGCGTTCATCCAGGCGTCGACGTCGCCGCCGGACGGCCGGGAGGCGCGGTACAGCCCGTGGAAGCGGGGGAGCAGCGCGGGCCGCGTCCGTGCCACGTAGCCGGTGACCTCGTCGAAGAGGTTCGGGCCCGCGTAGCCGAGGTCGTTGCCCATGAACCGGACCTGGTGGTCCGGGTGGCGCAGGTTGTGCTGCCGCATCCAGAGGAAGAGGTCGAGGTATTCGTCGGTGTTCCAGAAGGCGTACGCGTTACGGAACTCGTCCCGCATGATCTTCCGTATGTCGCCCTTGCCGAAGCGCACGTAGTCGTCGACGAGCAGGCCGGTGCTCCAGTTCGCCTCCAGGGCGAAGGTGGTGAACCCCTGGTGCTCCACGAGGTGTTCGAAGATCCGGTGCTTGGCGCGGAAGAACTCGGCGGAGCTGTGGGTGGCCTCGCCGACGCCGACGACCTTGGCGTCGCCGACGATCCTCTCCAGCGTGCGGGTGTGCTCGAAGGGACGGGCCGTGACCGCGAGTTCACGGGCAGGGTCCGTGACCGTGGACGACGGCGGGAGCGAGCCCGCCGCCGACGGAGCCGGAGCGGACCTCGCCGCCGCCGGTGTCGGGGCGGGACCCGCCGCCGCGGCGGCCGGCGCCATGAGGCCGAGGCACAGCGCGGCCACGAGGCCCGGCACGGATAAGCGAAGTGCGCGACGTTTCATGGTCTCAGCTTCGCCCCGGAGACCGGGCGGGACCATCGGGGTCCCACCCGATCTCTCCCTGGTGCCAGCCCCCTTGATCCCGTAGGGGTAGGACGCGCACTCACTGTTGTTCTCCGGCCGGTGTGGGCCGCTCTCTGTTGTTCCCGGGCGGGTTTGGGGCGCTCTCCGGTGTTCCCCGGCCGGTGTGGGACGCGCTCCCTGTTGTTGCCAGGCGGTAGGGAACCTCCCTGTTGGCCCCCCGGCGGTAGGTGAACACTCCCTGTTGGCTCCCCGGCGGTAGGCGAACACTCCCTGTCGGTCCCCGGCGGCAGAAGGACGCTCCCCGTCGCCTCAGCGGTAGAGCAGGTACTTCCGCCGCACCGCGCGGAACGCCGCGAGGTCCGTTTCCCAGGCGGCGACCACCTCGTCCGCCGTCGCGCCCGCGTCGATCAGCGTGCGCACGCGGGCCGACCCGGTCAGCTTGTCGATCCAGTTGTCCGGGCGCCAGGCGAAGCCGCTCCACGCGCGCCGCGCCGTGACCAGCAGCGCGACGCCGGTGCGGACCGGGTCGAAGGCGTCGCGGTCGTGCACCATCAGCTGCACCCCGCCGACGGTCTTGCCCTGGAACTTCGAGAACGTCGGCGCGAAGTACGCCTCCCGGAAGCGGACGCCCGGCAGGCCGAGCGCGTTCGCCGCCTCCGCCCACCGGCCGTCGATCCCCTCCGCGCCGAGCAGCTCGAACGGGCGGGTGGTGCCGCGGCCCTCGGACAGGTTGGTGCCCTCGAAGAGGCAGGTGCCGGAGTACACGAGCGCCGTGTCGGGCGTCGGCATGTTGGGGCTCGGCGGTACCCACGGCAGCCCGGTCGCGTCGAAGAAGTCCTGGCGCCGCCAGCCGCTCACCGCGACCGTCTCCAGCGGCACCGGCTTCGCCAGGAACTCGCCGTTGAACAGCCGGGCCAGCTCGGCCACCGTCATCCCGTGCGCCTGCGCGATGGGTTCGCGGCCCACGAAGGTCGCGAACGCCCGGTCCAGGACCGGGCCGAGCGCGGTCCGCCCGGTCACCGGGTTCGGCCGGTCGAGGACCACGAAGCGCTTGCCCGCGAGCGAGGCGGCGACCATGCAGTCGTAGAGCGTCCAGATGTACGTGTAGAAGCGGGCGCCCACGTCCTGGATGTCGAACACGACCGTGTCCACTCCCGAGGCGGTGAAGACGTCCGCGAGCGGCTGACCGCTCTTCAGGTACGTGTCGTAGACGGGAAGTCCGGTCGCCGGGTCGTCGTAGCGGCCCTCCGAACCGCCCGCCTGGGCGGTGCCGCGGAAGCCGTGTTCCGGCCCGAAGACGGCGACCAGGTCGACGCGCGCGTCGGCGTGCATCACGTCCACGATGTGCCGGGCGTCCGCGGTGACGCCGGTCGGGTTCGTGACCACGCCGACCCGCCGGCCGGCGAGCTGCGCGTAACCCTCGGCGGCGAGCCGCTCGAAGCCGGTGCGCACCCGGCGGCCCCGGCCGGGCGGCGCGTCGGCGGCGGCCGGCCCGGCCCCCGCCGTCGCTGCCGTCACCGCCGTCGCTCCGAGCGCACCGCTCGCGGCCAGCAGGCCCCGTCTGGACAGGCTCATGAAGAATCCTCCTTGATCGCCTTCCGTGACATGCCCACGCACGCTAGCGCCGCGACGCTCCCCACGGAACGAGGCGTACCGCGGCACCCCGCCCGCGTCCTGCTCCCCGCCCCGGGTACCGCGACCCTTCCCCGACTCCATACCGACCGGTTAGTCTGCCCGCACAACCGTGAGCGAGAGGTGGGCCGGGATGAGTGCGGTGCGGGGTGCGGGAGTGGTCGTCACGGGCGCGGGCGGCGGCATCGGGGCCGCGATCGCCCGGCGGTTCGCCGCCGAGGGCGCGCGTGTCGTCGTCAACGACCTCGACCCCGGCCGCACCAAGGCCGTCGCCGACGACATCGGCGCCCTCGCCGTGTCCGGCGACGCCTCCGCCGTCATCGAGGAGGCCCGCGACGCGCTGGGCGGCACCGTCGACGTCTGGTGCGCCAACGCCGGACTCGCCTCGCCCGGCGACGCCTCCGCCGACGAGGACGTGTGGGCGGCCGCCTGGGACGTCAACGTGATGGCCCACGTCCGCGCCGCCCGCGCCCTGCTGCCCGACTGGCTGGAACGCGGCAGCGGCCGCTTCGTCTCGACCGTCTCCGCCGCCGGACTGCTCACCATGGTCGGCGCCGCCCCGTACAGCGTCTCCAAGCACGGTGCGTACGCCTTCGCCGAGTGGCTCTCGCTGAGCTACCGCCACCGCGGCCTCAAGGTCCACGCCATCTGCCCGCAGGGCGTGCGTACGGACATGCTCACCGCGGCCGGAGCGGCGGGCGAGCTCGTGCTCGCGCCGACCGCCATCGAACCCGAGGACGTCGCCGATGCCCTCTTCGACGCCATGGCCGACGACCGGTTCCTCGTCCTGCCGCACCCCGAGGTGGCCGACTACTACCGGGCCAGGGCCACCGACCCCGAGCGGTGGCTCGGCAACATGAACCACATCCAGCGGAAGTGGGAAGGCGCCGGCGCATGACGTGACCCGGGAGGCCGGTTTCCGGCCGGGCCGGACGAGGCGTACGGGCCGCCGCGGACGGCGGCCCGCCGCGCACGTTCCCCGCACCGGGTCGTGGTCCTGCCGGAGCCGTCCGCGGCGACAAGTGGGAAGATCCTCGGGCGGGACCCGCGGTCCCGGCAGGGGAACACCAGCAGCACGAGCGTCACCAGCGTGAAGGAAAGGCGGCCCAGCATGGCCAGGACGACGGACGGGAACGGCACCCCCGTCCCCCAGAGGCTCCTCGCCGCCGCCACCCGGCTCTTCGCCGAGCAGGGCTACGACCGGACCTCCGTCCAGGAGATCGTGGAGGCGGCGGGCGTCACCAAGGGCGCCCTCTACCACTACTTCGGCTCCAAGGAGGACCTGCTCCAGGAGGTCTACGCCCGCGTGCTGCGCCTCCAGCAGGAGCGGCTCGACGCCTTCGCGGACGCCGACGCGCCGGTCGAGGACCGGCTGCGCTCCGCCGCCGCCGACGTGGTCGTCACCACGATCGAGAACCTCGACGACGCGGCGATCTTCTTCCGCTCCATGCACCACCTCAGCCCGGAGAAGAACAAGCAGGTACGGGCCGAACGGCGCCGCTACCACGAGCGGTTCCGGGCGCTGATCGAGGAGGGCCAGAAGTCCGGCGTGTTCTCCGGCGCGACGCCCGCCGACCTGGTGGTCGACTACCACTTCGGCTCGGTCCACCACCTGTCGACCTGGTACCGCCCGGACGGCCCCCTGACCCCGCAGCAGGTCGCCGACCACCTCGCCGACCTGCTGCTGCGCGCGCTGCGCCCGTAAAGGGAACGTCGTCTCCCCCACGCGGGGGAGACGGCTCCGACCCGGAGCCCGCCGCCGCGGAGGCACCCGCGGTCGCGGCGGTGCGGGTCACGGAGGGCGGCGACGCCCTGAGCGACCGGCACGCGTAGCCCGTCGACTCCGGTACACATCCGCACGAGAGGTCAGTTGCCAGAGGTCAATTGCCGTAGGCCGGTTGCCAGTAGCCACACCCGAGAGAGCTGACCGCCAGGTCGGCGGCCAGCGCTCCGAGGCCAGCGCTCCGAGGTCCGAGGTCAGCGGTCAGCGCTCCGAGGCCAGAGGCCAGGTCAGCGGTCAGAGGTACTTCTTCAGCTCGCGCCGGGCGAGTGAGCGCTGGTGCACCTCGTCCGGGCCGTCCGCGAGGCGCAGGGTGCGGGCCGCGGCCCACAGTTCGGCGAGCGGGAAGTCCTGCGAGACGCCGCCGGCGCCGTGCGCCTGCACGGCCTTGTCGATGATGTCGACGACCGCGCGCGGGGTGGCGATCTTGATGGCCTGGATCTCCGTGTGCGCGCCGCGGTTGCCGACGGTGTCCATCAGCCAGGCCGTCTTCAGGACGAGCAGCCTCAGCTGCTCGATCGTCACCCGGGCGTCCGCGATCCAGTTCTGCACCACGCCCTGCTGGGCGAGCGCCTTGCCGAAGGCGTGCCGGGACACGGCGCGCCGGCACATCAGTTCCACGGCCCGCTCGGCCATGCCGATCAGCCGCATGCAGTGGTGGATGCGGCCCGGTCCGAGGCGGGCCTGGGCGATGGCGAAGCCGCCGCCCTCCTCGCCGATCAGGTGGGCGGCCGGTACGCGGACGTCGTCGAACACCACCTCGGCGTGCCCGCCGTGGTCGTGGTCCTTGAAGCCGTACACCCGCATGGCGCGGCGCACGTGCACACCCGGGGTGTCGCGGGGGACCAGGACCATCGACTGCTGGCGCCGGATGTCGGAGCCGTCGGGGTCGGTCTTGCCCATGACGATGAAGACCCGGCAGTCGGGGTTCATCGCGCCGGAGATGTACCACTTGCGACCGCTGATGACGTACGCGTCGCCGTCCCGCCGGATCCGGGTCTCGATGTTCGTGGCGTCCGAGGAGGCCACCTCGGGCTCGGTCATGGCGAAGGCCGACCGGATCTCGCCGGCGAGCAGCGGCTCGAGCCACTGCTTCTTCTGCGCCTCGTCGCCGAACTGGGCGAGCACCTCCATGTTCCCCGTGTCGGGGGCCGCGCAGTTGAGGGCGGTGGGCGCGAGGTGGGGGCTGCGGCCGGTGATCTCGGCGAGCGGCGCGTACTGGAGGTTGGTGAGTCCGGCGCCGTACTCCTCGTCCGGCAGGAAGAGGTTCCACAGTCCCTGGCGGCGGGCCTCCGCCTTCAGGTCCTCGACGACCGGCGGGGTGTCCCAGGGCGAGGCGAGCGCGGCCCGCTGCTCCGCGGCGACGGCCTCGGCCGGATAGACGTGCTCGTCCATGAAGGCGAGGAGCTTCGCCCGCAGCTCTTCGGTGCGGGCGTCGAATGCGAAGTGCATGAGGATCAGCCTTCCTGGCCTTCTCGCGGCTCGTGCGGTGCGTGGGACTCCCCGGACCCCCGGAGGGTGGTGAGGCCGTGCTCGATGAAGACGGGGACGAGTTCGCCGATGCGGTCGAAGCCGGCGCCGACGGTCTGCCCGAGGGTGTAGCGGTAGTGGATGCCCTCGAGGATCACGGCGAGCTTGAACCACGCGAAGGCCGTGTACCAGGCGAGGGCGCCGACGTCCCGGCCGGAGCGCTCGGCGTAGCGGGCGATCAGCTCGGTGGTGCCGGGGTGGCCCGCGGTGGTCGCGGTGGTGGAGACGGGCGAGTCCGGGACGTCCAGCGGCGTGCTGTACATGACCAGCAGGCCGAGGTCGGTGAGCGGGTCGCCGAGGGTGGACATCTCCCAGTCCAGGACCGCCTTGATGCGGTCGTCCGCGCCGATCAGGACGTTGTCGAGGCGGTAGTCGCCGTGGATCACGGTGGCGGCGGGGGAGACGGGCAGCGCGCGGCCGAGGGCGGCGTGCAGCTCGTCGATGCCGGGCAGCTCGCGGCCCCGGGAGGCGGCGAGCTGCTTGCCCCAGCGGCGCAGCTGC
The DNA here is from genome assembly GCF_004117935.1 of Streptomyces roseicoloratus. Classification (GTDB taxonomy): domain Bacteria; phylum Actinomycetota; class Actinomycetes; order Streptomycetales; family Streptomycetaceae; genus Streptomyces; species Streptomyces roseicoloratus. The sequence goes on along the minus strand of NZ_SDOY01000139.1, from coordinate 2,986 downwards.
CGGTCGAGGAAGCCCTCGGGCCGGCCGAAGTCCGCGAGCCCGACGGCGGCCGGGTCGACGGCGTGCAGGTCGACCAGGGTGTCGACCAGGCCGAGGACGGCGGCGCGGGTGCGTTCGGGGCCGAGCGGGGCCAGTTCGGCGGCGGTGCGGTACGGGGTGCCCTCGACGAAGTCCATCACGTAGAACGGCGCTCCGAGCACCGACTCGTCCTCGCACAGCAGCACCGCTTCCGGCACGGGTACGGCGGTGGGACCCAGGGCGCTGATCACGCGGTGCTCGCGGCGCATGTCGTGCGCGGTGGCCAGGACGTGACCGAGCGGCGGGCGGCGGACGACCCACCGGGCGGAGCCGTCGGTCACGACGTACGTGAGGTTCGAGCGCCCGCCCTCGATCAGCCGGGCGGTGAGGGGACCCGCGACGAGGCCGGGCCGCTCGCGGTCGAGGAACCGGCGCAGCCGCTCGGGGTCGAGACCGGGCGGCGGGGAACCGGACGGGGCGGTGGTCATGCGGTCGTACCTCCGGGATCGGCGTCCCGCTCATGATGACCGACCAGTCGGTATGTCGTCCAGGGTGTACGCCGACCCGGGCGCGGGCGCGCCGCTGCGGCCGCGCGGCGTGGGCCGGGGGCGGCGCTGTGCCCGACCGAAGCCCTCGGTCCTCCGACACCTCCGCCGTCCGGCGGTCTCGGCCTTTCGGGCCCTCGGCCGTCCGGCGGTCCCGGCTCTTCGCCGGCCTGGGGGACGCGACCACGCCGAGCCAGCTCCGTCTGCCCCCGACAGCTGCCCGGACCGGCGCCGCCCGTGGGCCGGCCGCCTGGCCCCCCCCCCGGGCCGGCCCCGGACATGCCCCGGGCCGGCCCCCGGACAGGGCCCCGGTCCCGCGTCGGGACCACCCCCGCCCCGATCCGCCGAGCCGCCGCCTACGCGTGGCAGGCCACCGGCATGCCGCCGTTCATCGCCGCCATGTCTCCGAACACGGCCGCCGCGTCCAGGGGGTGACCCTCCGGCAGACCGTCCAGCTCCGCGTACGCGCGGTGCAGGTTGGCGACCAGGCGCTCGCCCTCCTGCCACGCCGCGAACTCGCCCAGCTCCGCCGCGCGCGCCGTCTCCAGCGGCGTGGCGCTCTTGGCGTGGCCCTCGGCCGCCAGTTCGCTCACCCAGCGCAGGTAGCGCTCGGTCGCGTCGTACGCGGACGGGTCAGTGATCCGGCCGTGCCCCGGCACCACCGTGTGCGCGTCCAGCGACCGCAGCAGGTCGAGCGCGCGCAGCGAACCGGCCAGCGAGCCCATCGGTAGGAACGGCGTGCCGCCGTGGAAGATCAGGTCGCCGGTGAACACCACGCCCTGCTCGGGCAGATGGACGATCGAGTCGCCGGTCGTGTGCGCGGGACCCGGGTGGACGACCCGTACCTCGATCTCCCCGACGTACAGGGTGAGGCGGTCGCCGTACGTGAGGTCCGGCGGCAGGATCTCCACCTCGCCGAAATCGGTCTGCGGCCAGATCAGATGGAGCTGCCGCCCGGCGGCCAGCTGCTCGGTGCGGCAGTTCTCGTGCCCGACGATCCGGGCCTCGGGCCGGAATACACCGTTCCCGTAGGTGTGGTCGCCGTGGTGGTGGGTCGAGACGATCGTGCGCGGCAGGGCGAGGCCCGCGTCGAGGACGGCGGCGCGCAGCAGCCCGGCCCGGCGCTCGGTGGCGGCGGTGTCGACGAGCAACGACTCGCGCCCGTCGCCGACGAAGCCGGCGTTGTTCAGGCACCAGCCCCCGTCGGGCTGGACGAAGGCATGGACGTTCGGCGCGACGGCGACCACGTACGGATCGGTGGCAGACAAAGGGAATCCCCGGGATGAGAGCCCGAATGGTCAGGGCTGGGCACTGGACATGGGGAAGCGTGCCAGCAGCTCCTGGTCCGGGGGAAGGCGGCCTGCCGCTCGCGCGGCGGACGTCGGACGCTCCCAGGGCGTGTGCCGGAAGTCCCGTCTGCCCGGCGGCGCCCGGCACGCACGCACGCCGCGTTGTCGGGATCGCCCCGATACATCAGGTATCGGGGCGACCCTCCGCCTTGTGATCGCACGCATCGGACACCACCGGGCCTGCCCTTCGGGCAGGCGACGCTCCTTTCGCCACACGCCCTAGTTGTACTGCCCTGTGAGGTTGGGGACGCGGCTGGCGGGTGGTTTGCCCTTCAGCGCGGTGTGTCCGCGGTGGTGATTGTAGGTGTGCAGCCAGCCGGGGAACGTGTCGCGTCGTTCCTGCTCTGAGTGGTAGGGGCGGGCGTAGGCCCACTCGTCGAGCAGGGTGCGGTTGAAGCGTTCGACCTTGCCGTTGGTCTGCGGCCGGTAGGGCCGGGTTCGCTTGTGGGTGATTCCGGCCGCGGTGAGCAGGTCGCGCCAGTCGCGGGAGCGGTAGCAGGAACCGTTGTCGGTCATCACCCGCTGGACCGTGACCCCGGCCTGGGCGAAGAACGCCTGGGCCCGGGTCCAGAAGGCGGTCGCGGTCTCCTTCTTCTCATCGGTGAGGATCTCGCTGTAGGCGAGGCGGGAGTGGTCGTCGACGGCGTTGTGCAGGTAGCTGTAGCCGGCCCCTGAGCGGGTCTTGCGGCCGGCTTGGCGGCCCAGGGTCTTGTGTCCGCCGCCGTCGGGGATGTTGCCGAGCTTCTTGATGTCCACGTGTATCAACGCGCCTGGCTCGGACCGTTCGTAGCGGCGGATGACCCGTCCGGTGGCGCGGTCGAGGTGGGCCAGGCGAGCCAGCTTGTAGCGCATCAGGACTCGGTGCACTGTGGATGGGTTCAGTCGCAGCAGGTAGGCGATGCGGGCCGGTCCCCAGCGGCGCAGGACACGGACCTTGATGATCCGGCGCTCGGTGCGGGTCGGAGTCCGACGCGGGCTGCGGTGCGGCCTGGACGAGCGGTCGCGCATGCCTGCCTCGCCGAGCTGCCGGTAGCGGCTGGCCCACCGCTGGGCCGTGGTCGGGGAGACCTGGAA